>NZ_JBHXNJ010000002.1:159007-164572 GCF_042719655.1 Nocardia sp. NPDC058518
CCTCACGATCAATGCGGATACCGGCCCCCCCCAGACCGACCACGCCCACACACACCCCCCCCACCACCCCCCACACCCCCCCCCGCGCTGCGACGGCCGTTCGGCGTCTCAGCGGTCGACGTCGGCCATGGCCAGCACGTCGAGCTTGCGGTCGAGCTCCTCGAGCGAGAGCTTGTCCGGGACGAGCCCGCGATCGATCACGGTCTGACGGATCGTCTTCTTCTCGCGCAGCGCCTGTTTTGCGACGGCGGCCGCTTCCTCGTAGCCGATGGCCGAGTTGAGCGGGGTGACGATCGACGGCGACGATTCGGCGAGGGTCCGCAGGTGCTCCTCGTTGGCGACCAGCCCGATCACGCACTTGTCGGCGAACAACCGGGAGACGTTGGCCAGCAGGCGAATCGACTCGAGCAGGTTGCGGGCCATCACGGGAATGTAGACATTGAGCTCGAACGCCCCACTGGCCCCGCCGAACGCGATCGCCGCATCGTTGCCGATCACCTGCACCGCCACCTGCGTAACCGCCTCGGGCAGAACGGGATTCACCTTGCCCGGCATGATCGAGCTACCCGGCTGCAAGTCCGGCAGCTGCAATTCGCCGAGCCCGGTGAGCGGGCCCGAGCCCATCCAGCGGATGTCGTTGGCGATCTTGGTCAGGCTGACGGCGATGGTGCGCAGCGCGCCGGAGGCCTCGACGAGTCCGTCGCGCGCGGCCTGGGCTTCGAAGTGGTCATTGGCTTCGCGCAACGCGTCGATTCCCGTGGTACGCACCAGTTCCGCGACGACCTTCGTGCCGAATCCGGCGGGGGCGTTGAGTCCGGTGCCCACCGCGGTGCCGCCGATCGGCAATTCACCCAGGCGCGGCAGGGTGGCCATCGCGCGCTCGATGCCCGCGGCGATCTGCCGGGTGTAGCCGCCGAATTCCTGACCGAGCGTCACCGGCACCGCGTCCATCAGGTGGGTGCGGCCCGACTTCACCACGGTGCGCCACTGATCCGACTTGTCGAGCAGGGCGAGGCGCAGATGTTCCAGTGCGGGAACGAGTTCGGTGATCACGGCCTCGGTGGCGGCCAGGTGCGTGGCGGTGGGGAAGGTGTCGTTGGAGGACTGCGACATGTTCACGTCGTCGTTGGGGTGCACGGTGACGCCGTCGCGCGCGGCGATCGAGGCGATCACCTCGTTGGCGTTCATGTTCGAGCTGGTGCCGGAACCGGTCTGGAACACGTCGATCGGGAACTGGTCGTCGTGCTCGCCGTTCGCGATCTCGGCTGCCGCCGCGATGATCGCGTCGGCCTTGCCCGGATCGAGCAGCCCCAGATCCTTGTTGACCTGCGCGCAAGCGGCTTTCAGCAGGCCGAGCGCCCGAATCTGCGCTCGCTCCAGCCCTCGCCCGCTGATCGGGAAGTTCTCCACGGCGCGCTGGGTCTGCGCCCGCCACAGTGCGTCGATCGGGACGCGAACCTCGCCCATGGTGTCGTGCTCGATCCGGTACTGCGCGTCGTCGTCAGCCATACCTCGACCCTAGGACGCGAACCGCCCGAATGGTGCCCCCACGCCAGCGCGAAATCCCACACCCGGACCAGGAATAGTGCCGGTGCAGGCGTCGGGCGAATCGGTGGGCGTGAAAATGCCCCCTCGCTCTGCCGAGACAGATCGAGGGGGCATCCGATGTCACATCACGGCAGCGGCGGGTTCGCGCTGTCGTCGCCGTCGAAGTCGACCGAGGAGTACTCGCGCAGCTTCGTCAGGCGGTGGTAGGCGTCGATCATGCGGACGGTGCCCGACTTGGAACGCATCACGATCGACTGGGTCGACGCGCCGCCCGGGTAGTAGCGCACGCCGCGCAGCAGGTCGCCGTCGGTGACGCCGGTGGCGCAGAAGAAGACGTTGTCGCCGGAGACCAGGTCGGTGGTCGAGAGCACGCGGTCCAGATCGTGGCCCGCGTCGATCGCCTTCTGGCGCTCGTCGTCGTCCTTGGGGGCGAGCATGCCCTGCAGTTCGCCGCCGAGACAGCGCAGCGCGGCGGCGGCGATGATGCCCTCGGGCGTACCGCCGATGCCGACCAGGATGTCGACGCCGGACTCGGGACGCGCGGCGGCGATGGCGCCCGCGACGTCACCGTCGGAGATGAGGCGGATGCGGGCGCCCGCGTCGCGGGTCTGCTGGATGAGCTCCGCGTGGCGGGGACGGTCAAGGATGCAAACGGTCAGATCGGAGACCGACAGTCGCTTGGCCTTGGCCACGCGGCGGATGTTCTCGCCGATCGGGGCGGTGATGTCGATCGAGCCCGCGGCGTCGGGGCCGACGGCGATCTTGTGCATGTAGAACACCGCGGACGGGTCGAACATCGCACCGCGCTCGGCGACCGCCAGCACGGAGATGGCGCCGGGGGACCCGTTCGACATCAGGGTGGTGCCGTCGACCGGGTCGACCGCGAAGTCGACCTCGGGGCCGGTGCCGTCGCCGACGAGCTCACCGTTGTAGAGCATCGGCGCTTCGTCTTTCTCGCCTTCGCCGATGACGACGATGCCCTTCATGGACACCGAGCTGACGAGCTGACGCATGGCGTCGACGGCCGCGCCGTCGCCACCTTCCTTGTCACCACGGCCGACCCACCGGCCGCTCGCCATCGCACCTGCCTCGGTGACGCGGACCAGCTCGAGCGCGAGGTTGCGATCAGGTGCCTCGCGGCGGCTGGGGGCGGGCGAAGATGCCGTCATTGCGGAGTGCCTCCTTGGCGTTGGTGTTACGGGGGCATTGTCGCATTTCGAAACGGCACGCTCGTGCACGACCTCCTGCGATGACCCCTGAGCGGCTTGGTCAGGGCTCGAGTGGATACTGATAGCCGTGTCCCAGAAGAAGCACCGCATTTTCAACGACTACCGCGATCTGTTCTGGTCGTTGATCCCGTTGGTGCTGGCCGCGGTCGTGCTGGCGGGGGTCGCGAGCCAGTGCACGGTGGCCACGAACGGCCCGACACAGGGTCAGATCCCGTTTTTCGACGCCGACGCCGCGCTGACATCGGACGCGAAGTCGCTGTCGTTCCCGATCCGCAAGCCCGCGTTGCCGCAGGGCTGGACGTCGAACTCGGGCAGCCGCGACACCATCGCCGCCGCCGGCGGCGGTGCGGTGAGCACGGTCGGCTACATCACACCGCAGGGCACCTACATGCGGTATTCGCAGACCGATGCCACCGAGGAAGCCTTGTCACGGCAGGTGCTCGGCTCGCGCTATCCGACCGGGACGCAAGATGTGGCCGGGCAGAAATGGATCGTCTACTCCGAACCGACCGAGGAAACCGGCTGGATCGCCGACCTCGGCGGGGTGCGGATCCTGATCACGGGCGCGGGCAACGAAGCCGCGTTCACCACGCTGGCGCAGGCCATCACCACCGCCCAGCCGCTGACCAAGTAAGCGCGCACGACCGGCCTACGTGCTCAGTCGGTAGGACCAGCCGCTGTTGGGTAGCGCGGTCGACACCGCGATGGTGTCCTCGACCGCGGCATCGTCGGCTTTGCCCTGGGCGAGCAGGCCATAGGGGTCGAATTCGCGTTTGACGGCGACCTCTCTGGGTCCCCACGGCTTCATTCCGCCCGCACCGAGGACCGGGGTGTGGGAGTTCGCGATGAACAAGCCCGCCTGCTGCAAACGCTCGGTGATCGCGGCCAATTGCTCCTGGCTCTCGAACTCGAAGACCGGTGAGCCCTGGCAAGGACAGACCGCCGTCGATCCGCTTCATTTCCACGTGCAGCGGGCCGAGCTCGGCGAAATCGCGGTGGACGCCGACGATCGACCCGTGCGGGCATTGCGCGCGGTGTCCCGACCGCGGGGACCCGGCTCAGTCGGTGGTGTCGAGGTCCGCGCGGGAGAGTGCGTCCTCCACGCGACGGCGGGCACCGGCGAGATGCTGTTCGCAGCGCGTAGCCAGGGCCTCGCCGCGTTCCCACAGCACCAGCGAGTCGTCCAGGTCGAGGCCGCCCTGTTCGAGCATCTTCACCACGTTGATGAGTTCGTCGCGGGCGCGCTCGTAGCCGAAGGCCGCGATCTCGGCCAGGGTGTCGGCAGCGGTGTTCTCGGAACCGGCGTCGGCCACGGTCACTTCCTCTTCTCGTCGGTGGTCTCTGGCGTCAGTCGCTTGGTGCCCAGTGCCGCGGCGGTGACGGCTCCGTCGGCGACCCTGATGCGGAGCTGGCTGCCCGCGGGGGAGTCATCGATCGAACGCACGACATGCCGGTCGGTACCGGCGACGCGCTGCACGACAGCGTAGCCACGGGCCAGCGTGGCGGCCGGACCCACTGCGGTCAGCTTCTCGCGCAGGTGCAGGGTGGTTGTGGACTCGGCGCGCAGGAGCTGTTCGACATTGCGGCGCGCGGCGGTGCGCAGTCGTTCCAGCTCGTCATGGCGGTGGGTCAGTTCGCGCAGCGGATCGGCGAGGACGGGTCGAGATCGCAACTGCGCAATGGTGTGCGCCTCGCGCTGGACCCAGCCGCGCAACGCGGCCGCCGAGCGTGCGCGCATCTCACGGACTCCGGCCAGTTCGGCGGCGGCGTCGGGGACGATGCGTTTGGCGGCGTCGGTGGGGGTGGCCGCGCGCAGGTCGGCGACCAGGTCGAGCAGGGGGTTGTCGGGTTCGTGGCCGATGGCGCTGACGACCGGGGTGCGGGCGGCGGCGACCGCGCGGCACAGTGCTTCGTCGGAGAAGGCGAGCAGATCTTCGACGCTGCCACCGCCGCGCGCCAGCACGATCACCTCGACGTCGGGGTCGCGATCCAGCTCGGCCAGAGCTTCGAGCATCTGCGGGACGGCCGTCGGGCCCTGTACCGCGGTATTGCGGATGACGAAACGTACTGCGGGCCAACGATTCTGGGCCACGGACAAGACATCACGTTCGGCCGCGCTCGCCCGCCCGGTGATCAGCCCGACCGTCGCGGGCAGGAACGGCAACGGCCGCTTGAGCCGGGCATCGAACAGCCCCTCGGCTGTCAACAGGGCTTTCAATCGTTCGATCCGCGCCAGCAGCTCACCGATGCCGACCGCGCGAATCTCGGTGACCCGCAACGAGACGGTGCCGCGGCCGGTGAAGAAGTGCAGCTTGCCGTAGACGACCACCCGGCTGCCCTCGGTCAACGGCACCGGCAGCCTGCGCAACAGATCGGGATCACAGGTGAGCGACAGCGACATGTCCACCGAGGTATCGCGCAACACCAGGAACGCGGTGCGAGTGCCGGGGCGCAGATTGATCTGGGTGACCTGCCCCTCCACCCAGATGCTGCCGAGCCGCTCGATCCACTGGGCGACCTTCACCGCGACCGAACGCACCGGATACGGCTGCTCCGCCGAATTCGCCGGAGCGCCGGTCTGCACGACGCCGTCCTGAGTCATAGCTCAGTTCTACGCGGACCCACCGACACAACCAAAAGGCGGGCCGCGCCCCCCCGGTGGCGGGCCCCCCCCCCGGTGTAGGGTTATTCGGCAGGGCGGTGGGGGGGCGGGTTGGGGGTGGTGGTGGGGGCCCTTCCCACGGGTGCGCCCCGGGATTGGGGATAATCGTCGACCGCGACGCAGCGG
>NZ_JBHXNJ010000002.1:164582-202986 GCF_042719655.1 Nocardia sp. NPDC058518
TATAAGACACCGGCCCTCCGCCTCCTTGATTAATAGATCTTTTCCCCGCGCACCCACCCCAACACCAAAAGGGCGCCCGCGCCCCTGGGTAGCGCGGCCGCCTCGACTGATGTCTGTTACTGCGCCTGGACGGTGGCGATGCGGTTGGTGAGCATCGTGACGAAAGGAGCGCGGGCGCGGGTCTGCTGTTCGAAGGCCAGCAGCTGGGCCAGCTCCTCGACGGTCAGCATCCGCAGCCGGGCGCGCAGCTGGGCCAGCGTCATCGCGGGGTAGTCGTAGCGGATCGCGACCTCGGGGGCGACGACCTCCGCCGCGGCGGGCTCCTCGGCGGGCTCGATGACCTCTTGCTCGGTCTCGAGCAGCAGCAGCGACGCGGGCACGACCTTGCCGTTGGTCTGCGTGGCGTCGCCCTCTTCGAACAGATCGAAGCGGCTGGTGTGGCCGTTGGTGGCAGGCGCGGGCTCGATGTCCTCGTCGAAGGTGGCCCACTCGGGCTGCTCGGCCGGAGCCGAGCCGAGCCGCTCGAACACACCGTCACCCTTGAGCGCGAGGCTGGTGACGAACTGCTGCACATGCATCGTGGTCTGCAGCACACGACTGAGCGCGGTGATCGGGAAATTGACCGCGGCGACGGGCAGTCGCCGGGTCTCTTCTAAGGCATACACGGCGGCGCCGGCGGCCACCCTGGCCAGGAACGGAGGTCGAAACATGCCCCCAGCCTGCCGCAAACCGGGTGTGATGCAAAGGTCCAGGCCCCTGTTATGTGACTTTCGCCCCTTGATCCGACCTGATCCGGCCCTTCGCACGCACGTAAGCTGTGGAACATGACCTCGGCAATCCCCTTGAACGTCGGTATCACGCGCTCCGCGGGCGCGAACGCTGCCGGTGGCAAGCGCGTGCTGCTGGCCGAGCCGCGCGGCTACTGCGCAGGCGTCGACCGCGCCGTCGAGACCGTGGAGAAGGCGCTCGAAAAACACGGTGCCCCGATCTACGTGCGTAAGGAGATCGTGCACAACCGCCACGTCGTGGAAACGCTACGTGAGCAGGGCGTGATCTTCGTCGACGAGACCGACGAGGTGCCGGAGGGCGCACTGGTCGTGTTCTCCGCGCACGGTGTCGCGCCGATCGTGCACGAGACCGCGGCCGAACGGAACCTGCGCACCATCGACGCCACCTGCCCGCTGGTCACCAAGGTGCACCAGGAAGCCAAGCGTTTCGCCCGCGACGACTTCGACATCCTGCTGATCGGCCACGAAGGCCACGAGGAAGTCGAAGGCACCGCCGGTGAGGCACCCGAGCACGTGCAACTGGTCGACGGGCCCGACTCGGTGGACAAGGTGACCGTGCGCGACCCGTCGAAGGTGATCTGGCTGTCGCAGACCACGCTCTCGGTCGACGAGACCATGGAGACCGTCGAGCGGCTGCGCGAACGATTCCCGACGCTGCAGGACCCGCCCAGCGACGACATCTGCTACGCCACCTCCAACCGCCAGACCGCGGTCAAGGCGATGGCACCCGAATGCGATCTGGTGATCGTGGTCGGCTCGCGCAACTCGTCGAACTCGGTGCGACTGGTCGAGGTGGCGCTCGGCGCTGGAGCGAACGCGGCCTATCTGGTCGACTACGCGCGCGAGGTCGATCTGGCCTGGCTCGAGGGTGTGCAGACCATCGGCATCACCTCCGGCGCTTCGGTGCCGGAGATCCTGGTGACCGGGGTACTCGACCTGCTGGCCGAGCACGGCTTCGGCGAGGTACAGCCGGTGACCACAGCCAACGAAACACTGGTGTTCTCCCTACCACGCGAACTACGGCCGGCCCGCTCCCCCGCCTCCCCGTGACTTCAAGCCAGATCTGGAGTGCGGGGAGATTCACGTTGGCGGCCAGACGGTGGTGGTGGCTCAGCTAGCCCGTACCCGGTGAGTTACCCATGTTCGTGTGAGATCAGTGGGTCGCACAAAAAGAAGATCCCCGCCTTATAGGCGGGGATCTTCTTTGGTTTCTTTAGCCGTTATCCGGGCGGCGGCGTTCTGTTCGGGTGGAGTCGGCGCGATCGCGGTAGCGCACGTTCGGCTGTGGGTGTGGGGGTGCTTCGCCTCGGCGGCGTGGGACGCGGGCAGGCTCGGGTTCGCGTGGTGCGGCGGCAGCGCGTGTGGCGCGGGGTTCATTGCCGCGTGTGGCGCGGGGCTCGCGGGGTCTGGCGGCGGCGGGAGCGCGTTTCGGTTCGGTGGGCCTGGCGGGGCGGCGGGCCGGGCTCGCCATATCGACCTCGGTGTCGGGGTCTGGGTCGTCCAGGACGGCGGTGGCGCGCCGGGGGCGTTTGCGCGCGGCGGTGGCGAGGTCGGGGGTCGGCTCGGGGCGGCGGCGCTTGACCGGCGTCCGTTCGGACCGGCGGTCCGGCGTGGGGCGAGCCGTCTGGGGCGCGCGCTTGGCGATCGCGATCCTGGCTCCACCTATGGCCAGTACCAGCACGGTCGCCAGTGCCATCGTCGGGAAACGCTCCACCAGCGGGATGATCAAGTTCATCAGAACGTCTTTGATCGACGTGGTGGCACGCCCACCCAGCATCTGGCAGGCCAGCGGCACCGCGACGAACAGCAGCAGCGGCGGCATCACCATGGTGGAGAACAGCCCGCGGAAGCGCACCGCGCAGACGGCGAGCACACAGCCGAGCACATACAGCGCCGAGAACGTGCCGGTCGGATAGGTCTCGCCGCCGAGTCCGTCGATCAGGAACCCGAGACCCGTCGCGCCCGCGGCGAGCAGAATCGCGGCCCAGGCGGGGATGCCGGGTACCGAGGGCACGATCGAACGTTGCGGCGCGGGCACCCGGGGTCGCGCACGTTGGGAAGCAGCCACACCAAGACACTAACTGCACATCGGCCCCGTAGGCGCTACGGCACGGGGATCTCAGACACGATCCTCGGCGTCGGCGAACGCGACGACGCGTGGTCGGGTGTCGGTGAGCCGGATTGCCGGGAGCTCCTGATCGCCGACGCCGAGATCGTGCATCCGGCGCGCGGTGACCATTACCCGCGACTCCACCGAGCCTACTGTCGCGTTGAAAGCCGCTACGGCCTTACCGAGATTCACGCCCAGATTGTCCAGATGCTCGGCGACCTTGCCCACCCGGACGTAGAGCTCCTTACCCAATTGCTGCACCGTTGCCATATCGCGCGAGAGCGCTTCCTGTCGCCAGCTGAACGCCACCGTGCGCAGTAGCGCGATCAAGGTAGTGGGGGTTGCCAGAATCACGTTCCGGCCGAACGCGTACTCCAGGAGATCGGCATCGGTGGTGAGCGCGGCGTCGAGGAACGGGTCGCCCGGTACGAACAGCACGACGAACTCCGGCGCCGGATCGAAGGCCGCCCAGTACGCCTTGTCGGCCAGCTGGTCGACGTGGGCGCGCAGGTGCTTGGCGTGGCGGGCCAGGAATTGCGTGCGTGCGCCGGGATCGTCGGTGGTCGCGGCGTCCAGATATGCCGAGAACGGCACCTTCGCGTCGACGACGATGTGCCTGCCACCGGCCAGCCGCACCACCATGTCGGGCCGGACCGACCCTCGATCGTCGCCGCCGGGCCGACTCACCTGGGTATC
Organism: Nocardia sp. NPDC058518; assembly: GCF_042719655.1. Taxonomy (NCBI): domain Bacteria; kingdom Bacillati; phylum Actinomycetota; class Actinomycetes; order Mycobacteriales; family Nocardiaceae; genus Nocardia; species Nocardia sp. NPDC058518. The sequence continues at coordinate 168,177 of NZ_JBHXNJ010000002.1, forward strand.
GAAATCGCAGTGCCGGGTCATCCCGGCCAGTTCGACGACCCGTTCCAGCTGGATCTCGCCCCACCGTCCGCGCACCTGCGGCGCACGCAGCGCGGCCACCAGCTGGCCGGTCTGGTCGGAGAGCCGATGCGAGGTGCGTTGCATGCCCGCAACCTGTTCGCGCAGTCCCGAATACGCGTCGATCCGATGGTGCTCCACCTGCCGGATCTGCTGTTCCAGCGCGCCGACCGCGTCGCGCAGCGGATCCACCATCGCGCCGATCGCGGCCGAATGCCTGCGCGCCGCATCCTCATTGGCCGAGTGCAGCGACTGCTGCAGCAACCGTTGATTGTCCCCGGCCGCGGCGAGCCGGGCCTCCGCGGTGGCGGCGCGTTGCCCACCACGGGCGGAATGCCCCAACCAGCCCAGACCGAAGCCTGCGGCGAAGACGAAGACGAGCGCGACGAGCATCGAAGCGGTCATGGGAGGCGATACTGCCCGAGGCCACCGACAAGTTCGCAATTCACCGGCAAACCGGGCGTGGTCGCGGCGGACCTGGCATCGTGCGCCGTGCTGCGCGCCACGCCGGTGAATTACACGCGTGTGGTGCGTCGATTGAATTCTGTCGGGGGTGTGCCCTACGGTTCGCGACATGCGGATCCTGCACACCTCCGACTGGCACATCGGGCGCACCTTTCACGGTGTCGACCTGCTGGCCGATCAGGCGCGGGTGCTGACGGCCGTCGCGGAGCTGGTCGCGGCCGAATCGGTCGACGTGGTGGTGGTGCCGGGCGATATCTACGACCGCTCGATCCCCAATGCCGATGCCATCGGGGTCTGCAATCGTGGCTTCGAGGCGATCCGGGCGGCGGGCGCGACGATCATCGCCACCTCGGGCAACCACGATTCGCCCGCCCGGCTCGGCGCGGGCGCCAGCTTCGCGGCGGCCGGTGGTTTGCACCTGTGCACGAGGGTCGCCGACGCGCACCGGCCGATCGTGCTGTCCGATGACGACGGTGCGGTGGCGTTCTACGGCATCCCGTATCTGGAACCGGAGATCACCCGCATCGAACTCGATGTGCCGCAGGCGCATTCGCACGCGGAGATCCTCGATGCCGCGATGGCGCGGATTCGCGCCGATATCGCCACCAGGCCCGGCGCTCGCACGGTGGTGCTCGCGCACGCGTTCGTGACCGGCGGGGAAGCGACGGGTTCGGAACGGTCCATCTCGGTGGGCGGTGTGGAGACGGTGTCGATGTCGGCCTTCGACGGCATCGACTATGTGGCTCTGGGGCACCTGCATTCGCCGCAGACGCTGTCGGAGTCGGTGCGCTACAGCGGATCTCCGCTGCCGTATTCGTTCGGCGAGAGTTCCCATCGCAAGGCGGTGTGGATCGTCGACCTCGATGCCGAGGGGCTCGCCGCGGTGCATCGCCACGATCTGCCGCTGGTCCGTGGGCTGAGCAGGATCACCGGCACCATCGAATCCCTGCTCACCGACAACGAATTCGCCGCGGCCGAAGAGCATTACGTGTCGGCCACGCTCACCGACACCACCCGTCCGATGGACCCGATGCGTAAGCTGCGCGAGCGGTTCCCGCACGCGGTGCACGTGGAATGGGCACGCCCGGAAGGTAATCCGGAGCTGCACTACCGGGAGCGGGTGCACGGTCGTCGCGACGCGGAGGTCGCGGCGAGCTTCCTGACCGACGTGCGTGGCACACCGAGCAAGGGGGAGATGGCATGGGTGGAGCGTGCGCTGGCGGCCGCGGTGAGCGAGAACGACCTGGTCCGTGCCGAATCCGGCCAGGAGCCGGTCGCGTCGGAGCTGACTGCGTGAGCCCGCGCGCCGCGTTCGCGGTGGCGGCACTCGCCGGTGGCCCCGCGTGAGGCTGCATCGGCTCGAACTCACCGCTTTCGGCCCGTTCGCCGAGACCACAGTCGTCGATTTCGACGCGCTCGGCGCCGACGGGCTGTTCCTGCTGCACGGGCACACGGGTGCGGGCAAGACGACCATCCTCGACGCGATCGCCTTCGCCCTCTACGGCAAGGTGCCCGGTGCGCGCGGCGAGAGCAAGCGGCTGCACTCCGATCACGCCGATCCGCAGACACCACCGAGCGTCGTGCTGGAGGCCACCCTCGGTGGCCGCCTCCTTCGCCTGACCCGGTCGCCCGAATTCGAGCGCCCGAAGAAGAACGGCAGCGGAACCAGGCTCCTGCAACCCCAAGCCACCCTCACCTGGCTCGACGGCAGCGGCGAGAACCTCTCGCGCATCACCGATATCGGCGACGAGGTCCTGCGCCTGCTCGGCATGAGCGCCGACCAGTTCTTCCAGGTGGTGCTGCTCCCGCAGGGCGACTTCGCCAAGTTCCTGCGCGCCGAGAACGAAGACCGCGAGAAACTGCTCGAAAAGCTCTTCGACACCCAACGTTTCGGCACGGCCGAGCACTGGTTGTCCGATCGCCGCCGCGCCGCCGCGGCCGAGCTGGAATCCCGCAAACAGGGCATCGACCGCCTGATCACCAAGGTCGGCATGGCAGGGGGCTACGGCGGCGCGGAATCGGTCGGCGTACTCGACGCGGTGACGTGGTCCCAGGAACTGCTGGCGACCGCGCGGACCGCGCTCGCCGAGGCGACCACGAATGCCGAACTGCGCCACAAAGAATCGGCCGAAGCCCGCACCGAAGCCGAAGAGCAACGCCGCATCACCGAGCTCCACACCCGCACGGCCGCAGCCCGAGCCGAACTGGCCACCTACACCGCGTCCGCTCCTCGCCGCGCCGAACTCGAACACGAACTGGTCCAGGCCCGTCGCGCCGAACCCGTCGTCCAAGCCATCGACGAGGCACGCTCCGCCGTTCGCGCCCTCCGCCGTTCGGAGACCGCGACCCGCAGTGCCACCGGTGAACTGGCTGATCAGCTGCGGGCACCGGCGGCCGCCGACATCACGGGCGTTGACCTGCTGACCGTGGTGACGGATGACCCAATCGGCCCAGCGGATGGACGTGACGCCGCCGCACCGGGCGCCGGTGTGCTCGATGTCGGTGGCGACCTCGATGCCGCGATCAGTCAGTGGAACGCGTTGCTCGGTGTGCTCGGCGAGGTTCGTGCAGATGTGGTGACCGCGCGTCAGCTCACCGCCGATCTCGCTGCGCACGAGGGGGAAGCCGGTCGTCTCACGCAACGTTCGGGCGAGCTGGCGCGGCGGCGGCTCGAACTACCGGCCGCGATCGGCTCGGCGCAGGAACAGTTGCGTGAGGCCACCGACGCGGCTGCCGCGTTGCCCGGAATTCGCAACGAGCTGAGCAAGTGGCAGGACTCGGCAGCGGCGGCTGTCGAAATTGCGCGTCGCCGACCAGCTTTGGACAAAACGCGGACCGAACACGATTCCGCTTGGCGCGTTCACCTCGAAGCCAAGGAGCGGGTCCTCGATGTGCGTGCCCGCCGCCTCGCGGGCATGGCCGCCGAGCTCGCGGGCGCGCTCACCGACGGTGCGCCGTGCACGGTCTGTGGTTCCGCCGAACACCCTGAACCGGCGCGGCCCACCGATGACGCGGTGTCCAAGGAAGCCGAGGACACCGCGCAGGCGGCCGAACAAGCAGCAGAGGCCGCGCGGGATCGTATCGCCGAACGCATCAGCGTCATCGAACGCGAGATCGAGGCGCTGACCGCGCGCGGTGGCGACGCCGACCCCGTCACCCTCGCCGATGCCGTCCGCACCGCCACCCACCGCTTCGACGACACCGCGGAAGCCGCCGAACGTACGCCCGCCCTGACCAGCCGGCTCGAAGCCCTGCGCACCGAGGAAACCGCCCTCCACGACCAGTCCCGTGACCTCGACGCCCGCCTCGGCACCATCACCGCCAACATCACCACCACCCGCACCCGCCTCGACGAACTCACCACCCGCCTGCGCACCGCCGCGGGCGCCGACAACACCGTCGACGCCCGCACCACCCGCCTCGAATCCCTCATCAGCGCAGCCACCACCCTCCGCACCGCCCGCACCGAGGAATCCACCGCCCGCGATGCCGTCCGCACCATCGCCACTCGCGTGGAAAACCTGGCCCGCACGGCCGGTCTCGTGCCGGAGGGATACGAGGAGCAGGTGCGGTCGGAGGTACCCGCTGCACCGGCCGATGTCACCAGTGGAACTGCGGCCCAGGATGTTTCGGCTGACGCCGATCCAGAGACTGGCGACGATGCCGAGCTCGGCACCGATGAGGAGACGAGTGCGGCCCCCGCGCAAACGTTCCGTGACGAGCCTGAAATGCCCAGCCTGTTCGATCTGTTCGATGAAGATCCCATCGACGAGGAACCAACCGAGGAGGTCCCGGCCGTCGAACCATCGGCGCCTCGCGACGACATCGCCCTCCTGACCGCCTACGCCCAGGTCGTCACCGCCGTCGCCCGGACCGCGCGGCAGCAGTCCGCGATCGAAGCCGAACTCACCGCCGCGGACCGGGCCCGTGCGCATGCCGAGGCGGTGCTCGCCGAACCGCAGATCCGTGCTGTCGCCGAGCAGATCCCGGGCGACCTGAAAGCGCTCGAGCAGCGCTTCACCGAAGCTCAGAGCGCGCTCACCATGGCGGTGGCAGCCCAGTCGGCGGCCACCGAGCGAGTCGCCCAGCTCGAACAGCTGGGGACGCAGCTGTGGGGAGAGGTCGAGCGGATCGCGCCCGCGCAGCGTGATTTCGACGAGCTGGCGTCCCTGGCGGAAGTGGTCGCGGGCCGTGGTGAGAACAACAGGCGAATGTCGTTGCGCTCCTATGTCCTCGCGGCTCGACTCGAAGAGGTCGCGGTCGCGGGGTCGCTGCGGCTGCGCCGAATGTCGGGCGGCCGTTACGAATTCGTCCACTCGGACAAGGCGGGCCCACGGGGCAGGCGCGGTGGCCTCGGCCTCGACGTCCGCGACGACTACACCGGCGTCGTCCGCTCCGCGAAAACCCTGTCCGGTGGCGAAACCTTCATGGCCTCACTGGCATTGGCGCTCGGCCTCGCCGACGTGGTCGCCGCCGAATCCGGCGGACTGGTCCTGGACACCCTGTTCATCGACGAGGGCTTCGGCAGTCTCGACGCCGACACCCTCGACGCAGTCATGGGGGTCCTCGATGAACTCCGCGCGAACGGCCGCGTGGTCGGCGTCGTCAGTCACGTCGACGAAATGCGCCAGCGCATCCCCACGCGCCTGCACGTCCTGCGCGGCCGCACCGGCTCCCACCTCGAAGCCACGGTCGACTAGCCGTCGGGTACTTTGCCGCGAGCCCGACGGAGCCGCCGTCACACGCACCTGCTCTGTAGCCGTCAGATGAAGCACCTCGCCGGCGGGACGGCGGAGGACTCGGCGTGCAGCGGCAGGGCTGGAGGTGCGTGGCCGATCAACGTCGCGCGCATCGAGACAGCGTCAGCAGGGCGCGGCTGGTGATTGCGTCCGGTCGTCCGGCACCGCCGCTTCCTGGCGGACGACCGGCGCGAAACCGGGGAGTCGACCGTCGACGAGCGGGATCATCAGCTGGACCAGCGGCCCGATCCCGAAGGCGTAGACCAGCGTGCCGATCCCCACGCTGCCGCCGAGGAACCAGCCGGTGGCCAGTACCGAGACCTCGATGCCGGTCCGAACAGACCAGACCGGCCAGCCGGTCCGCGCTACCAGTCCAGTCATCAGTCCATCGCGTGGCCCCGGACCCATGCCCGCACCGATGTAGAGCACCGTCGCCGCGGCGTTCACCACCACCGCGGCGACCATGGCCAGTATCCGCAGCCACAGTCCGTCCACGGCCGGGATCAACCACAACCCGGCGTCGACCGCGATCGCGATCACCACCACATTGCTGATGGTCCCGAGCCCCGGCCGCTGCCGCAACGGAATCCAGGCGAGCAGCACGGCGATTCCGGTCAGGGCGGTCACCACGCCGAAACTCAACGGCACATGCGAGGCGACGCCCTGATGGAACACATCCCACGGGTCGAGCCCGAGCCCCGCCCGGATCATCACTGCCATCGATGTGCCGTACAACCACAAACCGACATACAGCGCGAGCAGGCGACGAGTGAGCATAGGTACCAGAATCCGGCCTACTGGACCTAGAAAGAAGAGCCAATCAGGGATAACTGGACTGATCTGTGGTTCCGGCCCTTTTATGCCTCGTGCGCGAGCAACCAGGCCTTGGCCTCCAGCCCCCACCGGAACCCGCCGAGCGCTCCGCCGATCCGCAGCACGCGGTGGCACGGCACGAACAGTGCGGCGGAGTTGCGCGCGCAGGCGTTGGCCGCTGCCCGCGTGGCCGCTGGACGCCCGGAGAGCCCGGCGAACTCGGTATAGGTAACCGGCTCGCCTGCGGGCACCTTGCGCAGGACCTCCCAGGCGTGGACCAGGAACTCGCCCGACTGCTGACGCACGGGAATCGCGTCGATCGCGGTGAGGTCGCCCGCGTGATAGTCGATGACGGCCTGGGTGACCGCGCCGAGCGAATCCCGTTGCCGCAGTTCGGTCGGACGCAACGTGGCGTGGATGAGGCCGGTCAGCGTGCCCGCGTCCCCGGTCCAGCCCGAGGCGAGCACGGCGCCGTCGCCGTCGATGATGGTGGTGAACGGGCCGATCGGCGTGGGGACGGTCGCGACATCGGCGTGACGAAGAGCGGTGTCAGTCATGGTGTTTTCGCTTCCTGAAGGGCGGGTTCACGGACAAGCGCGCCACGATGTTCGAGCGCGGTCTTCCACAAGTGCATGGACAGATAGGAGCGCCACGGCGCCCAGCGGGTGGTGTTGTCGAGGTCGATCCCCGCCCGCGCGGCGCCTTGGCGAACCACCAGGTCGGTGCCGAGCGGAATGTCGGGATCGGCCAGGGATCGCATGGTGACGTAGTCGGCCGTCCACGGCCCGACCCCGTCGAGCGCGAGCAGGTCGCGCCGCAGGTCATCGGCCGTGCGACCGGAATGCAGGACCAGTTCGCCGTCGGCGATCGCCCGTGCCGCGGACACGATGGCAGCGACCCTGCGCGCGGGCCCGGTCAACACCTCGGCACCGTGCTCGGCGATCGCCTCGGCAGTCGGGAACAGCCGAGGCACCGGCCCGTCGATCTGCTCGCCGAGCGCTTCCACCAGCCGTGCGATATGCGTCCCCGCCGCACGCACCGAGATCTGTTGCCCGATCATGGTGCACAGCAACAAGTCTGAGCCCTCGAGGCATCCGGGTACCCGGATGCCTGGTGTGAAACCCAGCCCTGCGCTCGCAACCGCTGCGGTTCCCGAATGTGGTGTGGCATGGTCTGATTCGCCGGAACCATTGCCGATATGACCGGCGCTGTCGACGGAGCGGATGGCGCCGTAACCGAGGTTGCCGATTCCCGCCGCCCGACCGATGCCCAGCGCGCTATCGATACCTATCGGATCCGCATCCAGGTCGAGCAGATGCCGCACCCGCGCCACGGTCGGAGCGAGGTCGCGCATATCCCGCAGCGCCAACTCGGCCCGCACGTGCCCCGGCTGAAACGACAGTCGAATAGTCGCGTGGCCGTGGGGGGTTCGCAGGCTGCGCGTATAGACGCCGTCCTCCCACAGCTCCATCCCCGGCACCGCGTGCGCCGAGAGGAACCAGCTCAGCCAGCCGGTATCGAGCGGCTCGCGATACGGCAGCCGCAACGTGAGCAGACCGGGTGTGCCGGGTGCGACGACATCGGCGCGCGGTGATCGGCGTAACTCGCTCCGCATCGTCGTCGGACTCACCGCGAACACCTCGCGCACGGTGTCGTTGAACTGCCGAATGCTGGCGAACCCCGCCGCGAACGCGATATCCGACATCGGCATCTCGGTGGTCTGAATGAGCAGCCGCGCGGTATGCGCACGATGCGCCCTGGCCAGCGCGAGCGGCCCGGCCCCGAGTTCGGTGGTGAGCACCCGCGTGAGCTGACGCTGCGAATAGCCCAAGGTAGCGGCCAAGCCGGGCACCCCACCACGCTCGATCACCCCGTCGCCGATCAACCGCATGGCCCGCGCGGCCAGATCGGCCCGCACATTCCACAGCGGTGAACCGGGTGCGGCATCGGGCAGGCACCGGCGGCAGGCGCGATAACCGGCCTGCTGCGCGGCCGCCGCGGTGGGCAGGAACGACACATTGACCCGCTTGGGCGTGATCGCCGGGCACGACGGCCTGCAGTAGATGCCGGTGGTGCGCACCGCGGTGAAGAACTGCCCGTCGAAGCGGGAGTCACGGGTGGAGACCGCCCGGTAGCAGCCCTCGAAGTCCAAAGCAGTGATGGTCACGAGTTCCACAATGGCACCCATCCCGGCGGGGTGCTAGCGGAAATCGGCCACCGATCCTCTAGCGGCGCGCACCCGGGTCAGCAGCAGCGATTGGTCGGATTTCGCTCGGCTTCGGCGTAGCGTTCGCGCCAGTAGTCACGCACGGAGGGCACCGGAGACCCCGGATGATTGCGGCGCAAATGGGCTACGTAGCGCTCGTAATCCTGGCCGCCGTTGATAGCGCTGTACCACCGGGCGACTCCCCGAGCCGCCGCCCAGACCCGCCTGAACATCGCTCGAGCAGCACCGGCGGTGCCGACCACTGGCACAGGAGTGCGGACGGCCGATCCACTGAACCGGCCGTCCGCGTCCCTGACCACACGCACACTCAAGAGACGTGCGCCGATCCGGGCGCGCTCACCTTGCCCTCGGCGATCAGCACATCCCATTCCTTCTGCACGTCCTTCTCCTCGGCGGTCGCGACAAAACCGCTGGGGGAGAAGATCTTCGACGGCTGCTCCTCGGATTCGGTGCTCGACACCGTGCCCGTACGGATCGCCTTCACACACACCATCACACCGACGGCGGTGACGATCAAGACCAGCACCGCGAACACGATCGAGAGCGTGCCCTGGATGAAGGTATTGCGGATCGCGATGTCGACCTGCTCCGGTGTCTTCGCCGTCAGGCAGGCCTTGCCCGCGTCCTTGGCGGCCTGGCACATGCTGTGCTGCTTCCAGAAACCGAGTTTGGGATCGGCGGAGAAGATCTTCTGCCAGGACGCGGTCATCGTGACCAGCAGATCCCACGCCAGCGGAATGCCGGGAATCCACGCCCACTTCCACTGTCCGCGCTTGACGATGATCGTCAGCACCACGGTCAGCGCGATCGCGGCGAGCAGCTGGTTGGCGATGCCGAACAGCGGATACAGCGCGTTGATACCACCGAACGGATCGTTGACGCCCATCAGCAGCACCCCGCCCCAGCCCGCGACCACGATCAGCGAGCACAGCCAGGCGCCGATCCGCCACGACGGATCACGGAACTTCTTGAACCCGCCGCCGAAGTTGCCCAGCGCGTCCGAGACCAGGAATCGCGCGACACGAGTGCCCGCGTCGATGGTGGTGAGGATGAACAGCGCCTCGAACATGATCGCGAAGTGGTACCAGAACGCCTTCATCGACGCGCCGCCGAGGAATTCGGAGAAGACCTCGGAGATGCCGATCGCCAGGGTCGGGGCGCCACCGGTGCGCGAGACGATCGAATTCTCGCCCACATCGGCGGCCGCGTCGGCGAACAATTCCGGCGTCGCGGGCGGACCGGACAGGCCGAGCGTATTCGTGAACTTGGCGGCGCCTTCCGCCGTGCCACCGGTGAGCCCGGCCGAGGCGTTCATACCGAAGTACAGGTGCTGGTCGATGATCGAGGCGGTGATGATCGCCATCACCGCGACGAACGACTCCATCAGCATGCCGCCGTAGCCGATCATCCTGGCATTGGATTCCTTGGCCAGCAGTTTCGGCGTTGTGCCCGAGGAGACCAGTGCGTGGAAGCCCGAGAGCGCACCACAGGCGATGGTGATGAAAAGGAACGGGAACAGACTGCCGGCGAACGCGGGACCGGCACCGGTGTGCGCGAATTCGGAGACAGCGGGCGCCTTCAGCACCGGCATCGTGATCACGATGCCGACCGCGAGCAGCACGATCGTGCCGACCTTCATGAACGTCGACAGGTAGTCGCGCGGGGCGAGCAGCAGCCACACCGGCAGTACCGAGGCGATGAAGCCGTAGGCGATCAGGCACCACGCGATGGTGGTCCGCGAGAGCGTGAACCAGTCCGCGCCCCACTCTGTTTCGGACACCCAGCCGCCGCCGATGATCGCGGCGAGCAGCAACACGATGCCGATGGCGGACACCTCGCCGACCGCACCCGGGCGCAGATACCGCAGGTAAACACCCATGAACACCGCGATCGGGATGGTCATCGCGATGGAGAACACGCCCCAGGGGCTCTCGCCGAGCGCGTTCACCACGACCAGCGCGAGCACCGCGAGCAGGATCGCCATGATCACCAGAATCGCCACGATCGCCGCGACACCGCCGACCACACCGAGCTCGTCACGCGCCATCTGGCCGAGGCTGCGGCCACGTCGACGGGTCGAGGCCCACAACACCAGGTAGTCCTGCACCGCTCCGGCGAACACCACGCCGACGATGATCCAGATGGTGCCGGGCAGATAACCCATCTGCGCGGCCAGCACCGGACCGACCAGCGGGCCCGCGCCCGCGATGGCGGCGAAGTGGTGCCCGTAGAGCACCCGCCGGTCCATCGGCATGAAATCTTTGCCGTTGTCATAGATTTCGGCGGGCGTGGCCACGTCGTCGCGTGGCTTGGTGATCTTCCACTCGATGAACCGCGCGTAGAAGCGGTAGGCGATGATGTAGGTACAGACCGCGGCGATCACGATCCACACCGCGTTCACGGACTCGCCGCGCACGAACGCGATGATCGTCCACGCGATGGCGCCGAGTACGGCGATCCCCGCGAACACGGCCTTCTTCGCGGGCGTGATCGGCGTGCGATCGACGACACCGACCGGAGGCAAGTCCGGATCGGTCCGCAGATATTCGATGGTCGCCATTGACTCAACTCTCCTGTATAACGCGCAGAGCCTCGGGTGAAGCAATCGACAACGTAGCCGATCGCCGAACTGCGACGGAGAGGATCGCACACGTTCGTGCGCAGAATGAAGTTTTGTTCAGATGGTCATTCGCCCCGGTAGGTTCCGAAGCTCCAGAGGTTGCCTTCCGGGTCGGCGGCGCTGAAGCCGCGGGAGCCGTAGTCCTCGTCGCGCAGGTCGCGGATGATCGTCGCGCCCGCGGCCTTCGCCCGGTCGTAGAGCGCGTCGGGCTTGTCGGTGACCAGGTAGAGGTTGGCGACGCCCGGCAGGCGGGTGCCGAAGGGGGAGTCGTCGCGGCCGGTGGAGCCGAACATGATGCCGCCGCCGCCCGGCCAGCGCAGTTCGCCGTGTTCGACGATGGAGTCGTCGTCTTGCCTGGCGTAGACCGCGGTTGCTTCGAAACCGAAGGCGGTGGTGAGGAATCGGATCATGGCGCGGGCATCGTCGAAGGCGAGGCAGGGCCAGATGATGGCGTGGGTATCAGTTGAAGTGTCCATGTGTTCAGCCTCGCGCTTCGAGAGCATTCGGGTCTTGGACGGATGGAATCTCCTCGGCGAGCCAGGCGGTGGGGGCGATGCCCGCCAGTTCGGCGAAGTCGCGGTTCAGGTGGGCTTGGTCGTAGTAGCCGCAGGTGGTCGCGATCTGGGCGATGGAGATATAGGAGGGGGTGCTGGTCAGCATGCGCCTGGCCCGCTCGAACCGGATGATCCGCGCGGCCAGTTTCGGGCTCGCGCCGAATTCGGCGGTGAACTTGCGGGTCAGGTGCTGGCGGGTCCAGCCGATCCGGTCGGCGAGCGGGTTGATCGAGCAGGTGCCGCCGGTTTTCACGAGAGCGTGCCAGGCCCAGGTCAATTCGGGACCGGCAAGAGTTTCGGTTCGTGCCGCCGCGGTGAGGGCCTTGTCGCAGGCGGCGAACCGGCTCGGCCAATCCTGTTGTGATTGCACAGCATCAGCGAGTTGATCGCCGAGAGTGCGTTGCGCTTGGGAACATTCGATCGAGATATCCCACAGCTCGCTCGCGGGCATACCGAACAGCACCCGGCAACCCAGCGGGGTCAGCTCGATCGCCACGCCTTCTTGGAAACCGGTGTGCGCGATCATCGCTGGACCCGCCTGCAGGCCGCTCAGGACACAGCGGTAGCTGCCGGGGGCTTGGTGCGGGTCGGTCTGCTCGACGACATCGATCGTCGGGCCGACCGCGACGATGAAGGTCATGTGCCGTGATGGCAGGCCGCGGTGCAAGCCGGGCTCGAATCCCGCGAGTCGATAGCCCACGTACCGGTCGATGAACGCTGCCAGCACCGGCGCGGGGGCCGCGGTCACCACCTCCGTGGTCGCCTCCATACGGCAACGCTACGCCGGGTGTGTGGGATTACCCACGCGTCTGGGGCATCGCCGCGGGGTAACCGAACCGTGAAGGTGCTCTCCGCCACGCGGCGGAGGCGGTGAGATTTCGCACTCGCGGGCTCACGGCCTGTGGAAACACGAGGTCAGCCGGTTAATCTTGCGCCTTCGCTCAATTCTGTAGGAGGTGTCATGCGGCGGGTTCAGTACGAACGCAGCAGTGGTTCGGAGATGCTCGAGGTCGTCGCGGCCGACGTGCCGGTGCCCGGTATGGGTGAGCTGCTGGTCCGGGTCGAGGCCATCGGGGTCACGCTGTCGGCGATCCGGCGGATCAGTGCCGCGCCTGTCGCACAGATGCGTGCCGAAGTCGCTGGTGAGGTAGTCGGGGTCGGGGACGGGGTCGATGGATACGGCGTCGGCTATCGCGTGGTCGGGCTGTGTACCTCCGACGCCTATGCCGAGTACGTCGTGCTCGCCGCCGACCAGGCTTCCGCCATTCCCGACGGCGCCTCCGCGGTCGACGCCGTCGCGCTGATGCGCAGCGGACTCGTCGCCCTCGGCGCGCTCGACACCGCGACCCCGCGTGAGGGCGAAACCGCGCTGGTCACCGCCGCTGCCGGTGGTGTCGGCCATCTCGCCGTGCAGCTGGCCAAGGTGCGCGGGGCGAGCTGGGTCATCGGCGCGGTATCCGACGAGTCGAAGATCGATTTCGTGCGCGAACTCGGTGCCGACGAGGTGTTCACCTACGACCAGCTGCACTGCGGCAAGCAGGCCGACTACGCCCTCGACGGCGTCGGCGGCACCGGTCTGGGCGGCACCCTCGCCGGTCTCGCCGAAGGCGGCCGCGCGGTCACCTACGGCACCGGCGGCGGCCTCATCGACACCGAAGACCTTCTCGCGGGCGGCAAATCCCTCACCGGTTTCCGGATCGGCCGTCTCGCCCAGCGCGACCCGGCTCGCTACGAGGACCTGCGCCAAGAGGTCTGGCAGTACTACGCCTCCGGTCTGCTGCACCCGGTCGTGCACGCCGAGTTCGCGCTCGACGACGCCGTCGCCGCACACGCGGTGATCGAGCAGCGCGCCAACCTGGGCAAGGTCGTCCTCGTTCCGTGATCGCCGCTGGAACCCGCCCCGGCCGACGGGGCGGGTTCCGGTGATTCGGGCATGGTCGCGGACCCGTAGACTCTGCTCCTTGTGAGCCTCACCCTCGGAATCGTCGGCCTGCCCAACGTCGGAAAGTCGACGCTGTTCAACGCGTTGACCAAGAACGACGTGCTGGCCGCGAACTACCCGTTCGCGACCATCGAGCCCAACGTCGGCGTGGTCCCGCTGCCCGACCCGCGGCTGAACAAGCTCGCCGAGATCTTCGGCTCCGAGAAGATCGTGCCCGCCGTGGTGTCGTTCGTCGATATCGCGGGCATCGTGAAGGGCGCCTCCGAAGGCGCGGGTCTGGGCAACAAGTTCCTCGCCAACATTCGTGAGGCCGACGCGATCTGCCAGGTCGTGCGCGTGTTCGCCGACGACGACGTGATCCACGTCGACGGCCGGGTCGACGCCGCCGCCGACATCGAGGTCATCGAAACCGAGCTCATCCTCGCCGACCTGCAGACCCTCGAGAAGGCCATCCCGCGTCTCGAGAAGGAAGCCAGGGTCAAGAAGGACCGCAAGCCCCTGCTCGACGCGGCCAAGACCGCCGAAGGGTTCCTGAACGAGGGCACCACCCTGTTCGCCGCGGGCAAGAAGATCGACGCCGAACTGCTCCGTGAGCTCTCCCTGCTCACCATCAAGCCGTTCCTCTACGTCTTCAACGCCGACGAATCCGTCCTCACCGACGAGGCCAAGCTCGCCGAACTGCGCGCGACCGTCGCCCCCGCCGACGCGGTCTTCCTCGATGCCAAGGTCGAAGCCGAACTCCTCGAACTCGACGACGAATCCGCCCTGGAACTCCTCGAGTCCATCGGCCAGACCGAACCGGGCCTGCACGGCCTCGCCCGCGCCGGCTTCCACACCCTCGGCCTGCAGACCTACCTCACCGCAGGCCCCAAGGAATCCCGAGCCTGGACCATCCACCAGGGCGACACCGCCCCCAAGGCCGCGGGCGTCATCCACACCGACTTCGAGCGCGGCTTCATCAAGGCCGAAATCGTCGCCTTCAACGACCTGGTCGACGCTGGTTCCATGGCAGCAGCCAAGGCCGCGGGCAAGGTCCGCATGGAAGGCAAGGACTACACCATGGTCGACGGCGACGTCGTGGAGTTCCGCTTCAACGTGTAATTCGTTGCGCCTGGGGTGAATTGAAGGAGCCCCAGGCGCATGAATTGCTTCAGAGGCGACACTGGGGCGTTCCTCATCAGGATAGCATCTGCTGGTGCCAGGGGACCATGTCGCGACCGATGTGTGGGATCTGCTGTCCGAGCACAGGCTCGACCCGTTCCTCAGGGTCGCCGATGGTGATCGCGATGCCGCTTTGGCGCTCTACGCGTGGTCCAGTCGAACAGCCGCGGTCTCGTTCGAGGTGGTCGGGCATCTCGAGGTGCTGCTACGCAACGCCCTGGATCGGGAGCTCCGGAACCACTTCGATGAGACTTCGATCGGGATTCCGTGGTTTCTGATGCCGATTCCCGACGGTGCCGATCTGTCTGTCGCGGTGGAGACTGTTCGGACGCGCCTGCGTCCGATGAATCGTGAGTCGCGACACCAGATTGTTGCGGGACTCAGCTTCGGATTCTGGTCAGGTCTGCTCGGTCGGAAATACGAGCAACTCTGGCGTGACTGCCTGCACCGCGCCTTTCCGAACTCATCTGGCCAGCGCAAGCAACTGGCGGTCGCCGTCGAGGGCGTTCGCAAGTTTCGAAATCGACTGGCACATCACGACAGCCTG
This sequence comes from Nocardia sp. NPDC058518, assembly GCF_042719655.1. Classification (NCBI taxonomy): domain Bacteria; kingdom Bacillati; phylum Actinomycetota; class Actinomycetes; order Mycobacteriales; family Nocardiaceae; genus Nocardia; species Nocardia sp. NPDC058518. The sequence goes on from NZ_JBHXNJ010000002.1 coordinate 183,302, forward strand.
CTGAACGTGGACGTCCCGTTCGAGATCCGCCGAGTCCTCGAGGTCGCCGGGTATATGGATGTGTCGGCGGCCAAGTGGCTACAGCAGGTGAGCACGGCAATGGACCAGTACGCGCAGCGCCCGATCGCAGCTTCCGACACCGCCGTTGTGGCGGCGAAGCGTCGACTCTCACATCCAGGTCGACATCCCGCGCATCCAGCATCGGCGCGACAATGTCGATTGGTCCTCGGGATCCGCGGATCGGTTGCGCGCCTCGGCGGACCCGATGGATCGCAAGATCGCTCGTGTGATCGACGAATCTCGTTCGGAGGGTTGGACCGATGGCACCTATCAAATCTTTCTGTTGACGCGTGCAGGCGATCCAGTACATCGTCAGCTCGTCAATCCTCTGCCGCACAATGGCATCGGTCGAGGCTCTGCTTTCACACAGAGACAACGCTATGTGTCGCTGCACGCGCTCGAGACTTCGATCGGCACCTCCGAGCTTTGAACCGCTCGCTGGAAGTTGAAGTAGGTCTGCAGGCCGAGGGTCGGAAGCTGTAGCGGTATGCCATATGTCTTCAACGACTTGCTGTCTCGGCTCGTCGGATGTCGGCTGTATTCGGTGCAGTTCGTCATCGATTATGTCCAGCTCCGGTTCGATTCGGACGAGACCGACGACCAGCCGCTGCTGAACTGCGACGTCTGGCCCGTCGTCCTCGCGCCGGGGCGGAGGCTGAGCAACGGCATGGACGGGTATTCCGATGCGCTCAGGCAGCTGATCTGCCAGCGGGTGGTCGATACGTTCGAACAATCGGCGAGTGGCCTCAGGATCGAGTTCGAGTCGCTGGCTTTGGTTTTCCGTCCTGAACCTGGCGAGATCCAGGGTCCGGAAATCGCGTCGTTGTTCGGGTTCGTAGATCATCGATGGATGACCTGGCGACCAGGCGAAGAAGCATTCGAGTACCTCGATCGAGGTTCCCTGTCAGGCGATTCCGAGGGCTGAGGCGGTCAGGTGCCAGAGACGGTCGGCCGCTTGCTGCTGGTCGGCGGGTGGGGTCGATCTCAATTGTTGGGCGATGCCGTGGCGTAGGCCGCCGATGACGTAGGCGCCTGCGCTGGCGGGGTCGAGGGTGGTGGGGAGCTGGCCGAGGGATTGGCCGTGGCGGATGTTGTCGGCGGCCATGGCGCTCATCGTTTCGATGTGGACGGCTTCGAGTTCGGCGAGGTCGGGGTCGAGGGCGGCGCGGGTCAGCAGGATGGGGGCCAGCGGGTCGGCGAAGTGGTAGGCGACGAAGAGGTTGGTGCGTTCGCGTTCGCGGGTGCTCCAGTCGGCGTCGGCGGGGAGGTTGGCGTCGGCGATGGCGTGGCGGAGGCCGTCGTAGAAGCCGTCGTAGATCGCGGCGAGGAGACCGCTCTTCGAGCCGAAGTGGTGGTAGAGCGCGCCGGTACTCAGCTTCGCCCTGCGGGTGAGGGCGCTCAGTTCCAGTACGCCGTTGCCGCGGACCAGTTCCTCGCGCGCGGCGGTGAGAAGTTGTTGACGTCCGATGGGAGCCCGTGCCATATTCGAAACATAACAGAACTCAGTTATGTTCAAGGAGTCGCCGTGAGCAGCGAAGTGTCCTCGTTGGCCGATTTGGGTGGCGATCTGGCCGGTACGTACCGGCGGACCGCGAGCAGTGGGACGACCGTCGATCAGGCTCTCGCCGAAGCGGACCTGGCCGCGGTCATGCGCGACGGCTACGTGATCCTTCCTGACCTGCTCACACCGGAGCAGCTGGACGGTATTCGCGAATCCGTGCGGCCGCTGCTGGATCGACACGGGCGCAATCACTTCGAGGGGCACACAACCCAGCGGGTGTACAGCGTGCTGAACAAGACGGACAGCTGTGATCGCATCGCCGACCATCCGCGAGTGCTGGCGCTGCTCGATCGGCTGTTCCTGCCGAACTACCTGCTGTCGATGTTGCAGGTGATCAACATCCTGCCCGGGGAGCAGGCGCAGATGCTGCACACCGACGACGGCTTCTACCCGATTCCGCGACCGCGAGCCGCGCTCGGGGCAGCCACGATCTGGGCGATCGACGACTTCACCGCCGACAACGGCGCCACCGACATCATCGCGGGCAGTCACCGGTGGGGCGACCGGCTGCCCGCGGAATCCGACCGCGCGCCCGTGGTGATGTCGGCGGGTTCGTGCGTGTTCTTCCTCGGCACGTTGTGGCACGGCGGTGGCGCCAACCGAAGCGATCGGTCACGCTTGGCCGTCACCGCGCAATACTGTGAGCCGTGGTTGCGGCCCCAGGAGGCGTTCACGCTGTCGACCACCCGCGACACCGCGCGCCGGGTGTCCGAAGACCTTCGGCGCATGCTCGGCTACAGCATCCACCCGCCTTTCATCGGCCAAGTCGACGGCATGCATCCCAAGCGGCTGCTGGAACCCGGCGCCCAGGCGCTGTAAACCGGTGCGCCGGAGGTGAAACGGCCTACCTCAATTCGAGCTCTATTGCGCCGGTGAGGAGTTGGCGGGCCCGGGTCAGGTCGAGCGATCCGCTGTGCCAGCGTTCGCTGAGGCCTTCGACCAGAGCGGTCAGGCGTTCGGCGGAGTCCGTGGCGTCGACGGTCGCGGCGACGGTGCCGAGGTCTCGAGCCTCGCGAATCAAGGATTCGACGTCGGTGTTCCAGGCTTCGGTGGTGGTGCGCAATGGGTCTCGGAGGTCGGGGTTGAACGCGGCGCTGGCGCGCAACTCGCCCCAGGCGATGCTGGTCTCGCGGACTTCGGAGGTGTCCTGGAGTTCGCGCAGGAGCATGTGTTCGAGTTGAGTGCGTGGGTCGGTGGCGGGGGTGTCGGTGTAGGACTGGGCACGGTGGTTGATGTGTTCGAGGGCGGCGCGCAGGATGCCTGCGCGGTCCTTGAAGTGGTAGTAGATAAGGGCCGGGGAGACTTCGGCTGCGGTGGCGAGCTTTTCGATACGCAGTCCGCGCACGCCGTCCTGGGCGATGACGCGGACGGCGGCTTCCAGGATCTGGGTACGGCGTTCCGACACGGTTCCTCACAGTAGGGGCCGGGTGCCCGGCGGCGAATCCGCCGGGGTGGCTCAGTCGACGGGTTCCTGCTGGGTGGTGCAGTGGATACCGCCGCCACCTGCGGCGATGCCGTCGATGTTGATCTGCACCACTTCGCGGCCGGGGAACAGCCGCGTGAGGGTGGCCGCGGTGGCGCTGTCGGCGGCAGGGTCGCCGAACTCGGGGGCGATGACGGCGCCGTTGCAGACGTAGAAGTTGATGTAGCCGGCGGCGAAGTCGTCGTTCTCGAACTGCTCACGCACGGTCGACGGTCCGGTCAGCACCTCCACCTGCACGGGGCGGCCGTGAACGTCGGTCGCCGAGCGCAGGATGTCGAGGTGGCGGCGGGTGACGTCGTAGTCGAAGGAGTCCGGGTCGTTGTCGAGTCCGGCCACGACCACGCCGGGGCCGGTGAAGCGGGCGTAGAAGTCGGTGTGCCCGTCGGTGATGTCCTCGCCGGCGATGCCGGGCAGCCAGATCACCTTCTTGATGCCGAGCAGGTAGTCGAGTTCCTCCTCGACATCGCGCTTCTTCCAGCCGGGATTGCGATTGTTGTTGAGCACGCAGCTCTCGGTGATGATCGCGGTGCCCTCGCCGTCGACCTCGAGCGCGCCGCCTTCGAGCACCAGATCGGTGTGCCGAGTGTCGACGCCCGCGCGGCGGGTGACGAACTCGGCGACCTTCGCGTCGGCGCGATGTGCTTGCTTGTCGCCCCAGCCGTTGAAGTTGAAATCCACACCGGCCTTGGCGTTTCCGCTCCGGACGAACACCGGGCCGGTATCGCGCATCCACAGGTCGTCGAGGTCGGTGGGGATCAGTTCCACGTTCGCGGTGCCGATCAGACGCTGCGCCTGGGCCAGCTCGCCGGGGCGCACCAGCATGGCGACCGGTTCGAAGCGGGCGATCGTGGTGGCGATGGTGGCCAGATTGCGCTGCACCTCGGGGACCAGGTCCGCGCCCCAGATCCGTTCATCGGCCACGAAGGCCATCCAGGTGCGCTTGTGCGGCTGCCCTTCCTCGGGCATGAGCCAGGTCCTTCCGTCGTCGTCGACCTGCGTGCTGGTGTCGTCACAACCGGCCCACAGCACACTGCTGAGCGCGGCCATCGTGGTCTGGACGAATGTGCGTCGTCGCATTTGTTTTCTCCTTCCGACTACCACCACCATAAATCCTGACTGAAAATTTAGTCAAGGATCGTGACGGGTAGCACCTAGGTGGGGTTCTGCGCACCCTCGGGGGAGCGGCCCCAGCACTCGGGGTCCTGATAGCGGCACCTGATCAGGCGCAGAGTTGATGCTGTCACCGCACGCGAGCCGGAGGTTCCGATGTCGATCATCAGCTCAATCGCCCACTCGGACGAGCGTCGTGTTTCGGTGTCGACCGGTGACGGTGTGCAGCTCGCGGTTCGTGAATACGGTCGGCGCTACGCGGACCTGACCGTTGTCCTGATTCATGGGCATTGCCTGCGGACCGAGTCGTGGACGGATGTGCGGGACGCGCTGTTGCGCGAGCACTCCGGTGCCAAGGTCGTCTGCTACGACCATCGCGGGCACGGTGACTCCGCCGTGGCGTCGAGGCAGACCTACAACATCGAACAGCTCGGTCGTGATCTGCACGAGGTGCTCGACGTCGTCGCCCCGACCGGCCCGGTCGTGCTGGTCGGGCATTCGATGGGTGGCATGACCGTGCTGACCTACGTCGACCAGTACCGGCACGAGGTCGGGTCCCGCATCGTCGGTGCCGGACTCATCGCCACCGCCGCGAGCGGGCTCGCCGACGCCGGCTTCGGGCGGCTGCTGCGCAGTCCGATCATCGCCGGCTTCCAGGCGGCGGTTCGGTGCGCACCGCGCCTGATGCAGCACGCGAAGGTGCTGTCCTGCAAGGTTTTCGCCCCGGTGGTGCGCACCGCCGAGTTCGGTGACCGCAAGGTCAGCCAGCGTGTGCTCGCGCTGGCCGAGGCGATGCACAACGCGACGTCGATCGTCACCATGGCCAGCTTCCTGAGCGCCTTCAAAACCTTCGACCGCACCGCCGCCCTGACCACGCTCTCGACCATCCCCACCCTGATCCTGTGCGGCTCCGCCGACCTGATGACACCCCCGTCCCATTCCGTCGCCATGGCCGCCGCCGTCGACTACGCGGACTTCGTGCAGATCGACGGCGCGGGCCACTCGGTGATCTTCGAGCAGCCCGCGCAGGTCGCCGAGGCCATCGCACGCCTGGTCGGCCGCGCGGCACGCGCCGACCGACCCGAGCGCGCCCAGTTGGCCCTCGCCGCCTGAGAGGCTCTCGCTTCGGTCGATTGCTCCGTGGGGAGCAGAAGCTCACGCGACGTTTGCCGTCCCACGGTGCTGCTAGTGTCCGATTCTGTGATCGTTTGGCTCAACGGCACCCACGGCGCAGGTAAGACGACGACCAGTGCACTCGTGCAACAGCTGATCCCGGATTCACGGGTGTTCGACGCCGAGAAGGTCGGCGAGACGCTCATGGACGTCACGCCGGGGCTGCCCGAGACGAACAATTTTCAGCATTGGCCACCGTGGCGGCCGCTCGTGGTCGAGACGGCCCGCCACATTCTCGACTACACCGGTGGCACGCTGGTGATGCCGATGACCGTGCTGGTCGAGCAGTATTGGCGCGAGATCAGCACCGGGCTCGCGCGGCATGCGATTCCGGTGCGGCACTTCGTCCTCCACGCGGACCAGGACACCCTGCGCGGGCGCATCGAGGGCGACACCGTTCTCGGCCCCTCGTCATTTCGTCTCCAGTACCTCGAGCCGTACGCGGAGGCCGCTCGTACCTGGCTGCACGGTGCGGCCGAGGTTGTCGATACCACCGACCTCACGCCCGCCGAGGCCGCTCAGCGGATCGCAGGCGCCGTCATCGGTGGTCGATCGGATTCACGACTTGGCTACAGCCAGGGCTGAATGAGGGCGGATGTCGCCGGATGCTGGGTGGTGCAGGCGGGCTAGTTCGGTGAAGCCGGCTTGGTTCAGGGTTTCGGCGAGGTGGTCGGTGGGCCAGCGGTAGGCGGTGGTCACTTTGTGGGGGAAGGTTTCGACGGCTTCGGTGGCTTCGAAGAAGCCGATGACCAGGCGGCCACCGGGGGTGAGAACGCGGTGGAATTCGGCCAGCACGGTGGGGAGTTCGGTGGGGTCGAGGTGTATGAGGGAGAACCAGGCCAGCAGGCCGTGGATGGATTCGGTGGGGGCGTCGATGGCGCGGAGTGAGCCGAGTTCGAAGGGGATAGCCGGGTATGTCGATCGCGCGTGGGCGATGAATTCGGGGACCAGGTCGATGCCGGTCGTGGTGATGCCCGCGTCGGTGAGGAATTTGGTGAAGTGGCCGGGGCCGCAGCCGAGGTCGAGGACGGGGCCGGGAGCCAGGTGCGTTTGGGCGAAGGCGGTGTCTTCGGGAGCTAGGTCGGTGGGGGAGCCGAAAAGGTCGATGTAGAGGGTATGGATGGCGGTGTAGGCGGCTTGGACGGTGTTGTCTGGCACCCGCTCGAGGGTAGTCACTGGACAGGGCATGCCCGGTTCCGTCCATCGTTTGTCCTCGGGAGACCCGGGTAGTCGAATGTAGGGAGCCGTTTTCCCAGTCGTAGACACGAAGGGATCGACGATGCCGATCAAGCCTGTTCGACGCATTGCTCGCGCGCTGCTGGGGACCACATTCGTGGCCGCAGGAGTGAACGGGTTGATGAATCAGAAGCCCCGAGCCGACGCCGCGACCGCGCTGGCCGAGAAGGGCAGAACCGGTCTGCCCGATGCGCTGGCGGCGCGGGTGCCCGACGATCCGAGTCAATTCGTGCGCATCAACTCCGCGGCGCAGGTTGTGGGTGGGTTGTTGCTGGCCAGTGGACGAGCACCGCGGCCCGCTGCGCTCCTGCTCGCCGTGACCGTCGTGCCGGGGACCATCACCGAGCAGGACTTCTGGGCCGAGAACGACCCCGACCGGAAGGCTGCCAAGCGGGTGGGCTTCCTGAAGGATCTCGGGCTGCTCGGCGGGTTGATGATCGCGGCGTCCGATACCGAGGGCAAACCGTCGCTGGGGTGGCGGGCTCGCAAGGCGTTCTCGCGCGAGGAACCGCGCATCGCGGCCGAGGGTGCCGCGCTCGCGGCGGCGGCCAAGGTTCGGGGTGCGCAGATCGCCGATGTGGCCCATGAGCAGGGTGGACATCTCGCGGTAGCCGCGAGCGAGCGTAGTTCTCAGCTGGCCGAGATCGCCCGGGAACGTGGGCCGCAACTGGCCGAGGCGATTCGCAACCGCGGCGCGCATCTGGTCGAGGTCGCCAAGGAGCGCGGCCCAGAGGTCGCCGAGGTGGCGCGGACCAAGGGCGCGCACTTCGCCGAAGTCGCCAAGGAGCGCGGCCCCGTACTGGCCGAATCGGCCCGGACGCGTGGATCGCACCTGGTAGACGTCGCCAGGGAACGCGGCTCCGACTTGGCGGACGCGGCCCGCGAGCGTGTCGACAACCGCGCGTCCTGACGGGCGAACAACACCGGTCGGTACGCGAATGCCCCGACAACCATGGTCTGGTGCGCCGATGTAATTGTGGCGCACCATAGACGTGGGGTCGGGCAACCCGACGAACTCACCGCACAGGCCGATCATTCGAGCAATCCGGGCGAATTAGGTTTGGCGGTGAGTTCTGGTGTGAATACTGGGCATTCGCAATGCATTTCGACAGAGTGGGATCCATCTGATGTTGTCCGGTCGTGAAACGTCCAAGCCGTACGCCGTTCGAGTCGCAGGGGTGGGAGCGGCGGTGCTGATCGGACTGCTCGGTTCGGCGGGAACCGCTGCGGCACTTCCGGGTTCGGGCTCGGCATCGGGTTCGGCCAGTGGCTCCGCGGACTTGGCATCGGGTTCGGCGTCCGGCTCGTCGTCGGTCGGTCCGGCGACGGCGGCCGGTGCCTACCTCACGTGGCAGTCGACGCAGTTCATCCACAACACCCTGCGCATGCTGCTGTCGATCCCGATGCGCAACATCTAGTTCCAGGTCTTTTCCCAGCGCTCGGCCGCCCAGTCGCGCACCTCGCCGCTGAGCAGAATCGCGGGCAGCAGTAGCGCGAAGCCGATCAGCAGGATCGCCAGCCGCACCCACACGCTGAGTTCGCCGAGGGCGCGCAGCAGCGCGGGCAGGATGCAGACCACGGCGAGCGCGACGAGGATGATCGCCGCGAGATTGTGTCCGGGTCCGGCGATCAGCGCGGCGCAGATGCCGAAGCACAGACCGAGGACCAGTCCGCCGACGCCGACGAAGTAGTTGTCCCAGGAAAGCCAGCTCGGGCGGGTAGACCGGTGAGTGACCACGCCGGGGAGCTTAGCGCGATCAGCTATCGGTGTGCGGCGGTCTGGGCCACGGGTTTTGCTCCAGCTGTTCGACTGACCGATTGAACTTGCGCATCAGCCTGCTGAGCTCGGTGACATCGTCGTCGTCCCAATCGGCGACGACCTTGCCGATGTCGCTGGTGCGGTGCCGCCGGTCCGCCGCGAGCGCGGCCTTACCGTCGGCGGTGGTCTTGACCTTGCGGGCGACGCCGCCGTCCGGATCGGGAACCCGCTGCACCAATTCCTGTTTCAGCATCGCCCCGACCTGCCGGTTGATGGTGGAGATGTCGAGCTGGAACGACTCCGACAGCTCGCGCAGGCTCAGCGGTTCACCGAGGTCCAGCCGGGTCAGGATGAGAAACGCCGAACGGTCGAGCAGGAAACCGGGGCGCCTTCGGGTGGTCGTGGGGAAGTGCCGCGAGATCAGGTTCAGCTCGAACACCAGGCGGGTGAACGGGGTGTCGTCGGCGGCGCCGGAATCGGACATGTGCCAACTATGTCGCGTGGGTCACCCCGGAGCCAAATTGTGTACTATGCACATGCTGTGTACCGTCCATATTTGTGTCTGTAACTGCCGCCGACGTCTCCCCGGCCACCTCCGAAACCCGCCGCCCGGCCCCGGCCGTGCTGATCGCGGTGCTCAGCACGGTCGGCATCGTCGTCTCGCTCATGCAGACGCTGGTCATCCCGATCATTCCGTCGTTGCCGACCCTGCTGAACACCTCGGCGTCCAATGCCTCCTGGGTGGTCACCGCCACCCTGCTGGCGGGCGCGGTCTCGACGCCGATCGCCGGACGGCTCGGCGACATGTTCGGCAAGCGGCTCATCCTCGTCTGCAATCTCGGCTTCATGATCGTCGGCTCCGTGGTCTGCGCGACCGCGAACTCGCTGCTGCCCGAGGTGATCGGCCGGTCGCTGCAGGGCATCGCGGTGGGCGCGATCCCGCTGGGGATCAGCATCATGCGCGACGAGCTCCGGCCCGAGAAGGTCGGCGGCGCGATGGCGGTGATGAGCGCGACCCTCGGTGTCGGCGGTGCCATCGGTCTGCCGTTCTCGGCGCTGATCGCGCAGAACGCGAACTGGCACGTGCTGTTCTGGACCGCGGCCGGGCTCGGTGTGCTGTGCGCGGTGCTGGTGTTGGTGTTCGTGCCGGAGTCGCCGGTGCGCACGCCGTCGCGCTTCGATTTCGGTGGTGCGGTCGGGCTGTCGATCGCCCTGCTCACCTTGCTGATCGGCATCACCAAGGGCGCCGACTGGGGCTGGGCGAGTGGCTCGATCCTCGCGCTGTTCGGTCTGTCGCTGGCGAGTTTCCTCGGCTGGGGCGCCTATGAACTGCGCCGGCCCTCTCCACTGGTCGACCTGCGGGTGTCGGCTCGCCCCCGCGTGCTGTTCACCAATATGGCCTCGATCGCGGTCGGTTTCTCGCTCTACGGCATGTCCCTGACGTTCCCGCAGTTGCTGATGGCGCCCGAGGAAACCGGCTACGGGTTCGGGCTGTCGATGGTGGTCGCGGGTCTGGCGATGGCGCCGACCGGTCTGGTGATGATGCTGCTGTCCCCGGTCTCGGCGCGGCTGTCGGCGAAGAAGGGTCCCAAGCTGACGCTGGCCCTCGGTTCCACGGTGATCGCAGTCGGCTACCTGTGTGCGGTGGTCATGATGGACAGCGTCTGGCAGATCGTGCTGTCGTCGGTGATCGTCGCCGGTGGCGTCGGCCTTGCCTACGCCGCGATGCCCGCACTGATCATGGGCGCGGTCCCGATCACCGAGACCGCGGCCGCCAACGGCCTGAACTCGCTGATGCGCTCGATCGGCACCTCCACCTCGGCCGCGGTGATGGGCGTGGTGCTCGCGCACATGACGATCAACCTCGGCCCGCACGTGCTGCCGTCGCGAGAGGGTTTCCACACCGCCTTCTTCATCGCGATGGCCGGTGCGGTGGCCGCGATCGTGCTGACGGCCTGCATTCCGCTGGGCAAGGCCGACAAGAACTAGATCGCCGGGCAGAAAGTGATCAGCGACCACTCCCGGCGCGGGTGCGCGAACTCGAAATTGAGCATGGACATGCTGGTCGGCGCCCCGGTGCCGGGATCGCGCAGCGTCAGGACCGGGCTGTCGATGTCGCTCGGCTGTTGCGGTTCGGTGGTCCACAGGTGGTCCCACTCCGGTGCTGCCGAGCACGCCGCGACGAGTTCGTCGATCCGCTGCTGCGGCACCACGCCCGGGCTCATCACCCGGAACCCGTAGACACTCAGATGGATCTGCTTTTCCCACTCGATGACCACCGTGCGCGAGATCGGGTCGAGCAGCATCCATTCGAGCAAGGTGGTGCCAGGAACCAGCCCGGGAAAGAACCGCTCCCACGCCGCGTTCACGGCGAGCACATCGAAGGTCGGGTACACCTGCACGCTGGCCGGGTGGGGCAGGCTGTGCAGCAGAACCAGATCCGCCGCGGGCAGGTCGGTGAGCTGGGTGGGTGCCGGTTCGTCGTAGCGATGCGACAGCGACAGCGCGACGAGGTGGTTGCGGAACACGTCGGGCACGTCCAGCGCGTCGAACAGCGCGGTCAGCGACTCCAGAGTCGGTACGCGCGTGCCCTGTTCGATCTTCTGGATGAGCGCGGGCGAGATGCCTGCCGCCTCGCTCAGCGCCGCCCTGGTCAGTCCCGACGATTCGCGGCGTTCGCGCAGATACCGCGCGATCGGCGCGTGCGGGTCTTCCACGTGGCGTTCCTCTTTCGGTCAGTGGGACAAATTGGGACAGTCGTCTAGCTTGACCGAGGGTAAAGGTTTCGCAAAACTCATGTCAGCCGAGTGGGAGATCGCCTGGCTGCCCGGCCGCTGCGCCCAGGCCGATTATCGGCCTGTGGGCTGGTCGGGCCAGTGTGTTCCGAAGCGGAAAGTGTTCGACACCACCCCTGCGCGGATGAATGTCGCCGGAGGGGACGGCGCGCGCTCGCCTCGCGCGCGCCGAGAGCGATTGCCGGGCTGAAACCCGGGTGGCGCAGGGGTCCATCCGGTGGTCGCCCCGTCCGCTTCGGAAAACACCCGTGATCGGGAACCGAAAGCGCTCGTGATTCGTCCAATAGATCAGAAGGATGAACGAGAGCGGGGGGCGATGACGCAGATTCGAGCCGAACGACCTGGACGACGCACGTCCTGGATCGTCGGAATCTCCGGGATGCTGGCCGCGGCCACCGTGGTCGCCGTCGGACTGGTGTGGTGGCAGCACGATTGGGGCGACCAGTTCCCCGCGCTCGACAGCGAACGTCTCGACGAGCAGCAGATCGTGCTGGTCGACGTGTTGCGCCGCGAGCACGAGCAGCCCGGCGACGGCCCGAAGTACGCCGAGGGGGTCCAGGAGGCCTGGTGCGCCGACTTCGTCAGCTGGACCATGCGCGAGGCGGGCAGGCCGCTGGCCAACCCGAACTCCGGTTCCTGGCGCATCCCCGGCGTGTACACGCTGCAGGAGTACTACCAGCAGGTCGGCCGATTCACCCGCGCTGACGTCGGCTACCGCCCGCGCACCGGTGACGTGGTGCTCTACGGTCCCGACAGTCCGCTCGGCCAGCACACCAACATCGTGTTGAAGGCCGACGGCGAAACGATCACCACCATCGGCGGCAACGAGATGGGCGGGGTTCGGGTTCGCACCATCACACCGGCCGAAACCGCCGATCTGGTCGGTTACGGACGATTCTGAAATCGATTGGCGCTCAAGACAACTGCGATGATCCTGGACGGCGGTACCACGCCGATACCCGTACCATGGATCTCGCGGCGCCCGGCAGCGCCGTTGCCGGCTCCTCCGTCCTGCTTCCCCCTCATCGGCAGGACGGGGGAGTTGTGCCACCAGCAGGGGGTTCGCGGTCGTCACGTACCGTGTTCGATGTGCGTGTGAAGGTGGGCGAGAAGCCACGTCGTGACCCGATGTGGATCGAGTACGCCGATTTCGGCGAACGGTTCGTCACCTACGCGGTGACCGAGGAGCGCATCACCGCCGCGGTGTCGGGGATGACCGGCCGTGGCGTGAAGATCGGGCCGTTCTCCCTCGGCCCCGCCGGACTGGCCGGTTTCGTCGCCGAGGGCACGCTCGGCACCCCCGTGGTCACCCGTACGCCCGGCGACGCGCTGAGCTTCGGTGTGCGGATCCCGCTGACCCTGGCCGTGAACCTGGTTCTCGGCGGCCGCAAACTGCGCCTGGCCGCCGTGGTGGAGATCGGGCTCACGCTGCACGCGCGCACCGCCGCCCCGCTGCTCGTCGTGATCGATGTCGCACCGGTGACCGCCAAGGATGTCAGCTTCACGTTGCGTGCCGAGGCCATCGACGGTGCGTGGGAGATGCTGCTCGACCCGATCGCGGGCCTGGTGCAGCGCGAGGTCGCCAATCGGGTCAACGCCATCGTCGGCGATCCGAAGGTCCGCTCGGAGCGGGTCTTCGATATCGAGGCGATTCTGGACGGCTACCGCTCACCGCATCGCAACGACACTGTCTTCGACTGGATCGACTACCGCGAATTCGGACTGCGATTCTTCACCACCATCGTCACCAGGGACCGCGTGCACGGCGTGGTCGGCCAGCTGGCGGGCAGCGAGATCGAGGTCGGCCCGCTGGCCGAGGGTCCGCGCGGCGCGGCCACGGTGACCGTACGCGGCGCGATCGAGCAGCCGCGCGTGATCGATCGTGGCCTCGGCGAGCCGGGCGACCTGCGGATCTTCGACATGACACTGCCGGTCGGGCTCGACATCACCGTCGACGTGCTCAAAGCCAACCACTACCGCGCCGACCTGGAGATTCCGCTGGTTCTCACGGCCAGGGCCGCCGAGCCGTTGCAGATCGTGATCGAGGTGCCGCCCCCCGCGATCGAGGACATCTCGATGGAATTCAGCGCGAAGGGCCTGCGCGCGGCGACGCTGGCCCGGCTGGCCGGGATCAAGCGGCAGGTCGTCGCGCAGGTCGTCGCGGTGGTCAGCACCGAGCTGGCCGATCCGACCGGTCGCACCATCGATGTGGGCGCGGCGATCGACGGCGCGACCTGACTCGTGTGACTCGTGGGGCGAATGTTGCCGTTGGTTCTGGCGGTTCCCCTGGGGTTGTGGTGCAATGAATCGCACGTTCCAGACTCCCGGCGCGCGATTTTCGGGGAAGGCGCGCCGGGTTCGCTTACCGGTTGAAGGTCGGGTTGCGCGAAGGAGTCCTGCGATGCTTTCTGTTCCGGTGACCAGGCGGAAGTTCTTCGGCTTCGCCGCCGCCGCGGCCACGATCGGGGTCGGCCTCGCCGCCTCGCCCGCCCGCGCCCAGTCCTTCGGCACCATGGTCGACTACGCCGCGGGGGTTCCCTCCGCCGCGTCGATCGCCGCCGAAGGGCACATCGGCGTCATCCGCTACGTCTCCGAGCGCAGGCCCGGCGCGGAGTGGATGGAGGGTAAACCGCTGCTCGCCGCCGAGGTCGAAGACCTGTGGGCCAACGGACTGTCGATCGTGTCGAACTACCAGTTCGGCAAGGGCCCGACAGCCGACTGGCGCGGGGGCCTCGAAGCGGGCAAGGAACACGCCGAGCGCGGCTGGGCGATCCATGTCGCCGCGGGTGGACCCGACACCGCGCCGATCTACGCCTCCATCGACGACAACCCCTCGGTCGAGGAGTTCGACGAGATGATCGCGCCCTATATCGAGGGCTGGCAGTCGGTGCTCGGACCCGAACTCGTCGGCATCTACGCCAACGCGCCGACCATCGACCGCGCCCTCGACGCGGGCCTCGGTTCCTGGTTCTGGCAACACAATTGGGGCACCGAACGAGGTTTCGTGCACGGCTCCGCGCACCTGCACCAATTCGAGATCGACAAGCGCGCCATCGACGGGATCGGTGTCGACCTGAACCGGGTCCTCGCGTCGGACTACGGCCAGTGGTGACCTAGGTCTGACAGTGGCAGGTCGCTCCGCAGCGAATATCGGGCTCGTCGTCGGGCATCACGCGCAGCGCGGACCGCATCTCGGGTTCGGCGAGCACTCCGCGCCACGACATCAGCGACCACCGCGACAGACCTGACAGCGCCGAACCGATACTGGCGAACGACAGCGATGAGATCGCCGACCCGAACGACCCGATCGAGCCGATGGACAGCACCGATCCGACACTGCCGATCGACAGCACCGAATAGGCCGATCCGATCGACAGGATCGACCCCTCGGACCGATAGGACAGGATCGACCGGCTGCTCCGAATCGACCGAACGTTCCGGGAAGAACCATGCGTGGTCGCCATCGTCTCGGTTTACCACATCGCGATGCCCGCGGGAACAGCCGAAAACAACTGAGCCCGATCCGTTCTCGAGGAACGAATCGGGCTCAGTGTGCGTCGTGCTCAGACCGTGAAGAAGCCCAGGGTCGGCAAGAAAGTGCAGGTACGCGGTGCGGCGCCTTCGGCGGCGGTGGTGAGCGAACCCGAGATCACCGCGACGACGCGGCCGTGGCCGGTGTTCGCGACGGCCGACAGGGTGGCCGGACCGCCGGGGTTGATCTTGGCCTCGTCGGTCAGCGTCTGGGTCGCGGACTGACGGGTGTCGAGGTTGAGCCACTGCACCGTCATCGGCGGGTTCTGCTCGGCGGTCGGCGCCTTGGTGCCGAGCGCGGTGAACACGAAACCGGCCTGCCCGGCGGCGGGGCCGGGCGGGGGCAGCTGCGCCGGACCGGCGACCGCGAGCGCGGTGCCGACCGAATCGGCGCCGTCGCCGATGCAGCCCCTGCCGATCGTCGGGTACAGGAACTGCGCGATGACCGGGCCGTCCTGCGGGAGCTCGGGGCCGCCGCCGCCGCTGCCGTCGAGGAAGGTGATGATCCGCTCGAGGGTGGCCTTGATGGCGGGCGGCAGGTTCAGCGTGGCCAGCAGCGCGCGCGCCTGATCGAGCAGGGCGGTCTGCGGGCTGGCGATGTCGGCCGGGCCCGCGACCAGGCCTGCCACCGCGGGAGCGAAGGCGGCTAGCGCGTCGACCGGGACGCCTTCGGGCACCATCGGGACACTGATCGGCGCCGCCTGTGGGGCGGGCGCGGGCGCGGCAATGGTCGATGCCGGCGCGGCCAGCATGGCACCGGCAGCGATGGCGAGAGCGGTCGTTACGATCCGCGATCCTCGGCTACGAAGCACTTGTCTAGCCGTCCTTACCTCGATGGTGCGATGGGCGAGGGTGGTCGAGCCCAACATGTCGGGGGTCACTCTAAGGACAAGGCTGCCGTGTTGTACAGCCGCCGGGCCCTTCGTGGCGTACCGGCCGAAACCATGTTCATCGACGCTAGTCCCGCATGGTGTTACACCTGGGGATGTTGATGCAAATGTTACCCATGGTGTCGCTGCGGCCGGTGCCCGCTGGGGCTTGTCGGCACCCGGTTAAGGTAGCGGGGCACCCGCGAAACGGCGAACGACGCCCCCATCCGACCGAAAGCCTGGCCTTGAACCGACACCTCCGATGGGCTCTCGCGCTGCTCGGACTGTCCGTGCTCGCCCGGCTGGCCTGGATGCTCTTCGCCCCGAACGGGCTCAATGTCGTCGATCTGCATGTCTATGTCGACGGCTCGGCCGCGCTGCTCACCGATCGGCTCTACGACTTCACCTACTCGGAGGTGACGCCGGACTTCCCGCTGCCGTTCACCTATCCGCCGTTCGCCGCGCTGGTGTTCTTCCCGCTGCACTATCTGCCCTTCACTCTCGTGGCGGTCGGCTGGATGCTGGCCACGGTCGCCGCGCTCTACGGCGTGATCCGGATCAGCTTCGAACTGCTCCTCGGCGCGGAGAAGGCCAAGCGGACGCCGTGGATCACCGCGGCCGTCGGCTGGACGGCGCTCGGGGTGTGGCTGGAGCCGGTGCGAACCACGATCGACTACGGCCAGGTCAATGTGTTCCTGGTGCTCGGCGCGATGCTGGCGGTGCGCAGTGCGCGCTGGTGGATCTCGGGCACCCTCGTCGGCGTGATCGCGGGCATCAAGCTGACCCCGGCCATCACCGGCCTGTATTTCGTGGCGCGGCGGCGCTGGGCGACGGTGCTGTGGTCGGCGGCGGCCTTCGGGCTGACCGTCGCTGTGAGCTTTCTCATCAATGCCCACGAGGCGAAGCGCTACTTCGGCACCCTGCTCGGCGACGCCGACCGGATCGGCCCGGTGGGCTCGGTGTGGAACCAGTCACTGCGCGGTGCGCTGAGCCGCATCCTCGGGCACGACGTGCAGTCGGGGCCGTGGTGGCTCGCCGCGGTCGCGGTCACGGCCGTGCTGGCGTTCTGCGCGTGGCGCACCCTCGACTCCGACGACCGGCTCGGCACCCTGGTGCTGGTGCAGCTGTTCGGGCTGATGATCTCGCCGATCTCCTGGTCGCACCACTGGGTATGGCTGATCCCGACCGCGCTGTGGCTGCTCTACGGGCCGCTGCGGGCCGAGCGGGTCGCGCGGATCATCGCCGGGTTCTGGGTGCTGACGATGCTGGTCGGCGTGCCGTGGGTGCTCTCGTTCGCGCAGCCGACGATCTGGACCATCCCGCGCCCGTGGCCGCTGGCCTGGCTCGGCGCGGTCGATGTGATCGGCGTGTTCGTCCTGCTCGGCTGGCTGATCTGGCACGGCCGCGACACTCTGCGTGCGCAACTCCCCGGCCGTCGCACGGCCGAGGTGCCCGCGAGCTGAGGCTCAGCCGAGGATGCCGTCGATGGTGTGCGCCATCGCCGTATCGAGCGAGGTCAGCCCACCCGCCGAATGCGTACTCAGCGTGAAACGCAGTGTGCGCCAACGGATATCGATATCGGGATGATGATCGGCCGCCTCGGCCGCCGTGGCGACCTTGCGCACCGTCTCGATTCCGGCGAGGAAGCTCGGTGCCTGCACCGTGCGGGTGATCGCGTCACCGTCACGGGACCACTCCGGCAGAGTGGCCAGCGCGATGGTGAGTTCGGGAGCGGAGAGCAACGGAGTACCCATACCTCGGTTGTACGCCTCACTCCCTCACTTTGCGCGCGCCAGCTTCAAGGCCTTTTTGAGATCTTTACCGCACGTTCCGGCTGCCTCGGCCTTCTTCATCCGCATGATGACGACGGGGCATTTGAAGCAGCGCGTCTTCTTCCTGCAGCACTTTTTCTTCGGCTTCAGGCTCGAGACCTTCTTTGCCTTCACCTTGCCCATGGGAGTTAGCGTAGCCTAAGTACAAAGCCTGACACGAGGTCGCACCGAAGGTACCGGTAGGGTGTAACAGGCCGCGATGCCAGATGAATGCGCGCCAAATACACCAACAGCAGGAGGATTGAGGCGTGTCGTCTTCACGCGATTTTCGCAACGTCGCCATCGTGGCCCACGTCGACCACGGCAAGACGACGCTGGTGGACGCCATGCTTCGTCAGTCGGGCGCGTTCGCTGAGCGAGCCGAACTGGTCGACCGAGTCATGGACTCCGGTGATCTGGAGCGCGAGAAGGGCATCACCATTCTCGCGAAGAACACCGCGGTTCATCGCCATAACCCCGACGGTTCCGTCACCGTCATCAATGTGATCGATACCCCCGGCCACGCCGACTTCGGTGGCGAGGTCGAGCGCGGCCTTTCCATGGTCGACGGTGTCGTGCTGCTCGTCGACGCGTCCGAGGGCCCGCTGCCCCAGACCCGCTTCGTGCTGCGTAAGGCCCTCGCGGCCAAGCTGCCGGTCATCCTGGTCGTGAACAAGACCGACCGCCCCGACGCCCGGATCGCCGAGGTCGTCTCCGAGTCGCACGACTTGCTGCTCGACCTGGCCTCCGACCTCGACGACGAGGCCGCCGAAGCCGCCGAGCTGGCGCTGGACCTGCCGGTCCTCTACGCCTCGGGCCGTGAGGGCAAGGCGTCGAAGGTGGAGCCGGAAAACGGTTCCGCTCCCGACGCCGAGAACCTCGACGCCCTGTTCGAGGTGCTGATGGACTACATCCCGGCACCGAAGAGCAACAAGGACGCGCCGCTGCAGGCCCACGTCACCAACCTCGACGCGTCGGCGTTCCTGGGCCGTCTTGCCCTGGTCCGCATCTACGCGGGCGAGCTGCGCAAGGGCCAGAACGTCACCTGGATCAACGCCGACGGCGCCAAGACGGTCAAGATCACCGAGCTGCTGCAGACGATCGGTGTCGAGCGTCAGCCCGGCGAGGTCGCCGAGGCCGGTGACATCGTCGCCATCGCCGGTATCCCCGACATCATGATCGGCGACACCCTCGCCGATCCGGAGAACCCGGTCGCGCTGCCGCGCATCACCGTCGACGAGCCCGCCATCTCGGTGGTCATCGGCACCAACACCTCGCCGCTGGTCGGCCGGGTGCAGGGCCACAAGCTCACCGCCCGCATGCTCAAGTCGCGCCTGGATTCCGAGCTCATCGGTAACGTGTCGCTGCGCGTGCTCGACATCGGCCGTCCCGACGCCTGGGAGGTCCAGGGTCGTGGTGAGCTGGCGCTGGCCATCCTGGTCGAGCAGATGCGTCGTGAGGGCTTCGAGCTCACCGTCGGCAAGCCGCAGGTGGTCACCAAGCAGGTCGACGGCAAGACCCACGAGCCGTTCGAAGAGCTGACCATCGACTGCCCCGACGAGTACCTCGGCGCGATCACCCAGCTGCTGGCCGCCCGCAAGGGCAAGATGGTGCAGATGAGCAACCACGCCGCCGGCTGGGTGCGCATGGAGTTCATCGTCCCCTCGCGTGGCCTGATCGGCTTCCGCACCGTGTTCCTCACCGAGACCCGCGGCACCGGCATCGCCAACGCCGTCGCCCACGGGTACGCACCGTGGGCCGGTGAGATCCGCGCCCGCCACACCGGTTCGCTGGTGTCCGACCGCGCGGGCACCGTCACCCCGTTCGCGATGATCCAGCTGGCCGACCGCGGTCAGTTCTTCGTGGAGCCGGGTGCCGACACCTACGAGGGCATGGTCGTCGGCATCAACCCGCGTGCCGAGGATCTCGATATCAACGTGACCCGCGAGAAGAAGCTGACCAACATGCGCAGCGCCAACGCGGACACCTTCGAGACCATGGCCAAGCCGTTGCAGCTCGACCTCGAGCTCGCGATGGAGTTCTGCACCGAAGACGAGTGCGTCGAGGTCACCCCCGAGGTGGTCCGGGTGCGCAAGCTCGTCCTCGGCGCCAACGAGCGGGCCCGCGACCTGTCGCGTCGCAAGGCCCGTGACAAGGCCGCCGCGAACTAGTCGGCAGTAGCTCTCACGGCGTGGGGGGGGGGTCGCGGAACTGCCCCCGCCCCCGCCCGGGTTTGTGGTGGGTTGGGGGGGCGGCCGGGGCGGGAAGGGGGGGGGGGGGGGGTTGGGGGGGGTTGT
>NZ_JBHXNJ010000002.1:202996-228253 GCF_042719655.1 Nocardia sp. NPDC058518
GCCGGGGCGCGGCTCGCGCGGCGCCCCCGCGGCGGCGACCCCTGTGTCGCGCGGGCCCGGGGGGGGGGGGGGGGCGCCCCCCCCCCCGCCCGCCCCCCCCCGCCTTTTTGTTGGCCGGTTACGGCCGACCGGCAGTCGATCGAGGGGTTGGGTAGAGTGCGCAAGGTGAGTTCGGGGCGGCGCGCAGGGTGGCGCGCGATGGTGCTGGCGATGATTGCCTCGACGGCGGTCGTGGCCGGTTGCACGGCGAATCCGCCACCACCGATCGAGTCGTCCGACTCGCCGAAGACCACCCAGGCCAAGCCGGGCAAGAACACCGTGGTCGTCGCGATCGACGACATCGGGATCGGATTCAATCCGCATCTGCGCTCGGATCAGTCGCCGGTGACCAGCGCGGTGAGTTCGATGGTGCTGCCGAGCCCGTTCCGTGCCGCGCCGAGTCCCGTGCATCCCGGTCTGGTCGACTGGGTGCCCGATTCCTCGCTGATCGTGTCGGCCGATGTGACGGCGCAGGAGCCCTTCACCATCACCTACGCCCTGCGCAATCAGGCCAACTGGTCCGACGGCGCCCCGATCGCGGCCGAGGACTTCCGGTTCCTCTGGCAGCAGATGATCAGCCAGCCCGGTGTGGTCGATCCGGCCGGCTACCGGCTCATCTCGGACGTGGCGTCCTCGGGTGGCGGGAAAACGGTCACGGTCACCATGACCCAGCCCTACCCCGCCTGGCGTGAACTGTTCTCGAACCTGCTGCCCTCGCATCTGGTGAAGGACTCCCCGGGTGGGTTCACCAGTGGCCTGGTCGACAAGATCCCGGTCTCGGGCGGCAGTTTCACCATCAAATCGGTCGATCGCGGACGCGACGAGATCCTGCTCGAACGCAACGACCGCTTCTGGGGCACCCCCGCCTCGCCGGATCAGATCCAGTTCCGTCGTGGCGGTACGCCCTCGCAGCTGGCCGAATCGCTGCGCACCGGCGACGCGCAGATGGCGCTGGTGCACGGCGGTGTGGCGACCCAGGCGCAACTTGCCGCGATCCCGTCGGTGCGGACCACGATCATGCCGCAGGCCCGGGAACTGCAACTCGCGCTCAACGGCCGCTCCGGCGACCTCGCCGATGTCCGGGTCCGCAAGGCGGTGCTCGCGCTCCTCGACCCCGCCCTGTTGGCGACTGTCGGCGCGCAGACCGGCGGCTGGGTGGAACCCGCACGCGCACAAGTGCTTTCGCCATCGAGCCCCAATTACGTGCCCACCGCGCCGCCGCGGATGGCGGCCGACGAGGCGTTCGCGCTGCTGGCCGAGGCCGGTTACGGCCGCGCGCCGGAGACGCCGCAGACCGGTTCGCCCACCTCGCCCGCGCCGCGTCCGCGCTCGGTGGCGCGTAACGGTAAGGGGCTGTCGGTGCGGATCGGCGCCGTCACCGAGGACGCGTCGTCGCTGGCCGTCGCCAATACGGCCGCCGACCAATTGCGCAGTGCCGGAATCGATGCCACTGTTCGCGGCCTGCCCGCCGACGAGCTGTACGGCAAGGACCTCATCGAATCCTCGATCGACGCCATCGTCGGCTGGGAGCTGGCAGGCGGCGACCCGGCCACCGCGCTGGCCTCGCGCTACGGCTGCCCGCCGGTCGAACCGGCCGGTGCCGAAGGTCCCGCACTGGCCGCGGCCGAGGCTTATCGCCAGGCGCCGAGCAACATCGGCGGAGTGTGCGACCCGACCATCCAGCCGTCGATCGATGAAGCGCTGCGTGGGTTCGAGGTGCCGCGGATCCTTGCCGAGGTGGAGCCGCGGCTGTGGGAGCTGTCGACCGTGTTGCCGATCGTGCAGGACAACGTTGTCGCGGCGGCCGGTCCGCGCGTCGATGGTGTGTCGCTCTCGGGTGCCATCCAGGTCGGCATCTTCGGCGATACGGCGCAGTGGCGGAGGATCCCGTGACCGAGACCGGCGGCCTGCTGCTCGTCCACGCGCATCCCGATGACGAAACCCTCACTACGGGTGGCACGATCGCGCACTATCGCCGACGTGGTGTCCCGGTGACCGTGGTGACCTGCACGCTCGGCGAGGAGGGTGAGGTCATCGGCGAACGGTGGTCGCGCCTGATCGCCGCCGAGGCCGACCAGCTCGGCGGTTACCGCATCGGCGAGCTCACCGCCGCGCTGTCGGCACTCGGCGTGGCAGCGCCGTGGTTCCTCGGTGGCCCAGGTCGGTGGCGCGATTCCGGCATGGCGGGCACGCCGTCGGCGGCGAACCAACGAGCCTTCGTGAATTCCGGTGACGCGGCCGTGGACGAGCTCGTCGCGGTGATCCTCGAACTGCGCCCCCGGGTGGTCGTCACCTACGACCCGCGCGGCGGCTACGGCCATCCCGATCACATTCGCGCGCACGAGATCACCACCGCGGCCGTCGCGGCAGCCGCGGAGCAGGGCTGGGATGTGCCGAAGTTCTACTGGACCGTCACCGACGGCGACCTGCTGCGCCAGCACACCGCCGCGCTGGCTCGCCGCACCGTCGACGAACTGCCTGGCGCGCTGCCTGCGGGCTGGCGGTTGCCGATCGAGGCCGAACTGGCCGCCATGTCCACGAGCGGGGTGACCACCGTGGTCGATGTCTCCGATGTGGTCTCGGCCAAGCGCGCCGCCATGCGCGCGCACGCCACCCAGGTCACCGTCGCGCCGAGTGGCCGGGAATTCGCGCTGTCGAACAACATCGCGTTGCCGGTGCTGCCGGAGGAACACTTCACGCTGGTGCGCGGCACGCGTGGCCAGGTGGGTGCCGACGGGTTCGAGCACGACCTGTTCGCCGGTCTCGATTGACTGGTTGCCGGGCTCGGCCGAATAGACTCACGCCCATGGTGACCGATCACGATCAGCCCACCGCCGTACTTCGTTCCTCGCGACTTCCCGGCCTGCCGGATCCGCTGATCTCGGGACTCATCGTCGTGCTGCTGTTGGCCGACGCGCTGATCACCCTGGCCATGGAAGTGCTGTTCCTGCCCTTGTATATCGGCTCACTGGCCTTTCCGGTGGTGGCGCTGCTGGCCGCACCGATCAATATCGCCCTGGTCTACGGCATGGAATCGGTGACCGACCGGATCGGCTTCACCTTCGCCCCGATCGTGGTGTGGGTCTTCGGATTCCTGGTGTGCGCCTCACGCGGGCCCGGCGGTGACATCATGCTCGGCAGCGACGGCCGCACCCTGTTGCTGTTCGCGTGCGGTGTGCTCGCGCCCGCGGGGTACATGTACTACCGCTCGAACGTCAGTCGGTAGATTTCGTCCGCTGCCACGGCCACTGCCCGGTCAATTCGAGTTCGAGCGAGTAGCTGAGGAACGTCCGTACCAGCACGATCAGCGCGAGCACGCCGACGCTGGTGAAAGTCGGTGAGATCGCGACCGTGCGGATGATGTCGGCCGCGACCAGGAATTCCAGTCCGAGCAGGATCGCCCGGCCGAGCCCGCGCCGGTAGGCGCGATAGGCGAGGTCGAACTCCTGATGCCGGGACAACTGCCGCAGGAACCGGATCGTGCCGACCGACCCGCCGATGACAATGGCCGCGACACCCGCCGCGTCCAGCCCCTGGCCTGCGGTCTCGACAACTTCGGTGAACTGCACACGAATCACCCCTAGCGTCAGCGGCACGGCGATCGAATCGAACGCTACGCCGCGTCGGCGCCACCTGCGGTGCTATCGGGCGTGGCGGGTTTCCGCGCCGTCCAGGATCAGGTCGATGGCCTGGGTGAATCGGCTGAGCACCCCGTTGGCGGCCTCCTCGACGACCTGCGGGCGCTGCGCGACATAGCGCCGGTGCAGGCGCGGATACTGCTGCGACGCGGCCTCGCTCGCCACCATCACTCTGTCCACCCATTGCTGCGTCGACAGGCCGCTGCGCGCGATCGTCATCATCATCGCGGCCTCGTTGCCGCACGAGCCGACCACGAACTGGAACACCGCGTTCGTCGCGATATCGACCACCTCGTCATCGAAGCCCCCGGCTTCCACGATGGCGACCATCGAGTCGGTCAGCCGCATCATGTTGGGCCCGAGGTAGGTCAGTGCCGCGCTGCTCAGCACCACCGTGATCCACGGATGCGCCAGGATCGTCGCGCGCAGCCCATCGGCCTGTTCGTGCATCACCGCGCGCCAGCGTGCGGGATCGGGCGCAGGCGTCGGCGTCTCGCCGATTACCTGGTCGACGACGAGTTCGAGCAGCTCGTCTTTGTTCGCCACGTGGGTGTACAGCGAGGTCGCGCCCGCGCCGAGGCGTGCGCCGAGCTTGCGCATGCTCAACGCGTCGAAGCCTTCGTCGTCGAGCAGGGCGATGGCCTCGGTGACGATCTGGTCGCGGCTCAGTGTGGGCTGGTCGCGCCGTTCGCGCGCGGGCTTGGTCCACACCGAGGTGATCTCCGTCGAGCCGGTGCTCGCCATCCCGCTGCCTCCTCGTGTTCTACGACTTCGCCGACCAGCACAGCATAGCTCCGGGCGAACACTGTGCGGAGGACGAACGTCGAAACTATTGCGAACAGTGTGCGGTGACCGTACAGTGTTCGACATAACCGCACGACGTGCGGAGAGCGCTCGAAAGGGGAGCAGGATGCTCGCAACGACTCCGGCGGATCAGACGGTCCGCAACCCACGCCGGTGGCTGATTCTGATCGTGCTGTGCCTGAGTTCGCTGGTGCTGGTGGTGGACAACATGGTCCTCACCGTGGCCATCCCGCAGATCGCCACCGATCTGGGTGCGGGCGCGCAGGACATCCAATGGATCATCGACGCCTACCTGCTGGTCTTCGCCGGCCTGCTGCTCACCTCGGGCAGCCTGTCGGACCGGTTCGGCCGCAGGCTGGTGATGGTGATCGGCCTGGTCGTCTTCGGCGCCGCGTCGCTGCTCGCCGCCTACGCGGGCAGCGCGGAAATGCTCATCGCCGGGCGCGTGCTGATGGGCATCGGTGGGGTGCTGATCATGCCGAGCACCCTGTCGATCCTGATCACCGTCTTCGACGACGACGAACGGCCCAAGGCGATCGGCGCGTGGAGCGCGGTGGCGACCGTCGGCATGGTCGGCGGCCCGGTGGTCGGTGGCGTACTGCTCGACCACTTCTGGTGGGGCGCGGTGTTCGTGATGAATGTGCCGATCGCGGCGGTCGCCATCGTGGCGGCGCTGGTGCTGATGCCCGAATCCAAGGGCCCGTGGCGCAAGCCCGACTTCCCCGGCATGCTCACCTCGATCATCGGTATGACCGCGCTGGTGTGGACCATCATCTCGGTCCCACACGCGGGCTGGACCGACGCCAGTGTGCTGGGTGGTTTCGCCGTGACGGCGATCGCGTTGTCCGCCTTCGTGATTCGTGAACTGCGCACCGACTCGCCGATGGTGCCGCTGCAGTTGTTCCGCAACCGCACCTTCACCGGCTCCAGCTTCTCCCTGGTCCTGGTCACCTTCGCCAACGGTGGTCTGGTCCTCGTGCTCACCCAGTATCTGCAGTTCGTCCTCGAATACTCGCCGATCCGCACCGCGCTGGCCTTCACCCCGATGGCCGTCACGCTGCTGATCGCCAATGGCATCGGCGCGGTGCTCGTCGGCAAACTCGGGCCCCGCATCGTCACCATCGCGGGTCTGATCGTGATCGCCGCCGGCTTCGCGGTACTGGCCACCCTCGACGCGGGCGCCGGGTTCACCCTGCCCGCCGTCGCGATGGCGCTGCTCGGGGCCGGTGCCGGTCTGGCGATGCCCGCCGCGATCGGTGCGCTGATGAGTGCTGTTCCCGGCGAGCACGCGGGCGTCGGCTCCGCGCTCAACGACACCATTCAGCAGGCGGGCGCGGCACTTGGCGTCGCTGTTCTCGGCGCGATCCTGGCGGGCACCTTCGCGGGGGCGATGCCGGATTCGGCGCCGTCGGCGGCGCGGGAGTCCATCACGGGGGCGCTCGGCACCGGCGATGCGACGGTCATCGGGCTGGCGCGGGACGCGTTCTGCACCGGAATGCAGGTGACGTTCGGGGTGGGTGCGCTGTGCGCGCTGGCCGCCGCGGTGTTGGCGGTGGTGCTGATGCGTGACGCGAAAACCGTTGTGGGCGAAGTTGATCTGGCGAAGGAGCCCGTAAACGCCTAAGCTGACGACGCGGAATGGCCGGGAGTCCAAGGGCTCCCGGCCATTTCAGCGTTCGCCGAGCCGACCCGGGGTCACTGCTTCGATCAGGGCGGCGGCCTGATCGATCGGGATGTCGACAACCAGGTAGGCCTTCTTGCCTGCCGCGGTGGCCGCGACGACGGTGGCGAGTCCGGCTCGGCGCTGCCAGAAGGTCTGTCGCACAGTCCATCCGATGATGCCCGGTGCTTCGAGACAGTCGCGATTGCGGTCGAGGCTGCCGCGGCGGGTGATCAGCCACGTCGGGCCGGTGGTGCCGGGGAGTACGCGGTGGCCCAGGCCCCGGTAGCGGTCTTCGGCGAGAACGGCCATCACGAGGGCGAGGGCCACCGGGAGCGCCCAGGTCCACGGCGGTAGGTGACCGCCCGTGAGCACGATGGCGAGCATCGCGACGACAACGCCACCGACGGGCCACGCGGCCCGGGTGTAGCGGCGACGGCGTGCGGCGGGTCCGTGTCTGTACAGGTCGACGGTGCCGAGTGCGGAACCGGTGATCGGTTGCGGCGCAATCGGATCCGCGAGCACCGCGGTCGACTCGCCTTTGGTGAGGGAGGTCGCGAGCGGGCGCTCGGTGTCGCCGGTTTCGGTGAAGGCGGACGCCGAGCTCGATTCGTCGCGCCGGGCCCAGGCTGAGTCCGGTACGGGGACGGTCGATTCGTCGTGCCGGGCCCAGGTCGAGTCAGGGACGGGGGCGGTCGATGCGTCGGCGTGCGGGCGTCGGCGGGTGCGGAGGAGTTCGTCGAGGGTGCGTTCGACGGCGGTTCGTGGCGCCTGGGGGAGGATCTTCTGGCGTGGGTTCTCGCCGGTCATGATCATTTCGAGCTGGGCGGCTTTGGCGGCGCGCAGCAGGAGTGGTTCGTTGAGGGTGGCGCCGCGGAACCGCGCCAGGTCCAGGGTGATCTGACGGGTGGTGAACAGGCCGTGGCGCAGGTGCAGGGTGGCGCCGTTGTCGAGCACACGCAGGCCGAACCAGGTGGCGAGGTACTGGGCGCACGCGGCCAGACTCACCAGCACCAGCGACAACACGGTCAAACCGGTGATGACGATGACGACGATCATCGCGGTGTCGTCGTCGAGATGTTGCACGAGGGCACTTCTCGACAGCACGTCGATGAGCCCGTACTGCGCGCCGAGCCCCGCGATCGGCGCGACGACGGCCAGCCCGGTCAGCGACAACGGCGCGTACCGCACCCACGCCGCCCGCCAGTGCCCGATCTCCACCCCGGAATCCGCGTGGGCATCGGGTTGCGAAACATGGGGCACCCCCGCGTTGTCGAGGTGCGCGGGTGCGTGGTGACCGGTGTGCGCGAGCAATTCGGCACGCAATGCCGGGATCTGGCTCGTGTCGAGCGCGTCGAGCTTGAATTCCTCACCCTTGTCGGTCTGCTTCCCGGTGCCGATGGCCAGCACCGCCAAGCCGAGCATCCGGTGCAGCAGATCGGCTTCCACATCCACCGATCGAATCCGTGGGCGAGGCACCGATAACGTCCGGCGCTGCACGATCCCGCTGCGTAACTGCACGTGATCGGCATCGATCCGATACGAGGTGGTGAACCACCGCGCGACGCCGAACGCCGCGACGAGCGTCACCGGAATCAAGCTCCACAGCGGATTGCCACTGGTCGTGCCGACGATGATCGAACCGAGCAGCACCGGAATGTATTTCATGATCTCGTTGACCGGGTACACCAGCAGCATGCGAGGATCCAGACGCTGCCAGTCGGTCTCGGTGCGCGCGGGCGCGGTCACGTCGCGTCTCCGCGGTGCTGGGCGGCGACGGCGGTCAACCGCAGCACTGCCTCCTCGGCGATCGGCAGGTCGAGCGCACTGATCTTCACCGCCCCCGCCGACGACGCGGTGGTGACGGTGACCGTCGCCAGTCCCAGGATCCGTTCCAGCGGCCCACGCTCGGTGTCCACGGTCTGCACCCGCGAAATCGGCGCGACCCGCGACTCCTGGTCCAGCCACCCCACCCGCGTGTACACGGCATCATCGGTGACCTCCCACCGATGCACCGCGTACCGCCACACCGGGATCACCACGACAGCGAGCACCGCGAGCGCCACGAGCACCAGCCCGGTGAGCACCTGCCACCCACGACGGTCCTCATCGAGCACCGCCCACACCGCGAGCGCCACGAACAACACGACCACCCCGATCGCGTTCTCCAACGCCCACAGCAGCTTGGCCTTGGAACTCGGACGCCAGGCCGGTTCGGCCAGGATGGTAGAGCGTGGCAACGACATGCTGCCCATGGTTCCATGTGCGTGCGACGAGTTCACCCCGTCGGGAATATGCGCGGTCGGGGGGGAGGTTGTCGTCGACAAGGACGACCGCACCGCGCCCGCCGAGGGCCCGTGACCAGCCGACCACACGTCCGGGGAAGAAGTAGCGCATGATCGACGGGGTGACCGACCTTCCGAAGCCGAGCGTTCCGATGCCGCCGCCGAGTCCCGCCGCGATGCGCCGGGCCCTGCGCCGAGCCCGCGACGGCGTCACGTTGAACGTCGACGAGGCCACCGTCCTGCTGCACGCCACCGGCGACGACCTCATCGATCTGTGTGCCAGCGCCGCCAGAGTCCGCGATGCGGGCCTGGAATCGGCGGGGCGCCCACGCACGATCAGCTACTCGCGCAATGTGTTCATCCCGCTCACCAAACTGTGCCGGGACAAGTGTCACTACTGCACGTTCGTCACCGTGCCGGGCAAGCTGCGCGCCGAAGGCAAGGGTATGTTCCTCGAACCCGACGAGGTGCTGGAAATCGCCCGCCAGGGTGCCGCGCTGGGGTGCAAGGAAGCGCTGTTCACCCTGGGAGACCGGCCGGAGGACCGCTGGCCAGAGGCCGCGCAGTGGCTCGACGAACGCGGCTACGACTCCACCCTCGACTATCTGCGCGCCGTCTCCATCCTCGTACTCGAGGAGACCGGCCTGCTGCCGCACCTGAACCCCGGCGTGATGAGCTGGAACGAGATCTCCCGCCTCAAGCCCGTCGCCCAGTCCATGGGCATGATGCTCGAAACCACGGCCACCAGGCTGTTCACCGACAAGGGCGAGTGCCATTACGGCAGCCCCGACAAGGATCCCGCGGTCCGGCTGCGTTCGATCACCGACGCGGGCAGGCTCTCGGTGCCCTACACCACCGGCATCCTGGTCGGCATCGGCGAGAATCTCACCGAACGCGCCGAGTCGATCATGGCGATTCGCAAGCAGCACAGGGAATTCGGGCACATCCAGGAAGTGATCGTGCAGAACTTCCGGGCCAAGGACGACACCGCCATGCGCGATGTTCCCGACGCGGGCGTAGCGGAGTTCCTGGCGACCGTCGCGGTGACGAGATTGCTGCTCGGACCCGATGTTCCGGTGCAGGCACCCCCGAACCTGGTGTCGCACAGTGATTGCCGGGCGCTGATCGACGCGGGTATCGACGACTGGGGCGGGGTGTCGCCGGTGACGGTCGACCACGTGAACCCCGAACGGCCGTGGCCGAACCTGGACACCCTGCGCGAGATCACCGAGGCGGCCGGGTTCACCCTTGTCGAACGCACCTCCGCGCACCCGAAATACGTTCGCGCGGGACACCCTTGGATCGATCCGCGCATCGGCGCGCACGTCGACGCGCTCACCGATCCCGCGACCGGGCTGGCCAGGCCCGATGCCATGCCGGTCGGCCTGCCATGGCAGGAGCCGGACGAGTCGTGGGATTCGGTCGGCCGCGTCGACCTGAACACCGCCATCGACACCGAGGGCCGAAACACCGACAGCCGCAGCGATTCCGGGCTCGGTCAGGAGGTCGTCGGCGCGTTCGGTGACTGGGAGACGATCCGCGAACACGCCCGCGACCTGGCTGTCGTCGCACCCGAGCGCCTCGATTCCGAGGTACTCGACGCCCTGCGCGCCGCCGAGAAGGACCCGGCGGGACTCACCGACGACCAGTACCTGGCCCTGGCCACCGCCGACGGCGCCAATATGGAAGCCGTTGCCGCACTGGCTGATTCGCTGCGGCGCGAGGTTTCCGGTGACGAGGTCACCTACGTGGTGAACCGCAATATCAACTTCACCAATATCTGCTACACCGGCTGCCGGTTCTGCGCCTTCGCCCAGCGCAAGGGCGACGCCGACGCCTTCACCCTCAGCACCGACGAGGTCGCCGATCGCGCGTGGGAAGCCCACGTCGACGGTGCCACCGAGATCTGCATGCAGGGCGGCATCGACCCCGAACTCCCCGTCACCGGCTACGCCGATCTGGTCCGCGCCATCAAGGCCCGCGTCCCGTCGATGCACGTCCACGCGTTCAGCCCGATGGAGATCGTCAACGGTGCGTCACGCGGCGGCCAGAGCATCCACGACTGGCTTTCGGCGCTGAAGGAGGCCGGATTGGGCTCGATCCCCGGAACGGCCGCCGAAATCCTCGACGACGAGGTCCGCTGGGTCCTCACCAAGGGCAAACTCCCCACTTCCGCCTGGATCGAGGTCATTACCACCGCCCACAAGCTGGGCATCCCGTCGAGCTCGACGATGATGTACGGCCATGTGGACAACCCGAAGCACTGGGTGGGTCACCTGCGTGTGCTGCGCGGCATCCAGGACGAGACGGGCGGCTTCACCGAGTTCGTTCCGCTGCCGTTCGTCCACCAGAGCGCGCCGCTGTACCTCGCGGGCGCGGCTCGACCCGGACCGACCAACCGCGACAATCGCGCGGTCCACGCCCTGGCCCGCATCATGCTGCACGGGCGAATCCACAACATCCAGACCAGCTGGGTGAAACTGGGCACCCTCGGCACCCAGGCCATGCTCACCGGCGGCGCCAACGACCTCGGCGGCACGCTGATGGAGGAGACCATCTCCCGGATGGCGGGCTCCCAGCACGGTTCAGCGAAGACCGTCGCCGAGCTCACCGAGATCGCGGCGGGCATCGCTCGCCCGGTGCGTGAACGCACCACGATCTACGGTCGGGTGGAATCCAAACCGGCGCCGCTGCCGCTCTCGATCGGCTGAGCTCAGGATTCCAGCCGGGCCCGAACGCTGGTGAGCCGCTCCTGGAGTTCTCTCTCGTCGATGACGCCGCGCGTCACGAGGGAATGCGCCAGGGCGACGAGCTGGTTCTCGGGGTAGGGCAGGTCGGCGTAGACGGTCGCCGACAGCGCATCCTCGTCGTCGCGCCGGTTCTGGAAATCCGGGATCGGCGCCGCGCAGCGCGCGTGATCGAGCGCGTCGCAGAGGCCGTCCAGGCTGGTCTTCCACGGTGGCACGGGATTGCTCACGCCGTACGCGGCGGCCATCCTCGGCCACACCTGGTCGCGGTCGACGATGGCCCGCAGCGCGGCGATCTCGGTGGTGCCCACAGCGCTCCTAGGTAGCCGGGTGGATGGCAGGCCGGGTGTGGGTGACCACATTCGTGGTCACGCCCGGTGTGGGCAGCGCGACGCCGATCAAACAGTCGCGGGTGATGATCTCCGCGAGCTGATCCTCGTTCCAGCCGTCGGTGCCCGCCGGACGCAGCGGCATCACCATGAATCGGTGCTTCTGGTTCGAGTCCTGCACGCGCACAGCCACATTCGCGGGCAGGTCGAGCCCGAACTCGGAGAGCACCTGGCGTGGCCAGCGCACCATCCGCCGCCGGTAATTCGGTGTGCGGTACCACTCGGGGGAGTTGCCGAGAATCGGTCGCGGATAGCACGAACACAACGCGCACACGATCACGTTGTGCAGCGTCGGGGTGTCTTCGAGGATGGAGAAGGCGGTGAAGTCGCTCGGTGTGCCGAAACCGGTGGGCTCCAGCCAATCCACCCCGACCTCTTTGCTCGCGGTCATCGGTTCGGCGAGCGCGAGTGCCTTGAAGTCGGGATCGAGCCAGGCTCGTGCCACGAGGTGGACAGCGGGCGTCGGGCCGATCTGTTCGGCGAATTCGGTGAACCGCCGGTGTTCGGCGGCGGTGAAGATGCCCTTCTCGATACACAGCTCGCGCAACGCGATCTCCAGCACTTCGAAATCGGTGATCTCGTCGACCATCGGGGCCACCGTGCGTTCGTGGTCGTGATCGTGGTCGTGCCCGGTCATGGAATCCCTTTCTGGGCAGGATGATCGGTCTAGGTGATGGGCTCGAGCCAGCGTTCGGGGATCTCCGTGCGCAAGAGGTCGGTGCTGGTGCCGGTGTAGCCGTGCCACAGCGTCGCGAGGTCGAACTCGACGACGTAGAACCACTCGGGCAACGCGCCCGGCCGGTCCCACGTCTCGTCCTCCGGTGCCGGGCTCTCGTAGGCGAGCGCCGCGATCCGCCCGACCGCGCCGCGCACGTACTCCGGGGTGCGGGTGTAGAACAGCGCGGGCAGTTCCCTGACCCGCACGGGATCGCCGACCTCGAACCGCGCCTCGCCTGCCTTACCGGCGAACACCTGCGGATCGCCCTTGCCGACCGCTTCGAGGTGGTGACGATTGCGCGCGACCCGAGAGCCGTCGCCTTCGAACTTCGGCTCGGCGGCCAGGGTCTTGCCGGCCAGACCGCCCTCGTAGCGCGCCTCGACCTCGACCATTCGTTCGCTCAGTTCGGTCAGGCCGATGTGGTGCTTCTCGGCCAGGACACGCGCGACGGCGAGCAGCCATCTGCCGTAGTACGGAAGTCCCAGGTACATCGCGCGCCCGAGATCGACATTGCCGATCCGGCGCCGTTCCTCGGACAGCCAGATCCCACGCCAGGCGAGCACCTCGCAGATCACATAGGTGTTGTGCTCCCACAGCTCGTACTGCTTGTTCTCGTAGGCGATCGGGGCGTCGGGCTCACCGCCCACATCGTGATCGGTTTTCAAATACGCCCATAGGCGGTCGTGATCGAGCAGATCCGGGGTCGGGGCGTTCGGAAGCTCGGGATAGGACGACTTCAGCCGGGCTACCAGGTCCAGCGCGGCCGCACGCTCTTGCGCCGTACTCATAACGGTTCCCTTCGTCGCGCGGTCTCCGTGACGCGAGGGGATCCGCTGTGTGCAACGATTTCCGAGAACAAATCTAAGCCTCGATGTTGCGCAGGTAAAGGGCGCAACGCGGTCCCCGCCGCCGATGGTCGGTTGAGCGGGCGACCCGGCAGGGTCGGCAACGGCGGCAACGTCATGACCGGCGGTAGTTAGGGCAGGCTGACCTGGGCCTGGGCCCAGGATCACGCTAGGGTTGCGTGGGCGGAGTACCACCGCAGGTGAGGACAGACTAGGAGAACGGCAGTGCCGTACATCATCGCTGAACCGTGCGTTGACGTGAAGGACAAGGCGTGCATCGAGGAATGCCCCGTGGATTGCATCTACGAGGGCGGTCGCATGCTCTACATCCAACCCGACGAGTGCGTGGACTGTGGTGCGTGTGAGCCGGTCTGCCCCGTGGAGGCGATCTTCTACGAGGACGACACTCCGGATCAGTGGAGCGGTTACATCAACGCCAACGTCGACTTCTTCAACGAACTGGGATCCCCTGGTGGCGCGACCAAGGTCGGTGTGGTCGACTTCGACCCCGCCTTCATCAAGGCGCTGCCCCCGATGGCCGAAGAGTGAGCGCAGGGGTGCCAACCCGGGGGCGTGTGAGCAGCCTGCTGCCTGATTTCCCCTGGGACACCATCGCCGCGGTCAAACAGAAGGCGGCCACCCATCCGGGTGGGCTCGTCGACCTTTCCGTCGGCACGCCGGTGGACCCGGTCGATCCGCTGATCCAGGCGGCCTTGGGTTCGGTGGCGGCTGTTCCCGGATACCCGACCACGCACGGCACCCCTGAGCTGCGCTCCGCCGTCGTCGCGGCGTTGGCGCGCAGGTTCGGCGTCACCGGTGTCGATCCGGCGGCGGTGCTGCCGGTGCTCGGCACGAAAGAGCTGATCGCCGGGCTGCCGCGGCTGCTCGGTATCGGCTCCGACGATCTGGTGGTGATCCCCGAGATCGCCTACCCGACCTACGAGGTCGGCGCGTTGCTGGCGGGCGCGAAGCCCTGGCGCGCAGACGGTCTCACCCAGATCGGCCCGCAGAATCCGGCGCTGATCTTCGTGAACTCGCCCTCGAACCCCACCGGCAAGGTGCTGCCCGTCGAGCACCTGCGCAAGGTGGTCGCGTTCGCTCGCGAGCGCGGCGCGGTCGTCGCCTCCGACGAGTGCTACCTGGGCCTGACCTGGGAGGGCGAGGCCGTCTCGATCCTCGACCCGCGGGTCTGCGACGGTGACCACGCCGGCCTGCTGGCCATCCACTCCCTGTCGAAGACCTCGAACCTGGCCAGCTACCGCGCCGGTTTCATCGCCGGTGACCCGGAACTGGTGGCCGAACTGCTCGAGGTGCGCAAGCACTCCGGCATGATCATGCCGTTCCCGATCCAGGCCGCGATGACCGCCGCGCTCAGCGACGACGTGCACGAGGCCGAGCAGCGCGAGCGTTACCGCGCCCGCCGTGAGATCCTGCGAAACGCCTTGCGGCAGGCAGGTTTCCGCATCGATTTCTCCGAAGCTGGTCTGTACCTGTGGGCCACCCGCGGCGAACCGTGCCGCATCACCCTCGACTGGCTCGCCGAACGCGGAATCCTCGCCGCCCCAGGCGATTTCTACGGCCCACGTTCGCCCGAACATGTGCGCATCGCGCTGACCGCCACCGACGAGCGCATCGCCGCCGCCGCCGAACGCCTGTCCTGAGCACTACGCACCCCCGGGCCGGGGGTGCGCTCCGGCCGGGCGCGAATAGACTGACGAACGCCGCGCGCCGGTGCCGGGAACGGTCCGGCGATCGGCGCGGTACCGGATCGAAAGGCTCGCAACGAATGCACGGGGTGGAGTTCGAGGCGGGCACGGTGTTCGCGGAGTATCGCATCGATCGGTTGCTCGGCCGGGGTGGAATGGGCACCGTGTATCTGGCGGCGCACCCTCGGCTGCCCCGGCGGGTCGCGCTGAAACTGCTGAATCGCGAACTGTATTCCGACCACGAGGTTCGCGGCCGGTTCGAGCGCGAGGCCGATGTCTCCGCGCATCTCGACCACCCCGGCATCGTGTCGGTGCTCGATCGTGGGGTCGAAGACGGGCTGATGTGGATTTCCATGCAGTACGTCGACGGTCGCGATGCCTCGGTGTTCCGCGGTGAGCCACTGGATCCGGTTCGGGCGATCGGCATCATCACACAAACCGCCGAAGCGCTGGACTACGCCCATGATCGCGGCGTACTGCACCGAGATGTGAAGCCCGCCAACATCTTGCTGGCCCCCACCCGCTCCGGCGACCGCGTCCTGCTCACCGACTTCGGCATCGCGCGACTGCGCGGCGACGCCCGCCAGCTCACCCGCACCGGAGCATTCCTCGCGACCCTGGCCTACGCGTCCCCCGAACAACTCTCGGGTGCCCCGGTCGACCACCGCTCCGACCAGTACTCGCTCGGCTGCACCCTGTTCACCCTGCTCACCGGCGAAAGTCCCTTTCCCGCTGACAATCCCGGCGCGGTGGTCGCCGCCCACCTGACCAAGCCGGTGCCTCGCGCGTCCACGGTGGTCGGCGGCCTGCCGCCCGGAATCGACGCCGTCATCGCCAGGGCGATGGCGAAGGAACCTTCCGAAAGATTCGACAGCTGCGAGGAATTCGCGCGTGCGGCGACAGCGGCATTGGCCGTCGCGGGCCCCGCACCGCAGCCCCGTGCCGGAGAAGGCCCCCGTGCGGCGAGCGTTTCGCCTGGAGCGCCTTTCGGTCGTGAATACCGGCCGCCGAATGCCGACGAGAGTTCGCTGAGCCCGACCCTCGTGAGTTCGCCGTCGCACTCCGCTGCGCGTCCCGCCGCGCGACAACCTCAGCGGGCGGTGTCGTCGCGGTGGCGGGTACTCGCGGTGAGCCTGCTCGTGCTGGCGATGGTCGCCGGGGTCGGCGCTATCGGAGTCGGTGCGATCTACTGGAAGTTCGTGCGCCCGAACCGAGTTCCGCCACCGCCCACCTGGGGTGCGCACGCGCCGGTT
Source organism: Nocardia sp. NPDC058518 (assembly GCF_042719655.1). Lineage (NCBI taxonomy): Bacteria > Bacillati > Actinomycetota > Actinomycetes > Mycobacteriales > Nocardiaceae > Nocardia > Nocardia sp. NPDC058518. Next base: position 219,081 of record NZ_JBHXNJ010000002.1, read on the forward strand.
GCCTCGGGGTTCACCGACTTGATCCCGTCGGGGCCGACCGGGCGCGGCTGGCGCGAGGCGAATTGTTCGGCGACCCCGTCGCTGGTCGTGCTGCCGGGCGATCCGGCACCGGTGCGGCAGATCACCTGCACCGACATCGACGGGCTCGTCGCCTGGTACACCGAGTACCCGAACGCCGCCGATGCCGATGCCTATCTCCTGCGGCACACCACCGAGGACGTCACACGGGAGCTACACCACACCAGCCTCGCCGCCTACCGCCCCCGCGACCCCGCCGCACCGTTCACACTCGCGGCCAGGGAGCGCGGCAATGTGTTCAGCGCGAACTCGGTGGTCGAGGTGTCGTGGCCGGGTCATTCCTTCGAGGAGACCCGCGACAACTGGTGGCAGCAAGCTCCCTTCTGACGCGGGTCCGGTGCCGGCCTGGATCAGTACGCTCCGGCCAGGCGCAGGATCAGTGCGGGCAGGGCGTCGAGCACGTCCGCGGACTGGTCCGCCGGGGTGCCGTAGGTGTGCGCGGCGACCGAGAAGCTGGGTCCGAAGGACGCGGAAGCCACCTCGGGGGCACCCAGATCGGACCACCCCCACTTGCTGCCCTGCACGCCGGGAAGCTGGGCGGTGCCCCAGTTCTGGGGAGTGCCGTCGGCGGCGGTATTGCTCGCACCCGCCATCCACTCGAAGATCGGCGAACCGGCATCGGTGCGCTGCTTGGCGGCCAGGAAGTCGGTGATATCGGCGGTGCTGGTGCTCGACCGGCCCCAGTCGGCGGTGCCGTGGGTCTCGCGCAGTCCGTACTCGCTCGCGGTCGCTTCGATCGCTTGTGGGTATTTGCCGGCCAGCTGGGTGGCGGCGCCGTCGTCGGAGTCGCGGATCATCCGTTCCGACAGTGCGCGGTCCTCCGGCGAGCCGTCGCCGTGGCGCAGCGCGTAGTCGACGATGTAGAGCTTGGACATCGACAGCGCCGACCGCGATTCGTGCTCATTGGCTGTGCCCCAGGCGAATCCGCCCGGCATCCGCAGCGAGATGGCGGTTCGTGGCGGCACCGTCGTGGGGTCCTCGTCGGCGTTGGCGGCGGGCGCGGCCGCCATGAGGCCGACGGCGGCCGCCGCCACACACCAGGTCACTGTTCGAATGCTCACGAGCGTCCTCCGATTCGTACGACGGCGTTGCGGTCGTGGGAATGAAACCCGAATGCCGCAGGTCGGCGGGTGAGGCGCGCGGTAAGGCCGGTTCACGCCCGCGATCTCGTTTGTCCGAAACATGTTCGTTTCACTGAATTCCTCGGTATAACAGGTTCTCATTGCCGTCTCGATGAGGAGCTGCACGGTGCGTGAATTCTTGTATGAAAAGCCCGGTAGGAGTCAGTATTCCGGCGGTCTGTCCCGCCGCCGATTTCTAGCTGCAACAGGTGTCACCCTGGGTGCCGTGGCGCTGGCCGGGCGGGCCGTGGCCGCCGCGGCTCCGCTGGCCGACGGCGACAAGGTTCCCGCCCTGGTCATCGGCAGTGGGTACGGCGGTTCGGTCGCCGCGTTGCGCTTGGCGCAGGCCGGTGTCGACGTGACCGTCGTCGAGATGGGCATGTCCTGGACCACCCCGGGTGCCGACGGCAAGATCTTCTGTCCGGTCCTGAAGCCGGACGGACGGTCCTACTGGCTGCGCGGGCGTACCGATCAGCCGGTCGGCTACTTCGCGGGCAGCTCCTACAACAAGGACATCGACAAGTACACGGGCGTACTGGATTCCGAGGACTTCGGTGGCATCCGCGTCTATCAGGGGCGCGGTGTCGGTGGCGGTTCGCTGGTGAACGGTGGCATGGCCGTGACGCCGAAACGGGAGAACTTCGGGGCGATCCTGCCCTCGGTGAACGCCGACGAGATGTACAGCACCTACTACCCGCGAGCGAACACCGGGCTCGGGGTCAATCACCTCGACAAGGGCTGGTTCGAGTCGGCCGAGTGCTATCAGTTCGCCCGCGTGGGCCGCAAGCACGCCGAAAGATCCGGCTTCGGCTGGACTTTCGTGCCCAATGTCTACGACTTCGAGTACATGAAGAAGGAGCAGGCGAACACGGTCACCCGGTCCGCGCTCGCGGGCGAGGTCATCTACGGCAACAACAACGGCAAGCGTTCGCTGGACAAGACCTATCTCGCCGCGGCCACCGCGACCGGCAAGGTGCGGATCACCCCGCTGCACAAGGTCACCACGGTGACGCCCGCCGAGGGTGGTTACCGCGTGGAGATGGCCCAGATCGACACCTCGGGCAACACCGTCGCCACGAAATCGGTGATCGCGCAACGGGTCTTCTTCGCGGCGGGCAGTATCGGCACGAGCAAGCTGCTGGTGGCTATGAAGGCCAAGGGCAAGCTCACCGACCTGTCCGACGCCGTCGGGCAGAAGTGGGGCAACAACGGCAATGTGATGGTCGGGCGGGCCAATCACATGTGGGACGGCACCGGCAGCCTGCAATCGGCGATGCCGTGCCTGGGCATCGACAACTGGGCCGACGCGGGCGGCCCGTCGTTCGCCGAGGTCGCGCCGTTCCCGTCCGGGCTGGAAACCTACGTGAGCCTGTATCTGGCAATCACGAAGAACCCGAACCGTGGGCGGTTCACCTTCGATTCCGGTAGTGGCACAGTCGGTTTGAACTGGCAGAAGGCCTGGAACCAGTCCTCGATCGATGCGGCGAAACGGGTGTTCGACAAGATCAACAGCAAGGAGGGGACGATCTATCGGACCGATCTGTTCGGCGTCTACAAGACCTGGGGTGACGACTTCACCTATCACCCGCTCGGCGGCTGTGTGCTGAACGAGGCCACCGACAACTACGGCCGCTTGCACGGATATCCCGGGCTCTACGTGATCGACGGCGCGCTCGTTCCCGGCAATACCAGCGTCAACCCGTTCGTCACGATCACCGCGCTGGCCGAGCGCAATATCGAGCGGATCATCGCCGACGATCTGCGCTGACCGCGCGCTCCGACTGCCGGATCGGCCGGCGGTCGGAGCGGCGTGGTGGGTCAGATCAGCGGCTTGCCCCGTCGGTTGCGGCGGCGCATATCGGCGAGTGTGACGTTGAAGGGGAAGGCTCGGACGAAGCGGGGCATGCGGCCCGTTACCTTGCCGGTGGTGCGCAGCAGGCGGTTGAGTTTGCGCTCGTCGGCGGCGGTCCAGGAAAGGTCGAGTTCGTCTCGGAGGTGTTGGGGGAGTAGGCCCGTGGTGAACCAGCGGTGGAAGCGGGCGAAGGGCAGGCGCAGCAGTGGGTTGATCATCTTCAGGTCGAGTAGGTCGTCGAAGTAGGCCTTGATCGTGGCGTCGACGCTGGTGCGCTGCAAATGTTCGGACCAGTAGGCATCGAACGCGGCGCGGTCGGCGGGCCACATTTCGCGAGGCACCTGGAGGGTGGTGCCGAGGTAGTGGGCGTAGTCGTAGAAGGTGTCGGCGGCGGTGTCGTCTGCGGGTCCGTGGAGGCGATCCATCACGTCGACCGCGCCCGCGTACAGGCACGCGGCCACCCACAGCTGCAGGTTCTTGTCGAAGGCGTTGTACTTCACCGGGCTGTCGGCGGTGGAGTGGACCTGACGGTGCGCGCCGTTGACGGCGGTACGGTAGGCCGCGCGGTCGGCGTCGGTGCCCATCAGCGCCACGGCCAGGTACGTGAATGTGGTCCGGGTGCGCTTCACCGGGTGCAACATGATGCTGCCGCTGTGCACTCGCGATTCCGCGACGCCGTAGCCGACGGGGGCCAGGCTGAGCTGCATGATCACGTTGGCGGTCGCGCCGTAGAAGGCGGCGGAGCCGTCGACGTAGTCGCGGATGTCGAATTGTGCCGGTTCGGACCGCTGCGAACGCGAGCGCGACAGGATGGTCATCGTTGACCCCGTTTTCGTCGAAGAGAGCGTGAGAGAGTTATACGTTGAATGTCTCATTATGTCGCCGGGGTGTCAACGACAGCGGCGGCGGCAAGCCACGAACCGCTTCGCGTTAGCGTTGACGGATGCCCTATGGTCCGCCGCTGCTGCTCGCTTCGCTGAATCCGGCCGCCGTCGCCGCCGGGGATGACATTCCCGACGCCGTCACCATCGATGATGCCACCGTCTCGCGTAGCGATCTGCTGGGTTCGGCAACATCAGTGGCGGAACGAATCGCCCGTGCCGACCGCGTCGCGGTACTGGCCGAACCGACCCTGCGCACCGTGATCGCCGTGGTCGGTTGCCTGATCGCGGGCGTGACCGTCGTTCCGGTGCCGCCGGACTCCGGAACCGCCGAACGCGAGCACATTCTGCGCGATTCGGGTGCGCAGGCCTGGCTGGGCGCGGCACCGGACGACACGGATCTGCCGGTGGTGCCGGTGCGATTGCACGCCCGGTCGTGGCATACCTATCCCGAGCCCGATCCGGCGGCGATCGCCTTCATCCTCTACACCTCGGGAACCACCGGGGCGCCCAAGGGCGTGATGCTCAGCCGCGGCGCGATCGCGGCCGGGCTCGACGCGCTGGCCGAGGCATGGGCGTGGACGTGGAAGGACACGCTGGTGCACGGGCTCCCGCTGTTCCACGTGCACGGGCTGATCCTCGGGCTGCTCGGGCCGTTGCGGGTCGGTAGTCCGGTGATCCACACCGGCAAGCCGACACCCGAGGCGTACGCGGCGGCGGGCGGCAGTCTGTATTTCGGGGTGCCGACGGTCTGGTCACGGGTGGTCGAGAAGCCCGAACTGGCAAAGGAACTGAGTAGGGCACGGCTGCTCGTCTCGGGCAGTGCGCCGCTGCCGGTGCCGGTGTTCGAGAAGCTGGCCGAACTCACCGGGCAAGCACCGGTGGAGCGGTACGGGATGAGCGAAACCATGATCACGCTGTCCACCCGGGCCGACGGTGAGCGTAGGCCCGGCTGGGTCGGCACACCGGTGCGCGGCGTGGAAACGAGGCTGCGCGATGAAGCCGGTGAGCCCGTAGCGCAAGACGGTGTGAGTATCGGCGGCCTGCAGGTTCGTGGGCCGATGCTGTTCGACGGGTACCGGAATCGGCCCGAGGCCACCGCGCGGGACTGGACCGAGGACGGGTGGTTCCGCACCGGTGACGTGGCGGTCATCGATGCCGGCGGGTTCCATCGGATCGTCGGGCGCGAGTCGATCGACCTCATCAAATCCGGTGGCTACCGCATCGGCGCGGGGGAGATCGAGACCGCGCTGCTCGGTCATCCGGCGGTCGCCGAGGTCGCCGTGGTCGGGCTGCCCGATGGCGATCTCGGTCAGCGGATCGTGGCCTTCGTCGTCGCGCGCGACGGGAGTTCCGATGCGCTCGGTGCCGAGCTGACCGCCTATGTGGGCGAACAGCTTTCGGCCCACAAGCGCCCGCGCGAGGTCCGCTTCGTCGACTCGCTCCCGCGTAACGCGATGGGCAAGGTGCAGAAGAAGCTGCTGGGCTGACGTGCGGTCGGTCTTCAGGTAGTTCGCTCGGTACTCCCGCGCGCGCTCATCCTGCGGATCGGCCCGATCAACGCGTGGTAGATCGGGCGCACCACGCGTCCCGGCAGGTAGCGATGACGCTCCTCCTGCCAGACGCGCGCCCGGTGGTGTGCCGCGAGCGGTGACCACTTGTCCGGGTCGGCGGGCGCGGAAGTGTGGAATTCGATGCGGCACAGGTGCTTCGTGTTGACGAACCCGTACTGGCCGGGACTCACCAGCCGAACCGGAGCGCCGTGATCGCTGGTGAGTGGCTGCCCGTCGAGCCGGTCGGCGATGAGCACGTCATCGGCCAGTGCGTCCTCGAGCAACGCGACCGACAGATACCCGTCGAGACCTTCGAAAACGACATGGCTGATCGAAGTGCCCGGCGCCAGCAGCGGTTCGACGCGCGTGCGGTAGAGCGTGGCGAACGGTATGCCCTCCCATCGCAGGTCGGTGGCCGACCACCCCGCCACGCAGTGGAAGTCGGCCTTCACCTCCGAGCGCGGCAGCTGGGCGAGGTCGGTCATGGAGAGAGTGAACGGTTGCGTCACCGCACCGCCGACCTCGATCACCGGGGTCGCCGGCACCGGCGGTGGTGGGTGATGGAGGTGTGTGCCGAAACGCGGGAAGCCGTCGATGGCGCGTTGACCAGGGGGAAGTGTCATGTCGAACCTCCAGTTATACGGTTCCGTATAGCTTGAAAGCCTAGCGCGCGGGCGGCGCGAGGTCGAGAGGCGGCTCGCATCTCGCGCCTGTGCGCTCGCCCACGCCGCCCGCGGTGAGGGTTTACGTCGGAACTCGCACAGTCCTGAGCTTGTCGGGGTTGCGCACGCTGTACAACGCGGTGACGACACCATCGGTGACCTCGATGGAGGTCACCTGATCGAGCATGCCGTCGACGGTCGCCACGATCGAGGGCATCGCGTTGTAGACACCGAAGTGCATACCCATCGTGCCCATTCGCTGGCCCTTGGCGAGCAGGCCGATGACCAGCCGGGCGACCTTGTCCTGGCCGAGCACCGGCCGTCGCACCGCGTTCACCACACCGCCGCCGTCGCCGAGGAACACCACTTCGGGGGCGAGCACGTCCATCAGTGCTTGCACATTGCCGGTAGCGGCGGCGATCGCGAACCGCTCGACCACCGATCTGGCCTCGGCGGGCGTGGCGATCGCGGTGTGTCGCTGCGCGTGCACGCGATCGCGGGCACGTTGATTGAGCTGGCGCACAGCCGCTTCGGATTTGTCCACCGCGGCCGCGATCTCGGAATAGTCGAACGCGAACACCTCGCGCAGCACGAACACCGCGCGCTGCACCGGCGTGAGCTTCTCCAGCACGAGCAGCATCGCGGTGGTCACCGCCTCGCCGGTCAGCACGTGTTCGACCCCGTCGTCCGCCTCGGTGGCCAGCGGTTCGGGCAGCCACGGCCCGATGTACTCCTCGCGCCTGCACGCGGCCGAACGCAGCACACCCAGCGCCTGCCGCGTGACGATCTGCGCGAGGTAGGCGCGCGGATTGTCGATCAGCGTGAGGTCGACATCGCGCCAGCGCAGGTAGCTGTCGTGCAGGACATCCTCGGTGTCGACCACCGAGCCGAGGATCTCGTAGGCGATCGAGAACAGCAATCGCCGGTTCTCGGTGAAGGTGGCCTCGTGGGTCACTGCTTCGGGCCGCTGATCCATACGCTGTTGCCGGTGCGGGAGGCGTAGGCGGCATAGCGGCTGACGCGTTCCTTCGCGAACGCCGCGATGGATCCGCCGAGGTACAGCCGCTGGGCGGTGTCGTAACGGTCGGTCGCCTGTATCAGCCCGTCCCGCCTGCCCAAACTCATTCCCTGCCCGCCGTAGCCCATCGAAAACGGCCGCGGGGCCCGCCCTTTGATCATCCTGGCCAGCGTATCGGCCGCGTGCGCGCCCTGGGGTGCGGCTGTGGCGCACGCCATGCGCATGCCGGGGACGGCCGCGCAGTCGCCGACGGCGAAGACCCGCGGATCGGTGGTGCTGCGCAAGGTGGCATCTACCAGGGCCCGGCCGTCGGCGTCCACCGCGAGTCCGCTGCGGGCGGCCAGTTCGGGGACCGCGGAGACGATCGCCCAGAGCGTCAGGTCGGAATCGAGTTCGGTGCCCGAGCTCAGTCGCAGGGTCGTTCCGTCGATCTCGTCGATCTGATCGGCCACGATCTCCACATCCAAGCGGGCAAGCGTGTTGCGGATGTGCCGCTGCGCACCGGCCGAGAGCGCGGCGGCGACCGTATCGCTCACCAGCCGTACGCGCAGGTCGGGACGGGCTTCGGCGATCTCGGCCGTGGTCTCGATCCCGGTCAGCCCACCACCGATCACCGTGACGATCCCGTCGGCGGGCAGCGCCTCTAGTACGATTCGCGCCTGTTCGGCACCTTCCCATGTGCCGACCGGGATCGCGCCCGCCAGCGGGTTGGCGATGCTGCCTGCCGCGAGGATCGCATGGTCGAAGTCCAGGCTCCGGCCGTCGTCGAGGGTGACGGCACCGTCGCCGATCTTGTCCACACTCGCGGTCTCCACCGCGATGCCGTCGCGGAGCATCTCGGCGAGCGGGCGAGCCGCGGCACCGCTGCCCGCGATCTGCTCGTGCAATCGCACCCGTTCGATGAAGTCGCCGCGCGGATTGACCACGGTGATCCGCGCGTCGGGGGCCTTCCTGTTCAGTCGATTCGCCGCGACAGTCCCGGCGTAGCCCGCTCCGATAACCACGATGTTCATCTGTGCCTCCTGCCATGGGAACTGTGTGTTCGACCATGGGATGCGGCCCGGCACCCGTTTGTGACGGTGACCTGCATCACAGCGGAAAGGCCCCGTACTCCGCAGAAGTACGAGGCCTTTCCCTATCGCGATGTCAGATCAGGGCTGACCGGTCGCGAACGCGATCACGGCGTCCAGGAATTCCTGGCCGCCCATCACGTAGCCACCGATGACCATTCCGGCCGGAATGGTGATCAGCCACAGGAACGGGAAGAACGCGCCGATGATGCCGCCGATGACGACGCCGGGCAGGTTCTTGTTGACCTGCGCCATGAGCCGGTCGTAGGAGCTGATGTCCTTCAGTTCCGCGACGTTGCTCAGCTTCGCGGAATCCTCGGGCGCCATGGTGGAGGTCAGCTTGACGGTGCGGCCGTCCTCGCTGATCTGCTGGTTCACGGCGATCGGCAGGCCTGCGACCTCGGAGCGCAGCGGCGCCTGGTCGACGGTCACGCCGTCGGCGGTCTTCAGCAGCACCGAGGCGCCGTCGGCGGCGACCTCGAACTTGCCGCTGTCGACTGCCCAGGTGACGGTCTTGTCAGCCGGGGACACCGTGGTCTGGTAGTTGATTCCGTGCGTCACGCCAGAAGTCACGCCCCCCGAAGCCACTACAGCGGGCTGCTCGGTGGCCACCGCGGGCGCACCGTGAGCAGTGGCCGCGGTAATCCCCACCGCAGCGACTGCCATGAAAACAGCAGTAGTGATCTTTCCGAACTTCATTCTTCAATCCCTCCGCTTTTTCGCTGTCCTGATCGGAGCAGCGAAACGAAGGTTAGCGCGCGAAATTGCTTGTCGCACATTCGGGTTCATTGTCATGAAACCGCAATATTTGCTGAATTGTGACTGGCACGCGGAATTGGGGGGGGGCGCGGCCCCCGGCCGCACCTCCAGAACATTATAGGGATCTGAGCGAACGCGGTATGACGAGCGAGCCGAACAACGAGAGACAGACCCGACGA
>NZ_JBHXNJ010000002.1:228263-254952 GCF_042719655.1 Nocardia sp. NPDC058518
GTGTATCGGCCCGCTGACTGCCGGGGCGGAGGGCCCGGGAAATTCGACTGTCAATCGTTGGCGTGCAATGCGGCATTGAGTTCGACGCCGGTGCCCTTACGCGGAACGACCTCGACGGCGCCGGTGGTGGAATTGCGGCGGAACAGCAGGTTGTCCTGACCGGACAGGCTCGCGGCCTTGACGACGGTGCCGTCCGGTCCGGTGACCTTGGTGCCCGCGGTGACATAGAGGCCCGCTTCGATCACGCAGTCGTTGCCGAGGGAGATGCCGACACCCGCGTTCGCGCCGAGCAGCGAACGCTCGCCGACCGAGATGACCTGGGTGCCGCCGCCGGACAGGGTGCCCATGATGGAGGCGCCGCCGCCCACATCGGAACCGTCGCCGACCACGACACCCGCCGAGATGCGACCTTCGACCATCGAGTTGCCGAGGGTGCCCGCGTTGAAGTTGACGAAGCCCTCGTGCATGACGGTGGTGCCCGCGGCGAGGTGGGCGCCGAGGCGGACCCGGTCGGCGTCACCGATGCGCACGCCGGAGGGGACCACGTAGTCGACCAGGCGGGGGAACTTGTCGACGCTGAGCACCGTCACCGGGCCGCGGGCGCGCAGCTTCAGGCGGGTCTGCTCGAAGCCGTCGACCGCGCACGGGCCGTGGTTGGTCCACACGACATTGCTGAGCAGGCCGAACTGGCCGTCGAGGTTGAGGCCGTGCGGCTGGACCAGACGGTGCGATAGCAGGTGCAGGCGCAGGTAGACCTCGTGCGCGTCGGCCGGGGCGGCCGACAGGTCCGCGATCGTGGTGCGCACCGCGACGACCTCGACCCCACGCGCCGCGTCCACGCCGAGGAGTTCGGCGAACTCGGGCACATCGGCGGCGTCGAGGCGCTGGGAGCCGGTTTCGGTGAACTCGCCCAGCGCGGGGCTGGGGTACCAGGTATCGAGGACGGTCCCGTCCGAGGTCACATTGGCGATACCGACTGCAGTTGCTCCCTGAATACTCACGGAGGCTATTTTGCCCGTTCCAGCCGTTGCGGTGTGCCGCGGGCCCTGTGCGATGGACCACGCGGTCGGCTTCACCCGGATCAGGGGATTGAGGGCTCGCCCGTACTAGTGTCGAGATGTGACTCTCGATTTGCGCGCCGATCCCATCCAGCTGACCGCCGCCCTCGTCGACGTGCCGAGCGTTTCGCGCGACGAGGCCAAGATCGCGGACTTGGTCGAGCACGCGATCCGGGAGCAGACCACCGGGTTCGAAGTGGTGCGCCACGGCAACGTGGTGCTGGCGCGGACACAGCGTGGACTGCCGACACGGGTAATTCTGGCGGGACATCTCGATACCGTGCCGATCGCGGACAATCTGCCGAGCCGGCCCGATGAAGTTGACGGCGAAGCGGTGCTGTTCGGTTGTGGCACAGTCGATATGAAATCAGGCGACGCGGTATTCCTGCACCTGGCCGCCACGATCACCGATCCGGCCCACGATTTGACGCTGATCTTCTACGACGGCGAGGAGATCGCCGCGGAGTTCAACGGCCTCGGACATATCGAGCGCGAATTGCCGGAATGGCTCGAAGGTGATTTGGCGATTCTCGGTGAACCGTCGGCCGGTTGGATCGAAGCCGGCTGCCAGGGCACCCTGCGGGTGCGATTGACCACCTCGGGCGTACGCGCGCATTCGGCGCGAGCCTGGCTGGGGGAGAACGCGATCCACGGTCTCGCGCCGGTGCTGGCGCGGCTGTCGGCCTATGCGCCGCGCAAGGTCGATATCGACGGGTGCGTGTACCGCGAGGGTCTGTCGGCCGTGCGGGTCTCGGGTGGGGTCGCGGGCAATGTGGTGCCCGATGTCGCCGAGGTGGATGTGAACTTCCGTTTCGCCCCCGACCGCACCGTCGAGCAGGCCATCGCGCATGTCCACGAGGTCTTCGACGGACTCGACATCGCCTTCGAAGTCACCGACTCCTCACCCGGCGCGCTCCCCGGCCTGACCGCCCCCGCCGCCCGCACCCTCATCGACTCCGTCAACGCCCACGGTGGCGGCGGGGTGCGCGCCAAGTACGGCTGGACCGATGTCTCCCGTTTCGCCGCCCGCGGCATCCCCGCCGTGAACTTCGGCCCCGGCGACCCCAACCTCGCCCACAAACGCGACGAGCACGTCCCGCTCGGCCAGATCACCGCCGTCACCGCGATGCTGCGGACCTACCTCTCGCGCGCCTGAGCCCTCAGCGGCCAGAAGGGGCATATCGCACAATAGGGATCCGAAGCCTGATCTCTCGTGCGTCCAGGAACAGTAGGAGACGTACATGACGTCGGAAGAACTGGTGCCAGCTCGGGTGCGGGACATCTTCGTCACAATTCTGAAGCCGGGTACGACCCACATCGCCGCACTCCCGGATCCACTGCCGATGGGGATCGGGATCGGGTTGATCGCACCAGAAGGGTCGTCCCGCGAGCGGATTGTCGTCCGCGCCGAGCACGACGAGACCGGATACTTCCTCGACATCTACAAAGAGGGCAACGACGGGGAAACCTCCTCTCACTACCGGGTTCGTGAGGATGGCTCGGTTACACCGCTGGAGAATCTCATCTTGGTGCACCGGCACTTCGACGATCCCGAACAGGCCAGGCAAGAGCGGGAGCGCCGTGGCGCCCACAACAAGCGGGTCGTGGAGATCCTGCGGGCGAAGGGTTTGTACATGTGACTCAGAGGAACCACACATTCACGACCGCAGAAGAAGCGGTGCCCGGTCCGGTGCGGGACACCTGAATCGCCCCGGGTTGTGCAAGTATCCGGGCTGGCGGTTGTCTCGAACCATGAGAGCATTGTGGGCGTGTCCGAACGCTTGCGAGCCATCGCTGCCGACAACGAGCAGATCATCGCAGCCGGCGGTTACCTGGCGCCCGGCGGACACTATGTCTCGTTGATATCGAGGGTGCAAGCCGCCGTCCAGGGCACCCGGATGTACGGTCCCGACCCGGTCCCGGTCATCACCCGCAGCGAGGCCACCACCGTCATCACGGTGACCGGGGAGAGCAGCCTCGCCGCGGCGCTCCGGATGCACGATACCGATCCGGAGCCGGTCGCCGTCCTGAATTTCGCGTCCGCCCGCAATCCCGGCGGCCACTACCTCGCCGGCGCCCGCACCCAAGAAGAAGCCCTGTGCCGAGCGTCGGCGCTGTACACCACCCTGCTGGCCGTGCCGCAATACTACGAGCACCACCGACGCACACCGGACCCTTTCTACAGCGACCGCGTGATCCTGTCTCCCGCCGTGCCTGTCTTCCGCGATGACACGGGCGTCCTGCTCGACAGCCCCTATACGGTCGGCTTCCTCACTTGCCCGGCGCCACGGACCAACGTGATCATGCAGGAGCTGGCGAGTGAGGCGCATCGAATACCCGCGGTGCTGGCCTCCCGCGCCGAGCGCATTCTCGAAACAGCGGTCGGTTACCGGCGTTTGGTACTGGGCGCCTGGGGTTGCGGCGCCTACGGCAACGACCCAGGCATGGTGGCCGGTGCCTTCCATGCACTGCTAGCCGAGGGTGGGCGGTTCAATGGGCACTTCGACGAGATCACCTTCGCAATACTGGACCGGACCCGTGGCGAGACCGTCCTCACTGCCTTCCGAACCGTCTTCGCGGCAGAGTAGATCCGAGTGCGTGTAGGGGTCATGCGGCCGACCGATCGAGAAGTGCGCGCCCGTGCCCGGAATCCGACACAGTAAGTTGGGGGTCATGTCCGCTGATGAACAGGTTGGGAAGGTCAAACCGAGGTTCCGTGGTCCGGTGATGTTCCGCCGGGAGCGCAAGCCCGGCGTGCGGACCGCTGACCGGAACCTGCTCGATACGCGGCAGGACAGCGACTGGGTGCATACCGATCCGTGGCGTGTGCTGCGGATCCAGGCCGAGTTCGTCGAGGGCTTCGGCGCGCTCGCGGAGATCCCGCGCGCGGTGACGGTGTTCGGATCGGCCCGCACCGGCCCCGACCATCCCGAGTACGTGGCGGGCAAGGCGATCGGCACCGCGCTCAGCGAGGCCGGTTTCGCGGTGATCACCGGCGGCGGCCCCGGCGCGATGGAAGCCGCCAACCGTGGTTGTTCGGAGGCGGGCGGCTACTCGATCGGGCTCGGGATCGAGCTCCCGTTCGAGCAGGGGCTCAACGAGTGGGTGGATCTGGGGATCAACTTCCGGTACTTCTTCGTCCGCAAGACGATGTTCGTGAAGTATTCCCAGGCCTTCGTCTGCCTGCCCGGTGGCTTCGGCACCCTCGACGAACTGTTCGAGGCGCTCACCCTGGTGCAGACCCGCAAGATCACCCGGTTCCCGATCATCCTGTTCGGCACCGACTACTGGTCCGGCCTGGTCGACTGGATGCGCAGCTCACTGGCGGGCTCGGGCAAGATCTCGCCCACCGATCTCGATCTGATCCAGGTCACCGACAGTGTCGACGAGGTCGTGCGGATCATCCAGGGCGAAACCGGCGACCACGCGAACATCGAGCGTCTCGGCACCGAGGATCAGTGGTGAGCTACTCCATTTGCGTCTACTGCTCCGCCAGCACCACCGATCCCGACCTGATCAGCGTCGCCGCGCGCGTCGGCACCGAAATCGCCCGGCGCGGTTGGCAATTGGTCTCCGGTGGGGGCCACGTGTCGATGATGGGCGCGGTCGCAACGGCGGCAAGGGCCGGTGGCGCGCACACCATCGGGGTGATCCCGAAGCATCTGGTGCACAAGGAAGTCGCCGATGTCGACGCCGACGAACTGCTCGTCACCGACACGATGCGCCAGCGCAAACAGCTGATGGAAGCCCGCGCCGACGCCTTCCTCGCCCTGCCGGGCGGCATCGGGACACTCGAGGAACTGTTCGAGACCTGGACCGGCGGCTACCTCGGTGAGCACACCAAACCGGTGGTGCTGCTGAACGCGAACGGCTTCTACGACGGCCTGTTCCGCTGGATCGATGAACTGTCCGAGCGCACAATTGTGCCGCGGCAGGCACGTGACCGACTCATCGTGGCCACCGACCTGCCCTCAGCGTTCGCCGCGCTGGAACCGGCCGCGGCCGCACAGTAGGAGAGATCGACGTGAGCACAGACGCACGCGACACGGTAAGCGTGTTCGACCTGGCCAAAGCCCTGCCCGCCATGGCACTCGACGTTCCCGGCATGCTGCGCAACGCGCGCGGAATGCTGGTGGGGCCCAAGGACAAAGCCTCCATCGGGCTGTATTTCCAGCGGGTCGCGCACCGCAGGCCCGACCGGGTGTTCCTGCGTTTCGAAGGCCGCTCCTACACCTACCGCGCCGCCAACAGCGAGGTGAACCGTTACGCCGCAGTGCTTTCGGCGCGCGGGGCGAAGCGCGGTGATGTGGTCGGCGTGCTCATGACCAACCGTCCCGAGACCCTGTTCACGGTCCTGGCTGTGCTCAAGCTCGGCGCCACGGTCGGCCTGCTCAACTACAACCAGCGAGATCAGGTGCTGGCACACAGCATCGGTCTGCTCGGCAGCGTGCTCAATGTCGTCGGTGAGGAGTGCACGGAGGCACTGGATTCGCTGCCGGAGCCCGCGGCGAACGTGCTCACCGCCGAAGAACTGGACGAATCCGCCCGCACCGCGGCCGATTCCGATCCCGCCGTATGCGAGCAGGTCCGGGCCGGGGAGCGGGCGTTCCTCATCTTCACTTCCGGCACGACCGGTCTGCCCAAGGCCAGCGTGATGACCCATCAGCGCTGGACCAAGAGCATGTCCGGGCTCGGTGGGCTCGGCATCCGGTTGCGTGCCGACGACGCGCTGTACTGCTGCCTGCCGCTCTATCACAACAACGCGCTCACGGTCGCGCTGTCGGCCGTGCTCGCGGGCGAATCGACCTATGTGCTCAGCCGCAAGTTCTCGGCGTCGGGGTTCTGGGACGAGATCGCTCGCGAGCGGGCCACCGCGTTCATCTACATCGGTGAGCTGTGCCGATACCTGATCAACCAGCCGGTGCGGCCTGCCGAGAAGGGCAATCGGGTCCGGCTGGCCGTCGGCAACGGGCTGCGGCCCGAACTGTGGGACGAGTTCCGTCGCCGGTTCGGGATCGGCCGGGTGGTCGAGTTCTACGGGTCGAGCGAGGCGCCGCTGGCGTTCGTCAACGCGTTCGGTGTCGACCGGACCGCCGGTCTGTGCCCGCTGCCGTACGCGGTCGTCGAGTACGACGACGAGACCGGCCACGCCCGCCGCGGTAGCGATGGGAAGCTGCGCCGGGTGCGGTCCGGCGGGGTCGGGCTGCTGCTGGCGAAGGTGAACAACCGTCAGCCCTTCGACGGCTACACCGACAAGAAGGCGTCGGAATCCAAGCTGGTGCGCGACGGCTTCAAGAAGGGCGACTGCTGGTTCGACACCGGCGACCTCGTCCGCGATCAGCATTTCTGGCACATCGCGTTCGTCGACCGGCTCGGCGACACCTTCCGCTGGAAGGGCGAGAACGTGGCGACCACCGAGGTCGAGGGCGCGCTCGGGCACCACGAGAGCATCGACCAGGCCGTTGTCTACGGTGTCGACATCCCCGGCACCGACGGCAAGGCGGGCATGGCGGCGATCACGTTGTCGGCCGAGGCCACCTTCGACGGCAAGACCCTGGCGGCGACCGCCTACGGACGGCTGCCGCTGTACGCGGTCCCGCTGTATGTGCGGGTGGTCGCCGAGCTCGAGCAGACCTCGACGTTCAAGAGCCGGAAGGTGGAATTGCGTAAGCAGGGATACGCGCCCGATTCGGACAGTCAGCTGTATGTGCTGTCCGGTCCGGCAGACGGCTACATTCCCGCGTACGACGACTACGCAGCCGATGTCGCAGCCGGTAAGGCGCCGAGATAGATGCGCTCGACTTTTTGCGGGCGTGAGGTGGCGACCGATCGCGCACTGGTGATGGCGATCGTGAATCGCACGCCGGACTCGTTCTACGACCGTGGCGCCACCTTCAGCGACGAGGCCGCGATGGAACGGGTTTCGCGCGCGGTCGACGAGGGCGCCGATCTGGTCGATATCGGCGGCGTGAAGGCGGGGCCGGGAGTCACTGTCGACGCGGTCGAGGAATCGCAGCGGGTGGTGCCGTTCGTCGCGGCGATCCGGGCGAAGTATCCAGACCTGTTGATCAGTGTGGATACCTGGCGCGGTGAGGTGGCGCGGGCGGCGGTCGCCGTGGGTGCCGACCTGATCAACGACACCTGGGCCGGTGCCGACCCCGACCTCGTGCACGTCGCCGCCGAGACGGGCGCCGGCATCGTCTGCAGCCACACCGGTGGCGCCGTGCCGCGCACCCGTCCGCATCGGGTCCGGTATGCCGATGTGGTGGCCGAGGTGACCGCCACCGTCGTCGCCGCGGCCGAGGATGCCGCGGCCTCGGGTGTGCGAGCCGATGGCATCGTGATCGATCCCACCCATGATTTCGGAAAAAACACCTATCACGGGCTCGAGTTGTTGCGCGGAATCGACGGTCTTGTAAAAACCGGATGGCCAGTACTGATGGCACTGAGCAACAAGGATTTTATCGGGGAGACTCTAGATGTAGGTCTTACCGAAAGGGTCGAGGGCACACTGGCGGCAACCGCATGGTCGGCCGCCGCGGGCGCTCGGATCTTCCGGGTTCACGAAGTCGCCGAAACCCGGCGGGTCGTGGACATGATCGCCGCGATCCAGGGCATCCGTCCCCCCGCACGAACTCTGCGAGGTCTGGCATGAAAATCCAACACCGCGAGCCCGCCTGGGCCACTACCCACACCTGGGACACCCCTGACTGGACGGTCGGCGAACTCGTCGCCGCCAAGGCGGGCCGCACCGTTTCGGTGGTGCTGCCCGCGCTGAACGAACAGGACACCGTCGCCGATGTCGTGGCCAGTATCCGGCCGCTGCTCGGCACGCTCGTCGACGAACTGATCGTGCTGGACTCCGGGTCCACCGACGCCACCGCCGAACGCGCACGCGCGGCGGGCGCCGAGGTGATCTCGCGCGAGGAAGCCGTCCCCGAACTCGAGCCGGTCCCCGGCAAGGGCGAGGTGCTGTGGCGATCGCTGGCGGCCACCACCGGCGACCTGATCGCCTTCGTCGACTCCGACCTGATCGACCCCGACCCCGACTTCGTGCCCAAGCTCCTCGGCCCGCTGCTGATGATGCAGGGCACGCACCTGTCCAAGGCCTACTACCGCCGCCCACTGCGTCAAGGCGAGTCCGTCGACGCGAACGGCGGCGGCCGCGTCACCGAACTCGTCGCCCGCCCCGTGCTGGCGGCCCTTCGTCCCGAACTGGCCCAGGTGCTCCAGCCGCTCGGCGGCGAATACGCGGGCACCCGCGAACTGCTCACCGCGGTCCCCTTCGCGCCCGGCTACGGCGTGGAGATCGGCCTGCTCCTCGACACCTACGACCACATGGGCATGGATGCCATCACCCAGGTCAACCTGGGCGTGCGCACCCACCGCAACCGCCCGCTGTCCGACCTGGGCGTGATGAGCCGCCAGATCCTCGGCACCGCGCTGCGCCGCAGCGGAGTCCCCGACTCCGGCGCTCCGCTGACCCAATTCCCCTTGATCGAAGGCGAATTCATCGCCCACACCACCGCGGTCTCGCTCGAAGACCGGCCGCCGATGAAAACCCTTCGGCCGGAACAAGTCGCGGCCTAGCCGTCCACGTCGGGCGTCGCCTCGGTCGGGGCGGCGCCCGACGTGTCAGTTCCGGCGTCGAGCGTTGAGCGCGACGGCAGTGGCCAGCAGTGCCAGCAGGATCACCGCCAGCAGCACCTGCGGGTGCAGGCCGATGATCGTGATGTCGGCGAACTCGGGATCGTGAATGGCGGTGCCGGGGAACAGCAGTGCCGCCAGCAGACCGAGCCACGGCGTGGCCAGGATCGCGCAGGCCGTCCACAGGCGTGCGCGGGTGCCACCGTCGCGCCGGAGCAGCAGCGTCAGCGCGAGCACACCGAGCAGGATCGACATGACGATGTACTGGGCATCGTGGAATTTCGCGTGCGGTGGCCACGCGTCATTGCGCAGGTGCTGTGCCGCGCCCGCCGGGACGACGAAATCGGCCAGCAGAGCACCGAATACGGTGATGACCGCGACGAGGACGGCGAGAACGCGGGGAGCGGACAGGTTCTTGGAGACGATGGTCGTCATGTCACGAGGTTCCTTGATGGTGTGCGGGTTTCGAGGCGTGGCCGCGCAGGAAGTCGTCGAGGACCGCGCGCACGTAGTCGAGGTCGAAGGTGCGGTTGGCGACGAGCCGCCGGAAGAACAACGGACCGTGCAGCTGATCGAGGGCGAGGTCGACATCGAGTTCGGCGGGCAGTTCCCCCCGGGTGACGGCCTCGGTCAGGATCGTGCGCACCGCCTGGGTTCCCGACCGGTACAGCGCCTGCTTGACCTCCGCGAATTTCGGGTCGACAGCGGCTCTTTCGATCATCACCCGCATCCCCTGCTCGGTCGCCGGTTCGTGCAGCATCGCGTGCGTGGCGGTCAGCGCGGTCAGTAGATCGGCCCGCAGATCCCCGGTCGGCTGCGGCTGCGCGAGCGTGATGTGCCGGGTCAAGGTGGCGCGCACCAGATCGGTCGGCTCCGGCCAGAGCCGGTACAGCGTGGCCCGGCTGATCCCGCTGCGCGCCGCGACCGACCCATGCGTCAGCCCGGCCAATCCCTGCTCTACCAACAGCTCTCGGGCCGACGCGAGCGCGGCATCACGGCTGCGCACCGTCCGCGGGTCGGGTGGTCGCACGGCGTTCCCTTCGGACAATCTGTTTCACAACTTCGATACAAACTGTATCGAAGTTGTGCGCGAATGAACAGATGTCCGTCTTCTTCGGGAACTGAGTGGGATCTAATCCGGTCGGCGGTGGATCGGGCCGTCCAGGTCTGCCAGTGGCTGGGCGGTGGCGTTTCCTCGGGTGGCGAGGATTTGGGCGAGGATGGAGATGGCGGTTTCCTCGGGGGTGTTGGCTGCGACGTCGAGGCCGAGGGGGCTTCGGACACGGGCGATTTCGGTGTCGGGGACGCCCGCTTCGCGCAGGCGCGCGGTGCGGTCAGCGTGGGCTCTGCGCGAACCGAGGGCGCCGATGAAGGCTGTGGCGGGGAGGCGCAGTGCGGTGGCCAGCAGGGGAACGTCGAATTTCGGGTCGTGGGTGAGGACGCAGAGAACGGTTCGCTCGTCGATGCGGCCCGCGCTCTGTTCGGCCTCCATATAGCGGTGGGGCCAGTCGACCACCACCTCGTCGGCCGCCGGGAAACGGGATGGGGTGGTGAAGGTTTCGCGGGCGTCCACGACCGTGACGTGGTAGCCGAGATTCGCCGCGGCGACGGTCAGGGCGCGGGTGTAGTCGTTGGCGCCGGCCAGGATCATGCGGGCGGGCGAGCGGAAGACCTGGACGAAGGTGCGGGGGCGTTCGGCCAGGCCGGGCGTCCATTCCTGGGCGCCGATGAGTCCGTTGTGGCCTGCGGCGAGGAGGGCTGCGGCGTCGTGGTCGAGGCCGCGCCACGGGGCGCAATCGCCGAGGCGCAGGAGTTTTCGGTCGGGCCTCGCCTCGAGGGTGGTGGCGTAGGCGACCGGGTGGTGGACTTCGAGTGCGGTGTGGAGTGCGAGCAGCACAGGCAGGTCGGTGTGGTCGAGGCGTTCGACGAAGACTTCGATCTCGCCACCGCACGGGAGGCCGACGGTGAACTGGTCGGCGGCCGCGAACCGCTCGAGGCTCGCCTGGCCGTCGAGGAGAACCTGGTCGGCGGTGGTGAGCACCGCCGATTCGACGCAGCCGCCGGACAGTGAGCCGAGCACACGTCCGTCGCCGGTCACCACCATCGCGGCCCCGGTTTCGCGCGGGCCCGCACCGGTCCGGTCGATGATCCTGGCCAGCGCCACGGCCTGATCGGGCAGCAGTTCGAGTACCTGTCCGAGGAGATCACGCATCACGCACCGGCCTCTCCACGGTCACCGTCGAGGCGCTGTGACCGTCTGACCAGCCTAGCTATCGCCGGGCACGCGCGCGCGGCGAGAAACTCTCAGTCGAGGATCTCGCGCTGCTGCAAACCGGCGGAGACCGTACCGGCGTGGAAGAAGTCACGGAAGATCGCCACCGCGCTGTCGGCGGTGAACACCTCTTCCGGGTAGACGTAGGTGTCCTCGTCGCCGTGCGGGAGGTACACGGTCGGCAGGCCGAGTCGGCCGCCGGGTAGTCCGAGGGTGAAGCGCCGGATGACGTGATCGACCTTCATGCGCAGTTGCAGGGTCATCGCGTCCGCCGAACCGGCGCAGCCGAGCGCGAGATCCCCGCGCTCCGAACTCACCGTCGTGGTGACCTCGGTAGCGGGCACCGGCTCGGACAGCACGGTCAGATCGAGCGCGTAGCGCTGATGACCGTCCATCCGCCGCAGTGGGCGCAGAAAGCTGTCCACGTCCTCGTGCGGGCCGATGAAGACCTTCAAGCGGTCGCTGTAGGTCACGCGGTGGGTGGTGACGATGACGTCGCCGGCAGCCGGCTCCGCCTCGAAGGGTGGAACGGGCCGTGGGTGGCCTGCCGCGCGAACGGGCAGAACCCGGCATGCGCCGGCCTCTGGAGACGAGAACATGTGATGCTCACCTACTCACACTCGGTTACTCGCTAGCAATCTAACCATCGCGGAAGACTTGTGATCCATAACAGTACAGTGATGCAGATCACTAAGCATGGCGAGTTTAGATCAGCTTAGGGACGAACCCGGGTCGTAGCCAACTTGGGGTCTGTTTCATGGCGGTAAACCGGGGTGAGTAGATCAGCATCAACCGGTTCACCGGTTGCGCGGTCGTACCGGACTGCGATGAGGACCGAGAACAAATGGCTGCTCGCCCGCTCGTGCAGGGTCGCCAATCGGGTCGCCAGCAATCGGATCGCACCCAGTGAGCCGGGTGGATGCAGGCCGTCGATCAGCATGATGCTGCCGCGGCGGTCGGGCCGGGGGAGCCGGGCGAGGTAGGCGATGTCGTGCGGTTCGGTGCCGCCGGGCCGGTAGACACGGCGCGCGGCCCTGTCCTCGATGCCGCGCCGGGTATCACCGGCTCTGGTGACGGTCCGGCGCAGACGCGGATCGGCCACCACCAGCTGGCGCAGGCTGGGCGAGAGCTCGGGGCCGCCGAGGATCACCAGCCCGTCGCGATTGAGGTCGATCGGCCTGCCCGGCATGAAGGTCTCGACGTTCGCGGCGAAGCCGAGTTGCCGCAGCAGCTCGGCCAGGCGCTGGGCGGCCTGTGGGTCGGGTGCGCCGAGGAGCCTGCCCGAGCGGACCTCGGGGGCGAGCACGGTCAGTGTGCCGTGGCCGAAGAACAGTCCCTCGGGAACGGGGCCCTGGGTGCTCACCTGGTGGATGCGCGCACGCGACAATCCGGCGGCGGCGCCGATCCGGGCGAACGTCCAGCCGTCGGCATGGAGTTCTCGGATCACGGCTCGCCGGATCCTGGTTAGTTCGTTGATGGTCTGCTGGGCAGCCGCCACCCCGTCGGTGGCTGCTTTGAGTCTCTCGACCTTGTCCTCGATCGCGAAAACTCGTGCCACGTCATCGGCCGACATGTGCGAAGTCTAGACAGCTCGACAGCATTGTGTGTCTATATCCGTTGACATCGAACTGTCTTGCGAGACAACACTCTCGAACACAGATTGTCGGCAAATCGCAGAGAAGCGAGGTCGCCGCCGCAGTGTCCGCCCGGCGCGATCTCACAGCAAATGCCGACCGTGCGGTGTGTTCGGTGGTCTAGGTCGCGTCGTAGTCGACCGGGGGGCGCTCGTTGTGCTCCAGCGACTTCTGCGGCGCGGGTGCCGACGGGGTGCCGGGCATGCCGCTGCTGGTGCCGAACAGCTGCTTCTTGTCGGGCACCGCGCTCTCCAGATCGCGCAGCACCGAATCGTCACCGCCCAGCAGGTGTTTGGTGACCACGGCCCGCGGGCTCATGCCGCGCAGCTCGTTCAGCTCCGCGAGCGGCTTGCGCAGGTCGTCGAACTCCGGTCCGAGCTCCTGCTTCAGCTGGGAGGTGGCGCCGCTGGCGTAGTCGCGCGCCTGGCGCAGCGCGCCGGTGGTCCAGCGGACAGCGCCGGGCAGTCGCTCCGGGCCGAGGATCACGAGGGCGGCGACGAGCAGGATCATCATCTCGCTCCACCCGATGTTGCTGAACACGAATCCAGGCTACCCGGCGCGCGCGTCCGCAGGTCAGTCGGATTCGAGGGTGACGGGCACGTCCACCTGCCTGCCATCGCGGATCAACTGCACGTTCACCGTTTCGCCGATCTTGCGCGACTGCACGGCAACCACCAGCTCGTCGGGCCCGGTGACCTCGCGGTCGCCGACCCGCACCACCACGTCGCCCTCGACGATGCCCGCCTTGTCGGCCGGGCTGCCCGGCGCCACATCGGCGACGGCGGCACCGCTCATCACCTCGTTGGCGACGGTCTTGGTGCGCGCGCTCAGACCGATCACCGGGTGGTGCATCTGGCCGTCGCGGATCAGGGTCTGGGTGACCGTGGTCATCACGTCGACCGGGATGGCGAAGCCGAGGCCCACCGAACCACCGGTCTCGCTGCGGATGGCGGTGTTGATGCCGACCACACGGCCCTGCATGTCGACGAGCGCGCCACCGGAGTTACCCGGGTTGATCGCTGCGTCGGTCTGCACGGCGTCGATCACCGCGTTGGTGTCGCTGCCCTCGCCCGCGAGCTTCACGGGGCGGTGCAGGGCGCTGACGATGCCGGAGGTGACGGTCTTGCTCAGACCCAGCGGCGAGCCGACCGCGAGCACGTCGTCGCCGACCTGCACGTCGGCGGACTTGCCGAGATTGGCCACCGTCAGGTTCTTCGCCTCGACCTTGAGTACCGCGAGGTCGGTCTTGGGATCGCGCCCGACGATCTGCGCGGGCACCCGGGTGCCGTCGGAGAACTGCACCTGGATGGCGGCCCGGTTGGACTTGTCGGTCGCGGCCATCGAGATCACGTGGTTGTTGGTGACGACGTAACCCCCGCCGTCGATCACCACGCCGGAACCGGTCGCGCCGTTGTCGCCGACCGTGGCCCGGATCGAGACCACCGAGGGCAGAACGGCATTGGCGACCGCGGCGATCTGGCTGTGCGGTGTCTCGACACCCGCGCTCTGATCCAGGGTCACCTTGCGTGAGGTGAGCGTGGACGCGGTCTCGGCGGTGACCCGGCCGACGAGCCCGCCGAGGACGGCGATGCCGAGTGCCAGCGCGGCCAGCATCGCCAGTGCCTTGGGCGCCACCCGCGAACCGAACAGCACCTCGCGAGCGCTCAGCTTGTCCGCGACAGGCAGCCGGGCGGGCGGGGGAGTGTCGACGGCGGGCGCGCCGAGCCGGGCAGCCGCGTCGGGATCGCGCCACGGGTCGACCGGACCCGCGACGACCGTCTTCGGCTCGTCGGCGCCGGGCTCGCGCTGCAACAGCTCCGAGGAGCCTTCGGGCCGGGCGAACGCCTCGGCGAGCACACCGTCCGGCGGGCGCTGGACGAGTCCTTCGTCGGCGCCCTTACCGGCCGCGCGCTGCGGGTCGTGCGGTGCGAACGACCCGGCTTGGCCGTTCGGGCGGCGGAACGCACGCGCGGTGTGGCTGTCGATGTGCGGCCGGTAGACCGGTCGCGGCCCGAGGCTCGGCGCGTCGGAAGGGCGCAGCGTGCCCCGCTTGTCTGTCGAATCCGAGTGCTCGGCCGATCCGGAATTCGTCGATTCGCCTGTCACGTCGCAGACTCTACTTGCGCCGCCACGTTGTCCACCGGGTCGCGGTGAAGGAATCTGTGATGAATCCGAGAAATGCCTCGTTACGGCGTTGCGGTTCGGGCGCGTTGCCGGGGAGGTCGGCCAGCGGGATGCGCGAGAGGCTGTCGTGCAGGCTGCGCGGAATCGCCACCTCGGCGGCCCGGCGCAGCGCGATCCGCGCCTGCTGCTGGGCATCGACCTCGGCCGCGCATTCGGGGCAGAGCGAAAGATGCTGGGCGGCACGCAGATAGGCGTTCATCCGCAGCTCGCCGTCGACGAAGGCAGCGACCGCCTCACTGGCCAGATGCTCGGTGGGCTGAAAGCGCGGCGGGCGATCCGCGGCACTGGGATCCACACTCATGCCTGCACCTCGCCGGCGCACGGTTCCGGCATGACCGCGGTCACGGCTGTGTTCATCCGCCGCTCGCTTCGCTCACTCACGCGGAGTTCTTCCTTCCGACCGACATCAACCGAGAGGCCCCGGTGACGTCGAACTTCCGTCACACCGATGGGGCTTCAGCGGAGTACCGCTGCTCACTTCCATTATGCGCAAGGTACTCGCGCAGTGCCTGACGCCCACGATGGATCCGGCTGCGCACGGTGCCCAGTTTCACACCGAGCGTGGCGCCGATCTCCTCGTAGGACAGGCCTTCGATGTCACACAGAACGACCGCGGCACGGAACTCCGGCGCCAGCGAATCGAGTGCTTTCTGCAGGTCGGGGTCGAGCCGGGAGTCGTGGTAGGCGTCCTCGGGGGTGGGGCCTTCGGCGGGCACACGGTCGTAGTCCTCTGGCAGCGCCTCCATGCGGATGCGGTTGCGACGGCGGACCATGTCGAGGAACAGGTTGGTGGTGATGCGGTGCAGCCAGCCCTCGAAGGTGCCGGGCTGGTAGTTCTGCAACGAGCGGAACACCCGGATGAAGGTGTCCTGGGTGAGGTCTTCGGCGTCCTGGGCGTCACCGGAGAGGCGGTAGGCCAGGCGATAGACCCGGTCGGCGTGCTCGCGGACCAGTTCGTCCCAGGAGGGCATGGCGGCGCGATCGCCGGTCGCGTCGAAAGCGGCGGTGCCGGTGAGTTCGGCGTCGAGTTCGTCGGCTTCTGCCGCGGTGAGTTCGGCGGGCAGAGTCTGGTCGGTGGCGTCTTGACGCGCCGTGTCTACCATCGGGATGGGACACCTCCTACTCGGGACCGCTGGCACAAAACCTTGCTGGTCCGGGTCAGCGAACCTTGCTTACCGACAATCAACCAGCAACTGTGTGTGGTTGTTCCCGAGTCTCGTGCCCGCCGCGATCGGCTGGCCTTGCGTAGGGCAACTATTTCCTGCCCTGATATGGGTCAGATGTGGAGATCCTGAGTGTGACCTGAGAATTCTGGTCAGATTCGACCCTAGTCCCGCCGGCAACGGAGAACTAGCAGTTCCGGGCCCGTTGTGACCGAGCCGCAAACCTACGGCAATTGTTCGGGATCTGTGCGACACAGTGCCGGATCCGTCCCTTTGCTGAATACACAGACCCCTCCGGTGGCCTAGCCTCATAGCTGTGGCATCGAACGTGGAGCGGAACCTGGCCTATGTGGAGGAGTCCGTCGTCGAGGACGAGGTTCTTCTCGAAGCGCGCGAGCGGGCCACCGAATTGGGTGCCGCGCCGGTGCCTGCGGCGGTCGGTGCGCTGCTGAGCATGTACGCGCAGATGCTGGGCGCGCGCTCGGTCGTCGAGGTGGGCACCGGGGCGGGTGTCAGTGGGTTGTGGCTGCTCGACGGGATGCGTGAGGACGGGACGCTGACGACGATCGACTCCGAACCCGAGCATCAGCGCGCGGCCAAAGAGGCGTTCCGGACCGCCGAGATCACGCCGTCACGCACGCGCCTGATCAACGGGCGCGCGCTGGACGTGCTCCCCCGGCTGGCCGATGGCTCTTATGACCTGGTCTTCATCGACGCGGCGCCGATGGAACACCCCCATTACGTCGAACAGGGTGTGCGGTTGCTGCGTGAGGGCGGCGCGTTCATCCTCAACAACGCGCTGCTCGGTGGGCGCGTGCCCGATCAGGAACAGCGCGACCCGGCCACGCAGGCGGTGCGCGCGGCGACTCGCGCGATCGCGGAGAATCCCGAGCTCACCAGCGTCTTGATCCCGATCGGCGACGGGCTGCTCTGCGCGTCGCGGGGCTGATTTTTCGGCGGCTGGCGCCGCGGGTTCTCGGCCTGTTCCCTTGATCTTCCCTCCCTCCGGGCACTCCTTCGTCGCACCCTCCAGTCAGTCCAGATCAAGGCGGCCGAGAACCTACCCGACCCAGATCCCTTTGCCCACGGTGACAACGCCGCCGTTGCTGACCGCGAAACGCTCCCGGTCACGGTCCAGGTCGAGGCCGATGATCTCGCCCTCGCCGACCACCACGTTCTTGTCCAGGATCGCGTGGCGCACCACCGCGCCGCGCCCGATCCGCACACCGGGCATCAACACACTGCCCTCGACCGTGGCGCCGTCCTCGATCACCACGTTCGAGCTCAGCACCGAATTGCGGACCGTGGCGGCCGACAGGATGGAGCCCGCCCCGACGATGGATTCCTGGGCGAGCCCGCCCTGGGCGAATTTCGCGGGCGGCAGGTTCTCGGCGGCGCCGCGGATCGGCCAGTGCTTGTTGTAGAGGTTGAACACGGGATGCACCGAGACCAGGTCCATGTGCGCCTCGTAGAAGGCGTCGATGGTGCCGACGTCGCGCCAGTAGCCGCGGTCGCGCTGGGTGGCGCCGGGGACGTCGTTGTCGGCGAAGTCGTAGACGGCGGCCTGGCCGGCGCCGACCAGCGTCGGGATGATGTCGCCGCCCATATCGTGGTCGGAATCGGAGTTCTCGGCGTCGGCGCGGATGGCGTCGACCAGTACGCGGGTGGTGAACACGTAGTTGCCCATCGACGCGAACGTCACGTTCGGGTCGTCGGGGGTGCCCGGCGGGTGCGCGGGTTTCTCCAGGAACTGGGTGATCTTGCCGGACTCGTCGGTGTCGATGCAGCCGAACGCGCTGGCCTCGGCTCGCGGCACCCTGATCCCGGCGACGGTGACGCCCGCGCCCGAGGCGATATGGCTGGCCACCATCTGCTCCGGGTCCATCCGGTACACGTGGTCGGCGCCGAACACCACGATGTAGTCGGGGTCCTCGTCGTAGATCAGGTTGAGCGACTGCATGATCGCGTCGGCGCTGCCGGTGTACCAGCGCGGCCCGAGCCGCTGCTGCGCGGGCACCGGGGTGATGTACTCACCGGTGAAACCGGACAGCCGCCAGGTCTGTGAGATATGGCGATCGAGCGAATGCGACTTGTACTGGGTGAGCACGCACAGGCGCAGGTATCCCGCGTTCACGAGGTTGCTCAACACGAAGTCGATCAGCCGGTACGCGCCACCGAACGGAACCGCGGGCTTGGCCCGGTCGGCGGTGAGTGGAAACAGTCGTTTGCCCTCGCCACCGGCGAGCACGATCCCGAGTACGTGCGGCTGGCTCCTCACCCTGCTCAAAGTACAGTGCCAGCGCGGCTACGGTGGCCCATGTCGACCCGATGATCTCGAGCGTGTGTCTGAGAACTCGGCCGGTTGCCGCGTTCGGTCCAGTGTCGGTGGCCTGTGTCACACTCTCCGACGATGAGCCGCCACACCAGCTTCCGCTACTGCCTCGACCCAACGGTCGAGCAGTCCGAGGTGCTCACACGCCACGCCGGTGCGGCCCGGTTCGCGTTCAACCACAGTCTCGGTATCGTCAAAACCGCGCTCACCCACCGCACAACCAACCCGGACCGACGGGTGCCGTGGACCGGGTTCGATCTGATCAACGCGTTCAACTCCTGGAAGAAGACCGAAGCCGCCGGGCGGGTGATCGTTGTCGGCGCGAACGGGACAGCCGAGATCAAGGTGACCGGGCTGGCGTGGCGGACCGAGGTCTGCCAGCAGGTGTTCGAAGAAGCCGCTGTCGACTGTGGACGCGCCCTGGCGGCGTTCTCGGATTCCCGCACCGGTAAACGCGCGGGTAAACGGGTTGGGTTTCCCCGTTTCAAGACGAAGAACACGACCACCCCGACTTTCCGAATCCGCAACAAATACACCAAGGCGGGGCGGGCCGGTGGTGGATCAGCGTGACCTGCGAGGCTGCGGACTTGCATCCGGCTCACCATCACCTCCCGCGAGACCACGGCGACAACCTGGGTTGGGTCGGAATCGACCGTGGACTGAGCGTCTTCGCTGTTGCCGCGACCGCCGACGGTGCCGAAATCGCCCGTATCACCGCACCCAAACCCTTGACCACCGCACTGGGCAGGCAACGCCGCCTGGCGGAGTCGATGTCGCGCAAACAGAAGGGTTCACACAACCACCGACAAGCAGCCACCCGGTTGGCACGCCATTATCTTCACCTCGCGAATATTCGCCGTCACTTCGCTCATCAGGTCACTAACAGGCTGGTCAAAACCCACGACCGGCTCGTGATCGAAGACCTGCACGTGGCGGGGATGATGGCCAACCAACGATTGGCGCGCGCGATCAGCGACGCCGGGTGGGCGGATTTCGCGCGGCTGTTGACCTACAAACAGGGCTGGCGTAGTGGTGCGGTCACTATCGCGGATCGTTGGTATCCGTCGAGTAAACGGTGCTCAGCCTGCGCGACGATCAACCGTGGCCTGTCGTTGGCGGATCGGGTATTCGTCTGTCGATGTGGGTTCCGTGCCGACCGTGACCGCAACGCAGCGATCAATCTCGCGGTCTGGCCCACGATTCAACAGGACTTTTCACGATCCCCGGACCCCCGAGCACGGGGCCGGGTTACCAAAGTCCGCCGACGGGAAGGCGCTGACCGACACCCGTTGGGTATCGGTGAAACCGTCCCGGTTGACGCGGGAACAGATGTTCACACCACACTTGTGGAGTGAGCTGAGGACGCCCGAGAAGGGCGGTGTCGGGACATCTATCAGAGTTGTCCGGATACGCTGTAATTTGGACCGGTGAGTGATGATGGCACCGACAGCGAGCAGACTCCGGCGCAGCTGCTGCGGGTCGCCATGCTGACCCGGGAGTATCCCCCCGAGGTGTATGGCGGTGCGGGAGTGCATGTCACCGAACTCACTGCCCGATTGCGCGAGCTCTGTGACGTCACCGTGCACTGTATGGGCGCGCCGCGCAACGGTGCGGTGGTGCACCGGCCCGACCCCGAGCTGTATGCCGCCAATGCCGCGTTGCAGATGATGTCGGCGCAGTTGCGGATGGCCGATGCCGCGGGCGGGGTGGACGTGGTGCATTCGCACACCTGGTACGCGGGGCTGGCCGGGCACCTCGCCTCGATGCTGTCCGGGATTCCGCACGTGCTCACGGCGCATTCGCTGGAACCGCGAAGGCCGTGGAAAGCCGAGCAGCTCGGTGGTGGATATCGGCTCTCGTCGTGGTCGGAACGCAATGCGATGGAGCACGCCGATGCGGTGATCGCGGTGAGCGAAGGCATGCGTCACGACGTGCTCGACGCGTATCCCGCGATCGACCCCGATCGGGTTCATGTGGTGCACAACGGTATCGACGCGAACGTGTGGCATCCTGGCCCGCCCGCCGGTGACGAGGTGCCGGTGCTGGAGCGGCTCGGGGTGCGCGCCGACCTGCCGATCGTGTCGTTCGTCGGGCGGATCACCCGGCAGAAAGGCGTCGGGCATCTGCTCGCCGCGGCCGCCTCGTTCGACCCCGATATCCAGCTGGTTCTGTGTGCGGGCGCGGCCGATACCAAGGAACTCGAGGTGGAGGTCGCCGCCGCCGTCGACGGATTGCTGCGGCAGCGCGGCAATGTTTTCTGGGTGAAGGAGATGCTGCCCACCGAGCAGGTCCGCCAGATCCTGTCCGCCTCCGCTGTATTCGTGTGCCCTTCGGTATACGAACCGCTCGGCATCGTGAACCTGGAGGCGATGGCGAGCGCGACCGCCGTCGTCGCCTCCGATGTGGGTGGGATTCCAGAGGTGGTCGTCGACGGGGTCACCGGCCGACTGGTGCACTACGACCCGGACGCGACGGGGGACTACGAGCGGGCGCTCGCGACCGCGGTGAACGAGGTCGCGGGGGATCCGGCGTTGGCCGTGCGCTACGGCGAGGCCGGGCGGGCGCGGGCGATCGCGGAGTTCGACTGGGCGCGGATCGCCGAGCGCACAGTCGAGGTGTATCGCGGCGTGCTCGGATAGGCCGTCGGCATCACCGTTCGCAGGGCCAGGCGACCGGCCCGCCGGTAGCCTTGTCCCACAAGGTCTTCAGGACACGTGGGGGTGAGCATGACCAGGATCGAGCAGCTGGAACTGCCGGACGGCACCGAGGTGTTCGCCCGGATAGACGGGCTCGACGATGCAGAAGACGACGCCGAGACGCCGGGCGTCACCGATATCGCTCTCGGTTTCGGCAGCCGCCTGGAGAACCTCGGCCCGACCATTCGCGGTGTCGCCTCGTCGGTGCACGCGAGCGTCGCCGGTCTCTCGGCCGATTCGGTGTCGGTCGAATTCGGAATCGAATTGTCCATGGGCACAGGCGGGGTCATCGCGGTGATCGCCTCCGGTGGCGCGAAGACCTCGGTCAAGGTCCGGCTGGACTGGGATCTGCGCGGTGACGATGATGCGGAGCAGTCGCAACCCTGACGGAAGACTGGCGATGGACGACGTCGACAACCTGGTGACCGCGGCGGCCTGCGTCATCTGGGTCCGTAACAAGGCGGGACAGTGGAAGGCCAACGGCACCGGGTGCCGGATCGCGCCCGAGTTCGTCGTGACCTGCGCGCATGTCGTGGTCGTGGCCGGTGGCCGGGTCGAGGTGGAATTCGGTGACGGTACGCGGTTCGGCGCGGATGTCGCCGCCAGTACCGACACGGCCGGCGGATTCGATGACCTCGCGGTGCTTCGCCTCGACGGCGCGCCCGCCGCCGACGCGACCTGTGCGCTGATGGTCGAAGCGGTGATCGGCCGCGGAACTCGGCTGCAACTGTGCGCGTACAACGCCGACTACGCGGGCTTCCTCGAGCTCGGGGCGGCCACGGCACTGGAGTTCTCCACGCATGAGGCCGGTGAGGTCGGCGCAACCTACGTCAAGCTCACCGGCAACCAGCGACTGCTCGCCGGGATGTCCGGCGGGCCGGTGGTGCTGCCGGACCAGGGCGTGATCGGCCTGGTCAAGCAATACAACAACCGTAATCCGACCGGCGGTGCCGCCGTGCGATTGCTCGCCGGGCTGCGCAGGCTGTGCGCGCCGGGGCTGTACCGGGAGATCGTCGGCTCGCACGATCGATACCACCGGGCCGACATGCGCTGGTCGGATGTCGTCGGCGGCGAGGCGACGATCCGCCGCCTGCTCATCGACCTCAACGGTGTGTGCACCGGGCTGCCCGCCGCGGTCCAGGATCAATTGCGGGCCGAGCTCACCGAGGTCATCCTCGCCAATCACCTCGACGTGCCGACCGATTGGCGGGTGATCCGGGATCTCGCCGAGTACGTGGCGATCGAGGCCCCCGGCGACGACGGTCTGAATCTGGCGCGTTGCGCCTGGCTCATCGGCAGTCGCGCGGCCGCTGACCCGGATCGCGAGGCGATCGTGGCCATCGCCCGGCGCGCGGCCGGTCGACGATTCGTCAACCTCGACCGCTCGATGCGCAACCGCTTCGGCAGGCTCGCGCCGAAGCCCCCGCGGCCGGGCGGCGTGCCGATCACCCTGTTCGCCATCATCACCCCCGACGAAACGCCCGGTACCCCAGCGGGTTCCGAGCAGGGGCATCGCTACGAGATTCATCGCCGCACCGGTGACGGCGACATCATCGGGATGCGGTCGGCGACATCGATGCCGAGTTTCACCGCGGCCAAGGCGGCCGTGAAAGTCGCGCTCGACGACCAGCTCCAGCACCTGGACGCCGACGGCGCCGAGATCGAGATCGTGGTCGCGCTGCCCGACGACTACCTCACCGCCGACCTGCTGTGCCGGTGGCTGCGACCCGATGAGCGCCCGTTCCGCCAGTTCATGATGCGGTTGCGGCGCAGCGCGACCTGGGAGAAGCCCGCCGAGCAGATCCGGGAACTCGAGCAGCGCTGGAACCGGTTGCGGGCCGGTGGGGCGCTGGCCTGGCTCGCCTGCGCCGACGACCGGTCCGGTGATCTGCGCGCGCTGCACGCACTCGTCGAGGCCGACGGACTCGATATCCCCGTCGACGCGCTCGGCATCGCCGAGCCACCGACTCCGGCCGTGTTCGCCGCGGCGGGCGCCAACGCGCTGCCCGTGCTGATCTGGCGCGACGAGAGCTGCCCGGATCGGTCACCCGGTCACCTCGATTGCGGCGGTACGCATTTCGTCGACCGGCTCGTCACCGAACTCGGGGACAACGGCTGGATCGATGGGCATCCGGTCGTCTGGCGCGAGCAGTGTCGCTCGGCGAAGGCGCAGCGGGACAATGATTTCTGGCTGCGCGTCGTGTATGTCCTCGACATTCCGGGGCACAGCAGAAGGAAGCCACACCCGCTGGCGGGGCCGCCTGCGGTGTCAGGAGGATTTCGATGAACGCACCGAGCTGGCACGTGTTCCTCGGTGGGGGTGAACCGCGCCCCCAAGCTTGGGACGGAGTGCCGAAACCCATGTCGGCGAGGGCATTCGACGGCACGCCGCTCGACTACACCCCGGCCGGCGCCGTACCGCAGACCGAACGCAGGCTCGGCACCGAGGGCATCGGCGCGCATCAGCTCCGGCCCGCCGATCTCGATGTGATCAACGCGGCGATCCTGTGCAGGCGCCCGCTGCTCGTCACCGGCGCCCCCGGTCTCGGTAAGTCGTCGCTGGCCTATCTGATCGCCAGGGAACTGGCGCTCGGCCCGGTCCTGCACTGGCCGATCACCAGCCGCAGCACCCTCGGTGACGGGCTCTACACCTATGACGCGATGCGCCGCTTCGAGGAAGCACAGCTCACGCGACGGTGGTGGCGTGATCCCCGGGCCGGGATCGCCGATTTCGTCACGCTCGGTCCGCTCGGCACGGCGCTGCTACCCAGCCATCGACCACGGGTGCTGCTCATCGATGAGATCGACAAGGCCGACGCCGACCTGCCCAACGATCTGCTGCACGTGTTCGAGGACGGCGAGTACACGATCAACGAACTACGCCGCATTCGCGCGTATCGGCCGCAGGTGTCGGTGGTCGCGCACGACGCGGGCAGGCAGGTGCCGATCACCGACGGCTTCGTGCGCTGTCACGCCTTCCCGATCGTCGTGATGACCAGCAACGGCGACCGCGAGTTCCCGCCCGCGTTCCTGCGCCGCTGCCTGATGCTGAAACTCGAAGAACCCGACCGTGATCAGCTCGAACGGCTGGTCGCCTCGCATTTCGGCAGCGAGGTCCCACGGGAATACGACGACATCATCGCCACGTTCCTGCAGCGGCGAGCCGATCTGGGAGCTTTGCCCGCCGACCGCCTGCTCACCGCGCTGCACGTGCTGACCCACGCGGGTGGCGACGCCACGCTGGACCGGCAGAGCCTGGCGCGCACACTGTTGCAACCGATCGGGCCGGGAGACTGAAACATGTCCAAGCTGGGCGAGTTCGTAGCGGCTGTCGACCCGCTGGCGCTCGACGCGCCCGCGATGGCCGACGCGCTCTGGCTGGCAGCGCACATCACCGAGCAGCAAGCAGATCCCGCCGCAGCGGAGCGGTACGCCGAGCACCGCACCGATGCGGTCGCCCACCATGATCCGGCCGTCGCGGCCGAACGCGCACCGGAGCGGGGGGTGCCGGTCGATGTGCACCGGCCCGCGCAGTCACCGAGCGCCGCCGCGCGCGGGGATCGTCCGGTCCGGCTGGTGGCGCCGCGTGCGCTGGCGGGTTGGCGCACGGTGCTGCGCGAACTGCGCCCTGTCACCCGGCGGATCCCCGGTCGGCGGGAGAGCTTCGACGAGGCGGCCTCGGCGGAGCGCAGTGCGCGGATCGGCAGGCCGTGGGCGGTGACCGGGCCGCGGCCGGGCCGCGAACGCGACGCGGTCCTCGTCCTGGATCTGAACTCGGCGATGGTCGTGTGGAGCAGGCTGGCCGAGGAAGCGCGGGCGTTGCTGGAGTCGGCCGGATTTCGCACGTTCACCGTGCGATTCATGGCCGAGCGTGCGGACGGCGCGTTGTGGTTGTCGACCCGGCCGCAGCAGGAGCCGCGACAGCCACTGAGCGACCTGCGTGACCCGTCGGGGCGACGGGTCGTCTTCGTGCTCAGCGCCTGTCTCGGCGATACGTGGGCGCGCGGAACCGGCGCCGCGCAGCTGGCGGCGCTGGCCAGGTTCTCACCGGTGGTGCTGTTGCAGCCGTTGCCGAACTTTCTGTGGCGGCGGACCGGTCTGGATTGGGAGAGAGGACGAATCGCCTCGGTGATCCAGGCAAGCCCATCGCCGCTGCGCGTCGTCGCCGGCACCGACCCCGCGCTGCACCCGATTCCGGTCCTCGAGCTGAGCCCTGGCTGGTTCGGGCCATGGGCACAGGTGCTGGCGGGCGACCGGCTCTCGGCCGAATATCCGCTGCTGCACACGCCATCGGTGCACGCGGAGCCGCCGCCGCTGGGCCGGCGCCAAGACGACGAACTCGGTGCGAACCCGGTCGAACGGGTCCGCCGCTTTCGGGCCGGATCGTCGCCGGAGGCATTCCGCCTCGCGGCCGGACTCGCCCAATTTCCGTTGCGGCTACCCATCATTCGGCTGGTCCAGCAGGTGCTGCTGCCGGGCAGCGGGTCGAGCATCCTGGCCGAAGTGCTCGCGGGCGGGTTGATCCTGGATGCCGTGCCCGGTCTGGCGCCCTACGGCGTGCCCGAGGACAGTCGCGCGTTCGAGTTCCGGCCCGGCGTGGCCGATGTGCTGCGGGCGGCGATGCCGCGCAGCGAGGTGCTGCGGGTGCGGGCCGCCGTGTCGGACCACCTGTGCGCGCACTACGACGTGCCGGGCGTGGTGTTCCGGGCGACACTGTCGTATACCGGCGCTGGCGAAGGTTTCGCCTATCTGTCACCGGAGGTCCTGCGCATGCTGGCCCCGCACTATGCGGCCGAAAACGCGGCTGTCGATGTGGACGCCGGAGATCGGCTGATCGAAGCGGCCGCGGCGGCGGTGCGGTCCGGGGACCGGGCGGCAGCGGTGTCGGCGCACCGGATCGCGCTGGCCACGGTGCCCGTGCGGCACCCGTCACGGATCCCGCTGCTCGACACCTTGAGCGCGCTGCTGGCCACCGACAGCGACAGCGCCGACGCGCTCGACGAGGCGATCGGGGTGGCGAAGCTGGCGATCGGCGAAGCCGACACCGATGATCCGGCGCGCCTTGCCGCGCTGGGCGACCTCCTGGTGCAACGGTATTCGCGCTTCGGCGGGCTCGACCATCTCGCCGACGCCACCCGGCTGCTGCGGGCCGCCTACGAATCCGCCGACCCCGCCGACGAGGGATATGCCCGGCTGATCGATCGGCTGGCCGAGGCGACCATCCTGCGCTGCCTCGCGACCGAGGAAGCGATCTTCGGCTGGGATGCGATCGACCTCTACGAGAACGCACTGGAGACAACCGATTCCGACGAGCGGCGCCGCACTGTCCAGCTCGAGCTGGCCAAGGCTCAGCTGGTGACGGCGACCGTGTCGGCCTATCCGGATGCCGAGGTGCCAGAGCAGGTCACCGCCCTGTTCCTGGCCGCCACCGCCGAATCCTCGGCGACGGTCACCGATCCGGCTTTCGAGATCGCGCTCCGAGCCGCGGTGGCCGCCGCGATCACCGCGATCGGCGCCGGGAAACTCGCACCACGGCACGCGGATTCGCTGGTGTCGATCCTGGCAGACAGCGCGGTACCGGTACCGACCGAGGTGATATCGCAGTTGCGCGCCGCCCGGCCGCGCGGCCCCGGGGGGGGGGGCCCCCGCCGCGGCGGCCGCGCCGCCCCCCCCCCCCCTCGCCTCGGTGACCACCAGGCTGGC
>NZ_JBHXNJ010000002.1:254962-437946 GCF_042719655.1 Nocardia sp. NPDC058518
CACTCCCCCCGGCTCGCTTTTTCGTGGTGTTCTAACGGGCCAGCCAGGGGGTTCCGGGTCCCCACGTTGGTGAAATCGATGTTGCGCCCCCCCGGGCCGCGCGGCGCGCGGTGACGGCCGCCGCGGCATGGCCCCGGGTCCGCACCGCACTGCATGTACTGGTGGTGGCGGTCGGGGTCGCCGCGGCGGGGAAGGAGTGACTGTGCCGATCACGCTCGTCCACGTCGCCAAGGACTCGGTGTGGGTGCGTTGGCTGCGCCAGGAGTGGATCGACCGGCTCGCGGTCACCCGGATGGTGCCTGGCATCGAAGTCGCCGATGTGGTGCCACCGGCGGGGGATCTGATCGTCATCGTCAGCGAGGTACTGCTGGCGGTGTGGGGCAGGGAGTCGTCGAACTGGGCCGACCTGGTCGCCGCCGATCGCGCGATCACGGTGTGCCTGAGAGGGATCGACGCGGCGGCGCTGCCTGCGGCGCTGGCGAGCCTGCCGCTGGTCGACCTGGCCGCGGACGAGGATCATGTCCGCGCGCGGCTCGGACTCCCGCCCGCCACGGGCGCGCTGCCGTTGCGCGGGGACCGGGTCCGATTCCCCGGGCCGACGGCGGGTGCGCCGAAGGTGGTGCCCGAGTCGCTCACCGAACCGCGCTGGTTCTACGGGCGCTACGGCGAACTGGACGCCATCCGGGCCGGACTGGCCGTCACCGGGGCGGTGGTCCTGGTCGGTACCACCGCGTCGGGCAAGACCTCGCTGGCCAAGACCTACCTCGACCGGCACCGCTCGCAGTACGACCTGATCGCCTGGGTGAACGCGGGGAATCCGACGACGCTGCGCCATGACCTCGTCCGTCTCGCCGGGCCGCTCGGGCTCGAGAATGTCGTCGGAAATCAGGACGCGCATCGGCTGGTCGTGCAGCATCTCGTCCAGATGCCGCAGCGCTTCCTGCTCGTCTACGACGACGCGCGCCCCGATTCGGCAGGCGATCGACAGGCGGTGGGGTCCAAGCCCGCGCCGCTGGCCGAAGTCGTCCCGTGGGGCGGCAACGGGCACATTCTGTTCACCTCGAAAGTCCAGCGCTGGCAGGGTCCCCACACCGTCACGGTCCCGCTGTTCACCGACGACGACGGCGCCCGCTTCCTCAGCTATCACGTGCCCGAACTGGCCCACGACCTGATCGAACTAGCGGTGGAGGAGTCGGCGGGCAGTCCGCTGCTGCTGCACACGATGGCCCGCCGCGGCCGCGAGGACGCGGCCCGTCTCGCTGCCGACCTCCGCGAGAAAGCTTTCACAGCACCGACATTCATGCTCGACAAAGCCGATGCCCGCGAATACCGCGCGGTACAGCGGATACTCGGCAACTCGTTGCGCAGGCTCATCGACGCACCCGCCGGATCCGACGAGCGCGCCGCAGGCTACCTGCTGCGACTACTCGCCTACTTCGCGCCGAACATGCCGATCCCGCTGGTTCTGCTCGAGGCGGAGCCCGACGGTGTCCCCGTTGCCGACACCGTCGATCCGGGCTGGCAGGCCACGGTCCGCCGCAGCCTGCGCGACGAGGACCGGCGCACGCGGTTGCTCGAACTCATCCGCACCGAATCGCTCGCCGACACGCTCACCTTGACGACCCCGGTCGCTGTCGCGGCGACCGGGGTGGTGCTGCACTCGGTCATCACCATGGGTATCCAGGTCAATCTGTCCGACAGCCGCGTGCAGAGCATCCGGCACGAAGCCCATCGCATCCTGTGTGCCGCCGACCCGCGCCGCCCCGACCTCCCTGAACACTGGGAGCGCTACCACTGGCTGTGGCGCCAGCTCGATCCGAGCGGCGCGCTGGCCTGCGACCGGCTCGGCGATCCGCGGCACTCCTGCGGTGGCCTGCTCGGCATGACCGGTCACATCGTGCAGGCGTTGCGCAACCGCAGCGAGCTCACCGCGTCGGCCGCGCTCGGCGAGCGCGCCACCGACGCGTGGGCACCGCATCTGGGTGCGGACCACATCGGGATCGTCCGGCTGCGCACCACCACCGGCGATGTGCTGTGGCAGATGGACCGCTGGGAACAGGCACACGAGATCGCGCGGCGGGCACTGGCGGGGGTCGCGCCGAACCGGGACCGATATCCCGAGGAGTACACCGCGGCCTCGGATCTGATCGCGGCCTGTCTTCGCTCGTCCGGGGACTGGGCCGGATCGGTGGGCTACAACGAGGCCTCCTACGCGACGGTGCGCGCGGTCCTCGGGCCGGAGCATCGCGAGACCTTGCGCGCTCAGCACAATTTCGCGGTCGCGGTGCGCATGATGGGCCGCTTCGCCGAGGCGCTCGAGCTCGACAGCGCCGTCTACGCGAGCAGGCGCGGTGATCCCGACGACGAGGACCAGATCTTCGCGCTGCACTCACGCAACAATGTCGCCCGCGATCTGCGCGAACTCGGCCGCTACACCGAATCGGTGCGGGTTCAGGAGGAGGTGGTGCGCGACATGCTCACCCTGCTCGGTGACCCGCGTCAGCAGCACGTGCTGCGGGCGGAGAAGAACCTGGCCGTCTCCTACCGCAAGGCGGGCAGCTTCGCCGACGGCTACCGGTTGCAGCTGCGTGCCCTCGACCACCACGTCGCGGTGTACGGGCCCGACCACCCCGAATCGGTGGCGGCGCGCACCAACCTGGCCAACGACTGCCGCCTGCTCGACCGGCACGACGAGTCGCTCGAACTGGCCGAGGAGGCCTATCAGCGGTGCGCCGCGGTGCGCCCCGCCCATCCCTATACCGCCGCCTGCGCGGTGAACTTCGCGGCAGCACTGCGCACCGGCGGCGATTTCACCGACGCGCTCGACCTGGACCGGCAGGCCGTGCGGATATTCACCGATCGTCTCGGCGCGGCCCACCCGTACACCCTCGCGGCCGGTAGCGGCATCGCAGCGGATCTGGCCGGGCTGGGCGAGTACGCCGAGGCGGTCGAGATCGGCGCGGTGGTGCTCGACCGGTCGACCGAGGCGCGCGGCGCCGACCACCCGTACACCCTGCAGGTGGCGATCAACTACGCGCTGGACCTGCGGGCGCTGGGCCGGGTCACCG
Source organism: Nocardia sp. NPDC058518 (assembly GCF_042719655.1). NCBI lineage: Bacteria > Bacillati > Actinomycetota > Actinomycetes > Mycobacteriales > Nocardiaceae > Nocardia > Nocardia sp. NPDC058518. The sequence continues at coordinate 258,031 of NZ_JBHXNJ010000002.1, forward strand.
AAGCGGACGGTTTCGAGGCCGATGCACTGGGCAGATATCGCGCGACCCTTGGGCCGGATCATCCGGACACGGTGCAGGCGACACAGCGGCGGCGCGGCACCTGCGATGTCGAACCGCCGCCGATGTAGCCGCTCAGGAAATCGGGAGATAGGTCGACACGGTGACCGAGGCCGTCACCTCGGTGATCTCGGGTAGGGCCGCGATGCGTGGATCGTCGGCGGGGGTGCCGTGGAAGGCAGACGGGCCCATCGCCACGACATTGGTGACGTCAGGGCGGGACAGCTTCATCGGGAACTCGACGGCGGTGTGCTCGGCGCGAGTGAAGGTGCCTGCCAGTGAGTCGGCCAGGCGGCGGTCCTTGTCGGGGTCGACGCTCACCATCCCGAGAGGGCCGATCAGTTCGCCGAGATGACGAGCAGTGGGCGCGACGACGACGAAGCGTCCGCCCGGCGCGAGGACGCGGGCGACTTCGGCGGGGTTGCGCGGGGCGAAGACCGAGAGCACGCCGGTGATGGCGTCGTCGCGCACCGGCAGGCCGCGCCAGGCGTCGGCCAATACGGAGGCCATGCGGGAGTGCGCGCGGGCGGCTCGGCGGGCGGCGGGCTTGGCCACGTCCAAGGCGATGCCGAGGGCACCGGGATGCGCGTCGAGTACATCGGCGAGGTAGTAGCCCGTACCCGCGCCGATTTCGAGCACCGTGGGATCGGTGTCGAAGGCACGGGCGATCGCCGCGGCGATCGGGGCGAAATGGCCCGCACCCTGAAAAGCGGCGCGGGCGTCGAGCATGTCGGCGGTATCGCCGGTCATCTTCGTCGATGCGCCGGTCAGCAGCCCGACATAACCCTGGCGGGCGATGTCGAAGCTGTGGCCGGTACCGCATCGCAGCGCATGATCGTGCGGTTGCAGTGCATCGCCGCACTCCGGGCAGGCCAGAAGTGCGGCGACCTCGGTCAGCGCATTCAGCTGGTGACGCTCTTCAGTTCGTCACCGAGCGCCGCAGCCTCGTCCGGTGTGAGTTCGACGACCAGACGCCCGCCACCCTCGAGTGGAACCCGCATGACGATTCCACGACCTTCCTTGGTTGCTTCGAGGGGACCGTCCCCGGTACGGGGCTTCATGGCCGCCATCCTCTGCTCCCTCCAGATCTGCGCGGTGGTTCTGCGCACTGTTTTCTCGTCTGCCGGTTGTCGCCAACCAGCGGGCTCGCCGGGTGTTCGGCGGGCCACACCGGTCCTATTCTTCCCTATTGCCGTCGCGGGCGGACACCTGAGTGCGAAATGTGACTGCTGAGTCGGTTCCGTTCGGTACCGCGGTCACCCAGCAAACATCCAGGTGATCGTCCACCATGCCGGTTGCCTGCATGAGGGCATACGCCGTCGTCGGGCCGACGAAAGCGAACCCGCGACGCTTCAATTCCTTTGCCAGAGCAACGGATTCGGGTGTGGTGGCGGGCACATTCGCGATCGAGGTGGGCCGTGGGCGTGGCGCGGGTGCGAACGACCACACCAGCTCGTCGAGGCTCACCGGCAGGTCGCGAGCAACTCGGGCATTGTTGATCACCGCGTCGATCTTGGCGCGGTTACGCACGATGCCGACGTCGGCCAGCAGCCGCGCGCGGTCGTGATCACCGAATTCGGCGACCTTCGCGATCTCGAAACCGGCGAACGCGGTGCGGAACGCCGGTCGCTTACGCAGAACGGTGATCCAGGCCAGCCCGGACTGGAAGGCTTCGAGGCAGAGCCGTTCGAACATGGCGTCGTCGCCGTGCAGGGGCCTGCCCCACTCGGTGTCGTGGTAATCGCGGTACAGCTGTGAGCCGGTCGACCAGTCGCAGCGAACGAGGCCGTCGTCGGCGAGCTCGCTCACCCGCGATCCTGGCCCGCCGCCACCTGCGCCTGCCACTGCCGAGCCTGCGCCAGCTCGAACTCGAGTTCATCGATCCGCTCGGCCAGCCTGCTCAGCGCCCAGTCGACCTCACCGGCCTTGTAACCGCGCACCACCTGCTGGAACCGCAACGCCCGCACATCGGCCCCCGTGACGCCGTCGGCGGGCAGCACGGTAGCGGTGGTCCCCTCGGGCAGGGGCCCGAGCTCCTCGGACCGCCCGAATACCGCACTGGCGACGAGGAACAGCATCGCCGCGACCAACCCGACGATGAGCACGTATAGAAGCAGCGTCAGCATGAAGCTCCCCCGCCTCTCCGGGAATTCAGGCCGGATTCGTGCACGGACTTGCGCACCGTTGGCGGCCGACGGTTCTCGAGGTGATCAGGTTTGCCCGTACCCGGTGAGTTACCCATGTTCTACAGATGCCGAGTGGTGTCGATTCCCAGCGACATGCCTGCCAATCCGCGCTTGCGGACGGCGAGTTTGTCGGCGATACCGAGCAGGGCGACGGCGGCGGGGTTCTCCGGGTCGGAGAGCACGATCGGGTTGCCGTCGTCGCCGCCTTCGCGCAGGGCCTGCTCGATCGGGACCTGGCCGAGCAGTGGCACATTCGAGCCGACGGCGCGGGTGAGGCGGTCGGCGACGACCTGGCCGCCGCCGGAGCCGTAGAGCTCCATGCGTGAACCATCCGGCAGGTCGAGCCAGGACATGTTCTCCACGACCCCGGCGATGCGCTGGCGGGTCTGCAGGGCGATCGCACCCGCACGCTCGGCCACCTCGGCGGCGGCGATCTGCGGGGTGGTCACGACCAGGATCTCGGCGCTCGGGATGAGCTGGGCAAGGGAGATCGCGACGTCGCCGGTGCCGGGCGGCAGGTCGAGCAGCAGCACGTCCAGGTCGCCCCAGAACACGTCGGCGAGGAACTGCTGCAGCGCGCGGTGCAGCATCGGACCGCGCCACACCACCGGGGTATTGCCCTGGGTGAACTGCGCGATCGAGATCATCTTCACGTCGTGCGCGACGGGCGGCATGATCATCCGCTCGACCTGGGTGGGCTTGGCGTCGGAGCCGAGCATGCGCGGGATGGAGTGGCCGTAGATATCGGCGTCGAGCACACCGACCGACAGCCCGCGCTGGGCCAGCGCCACGGCGAGGTTGGCGGTGACGCTGGACTTGCCGACGCCACCCTTGCCGGAAGCCACCGCGTAGACACGGGTCAGCGAGCCGGGCTGGGCGAACGGGATGACCGGCTCGGCCGAATCGCCACGCAGCGACTTGCGCAGCTCGGTGCGCTGCTCATCGCTCATCACATCGAGGTCGACGGTCACCGCGCCCGCTCCGTTGACGTCCGCGACGGCCTTGGTGACCCGCTGAATGATCTCGGTCCGCAGCGGGCACCCGGAGGTGGTCAGGTAGATCTCGATGTGCACATCACCGCTGTCGGCGATGGCGATGGACTTGACCATCCCCAACTCGGTGATCGGTTTGCGGATCTCCGGGTCGTCGACCTTCGCGAGCGCCGCCCGCACATCCGCTTCCGTAATCACTGCCATACGCCCGATGTTATCCCCCCAGCGATAACGAGCCATTCGGGGATTCGAAGACGGTCCCGAGACTTCAGCGGGAATCGGCCCGGTTCTGCTCGACCGCCGCCACGAAATCCGGGTGCGCGGAAACGATCAGCTGGTCGGCTGTGTCGTTCATCCAGACATCCGCGAAATACCCGGATCGACTCCAAGCCAGCACCGCCGACAACAACGCGATCGGCATGCACCCAGGGATCACTGCCAATCCCAGCGGTATATAGAACTGCGTGAGCTCGAGTTGTGTGGCTGTGAGAAGGCCGACGATCGTCAGCACTACCGCGAGCAGCGACAGCGCCGCGATCCACCGGAACCGCCGGACCTCGGCCAGGCAGTATTCGCAGGCCGGACACTGGAACCTGACGCGCGCCTCGGCACTACTCCATCGGCTGGGCGGCATCGAGCTCAGTAGGACCCGCACTGTCGGCATCTCCGAATTCGGCCCGCTGGAATTCACCACGAAGTCACGGCGGTCCACAGCAGGCAGGCCGTGCTCGCTGCACAGCTCGGGCATCGACTCGGTCAGGACCAGCTCCATCGGCGTCGCCGCGTAAATCGGGAGCCATTCCGGATTGACCTCGGTGTCGAACACCACTTGCTCGCGGGTCATCCCCGCCCCCGCGAGACCGTCATTGCAGCCACCCCCGTTGCCGGCGTCCGTGGAAATACATTCGCCCCCCTGTCATCGGCGACGCTAGTGGATCCGGGGGAGGTCTTGCGGCTTGGGGGCGAGGCCGCTGGAGTACGAACCCGACCAGGCCATCACGTTGGCGACGTAGGCCATCGAGTTGTTGTAGCGCAGGATCGCCTTCGACTGCTGGGAGAGATCGCGCATGTTCAGGCCGCCGTCGCACAGGTAGCGGCCCGCGGTGAGGGCCGCGTCGAAGAGGTTCTGGGGGTCGGCGATGCCGTCGGCGTTGCCGTCGGCGGCGTAGCGGTGCCAGGTTTCGGGCAGGAACTGCATCGGGCCGATGGCGCGGTCGTAGCCGCCGAGGCCGTCGAGCTCGCCGTCGTCGCTGTCGTGGATGACATTGTTGCCCGAGAGGCTGCCGTCGAGGACGGGTCCGTAGACCGCCTTGATCGGATTGCCCTGCGCGTCGGCTTTGCCGTAGGCGTGGGTGGATTCGACGCGGCCGATGCCCGCCAGCAGCGACCAGGACATTCCGCAGTGCGGATTCTCCACGGCCAGTTGCTGTTCGGCGGTCTGATAGGCGGCGACGGCGATGCCGGGAATGCCGAGCGGACCCGCAGGCATATCGGCGGACGAGCGATCACCCGACAGCGCAACGGTTTTCACGACCGGCGTGGCCGAGGCCGACTGGCGCGCTTCCGCGTGTACGACCTCGGCGAAACCGGCCTGCGGCGCCGCGACCAGCTCGGCCGTCGCCTCCGGCTCGGCGCCGGGCAGCAGGTCGTGCTCGACAGCTGCGTTGGTTGCTGTGGTCGCCTCGGTGGCGGCCGCGGTAACGGCTACCAATCCAGCGGGGACCAAACCGGTCAATGCGATGAGCGAGCTACGCCGAACTGTCGTAGCAGGCTGTTTCCGATGACGACCCACTGTGTGGTGCCCTCCTCAACCGTGTTGGATGAGAAGAGATTACCGCACCCGAGACCTTTTTGTTACCCCTCTGTGATCTGAGTTTCGGTTTGATTTCTACGGAGCCGGTGCGGGGGCGGGCGGCAGCGGGATGACGATGCCGAACGGCAGCGTGATGCCGGGTTGCTGGGTCGGCGCCGCCGGGGCGGGCTCGGCGGGTGCGGGTTCCTCGGCGGGCGCGACACCTGGTTCCGGTGTCTTCTCCGGCGTGACGGGTGCGGGCTTCTCGGTGGGCTCGGCGGCGGCCGGCGCGCACGCGGCGGGTTCGACCACCGGCTGCTCGGGCACGGCCGGATCCTTGGGCGCCGCGGCGCCGTAGGTCTGCTGGGCGGGCTTGTCGGCGGGCCGCGGTGCGGGTTCGAGCGGGTTCGGCATCTGCGCGGGCACCGGCTCGCTCACACAGGTTTCGGGCGGCGCGACCGGCGCCGGGCAGAAGATGCCACACGGGATCGGCGGCAGACCGGGCAGCGTGATCATCACCTGGGTCGGCGTGGTGACCTTCGGGGTGGTCGGGGTGGTCGGCGTGGGCGTGGTGGAGGGGGTGTTGGTCGACGCGGCCAGCACATTGGGCGCCACCAGCGGACCACTGCCCGGCGGGATGATCTCCGGCGAGATGGCCACCTGGCTCGGTGCGCCGCCGGTGCGATACGCCGCCGACCAGCTCAGCACATTGGCCGCGTAGGACATGGAGTTGTTGTAGCGCAGTACCGCTCGCAGTTCCTGGGCGGCCTCGCGCAGGTTCATGCCACCTGAGCAGAGGTACTTGCCCGCGGCCAGCGCGGCGTCGAAGACATTGTGCGGGTCCGAGGCGCCGTCGCCGTTGCCGTCGGCGGCGTAGTGCACCCAGGTGCTCGGCAGGAACTGCATGGGACCCATCGCCCGCACGAATCCGCCGTCGGCTTCCTTGATGATCTCGTTGCCGGGCAATGTGCCGTCGAGGGCGGGCCCGAAGATCGGCGTCGTGGTCGTGCCCGCGGGGTCGGTGCGGCCGCTGCTGGCGTGCCCGGATTCGATCCGGCCGATACCCGCGAGCAGGTTCCAGGTGAGACCGCAGCCCGGCTGTGCCGATTCCAGGGCCAGCTCGGCATTGCGGTAGGCGGCGAGCACGATCTCCGGGATGCCGAGTGCGCCGCTGCCGATGGGTAGCGAAATGCTCTGTAGCGGAACGGTCCCCGCGAAGGGCGCGGCGCTGTTGGCGTTCGGCGAGAGGGCACGCAACCTGCGGGGGGCCTCCTGCGCGATCGGTAGCAGGCCGACGACCTCGGACGGATCGACTTCGGGCGTGTCCTCGGCGGTGCTCGCGGTGGCGGCCAGCAGGGCCTCCGGTGCGGTCGGCGCGGTGCTCGAGTCGCTGGTGTTCACCCCCGATCCCGAGGCGACGAGACCTGCGACTACAAGGGCCGACATCGTTATCGGAGCTGAGATTCGCACGGCCACACCCTTTTCGTCGAAAAGCAGCGAGCCGCAGAGTCCCCCTCCGGCCCGCCCGGAACAACGTGATCCAGGTTACCTACCGGTCAGGAAGTTGTTGAGCATTTCCGGTCATACGTCTGGAGCACCAGGCGAAATCGGGGCGGAAGAGGGCGTTTGACCGGAGGTTTTCTTGCGGACCGCTTTCCGCTTTTTGTCCGTCTTCGGCGCGCCGTCGGGCGTGGTGACCGCGTCGATGCGGTCGAGCATGTCTTTGATCTCTTCCAGTTCCCGGCGCAGGTAGTCGCGGGTGGCGACCTCGCCGACCGCGAGGCGCAGCGAGGCGAGCTCGCGGGCGAGGAACTCGGTATCGGCCTTGGTCTGCGCGGCCCTGGTCCGGTCCTCTTCGAGGGAGACCTTGTCCCTGTTGTCCTGGCGGTTCTGCGCCAGCAGGATCAGCGGCGCCGCATAGGCGGCCTGGGTGGAAAAGGCCAGGTTGAGCAGGATGAACGGGTACGGATCCCAGCGCAGCCACACCACGAACACATTGAGCACGATCCACACGATGACGATCAGCGTCTGGATCGCCAGATAGCGTCCGGTGCCGAGGAACCGCGCGACCCGCTCGCTGCTGCGGGCGAACGCGTCGGAGTCCCAGTCGAAACTGAACCGCGACCCGACCGGGGTCTCCAGTCGCTGCCTGGCCGGATTCTTCTCACTCACGCCGAACTCCCGTGCACCAGACTCTCATCCACCCGGCCGAGCGCCGGTGGTTCCTCTTCCCGCCAGTCCTCGGGCAGCAGATGGTCGAGGACGTCGTCGACGGTCACCGCGCCGAGCAGGTGATTCTCCGCGTCGACCACCGGCCCGCACACCAGGTTGTAGGTGGCGAAATAGCGGGTCACCGCCGAGAGCGGCAGATCGGGTGACAGCGGCGCCAGATCACTGTCGACGATCCCGCCAACCAGATGCGCGGGCGGTTCCCGCAGCAGCTGCTGAATGTGCACGCAGCCCAGGTAGCGGCCGGTCGGGGTGGCCGTCGGCGGTCGCACGACGAAGGCCATCGAGGCCAGCGCGGGCGTGAGGTCGGGGTCGCGGACCCGAGCCAGCGCCTCGGCCACCGTTGTCGCGGGCCCGAGGACGATCGGTTTCGGCGTCATCAGACCGCCCGCGGTGTCGGGGGAGTGCGCGAGCAATCGGCGCACCGGCTCGGATTCCTCGGGATCCATCAGGGCCAGCAGCGATTCGGCTTCGCTCTCCGGCAGCTCGCCGAGCAGGTCGGCGGCGTCGTCGGGGTCCATCGCCTCGAGCACGTCGGCGGCGCGGCGCACCTCGAGATGGCCGAGCAGGTCCACCTGGTCGTCGTCGGGCAGTTCCTGGACCACGTCGGCGAGGCGTTCGTCATCGAGGGCGATCGCCACCTCGATGCGACGTTTCTCCGGCAGCTCACGCAACCGATGCGCGACATCGGCCGCGCGCAGCCCCTCGAACTGGGTGAGCAGGGTCGTCACGTCCTGGCCAGGCCGGTCCACCTCGGCCGGGGTGAGCCCGTCGACCTGCGACCACTCCACGACGTGCACCGCGCGCCTGCGCCCGATCCGCCGATGCCCGCGCACCGCGACCCGGCTGACGATCCAATCCCGTGTCCTGGTCTGCTCCATCCCCAGATCGGCGACGAGCACATCGACGTCGGCCAGATCCGGCAGATCGGGGTCGTTCACCCGCACCTGCGAATCCACGATCTGCGCCAGGGCGAGGAGTTCACCCACGCGCTGGGCGAACCGGCGCAGGCTCACGGTCCCGGTATTGAGCGTGACCATGCCGGGTTCGATCGCGGTGACTCGCAGCATCGGCACGAAAATTCGTCGCCGGGTGAGCAATTCGACGACGAGCCCGTGCACACGCGGCGGCTGGCGCCCGTGCCGGACGGCGACGACCACGTCGCGGACCCGGCCGATAGACTCCCCGTCCGGACCCAGCACCGTCAGGCCGGCGAGCCGGGCGACATACACCCTGGTGGTTGCCATGACCATCAGGTTATCGGTCGGGTACGGCCGCATCAGTCAGGAGGCGCTCCTCATGAAGCCACGTCGTTCGGTGCTCGCTGTACCGGGAAGCAACCCGAAGATGATCGCCAAGGCGAAGACTCTGCCGGTGGACGAGGTGTTCCTCGATCTGGAGGACGCGGTCGCCCCCGGCGCCAAGGCCGCCGCGCGGGCGAACATCGTCGCCGCGCTGAACGAACCCGGGTGGGGTGCGCAGTTGCGGGTGGTCCGGGTCAACGACTGGTCCACCGAATGGACCTTCGCCGATGTGATCAGCGTGGTCGAGGGCGCGGGCAGCTGGCTCGACGCGATCCTGCTGCCCAAGGTCACCGATGCGGGACAGGTGCAGGCCCTCGATCTGCTGCTGACCCAGCTGGAGAAGGCCGGCGGCCTCGAGGTCGGGCGGATCGGCATCGAACCGCAGATCGAGAACGCGCTCGGCCTGCGCAATATCGATGCGATCGCCACCGCGAGCCCGCGCGTGCAGACGCTGGTGTTCGGGCCCGCCGATTTCATGGCCAGCATCAATATGCGCACGCTGGTGGTCGGCGAGCAGCCGGAGGGTTACGACGTCGGCGACGCCTACCACCACATCCTGATGACGATCCTGCTCGCCGCCCGAGCACACGGTTTGCAGGCGATCGACGGCCCCTACCTGCAGATTCGCGATATCGACGGTTTCCGCCGGGCCGCGGGCCGTACGGCCGCACTGGGTTTCGACGGCAAGTGGGTGCTCCATCCCGGCCAGGTGGACGCGGCCAACGAGATCTTCAGCCCACGCCAAGCCGACTACGACCGCGCCGAATTGATCCTGGAGACCTACGCCTTCCACACCTCCGAGGCAGGTGGCGCGCGCGGAGCTGTCATGTTGGGAGATGAGATGATCGACGAGGCAAGCGCCAAAATGGCTCAGGTTGTAGCAGACAAAGGCCGAGCAGCCGGGATGACGCGTTTCACTGCGGCACAGCCGGTCCAGGAATAGCAGAATAGGACTATGACGAATCCCTTGGGCAACTCGAATCGCGGGCGGCAGGCGTTGCCGACGCCGCCGTCGGGCTGGCCGGTCGGCTCCTATCCCACCTACGCCGAGGCGCAGCGTGCGGTCGACTACCTGGCCGACGGGCAGTTCCCGGTGCAGGACGTGACCATCGTCGGTGTCGATCTGATGCAGGTCGAGCGGGTGCTCTACCGGCTGACGTGGGGCAAGGTCATCGGCGGCGGCGTGGTGTCGGGTGCGTGGCTTGGCCTGTTCCTCGGTCTACTGCTGAGCCTGTTCACCACCACCGGTGGCGCGCTCGGACCCCTTGTCGTCGGTCTGCTCGGCGGCATCGTCTTCGGCGTCATCACCACCTCGATCCCGTACGCGGCCACCAAGGGTCAGCGCGATTTCGCCTCGACCATGCAGTTGGTGGCGGGGCGCTACGACGTGCTGTGCGATCCGAAGTCCGCCGAACAAGCCCGCGACATGCTGGCCCGATTGGCCCTGTAGCGCAATGGATGTAGAGAACACGGTCCGCACCGCGGTGCTGGATCACTTCGAAGTCGAGCGCGCACAGGTCGACTCGGCCTCGGTGACCTTCCTCGGGCTCGAACCCGTGGAGATCCTGCGTATTCCGGGCGACGGCGCGGTCCACTACGCGACGCTGGGCGGTTCACGTCATCCGATGGGTGATCCGACCGATCTGCTGGCCGATCCGGTGCGCGGACCGCGCGCCGAACTGATCCTGACGCTGTTGATGAGCGCCGACCCGCAGGTCGGGGTGGCCAAGTCCCTCGGTGTCCTGGTCGCCTCGCCGTCGGTGGAAGGTGTTGTGCTGCAAGCCGACGCGCTACTCGATCTCGGCGAACCGCTGTGGCGCAACGCGAAGTTCACCGCGGTGGTACTAGGCGAGAGCGACATCCCCGCGATTCCGCTGCCCGATCCCGCCGACCCGGTGCGCTACCTCAGCGTCACCCCGGTGACCGCGACCGAGGCCGCCTGGGTACGGGTCCGCGGTGCGCAGGCGCTACGCGACGCGTGGGCCGAGGCCGGCATCGACGTGCGTGACCCCGAACGTGGCGCGGTGAACCTCTAGAGCCACTTGTTTCGGCGGAAACTGCGGAACAACAGCGCGCACAGCCCTCCCATGAGCATCAGCACGGCGGGATAGGCCCACACCTGGTGCAGCTCCCACATGTGGTCGAAGTTCATGCCGTAGACGCCCGCGATCATCGTCGGCACCGCCGCCATCGCGGCGTAGGCCGAGATCTTGCGCATGTCGGTGTTCTGCTGGACGCTGATCTTGGCCAGGGCCGCGTTGACCAGCGCGTTGAGCGATTCGTCGAAGTAGGTGATGTGCTCGGAGACGCTGGTGTGGTGATCGGCGACGTCGCGCAGGTAGCGGCGAATCTCCTTGGGTAGCGGCAGCTCCTGGTTGTGGACCAGTTGCTGCAACGGCAATCCGAGTGGCCCGACGGCCCGCCGCAGTTCGACGACTTCACGTTTGAGCTGATAGATCGCCCCGATGCCGATCTTCGACGTGGGCGTGAACACGGCCTCTTCCATCTCGTCGATGTCCTCTTCCACCGATTCCGACACCTCGACGTAGGAGTCGACCACGTGGTCGGCCACCGCGTGCAGCACCGCGCACGGACCCAGCCGCAGCTGATCGGGATTGCCCTCGAGTTCCCGGCGCACCCCGGCGAGGCCGGTGTGTTCGCCGTGGCGCACGGTGATCGCGAAATGCGGGCCGGTGAAGACCATGATGTCGCCGGTCTCGACGATCTCGCTGATGGCGTGGATATCGTGCTCGACGTAGCTGACAGTGCGCATGACCAGGAACAGGGTGTTGTCGTAGCGCTCCAGCTTGGGGCGCTGGCGGCCCTGCACTGCGTCTTCCACCGCGAGCGGGTGCAGGTCGAAGATCCGGGCGATCTCGTTCATCTGCGACTCATCGGGATCGTGCAGGCCGACCCAGACGAAGCCGGATTCGGTCTTGCTCGCCTCGCTCAATGCCTGCTGCGGGGTGAAGTGTCCCGGTGTGCGTACTCCGTCGACATAGACGCCGCAGTCGACGATGGCGCGCGCGGTCGGCACCGGGATCCGCGGTCGTGGATGCGTGGCCCGGCCCGGGCCACGAAACGACGGCATCGGCGGTAGGGAGGGCACCAGCGCGATCCTACGGCCACCACCCGTCTCGGCGGACGAGCGCGCGCAGGCCGAGACCGCACTGTAAGACTGAGGGTGTGCGCATCGACCTGCATACCCATTCCACCGCCTCCGACGGCACCGACACCCCGGCCGAACTGGTGCGGCATGCCGCGGCGGCCGGTCTCGACGTTGTCGCGATCACCGACCACGACACCACCGCCGGCTGGGCCGAGGCCGAGGCCGCCCGCCCGCCGGGGCTCACGTTGGTGCGCGGCATGGAGATGTCGTGCACGGGCATGGGGGAGGACGGCCACCCGGTGCCGGTGCACCTGCTGGCGTATCTGTTCGACCCCACCGACCGCGGGTTCGCCACCGAACGTGAGCGGTTGCGCGGCGAGCGGGTGGCCAGGGTGCGGGCGATGGCCGACAAGATGGCGGCCGACGGACTGCCGATCGATCCCGACGCGGTGATGGCGAGCGCCGGTCCCGCCGTCGGCAGGCCGCATCTGGCGCAGGCGCTGGTCGCGGCCGGAGTCGTCGAGAGCGTGAACGCCGCGTTCACCGAGCTACTGGCCCCGCACGGGCCGTACTACGCCGAGAAGGCCGACACCCCGCTGACCCGGGCGGTGCAGTTGATCGCGGCCGCCGGCGGGGTCAGCGTGATCGCCCATGCCCGTGCGCGCACGCGGGGCAGGCTGCTCGCGCTCGACGAGATCAGGGCGCTGGCCGAGCTCGGCCTCGGCGGGCTCGAGATCGACCACCCGGATCACAACGCCGCCGATCGCCTTGTGCTGACCGGACTCTCGCGGGAATTGGGCCTGGTCCGAACCGGCTCGTCGGACTATCACGGCAGCAACAAGACCATCGAGATCGGCGCGTGCGCCACCGATCCAGAGCAGTACGAAGCGCTCATCGACAAGGCGAGCGGGACGCCGGTGATCGCCCCGTGACGCTGGTGCGCACGGTCAGCGGCGTCGTCGCGGGCGGGGTGCTCGTGCTGTTGTGCGTGGTCATCGGCGCGGCCGTGATCGGCTCGCGCCGCGACTTTCCCGGGCCGGGCGCCGAATCGCTGACTTGGCATTTCGTGGCCGCGGTGGTGGTGGTCGTGACCCAGGGCTTCGCCGATCGGCGTCGCGGGATGCCGGCATTGCTGGGATCCGTGGCGGTCTTGGTCACGGCCGGCGTATTGCTTTGGACACAATGGTGGGGTTGACGGACGCGTAATGGTTGCGGGCGGGTGAACTGTGCCCGAATATTTCTCTTGTGACCAGCATCGAAACGGACGTCTTGATCCTCGGCGGTGGACCCGCCGGGCTCTGGGCCGCCGTCGCTGCCGCGGCGACGGGTGCGCGGGTGGTTCTGGTCGACAAGAGCCGCTGCGGTTCCAGCGGTCCCACCGTGTACGGCACCACCGTGCTCTGGGACATTCCGCCCGGTCCCGGCCGTGCCGAGGCGGTCGAGAAGGTGTTCGTGGCCGGCGGCGGTCTCGGTGACCGGGCCTGGCTGCACCGCGTCGTCGACGAGACCCACCGGCGATTGCAAACCTGGTCGGGCACCCGCCACCGCGTGCCCGACCCGAACGGCGACCCGGCCCACGTGCACTTCGACGGCGCGAGCTACCTGCGCAGACTTCGTCGCGGCGCGCTGGAGGCGGGCGTGCGCATCCTCGATCATCATCCGGCGCTACAACTGCTCGTCGATCCGGCGGGCACGGTGGTCGGGGCCGCCGGGGTTCAGCGCCACAACAAGTTTCGGCCGTGGGCCATCCGGGCGGGCGCGGTTGTGGTTGCCACCGGTGGCTGTGCCTTCCTGTCCGGCGGTGCGGGCACCGAGGTGAGCACCGGCGAGGGCCTGCTGATGGCGGCCGAGGCCGGTGCCGAACTGTGCGGGATGGAATTCTCCAGTGCCTACGGACTGGCGCCGGTGCTCTCCCGAGTACATCCGCATCCGGCGGTCGCGCCCGGTCTGTCGGTGCATTTCGCGGCCCTCTACGACGAAGCGGGCACCGAACTGCCCGACCGGTATCCGGCGGCGCTCACCGCCATCGCCGACGGCAGGCGGGTCTTCGCCGCCCTGAACGAGGTGCCCGACACCGTCCGGCACTGGCTGAGCAGACACGGCGCGGTCGATGCCACGGGACGGGTTCCCGTCCGGGCGGTGCTGGAGGGAACCATCCGTGGCGCGGGCGGACTCGCTCTCGCCGACACCGATTGCTCGACAACGATCCGTGGCCTGTTCGGTGCGGGCGATGTGACGGGCAGACAGGTGGTCACCGGGGCGGCGGGCGCCGCAGGCGGTCTCAACGGTGCGTGGGCACTGGCCTCTGGCACCTGGGCGGGGCAGGGTGCCGCCGCGTTCGCGGTGGCCAACGAACGGGCCAGCAGCGCGCGCCCCGTGCCCGGCGCGGGCCTTGGCCCCCATGCCCACATCGATCCGCGTTCGGTGGTCGGCCTGGTGCAGGAACACACGCTGCCGCTGCGCCGCAGCTACCGGCGCAGCGCGGGCAGCCTCGCCGACAGCATCGCCGAACTGGACGCCATGTGGCCCGGCGCCCAGTTCGAACTCGGCGGCCTCGGCGTCGGGCAGCTGCGCGCACGCCAGGCGGCTGCCCTGCTCGCCGTCGCCCGGTGGGCGGGCTACAGCGCGCTCGTGCGTGCCGAGAGCCGCGGTATCCACCGGCGCATCGACCACCCCGACGCGTGCCCGGATTGGCTGGTCCGGCTGCGCTGTGGTGGGCTCGACGACGTCTGGGTGCGTCGAGAGGAATGGCCGGAGCCACTCGGCGGCGAGCTCACCGCGGCCACCCCCGCCACGGTGTGAAAGTTCACCGGATGTTCCCGCTGCGCTGCGAGTTTTCGCTTACGCCACGGCAATTCGACACGGCTACGCTCGACACATGACGCGGTTTGGCAATCGACGCACCATGCTGGCAGAATGTTGCGGATTCCCTTCCCTTGCCACCGCCGGGATCGGGGACATCGGCGACCTTCCGCCGTGCGACGCACCGTCGCAGCGTCGGTCGACCCTGCTCGCCCGGACACACCCGTCCGGTTCCGCTCGGCAGATCAGTGCCGCGCCACGCGTACCGGTAGCCACCGCGAAACGCGTGCGGTCGCGCACCCGAAGAGCGTTGTAGCGATCCAACGCCGTAGAAATCCGGCGTCCCAGAAATTAGTAGTTCCGATATACCCGGCGGTAACCGTCCCCCGGTTGAGCCCGACTCGAGCAGGAGTGAAATCGTGTCACCTGTGACTGACGCACCGAATGCCACCGCGGCGCCCAAGGCCGATGACGCAGCGAGCCTCGCTGCCATCACCAACGACGAGATCTTCGCGGGCCACCTCGGCGGCAAGCTGTCGGTCGAGCTGAGCGCCCCCCTCGAGACCCAGCGCGATCTGTCCATCGCCTACACCCCCGGTGTCGCCCAGGTCAGCCGTGCGATCGCCGAGGACGCGGCGCTCACCAAGACCTACACCTGGACCGACCGCCTCGTGGTCGTGGTCAGCGACGGCACCGCCGTGCTCGGCCTCGGCGACATCGGCCCGCGCGCCTCGCTGCCCGTGATGGAGGGCAAGGCCGCGCTGTTCAAGAAGTTCGCGGGCCTGAACTCGATCCCGCTGGTGCTCGACACCACCGACCCCGACGAGATCGTCCAGACGCTGATCCACCTGCGTCCGAGCTTCGGCGCGGTGAACCTGGAAGACATCTCCGCCCCCCGCTGCTTCGAGATCGAGCGCCGCGTCATCGAGGCGCTCGACTGCCCGGTCATGCACGACGACCAGCACGGCACCGCCATCGTGGTGCTGGCCGCCCTCAAGGGCGCGGCCGCGGTGCAGGGCCGTGACATGTCGGCGCTCAAGGTCGTCGTCTCCGGTGCCGGTGCGGCCGGTGTGGCCTGCGCGAACATCCTGATCGCCGCCGGTGTCCCCGACGTGGTCGTGCTCGACTCCAAGGGCATTGTCAGCGCCGGTCGCGACGGCCTCAACGGGGTGAAGGCCGACCTGGCCGCCCGCTCCAACCCGCGTGGCCTGACCGGTGGCCCGGCCGACGCGCTGGCCGGTGCCGATGTGTTCCTCGGCCTGTCCGCGGGCACCATCCCCGAGGAGCTCATCGCCTCGATGGCGCCGGAGGCGATCGTGTTCGCCATGTCCAACC
The DNA here is from genome assembly GCF_042719655.1 of Nocardia sp. NPDC058518. NCBI lineage: Bacteria > Bacillati > Actinomycetota > Actinomycetes > Mycobacteriales > Nocardiaceae > Nocardia > Nocardia sp. NPDC058518. The sequence continues at coordinate 273,837 of NZ_JBHXNJ010000002.1, forward strand.
CGGATCCGGAGATCCACCCCGACGTGGCCGCCAAGTACGTGGCGATCGTGGCGACCGGCCGCAGCGACTTCCCGAACCAGATCAACAATGTGCTCGCCTTCCCCGGCGTGTTCAAGGGTGCGCTCGATGCCGGTGCCCGCCGGATCACCGAGGGCATGAAGGTCGCCGCCGCGAACGCCATCTTCGGTGTCGTGGCCGACGAGCTCGCCGTCGACAAGATCATCCCGAGCCCGCTCGACCCGCGCGTCGCTCCGGCTGTGGCCGAGGCCGTCGCGGAAGCCGCGCGCGCCGAGGGTGTCGCCTAGTAAATTCTCCGCTCACAGCGCCTCGTTCCCATCGGAACGGGGCGCTGTCGCGTTGCCGACCACCCGCAGGCTTTACTCGGTGACGACCGATATTCGGGGGTCGGCCTCCGCGCGCGTGAGTCGGCCGGTGCCCGGCGTGCCCGCCCACACCGCCACCGCGAGCAGCCCATCGAGCACCAGCGCCAGCACCGCGACCAGCAGCGCACCGACCAGCACCAGGTCGTATCGGTAGAGCCCGATCCCGTCGAAGATGTAGCGGCCGAGCCCACCGAGGTTGACGTAGGCCGCGATGGTCGCCGTGGCGACAACCTGCAAAGTGGCGCTGCGCAAGCCGCCGAGCAGCACCGGCAGCGCATTGGGCACCTCGACCCGGAACAGGATCTGGCTCTCGGTCATCCCCATCGCCCGCGACGCGTCGACCACATCGGCGGGTACATTCGCGATCCCGGCGTACGCGCCCGCCAGCAGCGGCGGGATGCCGACGGTGATCAGGGCCAGCAGCGGCGGGATCAGCCCGAGCCCGAGTCCGAGCACCAGAAAGGTGAGCAGCCCCAGCGTCGGCAGCGCCCGCATGGCATTGGCGAAGCCGACCATCACCGCGCTGCCGCGGCGCGTGTGCCCGATGAGCAGCCCGAGCGGCACCGCGATCACCGCCGACAACGCCACCGCCAGGAAGCTGTACCAGAGATGTTGCAGCAGCCGATGTTCGATGCCGGTGGGACCACCCCAGTTGGCACCGTCGCTGAGGTAGTTCCATGCTTCGACGAACAGGTTCACGACCGCACTCCCTTCACCCGCGCGTCGGCACGGGTCCACGGGGTCGCGAGGGTGCCGAGCAGGAACGCCAGTCGATCGAAGATCAGCGCCAGCACCAGGGTGACGATGATGCCCGCGATGATCTGGTCGGGATAATCACGCTGATAGCCCTGGGTGAACAGCTTCCCGAGCCCGCCGACGCCGATCAGCGCGCCGACCGACACCATCGCGATATTGGTGACCACCACCACGCGCAGCGAGGCGGTGAAAACCGGCAGCGCCAGCGGCATGTCGACGGTGACGGTACGTCGTAACCGCCCGAATCCGACCGCGTCGGCGGCATCGATCACGCCGGCCGGCACCGTATCCAGCGCCATCGGCACCGCGATCAGCAGCAGCGCGGTCGAATACACGGTGAGCGCGATGATCACATTGAGTGGGTCGATCATCGAGATGCCGACCAGCGGCGGAATGATCACGAACAGCGCGAGCGATGGAATGGTATAGGCCAGGCTCGACATCGTGGTGGTGATCCGCCGGGCCCAGCGGTTTCCGCGCGCCAGCGCACCGACCGGGACCGCGATCACCAGGCCGAGCAGCAGGGGAACCAGCGCGAGCACCAGGTGGGTGCGGGTGATCGCCATGATGTCGGCGAAATTGTCGATCAGATATCTCACGACGCGCCCTGGACGAAGAACTCCTGATTGCGTTCGGCGTCTTCGGTTGCCCGCTGTGCGGCGAGTTGGGTCAGCACGTCGGTGGCGAGCAGTCCGCCGCGCACGGCACCCGCCTCGTCGACGGCGACACCGACGCCAGAGGGTGAGGAGATGGCCGCGTCCAGTGCCTGCCGGAGGTCGCCGTCCGGGGTGAACAGCGAACCACCGGCGGAAACGCTGGAGTCCAAGGGTTTTCCCGCACGCACCCGCTCCACGCCGGTGACGTCGATCCAGCCGCCCGGCTTGCCGAGGGTGTCGACGACCAGCGCCCATTCGCCTTGGGCGAGCCGCAATCCGGCGATGTCGTCCGGCTTGATCGTCCGAATCGGTGCCAGCGCAACAGCTTCGGCACTACGGAACGACAGCCCTCGATAGCCGCGATCCCTTCCGACGAACCCGGCGACGAAATCCGTTGCGGGCTGGGCTAATACGTGCTCCGGGGTGTCGTACTGCTGCAACACCCCGCCGCGCCCGAACACCGCGATCTTGTCGCCGAGGGTGATCGCCTCGTCGATATCGTGGGTCACGAACACGATCGTCTTGTTCAGCTCCGCCTGTAGCCGCTGCATCTCCGATTGCAGTTCGGCGCGCACCACCGGGTCGACCGCGCTGAACGGCTCGTCCATCAGCAGCACGGGCGGGTCCGCGGCCAGCGCCCGCGCCACCCCGACCCGCTGCTGCTGACCACCCGAGAGTTGCGCCGGATACCGCTGCGCCAGACCGCGATCCAGCCCGACCCGGTCCATGACCTCCAGCGCGGCCGCGCGGGCGGCCTTGCGTGATTGCCCGAGCAGGATCGGCACGGTCGCCACATTGTCGACCACCTTGCGGTTGGGCAGCAGCCCGCCGCTCTGGATCACGTAGCCGATGCCGAGGCGCAGTTTCACCGGATCGACCGTCGCGATGTCGCGTCCGTCGATGGTGATGGTGCCCGCGGTGGGGTCGACCATCCGATTGATCATCCGCATCGAGGTGGTCTTGCCGCAGCCGGACGGCCCGACGAACACGGTGAACGATCCCGAGTCGATGTGCAGGTTCAGATCGCGCACCGCGTGTGTGCCGTTCGGATAGGTCTTGTCGATACCGCGGAATACGATGTCGGACAATGGTTTCTCCTCGATGCGCCATACACGCCTAACCGATGGGGGAGTTCAAACCCTGCGCGGTGATCCAGGCGAGCGCGGCGGCCTTCGGTTCGATCTTGCTCTCGCCCGAGACGGCTGTGTTCAGCGAGATCAGTTCGGTGGTGGTCAGTTTGGCCGATACCGCGTCGAGCACGGCGACGGCCTTGTCGGTCTTCTTCGCGGCGTTGAACAGCGGCACCACGTTCTGCGCCGCGAAATTGTGTGCGGGATCGGCGAGCACGACCAGGTCGTTCTGGGCGATCGCCGGCGAGGTGGTGAAGATGTCGGCCGCGTTCACCTGGCCCTCGACCAGCGCGCGCACCGTCGCGGGCCCACCGCCGTCGGCGATCGGCACGAAATCGGCGTCGCTGATATCGAGGCCGTAGGTCTTCTTCAACCCGGGCAGACCGCCGGGGCGCTGCGCGAATTCGGCCATGCCGCCGAACTTCACCTCGGCCGAGTGCGGCGCGAGATCGGCGATGGTCTTCAAGCCCCATTTGTCGGCCGTCGCGCGGGTGACGACCACCGCGTCGGAATCCTCGCCGGGGGCCGGTGTCGCGATGGCGAGGTCGTCGCCGAGTGCCTTGGCGAGTGCGGCGTTCACCTCGGGCGCGGCGGTGGCCGTGGCATCTTTGTCGAGGTATTGCAGCAGGTTGCCGGTGTATTCCGGGATCAGCGAGATCGCGCACTGGCGCAGCGCGGGAATGTAGGCCTCGCGAGAGCCGATATCGAACTTGGTGTCGACCTTGAAGCCGTTGATCCGCAGCACCTCGGTGTAGATGTTGGCCACGGTCTCGGACTCGGGGAAGTTGGCCGACCCGACGATCAACGCGTCGCTCGCGCAATCTCCCTTGGCGGCAAGCGGATCGCTGTTGCCACAGGCGGCGACGATCATGGCGGCGGCCAGCGCCACCGCGGCAACCAGTACCCGGCCCGCCCGCACGGCGAGGCGGCGTGCCGGTCGACGTTGTCCTGGTGAGGAGGAGGCGAAGGCTGTTTTCACTGGTGTCCTTCCGGCAAAGGCGGGCAGTGCGCTGTGCGTGCGACCCGGGGGCCACAGGTACATTCTGGTAGTTCATACTGCCCGCCGTCGGGCCGAATTGCGCGGGTTGACGGCAAATACAGAAAGTTGGTGTCGCCGGATGCACTCGGTCGCCGTGCGTCGAACCGCCGCCGCGATCCTGGTCGCAGCCTGCGCTTTCACCACCATTTCCTGTGCCTCCGACGACGCGAAGACGGTGGTCGCGGTCGGCGCGGATTCGTCGACGGAATCGGTTCTGCTCGCCGAGATCTATTCCCAAGCACTGGAACGCGCGGGCACCGAATCCACTGTCGTCACCGGATTGACGACCCCCCTCGCCGACCTCGACGCAGGCCGCATCGCGGTCCTGCCCGCCCGCAACGGCGCCCTCCTCGACCGCTGGAACCCGACCTCGCCCGCGCGTAAACCCGACGAGGTCGCCGCCGCGGTCAACGCCGCACTCCCACAGGGCCTTTCGGTGACCGACGCGGCGGACGGCACCGACCTGCGCCCCCGCGACGCCCTTCCCGACCCCGACTACACCCTCCGCGCCCAGAACATTCTCGCCCTCTACCGCACCGGCATCTTCGACCGCCGACAGCTGAAAAAGCTCAACTACGTAGCAGGCGAACTGACCACCGAGGGCCTGATCGAGTCGATCAACCAGATCGAAACCGGCACCCGCCCCGCCGACGCGGCCAGAACCTGGCTGGACGCCCACAGCCTGTAGAGCAGGGCCCCGCCGAACACGCGGCAAGTCAGCGAGCAGTGCTGGACCAAGCGGCCTGGGCTCGGCCGATCCGCAGGATGACCGCGATCAGGCACGCCGCGGCGACGGTGAACAGCAGCGCCGACGCCGATCGGCTCGCGCTGAAGATGAACAGGCCGTCGACTTCGGAGTCACGCATTGTCTGAATGGTGTCGTGGTCGTCGGGCATGCGGAGCGAGACGATGCCTGCCCAGAAGGCGATCCAGGCGAGGACCCAGGTGATCCACCAGGTCGCGATCAGTCCCTGGCTGCGGCGCCGCGGTGCCGACGCTGTGTCGACATCGTGGACGAACAGCGCGGGGAACCACAGCGAGACGATCGGAACCACCCAACCCCAGAACGCCCACGGGCGCGACAGATGGTGCGCGGCCGGGGCGAAATTGTCGGCGTTGGCCCGCGCCCGCGACAGCCAGACGGTCACGACGATCCAAGCCACCAGCATCGCCAGGAACGACATCAGCCACAGGGCCACCTCGATCGGAAACAGCGTGTCGCGCGCCCAGTTGTAGTCGGCGCTACCGATATCACCGTCATAGCGTGCCGCGACAATTCGGTAACCGATCCACCGCAGAACCACGGCAGCCCACTGGACGACGACCACGATTGCCGCGAGCGCCACGAAGGCCGAACCCAGCCCCCGTACAGCACGGAAATTCCCGGCATGATGCTGCATTGTCTTGCTCCCCTCCAACATTCGCCTCTGACGGTAGCCGACTCGAGCATGTCGGGCAGGCCGTTGTTCGATGAGAACGGTCGTCCTGTCTCAGCGGATCCGGCCAGGAGCCGACGCGGCTAGGCTGACCGGCCGAAGGGTAGCGAGTTCAACGCTTGGGGAGTGAATAGCTGTGTGGACGAAAATATTTCGATGCATTCCGGTTCTGGCTCTACTGACATTGACCACGGTCGACGTCGTAGCACACGCCGAACCAGACCTGCCGCAACAGGACTCGGTGGTCGTGTCACTGCCGGAACCCTCTGGTTCGGAGGCGATCGGTGTGGTGGATCTGCGCTTGGTCGATACCTCGCGGCCCGATCCGTACAAGCCGACTGTGCCGCGCGAATTGATGGTCAGCGTCTGGTATCCCGCCGCCGATGTGACGGGAGCGCCCGCGCGGCCTTGGCTTTCTCCCGGTCTCACCCGCATCTATGCCGAGAGTCTTGCTCAGATCGGTGCGGCGTCGACGGAACGATTGACGGTCGCGCCCAGCCACGGTCGCCTCGGCGCGCCCGCGGAGACCTCGCGTGGGCCTCGGCCGGTCGTTGTGTTCTCGCCGGGTCTCGGGATGCCGCGTGAGCTGAGTACAGCTCATGCCGAAGACCTCGCCAGCCACGGTTTCGTCGTAGTCACCCTGAGTCACACCTACGAATCATTGGCGACGGAATTCCCCGACGGGCGGATCGAACGCAGCGTGCTGCCGCCGACCACCGATCCCGGCGAAGTCGAGGCTCAGGGCACCAAGGCGACAGCGACGCGGGTAGCCGACACACGGTTCGTGCTCGACAGGCTCGCCGACATCACCGCGGGGAACAACCCGGATACCGACCAGTACCCGCTCCCCGCGAACCTCGCCCGCGTGCTCGACGTATCGAAGGTGGGGATGTTCGGACATTCCCTCGGCGGCGCCACCGCGGCGCAAGCGATGCACGACGACCGCCGGATTGCCGCAGCGGCCAACCTCGATGGGCGCCTCTGGGGCTCGGTCGTCACCGACGGGCTGGACCGTCCCTTCCTGCTCATCAGCCGCGAGGGCCGCAACCGTGACAACGTCGCGAGCTGGAAACAGTTCTGGGCCACCAGCGACGGCCCGAAACTGAATTTCCAGCTCAACGGCGCACAACATCTGTCGTTCTGCGATACCCCGCTGATCGCCGCGCCACTTGTCGCCGCGGGCCTCGTCCCCGCCGCCGCCGCGTCACGGACGGTCGGCACCATCGATCCGCACAAGTCGCTCGACGTCCAACTCGACTACCTGCGCGGCTTCTTCGATACGACGCTGGGCCGATACGACGATCTCGCCCAGCTGCCTGCCACGTTGCTGAACCCGGAGATGGTGCTGGTCCCGTAGGCCTGGCAGGCAGGTCTTTCGGCGACCTCAGCGGGTCGGGGTGATGCGGATTTCGATGCCCTTCAGGGTGGCGTCTTCGATGGGAACGTCGGCGTTCGAGGGGATCGAGCACAGCATGTTGACGCCGCCTCGTGCGACGTCGATGGTCGCGGGAGTGAGGTCCTCGTTGTTGTTGCGGCGATCCTGGATGAATTTCGTGATCGTCAGACGCTGGTCGTCCGCGTCCTGATCGAGGTAGTCGCGGCAGGGGGTGGCGCCGCCGCGGTTGAGTGCTCGTTCCAGGTCGCCGCAGCTGGTGGTTGTGATGGCGACAGCCAGCAACGCGGTGGCTGCGGACCGGAATCGAAGTGCCCCCACGGTGATCCCCCAGATCGTCATGTTCGACTGCCGTAAGTCTACGGCGGTTCTGGCGGCATCGGCTGGTTTCAGCCTTGCCATGCTATGTTCCACTCCGTATATTCCTACTGGAATATTTGGTCTGGAACACAGAGCTGAGTGGAGGTGGCGGGGTGGGGCAGCCTGGGCGGAACGCGATGACGCCGTTGGCTATCGCGGTGCTCGCGTTGCTCGATGAGCGGCCGATGCATCCGTACGAGATGTATCAGCTGTTGATCGCTCGGCGGGAGGATCTGCTGGTCAAGGTGCGGCCGGGGTCGCTGTATCACGCGGTGTCCCGGCTGGCCGACGACGAGATGGTGGCGGCGGAAGGGGTCGGCCGGGCCGGGAATCGGCCCGAGCGGACCACCTATCGGATCACCGATTCCGGACGTACCGCGCTGCGGGGGCGGATCGCCGAGCTGCTGCGTACGCCGGTGCAGGAGTATCCGATTTTCCGGGTGGCATTGGCCGAGGCGCACACCCTCCCGCAAGAACAGGTCGTCGCGCTGCTCGATGAGCGCGTGGAATACCTGAGCCAGTCGCGGACCGACATGGACGTGCTGCTCGACTGGACGCGCAGCCGCGCCGTCCCGCGCCGCTATTACGTTGTCCTGGAATACATTCGCGCCAATATCCACGCCGAACTCATGTGGATCGAAGGCTTCGCCGCCGAACTCGGCAGCGGTGCCGTGCCATGGGAGCAATTCGACCCCGTCACCGGCGAACGGATCACCGACGATCACGCCCACGAATGGCCGGATGGGGATCACCCCGACGCCGCGCCCCGGCCCCGCTGGGCTGCCCGAAGCTGAATCCCTCCCCCCGATTGGAACGAATTCGATGACCACCCAACGCAATCCGTGGCTAGCGCTCTTCGCGCTGGTGGTCGGGTTCTTCATGATCCTGTTGGATATGACGATCGTCGCGGTCGCCAATCCGGCCATCATGACCGAGCTCAGCACCGATATCTCCAACGTCATCTGGGTGACCAGCGCCTATCTGCTCACCTACGCGGTGCCGCTGCTTGTCACCGGCCGTCTGGGGGACAAATTCGGGCCGAAGAACATCTACCTGATCGGCCTCGCGATCTTCACCGCCGCCTCGCTGTGGTGCGGCCTGTCCGGCAGTATCGGCATGCTGATCGCCGCCCGCGCCGCCCAGGGCATCGGTGCCGCGCTGATGACGCCGCAGACGATGGCCGTGATCACCCGCACCTTCCCGCCGGACAAGCGCGGTGCCGCGATGGGCCTGTGGGGCGGCGTCGCGGGGCTGGCGACGCTGATCGGCCCCATCCTCGGTGGCGTGCTGGTCGACAACCTGGGCTGGGAGTGGATCTTCTTCGTCAATGTGCCGGTCGGCATCATCGCGTTCGGGCTGGCCGTGTGGCTGGTGCCCGCGCTGCCGACCAGCGACCACAAGTTCGACATCGTCGGCGTGATCCTCAGCGGAGTCGGCATGCTCGCACTGGTTTTCGGTATCCAGGAGGGCAATTCGCAGGACTGGTCGTTGCGGATCTGGCTGCTGATCGGCTTCGGTGTGGTGATGCTGGTCGTGTTCGTGATCAACCAGGCGCGCAACTCCGGCGAACCGCTGGTGCCGCTGAGCCTGTTCCGCGACCGCAATTTCGCGCTGTCGAACCTGGCGATCGCCGCGATGGGCGCCGCGGTCACCTCGATGATGGTGCCCACGTACTTCTATCTGCAGTCGGTGCGCGAGATGACGCCGACGGTCTCGGCGCTGGTCTTCGCGCCGATGGCGATCATCACCGGTTTCGCCGCGCCGTTCATCGGCAAGATCTCGGACCGGATGCCACCGCGCCTGCTGCCGACCATCGGTTTCACCCTGTTCGCCGGTTCGGTCTTCATCTTCGGTGTGCTCATGACGCCGGATTCGTCGATCATCTGGTTCCTGATCGCCGCCGGTGTCGCCGGTCTGGCCAACGCGTGCATCTGGGCGCCGCTGGCCACGACCGCCACCCACAACCTGCCGGTCGCCCAGGCCGGTGCGGGCGCCGGTGTCTACAACACGACCCGCCAGGTCGGCTCGGTTCTCGGTAGTGCCGCGATCAGCGCCCTGATCGCCGCCCGCCTGACCGCCAACGGTCTCGGCGGTGGCGGCCCGGTCGGGGAGGGCGCGGCCACCGGCCCGCTCCCGCCCCAGATCGTCGACGAATTCAGCACCTCGCTGGCCCAGTCGATGATCCTGCCCGCGGCGATCCTGCTGATCGGCGTCGTCGCCTCGGCACTGTTCGTCGGCCACGGAAAGTCCGGCGCGAACACATCGCCCGAACCGGCGAAGGCCGACGCGAGCAGCTGATCACCAGTCGGCTATTGCACCTGGACGGTGAGGGTGGGGTAGCCGGTGGCGCCGTCGGGGACGACGTCTTGTTCGACGGCGGTTTGGGGTAGGCCGGTGTTGTCGGTAGCGCGGGCGCGCAGGGTGTGCTGGCCGGGGGTGGCGTCCCAGTCGTAGACCCATTGGCGCCAGGTGTCGGTGGTGACTTCGGTGGACAGGCGGGCGGGGCGCCAGTCGCCGTTGTCGATCTGGACCTCGACGCCGGTGATGCCGCGATGCTGGGCCCAGGCGACACCGGCGATCGCGGTGCGGCCCTGCGGGATCCGGCCGCGGCCGCGCGGGGTGTCGATGCGGGTGCCGGTCTTGATCGGGCCCTGCGCCGACCAGCCGCGGCGGGTCCAGTAGGCGGTGGCTTTGTCGAAGCGGGTCACCTCGAGTTCGGTGACCCATTTGGTGGCGGAGACGTAACCGTAGAGGCCGGGGACGACCAGCCTTGCGGGATAGCCGTGCTGGACGGGCAGTGGTTCGCCGTTCATGCCGATGGCGAGGATCGCGTCGCGGCCGTCCGTGAGCACCGACAGCGGGCTGCCCGCGGTCCAGCCGTCCTTGCTGTGGGACAGCACCATGTCGGCATCGGGCAGCGGGCCTGCTTCGGCGAGGAGTTCGTCGAGGCGGTAGCCGAGCCAGCGGGCGTTGCCGATCAGGTCGCCGTTGATCGGGTTGGAGACGCAGGCCAGCGTCACCAGGTGCTCCACCGGGGTGCGGCGCAGCAGATCGTCCCAGCTGAGCTGGATTTCGCGTTCGACCATGCCGTGGATGCGCAGGGACCAGGAGTCTGTGGACACCTGGGGAACGATCAGCGCGGTGTCGATGCGGTAGAAGTCGCTGTTGGGGGTGATGTAGGAGGTGAGCCCGGGTAGCCGCAGATCGGCGTCCGGCGGAAGATCCGGCAACGGTGTTGCGGCCCTTGGCAATTCGACGGTCTCGCGCTCGGCTGTCACGTCGTGGCGGGTACCGCCGAGCAGTCGGCCCGCGAGCCCGGCTCCGAGAGCGAGCAACCCGGTCGCCGCGAGTCCACCGAGCACGCGCCGCCGCCCGGCTCCCGCGATCGTCGCATCGGTGCGGGACCGAGCTTCATCGGGTGCGTCGTCGATCCGCCTGGTCAGCCCACGCAATGCGAGAATTCCGGCGGCGGTACCGATCAGCGCGGGCAGCGCGCCGGCGAACCCGCCAACTCTGCCTGCGCCGATGACAGCGGCGATTACCCCGAAAACCGCGAACGCGACCGACCCGATCGGCCGGGCCGTCCGTTCCGAGATCCCGGCGAGCCCCGCGACGACGACCGCGACAATGCCCATGCACACGAACAGCACGGCCTTGTCGTTCGTCCCGAAGGTCGAGATCGCCCACTCCCTGATCCCATCGGGTGTGTGGTCGACAACCGTCGCCCCGAGTGCGTACGCGGGCGCACTACCGGCCCCGGTGAACACCGCGACCAGCTCCGCCACGCCGAGTACCAGCGCAGCGGCCACGATCCCGGCCACTGCCCGCAAGAACGCCATGGATCGAGCCTACGTCGCGGACCGGATCGCACCGGTGACCATTTCGTGACGGCCGAACGCCTGCCGAATACGCCCGCTGAAAACTACACTGCGTAGTAGAAATGATCCCGCCCGGTAGGAGACCTCATGACCGAGACAACACCGGACTCGACCCTGCGCGCCACCGCGGCGGTCTTCGCCGTCGCACTCGTGGTCCACGGCGCCGACCATCTACGCCGTGGCATGGACGCCACCTCCCAACTCGTGAACGCCCTCGGCACCCTGCAACTACTCTTCGCGCTGCTCACCGTGGTCCTGGTGTTCCGGGGCCACTCGGCGGCCCCGCGCGCCGCGGTGTTCATCGGTTTCGCGAGCGCCGCCGGCTTCACGATCGTGCACCTGCTCCCGGACTGGTTCGGCCCACTCAGCGACAGCTTCATCAACGTCCCGCCGAGCGCCGGCGTCACCGGATTCTCCTGGTTCGCAGCGTTATTCGAGATAGCAGCCGACCTCGCGATCGCTGTCGCGGGCCTGCGCGTACTGCGATCCGTGCAGGTGAGTCCGGCCTGAAAGCACCAGGCGAATGCGCACCCGCCCTTGCGGCGGCGGCGCGTCGCCGGGACCGGAGACGATGGTGAATGCTCGCGGTCGGTAGTCTGCGCGGCATGACAGCACGTTCCTTCTCGCGATTCGTGTCTGCAGTCTTCTTGGCAGCCGCGATTCCCCTGGTATCGCCCATCCAATCCGCTACCGCCGCGCCCTGTTCCGATATCGAGGTGGTCTTCGCTCGCGGGACCGCCGAGCCGGGTGGCGAACTCGGTCTGACCGGTATCTCCTTCGTCGAAGCGCTGCGGGCGAACGCGGGCGGGCGCTCGGTCGGCTCGTACGGCGTCGACTACCCGGCCAGCAGCGACTTCACCGACCGGCTCGCCTTCGCGCACACCGTCGTGCGGGGGATCAGCGATGCCCAGCGCCGCGTCGAATACATCGCGGCGAACTGCCCCAACTCCCGGATCGTCCTCGGCGGGTACTCCCAGGGCGCGGCGCTGGCCGGTTTCGCGACCGGTGCCGATGTGCCGGAGGGCGTGCCGCCGGAGTACGAGACGTACCTGCCAGAGCCGATGGCGGCCGAGGTGGCCGAGCATGTCGCGGCGGTCGCGCTGTTCGGCAAGCCGTCGGACCGGTTCATGCGCGACGCGGACGCGCCCGCGGTCTCGATCGGCGCGCTCTACCAGGACAAGACCATCGACCTGTGTATCGAATCGGACAACATCTGCGACGGTTCCCCACTCGCCCAACCCAATGCCCTGCACACCCTCTACGGCATCAACGGAATGACCGTCACCGCGGCACAATTCGCGGCGCAACGGTTCTAGACAGCCGAAAGGCCGGTTGCGGGAGCGCAACCGGCCTTTCGTATGCGAGGGTCAGGAGTAGATCTTGTCTACTTCGCCCGCGTACTGCTTCATGACGACGGCGCGCTTGAGCGACATCTTCGGGGTGAGCTCGCCACCCTCCTGGGTCCAGTCGACCGGGAGGATGCGGATCTTCTTGATCGCCTCGGCCTTGGAGACCTTGCTGTTGGTCTCGTCGATCGCGGCCTGCACCTCGGCCACCAGCGTCGGGTTCTCGATCAGGGTCTCGATCGCGGTGTCGGCGGCGACGCCGTTGCGATCCTTCCAGCCCGGCAGGGCCTCCGGGTCGAGGGTGATCAGCGCGCCGATGAAGGGCTGGCCGTCGCCGACGACCATGACCTGGCTGATCAGCGGGTGCGCGCGCAGGGAGTCCTCGAGGATCGCGGGGGAGACGTTCTTGCCGCCCGCGGTGACCAGGATTTCCTTCTTGCGGCCGGTGATGGTGACGAAGCCGTCGTCGTCGATGGCACCGAGGTCGCCGGTCTTGAACCAGCCGTCGACGAAGGATTCCTCGGTGGCCTCGGCGTTGCCCCAGTAGCCGTCGAACACGACCGAGCCCTTGAGCAACAGCTCGCCGTCTTCGGCGATCTTGGCCGCGTGGCCCTGGATCGGGCGACCGACCGAGCCGACCCGGATGAACGCGGGGGTGTTCACGGTGAACGCGGCGGTGGTCTCGGTCAGGCCGTAGCCCTCGTAGATCGTCACGCCGGCGCCACGGAAGAAGTGGCCGAGGCGCGCGCCCAGCGGGCCACCACCGGAGACGGCCGCAAGGCACTGGCCACCGAGGGCCGCGCGCAGCTTGCTGTAGACCAGCTTGTCGAAGACGAAGTGCTTGAGCTTGAGCAGCAGGTCGGGGCCGCCCTTGGTCTGGAGCGCCGTGCTGTAGGCGATGGCGGTCTCCGCGGCCGCGTCGAAGATCTTGCCCTTGCCGCCGTCGTGCGCCTTCTGCTTGGCGGAGTTGAACACCTTCTCGAACACGCGCGGCACCGAGAGGATGAAGTCCGGCTTGAAGTCGCCGAACTGCTCGACCAGGGTGGTCCAGTCCGAGCTGTGGCGGATGGTCACCTTGGAATCGAAGGAGATCAGTGCGACCGCGCGGGCGAACACGTGCGCCAGCGGCAGGAACAGCAGCGTCTTCTGGCCCTCGGTGACGAAGGCGGACAGCTCGATACCGCCGGAGCGGGACTCGGCGTAGAGATTCGCGTGGGTCAATTGCACGCCCTTGGGCTTGCCGGTCGTGCCCGAGGTGTAGATCAGGGTCGCGGGGGAGGCCGCGCCGACCTGCTTGCGACGTTCGTGCACGACGGAGTCATCCAGCTCGGCGCCGCGCTCGATGAGCGTGTCGATGGCGCCCTTGTCGATCTGCAGGGTCTCGGCCAGCGCGGGCAGCGAACCGGCTTCGATCTCCTCGATCGTGGCGCGGTGCTTGTCGTTCTCGACGACCAGCAGCTTGGTCTCGGAGTCCTGCAGGATCCACTTGGCCTGCTCGGCGGCCGAGCTGTCGTAGATCGCGACGGTCACGCCACCGGCGGCCCAGATCGCGAAGTCCAGCAGCGACCACTCGTAGCGGGTGGCCGCCATGATCGCGACGCGGTCGCCCAGCCCGATGCCTGCGGCGATCAGGCCCTTGGCGACGCCGATGACGGCTTTCTCGAACTGTGCCGCCGTGACGTCGTTCCAGCCGCCGCTGCCGTTCGGGACGTTGAACAAGACCGTGTTCGGCGTCTCCTGCGCGAAGCGGAAGACGTTGTCGGAATTGTTCGCATCGTCCGGGATGGTGTAGGAAGCCGGAACTTCGAACTCTCGCATCTGTGCCCTTCCAGTGGGTTCTACTCGCCAGTAATCTACGACACGTTCGGCCGGGTCGCGATATCGCCGCCCGAATTGGTCGTCACCAGGCTTTATCGTAAATCGTCTATCGATACCGGCTGAATTGCTTCTCGCAGGAATTCTGCGAGTTCGCTGAGGGCCAGCGCTGCCTCGGTGACCAGCGCGGCCTGCAGTTGCGCGACATGCCAGAGGCCGCGGGTTTCGGTGAAGCGGACGTGCACGCCCGCTCCCCGCAAGGCTGAGACGAGCTTGCAACACTGGTCGTGCAGGAGTTCGCTCACATCGACCTGCACATAGGTGGGCGGCAGGCCGATCAGGTTTCCCGACAGCGGGGCGTAACCCGCTTCGGTTGCGGCGGCGTCGCCGAGGTAGTAGGCGGCGCACGCCCGCGACCACGCCCGGTTGATCACCAGGTCGCGGTCCTTGCTCGGCACCTCGGTGGGATCCACCCAGGGTGCGATGAGGCCGAGTGCGGCGGGCGTCAGCTGATGCCGCTCGATCAGCCGCTGGGCCAGCGCCATCGCCAGGCCGCCGCCCGCCGAATCACCGGCAAGGCAGATCTGCTCGGGCCGGTAGCCGACGTTGCCCACCAGGTCCAGGAACGCGGCCTCGGCGTCGTCGAGACCGGCCGGGAACGGATGCTCGGGCGCCAGCCGGTAGTCCAGCGAGTACACCGCGCACGAGGTCTCGCGCGCGAGCCCGGCCACCAGCGAACGGTGCGTGGCGATCGATCCGACCACGTAGCCGCCGCCGTGCAGGTACAAGATCGCGCCCGCGGCACGTTCCGGCGGGACCGCCCTGGTACGCGAACCCGGAATGGCGGTCTCGGCGATCACGCGCTCGGCCGGGCGTCCACCCAGCTGCAGATGCTGCACCACAGAACCGTCGGGCACCGGCTGCAGCCGCGAGACCGCGTCGAGCAGCACGCGCTGCACCACGACCGGTAGCCGCGCGTTCAGTGTCACCCGGAACACCGGGTCGAGCACTATGCGGGCGATCGGCAGTGGAATCTTGAACTCGCGCATGGAGTTTCCTGGATCTTCTCAGTTCGGCATGAAGCGGCCGTTGACCACGGCCGAGATCCGGCTGTAGCCGGAGGCGAGCAAGCGCACGCTCACGTCGAGCACCTTGGCCTCCCAGCCGATGAGCACGCGGGCCTGGCCCTTGCGCACACCCTCGGTGATGGTCTGCGCGGCCATCTCCGGGCTGTGGATCGCCAGGTACTTGTCGAACAGCGAGGCGGCGTTGGCGCCGTCCATGCCCTCGGCGTAGGTGGCGTTGCGGGCGACGGCGGTCTTGATGCCGCCGGGGTGCACACAGGTGACCTTGACCGGCGCCTTGGCGATCTTCATCTCCTGGAACAGCGCCTCGGTGAAGCCGCGCACCGCGAACTTGGCCGAGTTGTAGGCCGCCTGGCCGGGCACGGCGACCAGGCCGAAGAGGCTCGAGACATTGACCACGTGGCCGTCGCCGGACTCGATCAGCAGCGGCAGGAACGCCTTGGTGCCGTTGACGACGCCCCAGAAGTCCACATCCATGATGCGTTCGATGTCTTTGAACTCGGTCTTGACCACGTCGCCGTGGTAGGCGATGCCCGCGTTGTTGTAGATCTGGTGCACGACACCGAAGTGCGCCTTCACCTGATCGGCGTAGAGCAGGAACGACTCACGCTCGGCGACATTGAGCCGGTCGGACTTGACCTGCGCGCCCAGCTTCTCGCAGGAGGCGACGGTCTGGGCCAGGCCCTCGGTGTCGATATCGGACAGCGCGAGCTTGGCGCCACGGGCGGCCAGGTTCTCGGCCAGTGCGCGGCCGATGCCGGAACCGGCTCCGGTGATCACGCAAACCTTGTTCGTGAAGTAAGCGTCTTTGCTCACTGGGCTACCACTTTCTGATCGTCGGCGCGCGAGGCGTCAGAGGTTGTCACATTGTAGGCATCGACATCGAATTGTCTTGTGAGACTGCGGAACCGGAAGGTGAAGTCGGGCCACAGGGTGGTGTTGTTGCCGTGCTTGTCCAGGTACCAGCTCGCGCAGCCGCCAGTGTTCCAGACGGTCTTGGCGAGCTTGTCCTGCAGCTCGCGGTTGTAGGCCTGCTGGACGTCCTTGCGGACCTCCACAGTGTGCAGGCCCTTGGCGTCGATGGTCGCGAGCGCGCTGGCCACGTAGTTGATCTGCGATTCGATCATGAACACCATCGAGGTGTGGCCGAGGCCGACGTTCGGGCCGACCAGGAAGAACATGTTCGGGAAGTTCTCGATCGAGGAACCCTTGTACGCCTGCTGGCCGACCTCGTCGAACACCTCCGACAGTGAGCGACCGTCACGGCCGACCACCGTCTCGTAGACGGGGGAGTCGGTGACGTGGAAGCCGGTCGCCACGATGAGCGCGTCGATCTCGCGCTCGGTGCCGTCCTTGGTGATGATCGAGCCCGCCTTCACCTCGGCGATGCCGTCGGTGATCACGTCGACATTGTCGCGATCCAGCGCAGGGTAGTACTCGTTGGAGATCAGCATGCGCTTGCAGCCGATCCGGTAGTTCGGGGTGACCTTCTTGCGCAGTTCGGGATCGCGGATCTCGATCTGCAGTTTGGCGCGCGAGATGGCTTCGAAGGCCTTCATCAGTACCGGGAACCTGGTCAGGCCGACGACCTGGGTCTCACGGATGGCGTAGATGGCCGCGCGCGAGAGGCGCTGCGCGCCGGGGATGTGCTTGAACGCCAGCCGCTCGGGCAGCAGATACGGGCGATCCGAGCGCGGCAGCAGCCACGGCGCGGTGCGCTGGTAGACGTCGAGCGTGGCGACCTTGCTCGCGATGGCCGGCACGATCTGGATCGAGGAGGCGCCGGTGCCGATCACCGCGACGCGCTTGCCGGTGAGGTCGGCGTCGTGGTTCCAGCGGGCGGAGTGGAAGATCTCGCCCTCGAAGTCGTTGATGCCCTTGATATCGGGCAGCGACGGCTCGCACAGCGCGCCGACCGCGGAGACCACGGTGTCGGCGGTGAAGTTGCCCTTGGTGGAGCCGATCTCCCACTGCGCGGTGTCATCGTTCCAGCGGATGCTCTGCACGTCGCAGTCGAAGATGTGCCGGTCGAGCACGTCGTAGCGCTCGGCGACACCCTTGATGTAGGACTGGATCTCGCCCTGCTTGGAGAACGAGCGCGTCCAGTCGGGGTTCAGCGCGAACGAGTACGAGTAAAGGTGCGAAGGCACGTCGCAGGCGGCACCGGGGTAGGTGTTGTCGCGCCAGGTGCCGCCGACTTCGCTGCCGCGCTCGAGCACGAGGAAATCGTCGCGACCCTCTTGGCGCAGCCGGATGGCCAGGCCGAGCCCGGCGAACCCACTGCCGACGATGATCGTCTTCACGTGGCGGGTTTCGGCGACCCGGGGCTCGACAACGTTGTCTGTAACCTTACGACTCATATACTGCAGACTACGGCCTTATTGAGACGGAGTCAACAGCTATTGAACCAGATTCAGTAGTGGCTAGGATGACCGTTGTGAGTACCAGGAGTGCGGGAGAGACGAAACGTGTGCGGCTCAGCCCCGAGGAGCGTCGGCTGCAGTTGATCACCCTCGGTGCCGAGATGCTGGTCGACCGGTCGCTCGAGGACGTCTCGGTCGACGACATCGCCAAGCAGGCCGGCATCTCGCGCGGGCTGCTGTTCCACTACTTCGCCTCCAAGCAGGAATTCCACGAGGCGATCGCCCGGTATGTGAGCACCGAGTTCTTCACCGCGATCATGCCCAACCGCGAACTGTCGCTGTTCGACATGCTGCGCGACTCGATCGAACGGTTCGTCGACTACGCCACCGAGCACTCCGCGTCCTACCGCTCCGTGCTGCGCGGGCCTGCAAGCGTCACTCCTGATATGGCCGACTATGTCAACGAAACCCGCGGCGCCATCGCCGATCTCATCGTCAGCGAACTGCCGCTGCCGCCCGAGGATCCCGATCTGGCCCGGCTCACCTTGGCCATTCGTGGCTGGATCGCCTTTGTCGAGGAGACCATCCTCACCTGGATGATCGACAAGCCGATCAGTCGCGAGGCGCTGGTCGACCTGCTGGTCGAGTCGTTGCCCGCGCTGGCGTTGAGTCCCGCACTGATCGCCGCGCTGCGGAGCTGAATCCGGCTCCTACTATCGCGTCTCCGCAATCCCATGGATCTCCGCCTGCACCGCGAGCACAGCGGCTTCGATACGGCTGGTAACCCCGAGCTTGCCGAGAATCCGGCTGACGTATTCCTTGACGGTATTCGGGCTGATGAACAGCCGGTCGCTCACCTGACGATTGGACAATCCGTCGGCGATCAACGTCAGGATCTCGCGTTCCCTTCTGGTCAGGGTCGAGAGCTGCTCCGCCAGATCGCTCGCGGTCATATCTACCGCGCATATCGGCGATTGGGGCCCCACAGAAACTACCGCCCCCAGTTTCAGGACCCGCAAAGCCTCGAGCACGGCCGCGATTCCGAGCTTCACCGACAACACGGCATCCACCCGGTCGGCAAGCGGCGACGGTTCGGTATCCCGGTCGATGACGAGAGTGATCATCGGTGGGTACTCGAGTTCCTGCAACCGAACGGCCGCGCCGGGCCACTCACGGTTCGATTCCACAGCGCCGTCCACGATCACGATATCGGGTCGCAGTCGCTCGTGGGCGGCGACTGTGTCGCGCACGCGGCACGTTCCGGCCAGCGTGAAGTCCGCGGCAGCGGCCACAGCCGCTTCGAATTGTGTTCGCAGCAAAGGCGTTTCGGTGACCAATAACAGAGTCGAATGCCGCGGCTGCTGCGGCAGGGCCGGCAGCGAGTCGATCGTCGCTCGTGGTGGTAGCGGCGGTGGTTGTGCGACTCTGGTCGAGGATTCGCGGGGCTCGGGTTCGATCGCCATTGTTGTTCCCCCCGTGGAACTCTCGCACTCTGGATAGTACCAACGGTACCAATGCATCGGGGTCCCGGAATGTGACAGTCGCCATAGTGAGCGGCCGGGAGTGAGCTCGATCCGGTGCCGCGTCGCTACCGCGGCCGGATCGACCGAATGGCTTGGGTGACAGCCGCCAGTGCCATGAGCCGTACCAGGTCGACATCGGCGTCGACCCGGCCTGTCGCGGCCGCGATGAAGCCGTCACCGTCGAACCGGGCATGGGGCGGAGTGATCGCCCGGGCCAACCCATCGTGCGCGCCCTGGGCCACGATGTGACAGCCCATCTTGTCCAGCCTGGCATTGGTGACCACCACGCCGACCGTCGTGTGTGTCCATGCTGTGGGATCGACGGGCCGTGCGAGGGTCATCGCTCCCAGATCGATCTCGGTCGTTCCGTCATCGATGTCGCCGAAGGAGTTCACTACGCAGACCGCGCCGACGACCAGATCATCGAGGCGGCGTTGGGCGGCGGCGATGCCGCCCGGACGCCGCCCGGCGGGACCGCGCCACTGCGATGTGTAGGCACCCGCTCCGGCCCCGACGCGACCGGAGGTGGGCTGGTCCTCGGCGGCCGAGCACGCGGCCGCGTACCCGTTCGCGGCAGTGGGACGGGCGGCGGAACTGCCCGCGGCCAGGTCGAAGATCGCCAGCGTCGGCACGATCGGCACCGGGCCGGCGGGTGTCGCTATACCGCGGCCGCGTTCCTCGAGGAAGCGCATGACGCCGTCGGCGGCGGCGAGCCCGAAAGCCGAGCCGCCGGTCAGCACCGCCGCGTCGGCGAAGGTCACCATCTTGTCCGGGGCGAGCGCGTCGAGCTCGCGGCTCGCCGGGGCGCCACCGCGCACCTCGCAGGATGCGGTCGTGTTCTCGGGAAAGAGCAGAACGCTACAGCCTGTCTCGCCGATCGGGTCCGTCCAGTGCCCGATCCTGAATCCGGGAACATCGATCGCCATGATCTCTCCTGTCGCAGGCGAAGTGGCGTGTCGCCGGCGTTCGTTGGTCATCGGGCAGGTGTCTGTTCGAGGGGGATTGCCTGCTCCGAGTGGTCGGGCTTCGGTGCTTCACCCGACGGTCCGAAGACGAACCCGTTTCGCCATGCGCTCCGTTCGAACAGCCGCTGGAGCGGGCCTGCGACAAACGTGGTGATGATCGTCATCAGGACCAGGACGGTGTAGAGCTGGCTGGTGATCAGGTCGGCGTTGAGGCCGATATTGAGCAGGATCAGCTCCATGAGACCGCGAGCATTGGCCAGGGCGCCCATCGAACCGGCCTCACGTCGGCTCATGCCCTGCCATCGAGCCGCGAGATACACCGAACCGAACTTTCCGGCGAACGCCACCGCGAGGACGGCCACCCCGGCGACCAGTACCGCCGGTTGGAAGATCAGGCTCAACTCGGTGTTGAGGCCGGAATAGACGAAGAAGGCGGGGAGAAGGAAATAGGCGACCAGAGGCTCGAAACGTTCCAGGACGCGGTCGAGTAGCTCGCCGCGCGGCATCACAGCGCCGACGACGAACGCTCCGAAGACCGAGTAGATGCCCACAAGGTCGGTGAACCAGCTGGCCAGCACAATGACGATCAGGACGACCGAGAGGTAGTTGATCGGGATCGAGCTGGATTCCTCCTGGCGAGTCTGCGACGTTGTCCAGGTGTGGAAGCGGGCCAGCAGCCGCCGGGCGACGGTCACCATGAACAGGAAATAGATCGCTCCGCCGCCCACGGCGATGAGCGCCCCGCTCATGGAATCCTGTGTCGTCGCGACGACGGTCGCGAGCAGCACCCAGGCACACGCGTCATCGACCGCCGCGCAGGACAGCGACATCGTTCCGAGCCGGGTGTTCAGCAGCCCCGCGTCGTAGATGATCCAGGCCAGCATGGGAAAAGCTGTGATGGCCACCGCCGCGGCGAGGAAGAGTCCGCCCTGCCATGACTCGACTTCCGCGGTGAAGAATCCGCCTGCGTCGACGAGCAGCCATCCGGTCACGCCACCGAGCACCATGGGCACCACGACGCCGGCGGCCGATGTCGCGGTGGCCTGCCGACTGTGGGATCGCAGGATGTCGAGTTTGAACGACGCCCCCACCATGAACATGTAAAGCACAAGTCCGAGCTGGCCGATCACATAGATGGCGGTCAGGTTCGGGTGGGTAACGGCCGCGCCCTCGACCACCAGTTCGGTGGGGAAGATCCACTCCTGTACCGACGGAGCCACCCAGCCGAGCACCGACGGACCCAACGCGAATCCCGCGACCATCATCGCGACGACTTGTGCCTGACCCAGTCTCCGAAAAATAAGAACAAAAATCCGATACGCGATCAAGATGACAGCGACCTGCAGGAAAAGTTGGGTGGTGACTTCTAACAGCGTTGGCATAATGCCCCCGATTTCTGATCCGCCGACTACGAATCAAACCTTACGCAGACCACTTCGAGATCTGCATCCACCTGGACGGGGGGATGCCTGACTCGGGGTCGCTGACATACGCTTCATCCCATCCGGTCAGAAATGCCGAGACATCGGATGAAGGGTGCCGGAAGGTAGCCGATGAAGCGTGTCATCTTTCGATAGATCGTGAGGCATCATGCGTACAGATGGTGACGATTGGGATATTGTGACCAGCGTCGGTGCAACCGCGTTGCTCGTTGCGACGTTACGGTCACTGGGAGCGGCCGAACCTGATCCACTGGTACAGGACGATTTTGCTCGGCTCTTTGTCGAAGCGGCGGGCGACACATTCTTCTCCCGCGCGCTGACGGATCCTACGCTGACGGCTGGATCTTCTTTTCCGATCGATCATATGAGTCTGCGCACGAAGCATTTCGACGAATTCTTCTTGTCGGCGGCCGCCGAGGGGATCGGGCAAGCGGTGATCGTCGCCGCCGGGCTCGACGCCAGAGCGTTGCGGTTGCCGTGGCCACCCGGAGCGGTCGTCTTCGAGATCGACCAGCCGAGGGTGCTCGAGTTCAAGGATCGCGTTCTCGCAGCACACGAGATCGAATCGGGCCCGCAGCGACAGGTGGTCGCCGTCGACCTGCGCGACGACTGGCCGAGTCGGCTGTGTGCGGCCGGCTTCGACGCGGCACGGGCGACCGCATGGTCGTGTGAAGGACTCCTCGGATACCTACCCGGCGCCGCGCAAGATGCCCTGTTCGAGCGGATCCACGCATTGTCGGCGCCGGGTAGTCGACTGGCGGTCGACACATTCGTATCCGGACTGGACATCGAGCGGGTCGTTCGCGTCGAAGGTCGAGGGATCAACAAAGATCTGATGGGTGGAATAGATGTAACCGAACTATTCTATACCGACGAGCGCAGTGATCCCACTCGATGGCTTGAATCTCATGGCTGGACGGTGCGGTCGACCCTTCCCGGAGAATTGTCGAACGCCTATGGGAAAACGATTCCGAGGGCGGCTTCCGGCGAGGCCAACATGTCCGACTGGACAGAATATCTGACGGCAATCAAATAGCGCGGATAACAACAGTTCTGCTATATGGGGAGGTAATAGGAGATGGATACGCTCTATGGAGCTCCGACACTGCATTCCGGAAAGCGCAGGGTGCGGATCAATCAACTCCGGGAGTGGAAGGATGCCGGACAACCCTGGGCGATGTTGACCGCCTACGACTACTCCACAGCACGGATCTTCGATTCGGCCGGTGTGCCGGTACTGCTGGTCGGTGATTCCGCGGCGAATGTCGTCTACGGCTACGACACCACGCTGCAGGTCGGGCTCGACGAGATGATGCCGCTGGTGCGTGCGGTCTCCCGCGCGGCCACGCGCTCGATGGTCGTGGCTGACATGCCATTCGGTACCTACGAGGCATCGAACGAGCTCGCGTTGACGAATGCGGCGACCTTCATGCGGGAAGGGAACGTACACGCGGTGAAGCTCGAAGGTGGCGAGGCGGTGGCGCCGCAGATCAGCGCCCTGGTGCGCGCGGGCATCCCGGTCATGGCCCATATCGGCTTCACGCCGCAGAGTGTGCACGCGCTCGGTGGATTCCGGGTTCAAGGCCGCGGCGACGAGGCGGCCGAGAACCTCGTCCGGGACGCGAAAGCGGTCGAGCAGGCGGGCGCATTCGCGGTGGTGCTGGAAATGGTTCCCGCGGAGATCGCCGGCCGGATCGCCGCGCTGCTCTCGATCCCGGTCATCGGATGCGGTGCGGGCAGCGGCTGCGATGCGCAGGTCCTCGTCTGGCAGGACATGGCCGGTTTCACCGATGGCCCGAAGCCGAAGTTCGCCAAGCGTTTCGGTGCCATCGGGGATGCGCTGCGGGTGTGCGTCGAGGAGTACATGAACGCCATCGAGTCCCGGACATTCCCCGACGATGACCATTCCTTCCAGTGAGTCACTGATGGACGAATACGATCCGGTCTTCCACTCGTGGTCGGCACAGGCGCGGGTGGACCGGCCGGTGATCGCAGGCGCACTGGGGAGTTGGTTCTGGGACGAGAGCGGGAGACAGTACCTCGATCTCGCGTCGCAGTTGGTGAACGTGAATCTGGGGCATCAGAATCCTGATCTGCTGAGTGCTGTGCGCAAGCAATCCGAGGTCTTGTGTACGGTCTCGCCCCAGTTCGACAACGACGTCAGAACCGAGCTCGCGAGCCTGATCGTGGCCCGCGCCCCGATATCGCGTGGCCGCGTCTTCTTCACCTCGGGCGGGGCTGAGGCCAACGAGAACGCGGTGCGCCTGGCAAGGCTGCACACCGGACGCCAGAAGACGTTGTCGTCCTACCGCTCCTACCACGGCGCCACGGCCGGCGCTATCGCGATGACCGGGGATCCGCGCCGTTGGCCGAACGAGCCGACGGTCGCCGGATCCGTGCACTTCACCGGCCCCTATCTCTATCGGTCACCCTTCCTTTCGTGCACCGAGATCGAGGAATCGGCCCGGGCACTGCACCACCTCTCCGAAACGATTCGGCTGGAAGGGCCGGAAACGATCGCGGCGATCATTGTCGAGCCGGTGGTCGGCACCAACGGTGTGCTCGTTCCGCCGGACGGCTACCTCGCGGGTATCCGCGCGCTGTGCGATGAATTCGGGATAGTGATGATCGCCGACGAGGTGATGACCGGCTTCGGCCGACTCGGGGAGTGGTTCGCCGTCGACCGATGGGGGGTGGTTCCGGATCTGATCACCTTTGCCAAGGGTGTGAATTCCGGGTATGTCCCGCTCGGGGGCGTCATCATTTCGGAGGCTGTTGCCGAGTCCTTCGCCGAGCGGGCCTACGCAGGTGGGCTCACCTACTCGGGACACCCGCTTGCGTGCGCACCCGGGGTCGCTTCCATCGAATACATCGAGCGCGAAGGAATCCTCGACAAGGTCCGCCGCGACGGCGCGGACTTTCTGGCACCGCGCCTGCGGCGATTGGCGGATGACCATCCCGTGGTCGGTGATATTCGAGGTGCCGGCCTGATGTGGGCCATCGAATTGGTGCGAGACCGCGAAACCCGCACGCCCCTGGTCCCGTTCAACGCCACCGGCGAGGCGGCCTCGCCGATGCGCGAACTCGGCGCGGCGATCATGGATCGCGGTGCGTGGCCATTCATACATATGAACCGTCTCCATATCGTCCCGCCGCTGACGATCAGTCGGGATGATCTTGCGCTGGGAATCGAAATAGTCGACGAAGCATTGTCGACTGTCGATCGGTTTGCCGGCCAGATGTGACCAACCGCTTCGATAGGACCCTCACTGTGACCGTGCAACACCTTGTCGACAGAATGCGCAGCGGCCCGCCGGATGTGGAAGTCTCCGAATACGTATCGCGGGCGCGGCGAGCGCAGCGCGAATTCGACGCGTACAGCCAATCCGAGGTCGATCGAGTCGTCACCGCGGTGGGCTGGGCGATCTATGAGCCGACGCGCGCTCGTGCACTGGCAGAGTTGGCGGTTCGGTCCACCGGAATGGGAATTGTTTCCGACAAGTTCGACAAGAACAGGCGGAAAACGCTGGGTACACTCAGCGATCTCCATGGCGTAGTCTCGGTCGGCGAGATCCATCGTGACGACGCGGCTGGAATAGTCGAGTACGCGAAACCGATGGGCGTGGTGGCGGCGATCTGCCCCTCGACGAATGCCGCCGCCGCGCCGGCCAACATCTCGATGCACATATTGAAAGGCCGTAACGCGGTCGTCCTTTCGCCTTCGCCGCGAGCTCTCTCCACCTGTCGTGAACTCGTCGGATACGTTCGCGCCGAGTTGGGGGCGATCGGCGCGCCGGCGGATCTGGTCCAGGTGCTCGATCCGGTCACCAAGGCTCGTTCGGACGAATTGATCGTGGCCGCCGATTTCGCGGTCGTCACGGGATCCGAAGCCAACGTACGGTCGGCCTATCGCAGTGGAACTCCTGTCAGCGGGGTCGGAAAAGGTAATCCGCAAATTATCGTCTGCGCCGATGCCGACATCGTCGCGGCGGTCGAAAAAATTGTCAAGAGCAAGACTTTCGATAATGGAATAAGTTGTTCGTCGGAAAGCGTGTTGCACATTCAGGAATCCGTCTACGGTGCGGTGACCGTGGCGTTGTCCGATGCGGGCGGGCAACTACTCGAAGGCTCCGAGGTCGAGCGTTTGCGGGACCTGATGTGGCTCGATGGAAAGCTGAATCGTGACGTAGTCGGTAGAACTGCTCACCAATTGCTCTCGGCGGCCCGGATCGAACCGCGGCCGGGTGTCGGATTCATCATGGTCGAATTGTCCGACTGTGATGAACTCGACCCGTTCAGTGGTGAAAAAATGGCCCCGATACTGGCCATGCACTCCTACGGTGGCCTGGATGAAGTACTGGGCCGGATAGGGAACATTCTCGACTATCAGGGGGCGGGCCACTCGTGTGGAATTCATACCGTGAGTACGGAGGCTGCGGAAAGAGTGGCCGCGACCGTGCGGGTAGCGCGCGTGATCGTCAATCAGCCGCACGTCGTCGGAAACAGTGGTGCGTTCGACAACGGCCTGGCGTGCACATTGTCCGTCGGTGGCGGTACCTGGGCAGGAAACAGCACGTGTGACAACATCGACTATCAGCACTTCATCAATCGGACAAAGCTTGTCCGGACAATTCCGGCCATCGTTCCGGACGAAGAAATTCTGTTCTCCCGCTACCTCCGTTCGGCTGCACAGGTCGTCAGCGGTGGCGAATTCGCTCCGATCCGTGAGGTGCAACGACATGGTAGGTAGTACGCCGACGGTGCAGCACGATCCATCCACCGTGGCAGCGATCTCGGCGGACCTGCGCGACGCCGGCCGCAGGGTCGCACTCGTTCCCACCATGGGCGCGCTACACGAAGGGCATCTCGCATTGGTGGAACATGCGCGCGCGGACCACGACGACATCATCGTGTCGATTTTCGTCAATCCACTACAGTTCGGCGCCGGTGAGGATTTCGATCGCTATCCACGCACCCTGGAGTCGGACGTCCGGTTGCTGAGTGAGGTCGGCGTCGAGCTGGTTTTCGCGCCGAGCGCCGCGGCGATGTATCCCGATGGTCGGCGCACGACCCTCGTGCCGGGGCCTGCCGGTGCCGACCTGGACGCTGTCACGCGCCCGGCGTTGTGGACCGGGATGCTCACCGTGGTCGCGAAGCTGTTGCAGATCACCCGACCGACGTCAGCGTTCTTCGGCGAGAAGGACTTCCAACAGCTGGTGCTGATCCAGCAGATGGTGCGAGACCTGAATTTCGATATCGACATCGTCGGGGTACCCACCGTTCGAGAGCATGACGGCCTGGCGATGTCGTCGAGGAACCGGTTTCTGAGTGCGGCTGAACGGAAGACGGCGGCGGTGCTCTCGACGGCGCTGATGGACGGGGTTCGGGCGCAGCGCGACGGTGTCGACGCGATCCTGAAGGCGGCCGGGGCCGTCCTGGACGCCGTCGTCGAGATCGACGTCGAGTATCTCGAGGTCCGCGACGATGAACTGGGGCCCGCGCCGGACGCCGGTCCGGCTCGGCTGCTGGTCGCGGGGCGCGTCGGTAGCACACGTCTCACCGACAATATGGCGCTGAAGATCGGGGAAAGGGAACAGGGAGAATAGACATGTTCGCGGTTTCGGACCTCATGCATACCAAGCCGATCATCGGACCCGCTGCCTGGGTGCGTGCTGATTTCACGGGTCCCGACCAGTGGACGGTCGCTTTCAGCGCGGACGACATCGCCGAGTTGTTCGCTGCGCTCGAGCACGCTCGGGCGACCGGGAAGGCCTTCCGGGATCTCACCCGCGACGACTTCCCGCTCGACGGCCTGGTCGCGAAACTCCGCGAGGTCTCCCGAGAGCTCGACGAGGGGCGGGGATTCGTGGTGCTCAGCGGATTCCCGATCGATTCCGATATTCCCGGCATCGATGTCGAGACCATGTACTGGGGCCTCTGCGCGCACCTCGGGACCGCGGTGACGCAGAACGGGCTCGGTGAGGTCATCGTCCGCGTGGCGGACTACGGCAACGGAGGGTTGGCGAACAGCTCGAGTCGTGGCTATCAGACGAACGAGTCGCTACCGTTTCACACCGACAGCTCGGACATCGTCGGGCTGCTGTGCCTCAACTCCGCGGGAGCGGGTGGGCAGAGCAGCCTCACGAGCTCGATGACAATACACAACGAGTTGGTACGCGACCATCGCGAATTGCTGGGTGTGTATTACACGGGGTTCTATTACGACCGCCGCGATGAACAGTCGAGAGACGAGTTGCCCTATTACCGCAACTCGGTCTTTGCCTGGCATCACGATCGCCTGACCTGCCGGTACTATCTCCGTCAGTTCATCGAGTCCGCCCGGGAGCGATTCGGAATTCATGTGTCGGAGGTCGAACAGCTCGCGCTGGACACGTTCGACATGATCGCGAACCGGCGTGAGAACAAGGTGGACATGCATATTCGTCCCGGTGAAATCCAGCTGGTGAACAATAATGTCATCGTGCACGCCCGCGCGGCCTACACGGATACCGACCGGGTGAGCAGGGAATTGCTGCGGATCTGGCTCAATCCCTCCGATTCTCCTGCGCCACCGGCCGGGCACGCGGCATTCCGCGATGGCATGCCGCCCGCAATGCGATGAGATCGACTGTACTGCATAACATTTCAGATGGTGTGCCGCTGTTGCATCGTCCGCACAGCTGTAAACTCCCCCGGTCGGGGGGGTGTGCAGCTGATCGAGCTGCGCATATCCTTGGTCCGGATAAACGGATTGTGAGCATTGATTGAATGCGCAGGAACTGCATGCGCTTCCCCGATGATGTGGTAGTCGATGACAGCTGTCCAGCAGCTGGATTCGCATTCGTCAGTACTGAGCTAGGGGACTGGTATGTCGATTACCGAGTTCGATTGTGTCTTCGGCGGAACCGAGTGTGTGTCACCGCGAGGGCGCACCATACTGGTCGCCTCGGATTCCCCGTCCACACGGAAAAAGTTCGAGCAGGTTCTCGGTGTCGACCAGCGGGTGGCGCTCGTCCGAACCTCGACCTTCAGCGAGCTGGTCGAGAACGCGCGGCACGGTCGGCCCGACATCGTCCTGCTCGAAGCGTCAGGAGGTCTGCGGCCAAACCTGGGCGTGCTCATTCAGGAGCTGCGGTCACTGGATCACCCGCCGCGGCTCGCACTGCTCGTGCAGCGCAGAACGCCGCGCGTCGGAATCGCCTGTGTCGATGCCGTGTTGACCGCCGACTACGGTGTGCCGGCGGTGCTGGAGTCGTTGACGCTGGTGGCGACCGGTGTCGTGGTCGCCGCGGCGCCGGTGACCGCCTCGGCGCGGCCGGCCTCGTCGGCGCAACTCGCCATGCGGCAGAGGTTGTCGAGCCTGACCGAGCGGGAGCGGGAGATCCTTCGGCTCATCGTCTGTGGCCTGTCCAACCGCGACGTCGGCGCCCGGCTGTTCATCAGCCCCGACACGGTGAAAGAACACGTCGGCCGGATCCTCGCCAAACTCGACGTGGCGACCCGCGTGGGGGCCGCGGTCGCGGCGGTTCGGGCGGATCTCGGGCAGTGGGGCAGACCGCTCGAACACGTCGCCGGATGACGGCGAACGATATCCCCCGATCGGGTGGATGTCGAATTCGCGCGCGCCGACTATTCTGAACCTGTCGAACAGGGAAATTGCGGCCGCGATAAAATCGGAAATATCGAGAATTCTGAGGGTGCCGATGCTTCGTCCGCTGAGATTTCACTGGTGCTCGCCGCTCGATAGTGGCCAGCAAAAAGCCACCGATAAATATGATGTCGGGGCACTCGATTTCGACGGAATCGTCGGCTTCGCGCAAGAAGCCGAAGCCCTCGGCGTCGATTCTTTGCTCATGGGAATCAGCTATCATATGCCGGACCCGCTGCCGATGATCGGCGCCCTGGTCCGGGAAACCGAGCGGGTGAAATTCATTCTCGCGTATCGGCCAGGGCTGCTGCCGCCGACACTGTTCACCCAGATCGTCAACACGGTGTCGTGGATGTCCGACGGTCGCATCTCGCTCAACCTGGTCGCCGGGATCTCCCCGGCCGAACAGGCCTACTACGGTGACTTCCTCGCCCACGACGCACGCTACGCGCGTTCGCGCGAGTTCCTCGATGTGCTGCACAGGTTTTGGCGGGGCGAGAGCCCGCTCACCTTCGACGGCGAGCACTACCGGATCGACCAGGCGCAACTCGGGCTCGGATACAAGGGCGGTGGCAGGCCCGAGATCTACATCAGTGGCGCTTCGGAGGTGGCTCAGGAAACCGCCATCGAACACGGTGACTGTTGGCTTCGCTATGGCGACACCCCAGAGGGCATCGCCGTGGCCGCACAACCGGTGCTACACAAGGCAACCCGAGTCGGCATCCGCATGCATGTCCTGGCGCGCGAGACCCGAGCTCAGGCGCTGACAGACCTGGCCGCGACGATGCGTGATCCTGACGAGGATCATCGCGCGTGGGTCGAGCAGTTCGTGGCTGCTTCCGATTCCCACGCGGTCAAGAACTCGTTCCGCCTCGCCGACCAGGCGGATGACGACTGGCTGTCGCCGATGATCTACTCCGGCGCCGTCGCCTACCGGGGCGGACCCGCGCTGTGCGTGGTCGGCAGCTACGCCGAGGTCGCTGAGTACCTCGTTCGATACAAGGCCGCGGGGGTCAGCGAGTTCATCTTCTCGGGGTGGCCGACGCGCACCGAAATGCGCACCTTCTACACCCACGTCCTGCCACTCGTCCGGGAACGCGAGCAGGCGGAGCAGTAGCGATGACATCGCCGCCGGCCCCGGCGCGTGATCGGGGACTGTTCGCCTTCGGCGTCCTGCTCGGCCTGATCGCCGAGCAGGTGGTGCTGTTCGCGGTACCGCTGCTCATCTTCCAGGAAACGAAGTCGCTGGTCGGGCTCGGCGTCGCGTTCGCGCTGGAGTGGCTACCCAGTCTGCTGGCCTACCCGTTCGCGGGGTTGCTGGCCGACCGCGATGGAGGCGCCCGGCTCTTTCGGCGGGTTGCCATCGCCCGAGCTGTGATCCTGTGCTGCGTCGGGGTGATCTGCTTGACCCTTCCGTCCTGGACTACCCCCGCTCTGATGATCGGTGGCGGGTTCCTCTCGCTGTGCATGGCGCCGACCCGCATGTCGGTCGAGAAGATGGTGCCGCGACTGGCCGTCGGGGATCGGGTCGCGACGATGCAGTCGCTCGTGCAGAACATGGAGCTGCTGGCCATGGCGATCGGGCCCGCCGCGGCGGCGCTGGCGGCGGTGTATCTGGGCAAGGTGTGGCTGCTCGGGGTGGCCGCGGTGGTTTTCCTGATCAGTGCGGCGTGCTGGTTGCCGCTCCCGCGTGGCGCGGTACCGGCCGTCGTGAACGGATCGGCGCGCGCGATCGCGCACGAGCTCGGCATCGGTTGGCGGCTACTGGCAGGCAATCGCCCTGTGCTGCTGCTCGGAATTCTGAACTTCGCCATCAACCTGTCGGTCGCGGCGTTGCTCACCTGCAATGTCGCCCTGGTGACGGGGGTCTTTCACGCGGCGGAGTCCTCCTACGGACTGCTCAACGCCGCCGTCGGCGTGGTGGGTCTGCTGAATCTGGCGATGATCCCGTTCCTGGTGAAACGCTTCGGGATCGGCATGATCGCGGTAACGGGATTCACGGTGCTGTGCGCCGCGCTGTTGCTCGTCGGCGCCGCGGCGGCCTTCTCCGTCTACGCGGTGGGATTCGTCGCGGTGATCGCGGGCGTGGCTATCTACAACGTGTACAACCGGACTCAGCGACTGAAGGTCATCCCGCACGAGCATCTCGGCAAGGTCATGGGTCCCTTCTATCTGCTCAACCTCCTGTCCTACCCGATCGCGGGCGTGCTGGTCGCGACCCTTGGTACCGCGGTGGGAGCGCAGCGCCTGATCTTCGGGCTGGCGATCGGGCTGTGCCTGTTCGGTTCGATCTTCCTTCCTCTCACGATGGCGAGTTTCCGGGTGGCGATCGCCGCCAAGGCGAGCATGCCGGTTGGAGTTGTCTCATGAACGCACGTTTTCGATGCGTGCTCAGCACCGTCGAATCCGATTCGCACATCTGGAATCTCGTCTACCTGCAGAAGGTGCTCGAAGAGCACGGCGCCTCGGTCCGGAACCTCGGGCCGTGCACGCCGATCGACGAGGTCTGGCACGCGGTCACCGTTGACCAGCCGGATCTGCTGGTTGTCTCGAGTGTGAACGGCCACGGGTACCACGGGGCCGGTGCGCTGTTGACGGCTCTGCGCGCGCGGGGTCTCACCGTCGCCTGTGTAGTCGGCGGCAAGCTGACCACCGCGATGTCAGCCGGGGACCAGGTGCGGCGTGAACTGCTGGCCCTGGGCTACCTCGATGTCTTCACCAGCGACGACGCGATCGAGAAGTTTCGTCGCTTCTTGAATCACGGTGCGGTATCCGGATTTTCGTCGTGGCAGGCGGAGGCTGCGGTGGTGCCGCCCTGGGACAGCAGTTCCGTGCTGACACCGGAGGTGTCCTGATGCATATCGTCGTAGTCAATCGGTGGCCTCGATTCGCCGACGGAGTGCGTTGGGACAACGAGCTCACCCGGTATGAGGACTTCCTCGACCATGTCGGCAACCAGGTGAGTTACATCGTCGATGCCAACGGCGCCGCGGGGGTTCTGGTGGGGGAGCCGCTGATCGCGCATCTCGAACAGGTCGAGGACGTCAACGATGTGGCTCTGCTCCGCGCCGCGGTCCGGCGGACGGCCGAGCGGGTGGGCCGGGTCGATCGTCTGATCGCTTTGTCGGAGTTCACCCTCGGCGTCGCGGCGCAGGTTCGCGAGGATCTCGCGATCCCGGGACCGACCACCGCGGAGGTCGCCAGATACCGGGACAAAGTGCGGATGAAGCAGGTACTGGCCGATGCCGGAATCCGGGTGCCCCGCTTCGTATCCTGCGGGAGTCCGGATCAGGTGCGCGCCTTCGCGGACCGGTACGGATTTCCGGTGGTGCTCAAGCCCGTCGACGGCGCGGCCAGTATCGGCGTGCACAAGGTGGCGGATCCGGCGGCGCTGGATCAGGTGCTGGCCTCGATCGACCTGTCGGGGTACGAGATAGAGGAATTCGTCGACGGCACCGTCTACCACGTGGACGGCTACGCCGACGGCGAGGCGCGGATCGACTTCCAGGTGGTCTCCCGATACGTCAACGATTGTCTGTCGTTCGCCGGCGGCGCGCCGCTGGGCTCGGTGGTCGTGCAGCGATCGGAATTGCGTGCCCGCATCGAAGAATTCACCCAGCGATGTATCGAGGCGCTGGCCCTGCGAACCACTCCGTTTCACCTCGAGCTGTTCGTGACCGCCGATGACGAGTTGGTGTTCCTCGAGGTCGGCGGGCGGGTGGGTGGGGCCGAGGTACCCCACCTGCTGAACAAGCTCTTCGGCATCAATCTCTACGAGGTGTGGCTCAGAGCGCTTGCCGAGCAACCGGTTCCGTCGCTGGTCAAGGTCGGCGACCCCTCCGGCGGCTGGCTGGTGGTGCCGAAACCCGACCGTTGCGTGCGGGTCGTCGAGGCGGGCTCCATGCGCGCCGAGGTGCCGATCATCTGGCGCGAGCTGCTGCCCGCGCCGGGCGAGGTGCTGGATCCGGGAGGTTCCTACGATGCCGTGCACTCCGGCCGGTTCATCGTGCTGCACGACGACGAACACGCGGCCGAGGCCGGCATCCGAAAGATCATCGACGACTTCTGCTTCGAGGCGGTACCGGTATGACCGAGCACGACGACCTGAATCTGTTCCAGCGCTTGATCGCTCACCTGTCCGATGCCGAGCGGCGCGGCGTCGACGCTGTCGGCGCGGCATTGATCGACGCGGCCGGTGGCATCGACCGGATCGGTGACTACAAGGTCATGGTCGCCTATGGCGGCGGCAAGGACAGCACCTATGTCGTCGCCATCGTCCGCGCTGTCCAGTTGCGGGTGCAGCTCGACCACGGTCGCACGTTCACGCTGCGGGTGGCGAATATGAGACACGCGGGTGTGCCCACCGCGGTGATGGAGAACATCGACCGGGTGTACGCGGCGTTGCGGATGCTCGACGACGACCGGACCGAGCTCCTCACCGTCGACCGCACCGAGATCCGGCGGTTCCGGGTCGACCTGCCGTTGCCGGAGAGCGTGGTCACCGTCAATCGGCTCGACGTGCTCATGAACGGCCACCGATCGGCCGGTGACGGTCGGCCGACGTTCTGCAACAGCTGCAATCTCGCGGTCGCGGACTTCTACGGCCGGGCGGGCTGGTGGGACGGGGGCGTCGACGCGATCATGACGGGCGACTCCCGGCGTGAGCAGGCGCTGTACGCCGCGTGGATCCGGCGGCTGGCTCGCGAGACCGGAGTCGAGCCGGATCGCACTGGGACACTGGACTTCTCGCAGCTGCTGACCGCGCTGCGCGGTATCGGCGACGCCTACTACCGTGAGTTGTTCGGCGATGGTGACGACGTGGTGCTGGCCGAGCGTTCGGTCGCCGTCGGCAACCGGACGATCCAGCCGCGCTTCGTCTCCATCTACGACGTGGTGAGCTATCGCGTGCACGATCACTGGGACCTGATCGTCGACTTCCTCGGATTCCGGTTCGACGACCTGGCCTTCAGCTTCACCGAGTCCGATTGCGCGAACCCCACGCTGATGGCTCATCTGCGTGGACTGCGAGCCGAGCTGGTCGACGGACGCGGTTACGCGGCCGGAATCGGCGAGTACCTGGAGTTCGCCGAGTCGATGATGCGCAAGAAGGAGATGCCCGACCGGCTCATCGCGTTGGCCCTTGGCCGATACGACTCGCCGACGAAGATCAGCGAACGCCGAGCCCTCGCCGCGGACTACGCCCTGCGAGCGTTCGGCCTCTCGGAGTCGGCCATGGCGGCAATCGTGTTCTCCCCCTTCACCGACCAGGGGCAGCGCCTCGCGGCCTTTCTCGAACGGTGCCATGCCGACCATCTCGACAGACTGGACCGGTATCACGCGGCCTTGCGAGCCGAGCCGGGCACCGAATCCGAGGCCGACTGGCTCGCCGGGGTTTCCGGGCTGTCGATCGCGCTGCTGCGCACGCTCTACCACGATGCCCTGGTCGACTTCTCCCGACGCGACACCGTCATGGCGCGGGTGCGCTCCGGTGACCCGCACAAACAGCAGGTGCGGACGGTCGATCCACGCACGGGCGCGCCCGTTGTCGAGCTGATCTCGGGGCGCTGATGTGAGCCGATTCGATAGCTTCGTCGCCGATAGCGCCCGCCTCGGTCGGCTGGTTGTCCAGCCGCGGATGGGATTCGGACGTCCGCCGGACATGCTGGCCGGGCTGGCCCAGCTCGCGCTGCTGGACTTCCCTGTCGTGGGGACACTGACTGTGGACAGCTATACCCGTGTCGGTGACCACCACACCCCGCTGGCGCAGCTCGCAGCCGGCATCGAGCTGAACGGCTACCCGCTGGTATCGCATCCGGTCGAGGTCACCCGGGCCATGCTCGACCAGTTGCCCGGTCCCGCGTTTCCGGTACAGGTGCGGCACGGTACCGCGCTGCCGCTGCACATCTTTCGCCGGCTGGTCGAGGTCGGATTGGATGTCACCGAGGGCGGGCCGGTGTCCTACTGTCTGCCGTACAGTCGGCTGCCGCTCGCGGACACCGTTGCCGCGTGGTCGCAAGGTTGCCGATTCCTGGCGGGCGAAACCGAGTCGTGCCATATCGAGAGTTTCGGTGGATGTCTGCTGGGGCAGCTGTGCCCGCCGTCGCTGCTGGTGGCGATGACCGTGCTGGAAGGGTGTTTCTTCCGGCAGCACGGGATAGGGCATCTGTCCCTCAGCTACGCCCAGGGGACCCTGCCAGAGCAGGACCGAGGGGCGATGCTGGCCTTACGAGAGCTGGCGCAGGACTACCTGGCGGACACGACCTGGCACATCGTGCTCTACACCTACATGGGGTTGTTCCCGAGGACTCCGAACGGCGCCACCCGACTGATCCGGGACAGCGCCGTGCTGGCGCGCGATGCCGGGTGCGAGCGGTTGATCGTGAAAACGGTATCGGAGGCATGGCAGATTCCGTCCGTGTCGGAGAACGTGGCCGCCCTGCGGCTCGCGTCGGCGGAGTCCGCCGGCCCGCCCGCCCCCGCTACCGAGGCCGACTTCGGCTACCGCGAGGAGATCCTGGCCGAGGCACGGTCGCTGATCGACGCGGTACTCGGCCTCCATCGTGATGTCGGCACCGCCTTGGTCGAGGCCTTCGCCAGGGGCCTGCTCGACGTTCCGTTCTGCTTGCACCAGGACAACGCCGGAGCAACGACCTGCCTGATCGACGAGCGAGGTGCCTTGGTCTGGGGATCGCGGGGCCGACTTCCGTTGCCCGCCGGGCCTACTCGTGCCGAGCAGGGCGAGCTGACCTCGGACCGTCTGTTCGGCATGCTCAACCACGTCGCGCGCCACTATGACGACCTACCCGACCACGCACTGGACCCGCGATGACCGCAGACGGGAAGGCCCGCCCCACCCTGGTTTTGGTGGATGCGCTGTCCACCGGCGCGTTGCTCGCCGAGCGTGCCGCGGCCGACTATCGCCTGGTGCACGTGCGGTCACGACCGGAACTGCCCGAGGTCTTCGCCGCGAGCCTGCCCACCGATCTCTTCGCGGCGGACCTGAGCTACGCGGACAACAGCGGTGACGTCCTGTACCGGCTCGCGGCAGACGATCCGGTGGCGGTGATCCCGGCCAGCGAATTCGGGGTCGAAGCCGCCGACGAGATCGCGGACAAACTCGGGGTGCGCGGCAACGATCCGGCGTTTTCCCAGATCCGGCGGGACAAGTTCCCCATGCACGCGGCAGTGGCCGCGGCGGGTCTGCGCATCGCGGGGCAGTATCGGAGCAGCGATGCCGACGCCGTGCTGCGGTGGCGCCGCGACGGGGGCTCGCGACGCATTGTGGTCAAGCCGTTGGACAGCGCGGGATCCGACGATGTCTTCGTGTGCGAGACCGATGACGATGTGCGCGCGGCGGTCGCGACCATCCTGGGTAAGACGAACCTGATGCTTCGGGCCAACAGCGCCGTTCTCGCCCAGGAATATCTCGACGGCGTCGAATTCGTCGTCAACTCGGTCAGTCGAGACGGAACGCACTGGTTCACCGATGCGTGGATCTGCCACAAGCGGACGGTGGCGGGCGGACACAGAATCTATGACTTCGAGGATCTGCTCCCGCCGGATGATCGACGACTGCCCGCGATACTCGCCTACGTCCGCGGCTGTCTGGACGCGCTCGGCATCGTCAACGGACCTGCGCACACCGAGCTGATCCGGACCGGTGACGGCCCGGTGCTGCTCGAGACCGGGGCCAGACTGTCGGGTTTGGCCAACCCCGCGGCACTGGATCGGTGCACGGGCGCCAATCAGGTCGACCTGACCTTGGACTGCTACGCCGGATCTGGCCGAACCTTGGCCGGACGGCCGTCGCTGTACGTCCGCCGCGCGGCAGCCCGGTGCGTGAATCTCATCGCCCACCGACAGCTTCCGTTCCCCCGGGCGAGGCTTGCCGAGGAGCTGGCCGGGCTGCCCGGGTTCGAAAGCGTGCGCTTTCGGATGGGTGAGCGGGAGCCGACCACACCGACGGTCGACCTCAACTCCTCGCCCGGCGCGGTGTTCTTCGTCGACCGCGACGCCGCGCGGATACAGAAATCCTATGCGGCGCTACGGCGACTCGAACACCGTGTGCTGTAGCCGACCGACCGATCATGGTTCGTTCAGGGAGATAGTGTGAGTACTGAATCGACGACGCCCGTTCCGCCTGCCCCGTATACCCACCTGACATCGCCACGTACTGTCGCGGCCTTGACGCTGCAGGCGAGCTTCCTCGCCGGAGCGCGGGAATTCCTCACGGCCGAAGGATTCACCGAACTGCTGCCACCGATCATCGGACCGGTGACCGACCCGGGCGCGCGCGGCGCCAAGCAGGTCGACATCGATTACTACGGGCATCGGTACAAACTGATGACCAGTGGGATTCTCTACAAGCAGGCATCTTTGCTCAGCTTCGACAAGATCTTCTGCCTGGCGCCCAATGTCCGGCTCGAACCACTGGAGACAGCGGTGACCCACCGGCACCTGGTGGAGTTCCATCAGCTCGATGTGGAGTTCGCGGAGGGGTCTCG
The DNA here is from genome assembly GCF_042719655.1 of Nocardia sp. NPDC058518. NCBI lineage: Bacteria > Bacillati > Actinomycetota > Actinomycetes > Mycobacteriales > Nocardiaceae > Nocardia > Nocardia sp. NPDC058518. Next base: position 311,559 of record NZ_JBHXNJ010000002.1, read on the forward strand.
TGACGAGGCGATGGCGCTGGCCGAACGGCTGACCCGGCATTGCGTCACACATGTGCTGGCGACGAGCGGCCGCGAACTCGAGGCTCTCGGCCGAGATCGGGCCGAACTCGCGAAGACGGTTGCCCTGCCCTACGGTCGGCTCCCGCATACAGAGGTGGTCGGCGAGCTGCGCAGGCTCGGACACCCGCAGGATGACTTCACCGAAATCGACTGGCGTGGCGAGGAACTCATCTCCGCGACGAGGAGCGACCCGTTCTTCATCACCGACTACCCGAAGGGGTCGCGGGGGTTCTACGACCGGGAGTCCCCTCATGAACTCGGGGTACTGCGCAACTTCGACCTGATCTTTCCCGCCGGGTTCGGGGAAATGATGAGCGGCAGTGAGCGGGAAACGGACTATGCCCGGGTGCTGCGGCGAATCCGGGAAACCGGTGAGAATCCCGCGAAATACGACTGGTATCTCACGCTGGTCCGCGCCGGGCTGCCGCCGAGTGCCGGATTCGGGCTCGGTGTCGAGCGGTTCACTCGGTTCCTCGGCGGGCTGGATGCGGTCTGGCAGGTCACGGCCTATCCCAAGCTGCCAGGGCAGGCGCGGCCGTGATCGGCTCCGACGATGCGGTATCGGCCCTGTCCGCGACCGGATTCCCGGAGCACGAGGTGCGCCGCCGAGCGCGGACGGGGCTCGGCGCGGCCTTTCCCGCCATGACCCACTACGGTTCGGCGCTGTTCGGTGAGCTCGCCCCCGTGGCAGCGACCGACGCGCTCGATCGCGCACGGCTGGTACCGCCGATCTTCGTCCCGAAACGGATGGCCGCGCTGATCGAACTCGGTCGCGAACCGCTTCCGGGCGACGTGGACCTCACCACCGTGATCGGTGGGTTGAACGCGACCGCGCCGATCTACATCTCGGCATTCGGCTCGACCGCGGCCGCCTCCGGCGATCTGGGCATCGCGGTCGCGGCACAGGCCGCCGCGGCTGGGATTCCCATGGTGATCGGCGAGAACATCGTCCCGGTATCCGGATACGGCAGGGTGATCGACGAGGAAGCGAGCTCCCTGCTGTCGCGGATCGCCGAGTACGCCGCCTCGGTGCCCGACGGGTTCGGCGGTGTCGTCGTGCAGCAGAGCACCGAAGACGCCGACGCCGAGGTGTGGAACCTGGTCTACAGCGATCCCACCGCCGCGGCGCTGTCGGCGACCGGCCGCCTGGCGTTCGAGCTCAAGGTCGGCCAGGGTGCCAAGCCCGGGCTGGGCGGCATGACCATGGTGTCGCGAGAACAGGCGGCGCACCTGGCGGCGCAGTACGACCTGGTCGACATCTACGGTGGCGCGCAGACGCCCGTCTTACGCTGTGGCACACCGGGCACCTTCGACGAAGAGATCCTGCGACGGCAGATCATGTTGATGCGCAACAACTATCCGCGGTGCCGGGTATGGGTGAAGCTACCGCCTGCCCGCGATGTGCATCGGGCGGCGGCCCTCGCCTGGGCTGCCGGTGCCGACGCGGTCACCGTCGACGGTGCCGAGGGCGGGACGGGCTGGGCACCACTGGGTTTTCTCGGTCAGGTCGGCTTGCCGTTGGCGGAATGCCTGCGCCGCATCGATGTCGGGGACAACAGCTTGCTGGCGTCGGGCCGGATCTGGGAGGGCGGTCGAGCGGTGAAATGCCTTGCCCTCGGTGCGTCGGCCGTCGGCCTCGGACGGGCGGCGCTGATCGCGGCCGACGAGGACCCCGACCAGGGTTTGACCGGGCTGCTCGATTGCTTGGCTTTCGAGCTGCGTCTCATGATCAGCGCGCTCGGCTGCTACCGAGTCGGTGATCTCGGAACCGGCGATGTCTGGTTTCCCGGCGCCGACGAGCAGCGATGAACAGGCCGGATATCGAAAGGATGTAATGGTGGACAACGCTACCCAGCGAACGGTGGCCGTTCTCGGGGCAGGGGGCATCGGCGGACTGATCGGGGCGCTGCTGGCCAAGGCCGGCCATCGCGTGATCATCGTGGGACAACCGGACACCGTTGACGCGGTGCGCGCCGACGGCATTCGGGTGCGCAGTGCGCAGTTCGGGCAGTTCAGGGTCGATGTCGAGGCCGACACCGAACTGCGACAGCCGGTCGACGCGTGCCTGATCGCCGTGAAGCAGCCGGACCTGATGACGGCGGTGGACCGGATCGATCCCGACGTCGCGGGTGCGGCGTTGCTCGTTCCGCTGCTCAACGGGATCGAGCACCCCGGCCTTCTTCGGCGCCGGTACCGGCCGGAACTGGTTGTGCCGGGAGTGATCCGGGTCGAATCGACGCGAAGCGAACCCGGCGTGATCGTGCACGGCAGTTCGTTCGCCGAGATCGATCTCGCGGGTCACGACGGCGTGCGCGAGCGGATCGCCGCACTGGCAGCGGTGCTGGCCGACGCGGGCATACCCACCTCCGTCGAGGAGGACGAGACCGCGATGCTGTGGCGAAAGCTCTTCGTATTGGCGCCGTTCGCGCTGATGACGACCCACTATCGCGTCTCGATCGGGGTCGTCAGGACCGCACACCGAGAGGAGTTGATCGCGGTGCTCGGTGAGATCGCCGAGATCATGGGCGCCTGCGGTATCCCCGCAGATATCGGTGCGGCACTGCGCTTCTACGATTCCTTTCCCGCCGGGGCCATGTCGTCGATGCAGCGTGACGCGCAGGCGCGGCGTCCACTGGAATCCGATGCCATCGGTGGTGCCTTGCTGCGAATCAGCGCAGCGCACGCGGTCCCGGCGCCATTGACGGACCGTCTGGTGCGTGCGGTGGACGCGGGCTGAGCGCCTACCCGGGTGCGCGCGAGGCGGAAAGATTCCCGGCCACCGGTGCGGGGTCCCCGATGTCGAGGATCCGGGCCAGATTGACAGTCCACCATCGGATCTGAGGCTGCCAGTCCTCGGAATCCGGTCCGGTGAGCCCGGCGCTACGACGGAAGACCGACCCGTAGGCGGATTCCGTCGCCACGGCGTGGTGGAGTGCCGCGACGGCGAGTCGGGTGTCGTCGACGGGGATGCCCGCACCGTTGCCGGGGCGCAGTGCGTGCAGCGCCTCGACAACCGGATTCAGCATCCCGGATCCGGGATCCCGCCATCCGGCGGCATGCAGCGCGATCGCCAACTCGCCGTATCCCTGCCGATAGAACGTCGCGAGGGTTTCCACGAATCCACCGAGGTCCGCCGGCTGAACCAGACAGGATTCCACCACCTGTTGCAGTCCTGTTCCGACCTTGGTGCCGCCGTGGTGCAGTAAGGCTTCCAGGAGGCGATCGCGAGTCCCGAAGTGGTATCCGAGACCCGCGTCGGTCATGCCGACACCAGCGGCGACGGCGCGGACATGAACGGCGGCGACACCGCCTTCCGCCAGGAGGCGCTCGGCGGCATCAAGGATCAGCCGCCGCGCCTCCTCCGGCGTGCGGCGCACACGGGGAGTAGTCATGTCGCCATCTTACCTTGACGGGTCAAAGTAATCGGCTTAGGCTACGAACGGGCGGGGTTTCGATGCGGAAACTGCGCGCATGATCACCGTAACCTGTTGCCGGACAGTGCATTATGCATTCACTGCTTTGTCGGGTCGAACTTTCGACGACAACGTGGGCAACGCGGAAGGACTCATATGAACGAGCCCATGACCCCCTGTCTGCGGCAGCTCGAACGTCCCGACGGCGCCATCCTGCGTGGGCGGGCGGTCGGTACGGGCCCGACTGTCCTGCTCCTGCATGCAGGCGGTGAGCGATCCGAAGTCTGGGATCCGGTGGTCGGCAGTCTTGTCGCGGCGGGCTATCGGTGCGTCACCTTCGATCTGCGCGGGCACGGCGACAGTGGCGGTTCCGCGCGGTCGACGGCGATGTGCGCGGCCGACATCGCCGCGATGGTGCGCACCGAACTGTCAGGATGCATTGTCGTCGGAGCGTCGCTGGGGGGAGTGGCCGCACTGATCGCCCTCGAGGACGCCGAAGTGCGCGCCCGGGTCGGTGGGTTGGTGCTCGTCGATGTCGTGCCCACCATGGATCCCGACCGCGTACTCGAATTCCTCACCGCGACAACCGCGTACGGCCGGTATGCCGAGATCGTCGACGACGTCCTCGCGCATGTTCCACAGCTCCGGCGGGCCGCCGAGGTCCTCGACGTGCCCGTCCTGCTGGTGCGGGCCGACGGCAGAACACCGGTCGCCGACGACGACGTCGCGGGATTTCTGCAGTTGGCGCCGCACGCAAGGGTCATTCAGATCCTGGGCGCTGGGCACCTGGTGGCCAGGGATTGTCCCGAGGATCTCGCCGAGACCATCGCCCGGTGGCCGCCACTGGCGCTGCAGCGCTACCTCCGGCTCGGTTGACTCGCCGACCGGCTCACTCCTGAACCGAATTCTCCTCAGTACACATCGTCATCTCAGGTCAAGGGTCTATGAAATGGCTGCGAGTCCGGAACCGAAGATCCCGAAATCCCACCCAACGAGAATCGCCGCCGTCGATGGCGGCGTCGGACGACTGCCGTGCTGTCGCATGCTGATCGTCGAGTCCTCCTGCCACGCAATGAATATCGACTTCCTGGCGGCGATCAGGCCGAATCGGCAGATCGCGTTGGCCCCGATCTCGGGGATGGTGGACAAGGCCATGAGCTGGCGGCCGGACATCGTGCTGCTCGACGCGGCGACGGGCCCGGAAGCCGGGCTCGCCACCATTGTGCGGGGGCTGCGCTCACTCGACCGGCAACCGCACATCGCACTGCTCGTCCCCCAGGACGCGGCGCGAACGACGCTCGAGGTCGACGTCTTGCTGGCCGCGGATTTCCACGCGAACGCAATACTCGACGCGCTGGACGTGGCGGCCTCGGGAATAATCGTGACCACCACGATCATCGAGCAGGTGGATCACATCGAACCGGACCACATTGCTTACCAACGTCTTTCGCTGCTGACAAGTCGCGAAAGAGAGATTCTTCGTCTCGTCGTCGACGGGCTGTCCAATCGTGAAGTCGGCGCCCGGCTGTTCATCAGTGCGGATACCGTGAAAGAACATGTGAGCAGGATTCTCGCCAAGCTCCAGGTTAATAGCCGCATCGCGGCGGCAGTCGTCGCGGTACGCGCGGAATCATGGCGGTTGTCGGCCTGACAGCGGACGAAGTGTGGGGCGGCTGCCCGCCCCACACTTCAACGCCTGTTCAGTCGGTCATGAATTCGGCAATTGCATTACCTGGATCGTCGAGATCGCTGTGGCCGCGAGTTTGTTGTTCCCGTTGTGCGCCTCGGCGGCGAGGTAGATCACCGATCGGCCCGGCTTGCGAACCGTCGCCTTCAAGGTCAGGCTTTCACCGACGAATACCGGGCGCATGAAATGCGTCGTCAGTTCCATGGTTGTCGTCGGGTTCTTCGAGGTCAGATAGCTGAGTGGGGCCATCAGGTCGTCGAACATGGCTGCCAGGAAACCTCCCTGGAGCAGGCCCATGACATTGCCGTACTCGGCCGGGATCTTCACTGTCGCCGAGAGTGATTGTCCGACCACGAATTCCTCGTACTGCAAACCGAGGGTGGTGGTCGACGGTGGGGGCAGCGCGAGCTCTACTCCCGGCGGAATCGGAAGATTATCGAATGCGGCGATCGCGTGCTCGACAATCGCGTCGTGTCCGGTGATGACGGTTTCCTCGGCCATGAACAGCTCCTCTATCGCATCGGACGATTTCTCAGGGCGCGTTGTCTCGGTTCCCGGTAGCCCGCGGTCGGGTTTGTCAACGGAAGCGGGGAATTTCCGGCCACGGTGCGGGCCGACGCGCCGGCATTACTTTGCTGTGGAAGTTGCAGTGCCACTACGCATTTCCACTGGCGAGCCTACCCGAATAGCGACCGGTAATGAGCAGGTCGGTGACATCGCGTTCGGGTAGGCGCGCGCGAGTTTCACGCGCCGGGCGACGCCTTCGCCGCGGTAGTAGCCGCCAGTGCGGAGAAGTACATCTGCTGGGCGACTTCGGCGATCAGGTCCCAGCGTTCCCACGTCATCGGGGTCGGCTCGGTATCGGGGACGAACCGGTACCGCGACAGGTCGGTCATCCCCTTGTACTGCGCCAGGACTTCGTCGTCCATCAGAGCGTTTCCGGTGAACGTCGCCGGGTCCTGTTCCAGGACAGCCAGGATGGCATCGACGACGATGTCCTCGGTTCGCCAATCCGCCGGGCTACCGATGCCGAGATTCTGGGTCGCGAGGGTGCCGATCAGCGTGCGCGTCCAGATCGTGTTGCAGGCGATGCCGTCCGCCGCGACCTCTTTTCCCAGACCGAGGGTCAGCAGGGTGGCGTTGAGTTTCGACGACATGTAGGCCACCTTGCCGCCCATGCGCTGGAGGCCCGCTGGATCCAGCGGGGGGCTGAGGTTGACGATGTGGCCCCACCCGCCCTGGCGCATATGCGGAATGCAGTGGTGCGCCAGCAGGAACGGAGCCCTGGCGTTGATGGCCATCACCAGGTCGTATCGCTTGTGTGGGGTGTGCTCGACCGACTGCAACCACATGGCACCCGCGTTGTTGACCAGGATGTCGAGTCGGCCGAACCGCTCGATCGTCCGGTCCACCAGGTTCTTCAAGTCCGCCTCGTCGCGGACATCGCAGCGCACGCCGAGGGCCTGTGCGCCTCGTTCCTCGATCTCGCGCACCGTATCCGGCACGCTGCCGGGCAGTCGGCCACCGGCCTCCATCGTCTTCGCACCGATGACGATGGACGCGCCGCGTTCGGCGAGCGCCAGCGCCAGCGCCTTGCCGATTCCACGACTGCCGCCGGTGATGACGGCTACCCGGCCTTCGAACTGTGTCACTTTTCCGCTCCTCTCGGTCTGTTCGGTTACCGGCTGCCGGCGACTGCCGGTGACCTTGTCGGCAGGTCGAACCGCGCGCCGACCTCCTGCTCGAAGGAGTCCGCCCACGCTTCCAGCCGGTCGACATTGCGCCGCATATCGCGGAACGTCTGATCGGCGGTCTTCTCGGTGAGCAGGTCGAGGTGCAGCTGCGCGCAGATCGGCACCTTGCTGTATTCCACGAACAAGTACTTGTCCGGCTGCGGGGCCTGCGCGCCGAAAGCGCGCAGATTCGCCTGCATGCGAGCCTGAATTCCCTTGAATCGGGTAGCGATCGGATGGAATTCGGCCGCCGCGTCTTCGTTACCGATCAACCCTCGGAACAGCAGTTGCGAAGGCAATGCCCAGTAGAACGAGGTATCCCACATCACCTTCGTGAACATGGCGGGGGCGCTGCCGAAAATCGAGTAGTTCTGGTGGTACATCCCTAGATAGTTCGGCCACATGTCCTCGAGCATCAGCTGATTGAAGGTCTGGGCGACCTCGGCGGTCAGCCGACCCCGGCGATCGAGTTCGATCATGCGGGTGGTGATCGTGTTGGTGTAGGCGATGTAGTCCGACCCCGGGCTGTAGAAGGCATCGAGGAAGATGCCTGCCTCGCCGACGCAGGCCCATCGCTGATGGGAGAAGATCTGCTTCGAGGCGTAACTCGCGTTGCGCACCTGCAAGAAGTCGAGCTGCTCGGCACCGTCGATGAACGAGGCCAGCGTCGGCTCGTGCTCGCCGATCCACTGCCGGGCCTTCTTCTCGGTTCCGTAGGTGCTGAACGGGTGGATCGTGTCGTCGGTGACGATGCCGACGCTGGTGTTCCCGGAGGACAGCGGGATCATCCACACCCAGTACCCGGTGCCCATCAGATGATTGGTGGAGAACCATCGGCGTTCCTGCGTGGGCGGCCGCCACGCCGGGTTCGTGGTGTCGGTCATTCGCTCCACGTCGTATTCGCCGCGAAAGCGCCACCACGCCGAATTGATCTTGTGCGGGCTCGGCGCGCTCAGGCCGAGTTTGCGCTGCAACAGCCGCTGCCTGCCCGATGCGTCGACGACGAAGCGCGCCCGCACCTGCTGTTCGCCGCTCTCGCCGTCCACCTCGAAGTGCACGATGTGGTCCGCGTCGGAGTCGGAGAGCTCGATGTCGAGAACCTTCGCCCGCTCGATGAGATCGGTCCCGAGCTCGTGGATTCCCTCACGCAGGTCTCGTTCGAATCGGCCGCGGTCGATCTGATAGGACGTCACCCGCGGGAACCGCCGGGCCCCCAGCTCCGGCCGAATCTCGAGCGGGCCCTGCGAATCTCCGAAGAACATTCGTAGTCCGAGTTTGTGCAGGTGCCGCCGATTCAAGTACCCGGTGAGGCCGAGCTGTTCGCCGAAGTAGTGGGCACCGCCCTCGACCGTCGCCTCACCCACCTTGAACGCGCCGTCCTGGATTTCGCGTCCACTGCGCTCCAAGACCAGTACCGAGAGGTCGGGCATGGTCCGCGCGAGCTGTCGTGACAGTGTCAGCCCGGCCAGGCCGCCACCACAGATCACGACGTCGTACCGCTTTGTCTGTTCCATCGTTGTTCCCCGTTCGAGATGTTGAACTGTGTTCGGCTCAGCGCCCGTACGCCAGGCTGGTGAAATTCGGGAAGGCGTCCTCGACGGACAGCTCCTCGGCGAGCGTGCGCAGCACACTCGGGTCCGCGTTCTGGATGAACAGGTGACCGCCGGGCACCGACGACAGCGAGAACCCGCCGCTGGTCAACTTGCCCCAGCCCTGCATCTGGTCGTCGTCGAACACCGGGTCATCGGCGCCGCGCAGCACCGAGATCGGGGCTCGCAGCGTGTATCCGTGCTCGAATCGGTAGTCGCCGAGCATCTTCAGATCCGCCCGGATCGACGGGAGCCAATGCAGGATCGATGCTTCCTCGGCTACCGGGATGTCGAGCAGCTTGTTGTCGCGCAGGACCTCGAGTACCCGGCTGTCGGACGCGCTGTCGAGATCGAAGCCGTCGCGGATGTGGGCCAGATTCCGCACGTACTTCTCGACCAGTGTCGGAGCAGGCCAGCCACCGATCACGAGCTTCATCGGCACCTCGTTGTAATGCTGTTCGAGGTATTTGGTGAGCTCGTAGGCGAGCAGTCCGCCCATGCTGTGCCCATAGATCACGAAGGTTCGGTCGAGGTAGGGCAGCATCGCCTCGGCCAGCTGGGCGACGAACTCCGGCATCGAGTCCACCGCGGCGTCGTCGAGTCGCTCCTCACGGCCGGGGAACTGGACTCCCACCGTCTCGACGGAGTCGGGCAGGTGGCCGGGCCACGGGGTGAACACCGAGGCGCCACCACCGACGAAGGGCAGCGCGAACAGTCGGATCGAGGCGGTGTTGGACCGGCCGACCACGGTGCGCATCCAGCGTTCCGGGCCGGTGGCCTCCACCGGCGCCGGCGCGACGCCGCTGGATTCGCCGTTGACCTGCGCGAGGACTTCCCCGGCCAGTTCGGTGATCGTCGGACCGCGCATCAGGCCCATGGTCGGGAAGTCGATCTCCAGGTGCTTGGCCAGCATGTTGCGGATCTGGCCCGCCATCAGCGAGTCCATCCCGAGGTCGGTCAGGCCGACATCGCGGGCCAGGCGCTCGACGGGCATGTCGAAGATCCGCGAGATCTGCTGTGCCAGTGCTGTTGTCAGTCGGGGCAGGCGGTCTTCGTCGGTGAGCTCGAATAGCTCCGCGCGCAGTCCCTCGGTACCGAATGCGGCAGCCGAACCCGCGGTGTCGTGCACCGCGAGATGCGCGAGCCGCGGCGAACTCCGCACGATCGGCATGACCTGGTTCATCTTCGCCCAGTTCACCCCGAAGACGCTGGCGCGTTCGACGCCATGAACCAAGCAGCGGCCGATGAAGTCGAGCGCGTGGTCGGGCGAGATCGATGTCCATCCCAGCCACGACAGCGTGTCCAGCTTGTTGCGCGCGACGAACCCGACTTCGCCGATCGCACCCCAGTTGACGGTGAGCGCGGGCAACCCGAGCTGGTGGCGATGGACGGCCAGCGCGTCGAGGAATCCGTTGGCCGCGGCGTAGTTGGCCTGGCCGGGCGTGCCGACATTCCAGCTCATCGACGAGAACATCACGAACGCGTCCAGGTCGAGCGCCCTGGTGTGGGTGTGCAGATGCCAGGCGCCGTCGACCTTCGGTCGCACGGCCCGCAGGAACTCCTCCTCGGTCATCGTGGCGAGCGGGCCGTCGGCGATGACCATGGCGGCGTGGTAGACACCGCGCAGCGGCGGGAGCGTCGATATCCGCTCCAGCATGCTCACGACCTCGGCTTCGACCGAGACATCGGCTCGTTCGAGCACCACGTCGACGCCCGCGGCGCGCAAGCCGGCGATCTGCTGCTCGTTCTCGGCATCCACTTGCGCTCGACGGCCGACGAGCACGATGGTGCGCGCGCCCTTGCCCGCGAGCCACTGCGCGGTGCGCAGGCCGAAGCCGGTGTAGCCACCGGTGATCAGGTAGGTGCCGTCGGGATCGAAGGATTGCGCGTCGGTGGCGCCCGGATGGACGAGCACCTCGGTGTCGGCATCGAATTCGACGACGACCTTGCCGATCTGGTGGGCTCCCGCCATGTATCGGAAGGCCGAGGACACCTGCGCGGCAGCGAAATCAGTGTGCGGCAAGCTGGGCAGTGTGCCCGCGGTGACGTGCTCGAGGACCGCGGTCATCGCCTCACGACAGCGGGCGGGGGACTCGAGCAACATGCGGTCGATGTCGACGGCCGAGTAGCTCAGGTTGTTGCCGAACGGCTTCAATCCCAGCTTGTAGTCCTCGTAGATGTCCTTCTTGCCGATCTCGATGAACCGGCCGTGCGAGTGCAGCAGCTCCAGGCTCTTCGGAATGGTCTCGCCCTGTAGCGAATTCAATACGATGTCGACGCCGTCGTAGCGCCGGCGGATCTCGTCGGCGAAGGACAGCGAACGAGAATCGAAGACCCCTTCCACACCGAGCGAGCTCAGGTATTCCCGCTTCTCCGGGCTGCCCGCGGTCGCGAGAACCGTCGCGCCGAGCCGCTGCGCGATGTGCAGCGCGGCCAGGCCGACACCACCGGCGGCGGCGTGTACGAGTACTCGATCGCCCGCACGCAGGCGGCCCACCTCGACCAACGCGTACCACGCGGTCAGATAGGCCATCGGCAGCGTCGCCGCGTCCGCGGCCGACAGGTTGGCCGGTGCCGGGTACACGTGTTGCGCCGGGGTGACCACCGCCGAACCGAAACAACCACGGGCGAAGGCGATCACCTCGTCACCGGGAGCGAAGGAAGTGACCCGCGAGCCGACCTGGATCACCCGGCCTGCGCACTCCACGCCGATGTTCCTGTCGTAGAAGCCACCGGAGACCGCGCCGTCGGACAGCACGCCGAGGGTCAGCATGATGTCGCGGAAGTTCAGGCCGGTCGCCGCCGGACGGATGACGACATCGTCCGGGCCGACGGCAGGCAGTGTCGCGCTCTCGTAGCGGAGTTCGTCGATGCCGGATGCGGCGGGAACGGGCAAGACGAACGGACGTTCGCCGGCTGGGGTGGTCGAGATCGCGGTCGAGGCCTCGAATTCGGCGAGTGAGAGATGCTCGAAGCGGTCGATGAAGCGGGCCGCACCGCGGAAGGCGACCTCTTCCTCCAGTGTCCGCACGTGCAACAGTTCGTCGAACAGTTGCGCCGAGCGAGCGTCGGCTCCTGAGCCGGGATCGAAGTCGATGATCTTGGCCCGCAGGCTGCTGTGCTCGCTGAGCAGCACCCGCAGGATGCCCCAGCTCGGCAGCTGCGACGGGGCGGTGCGGTCACCCGGCACGACGACCGGACCGCCGGCCGTTGCCACCCAGAACCGCGGCGCGGCAACCCAATCCAGCTGATCTACCGCTTGCGCCGCCGCGATCACGCTGTACGCGCCGTGCCGCTCCACCTCGGTGAGCAGCTCGGCCGTGAGTTCGGCCGCGGCGAAGTCCAGATTCCACAGGTGCACGACGCCGGCCACCGCGCCCGCCGAGCCCCGAACCTGCTCGAGGACGCGCCGAAGGTCGGTAGCGCTGGTCGGGTCGACCTGGAATTTGTGGTCGTCGAGCTGTTCGAAGGACGCTGCGCGAGTGACCATCACACTGCCCGCCGCGGACGCGCCGAGCCGGGCGAGGAAGTCCTCGGCGACGCCGTCGGCGTCGGCCAGCACCACCCACGGGCCCGGCTCGATGCGCGGCTGATGGGGGGTGAGGTCGCGGTGCGGTGCCCGCGCCGCGATCACCGAGCAGCCGGTCTGCTCGGTACCGGTCATGTCGGAGAAGATCTGGACGTGTTCGAAGCCGACGCCCGGCAGGAACTCCTGCCAGGTTGCCTCCGACAGCAACGGATAGTGGGGCCGCAGGTCGTGGTCGGTGAACCGCCACCACCCGTCGGTCATGCCGAAGGTCAAGTCGACCCAGTGCGGTGGGTTGGTCTCCTCGACGACGAGCATCAGTCCGCCGGAGGTGAGGAGCTGGTCGACATTGCCGAGCGTGACCCGCAGATCCTCGGTGGCGTGCAGCACGTTCGCCGCGACGACGATGTCGAAATAGTGCTGGTCGAAGCCTTGCTCGACGATGTCCTTCTCGATGTCGAGGATTCGGTAGTCCACGAAGCCGAACTCGGTGAAACGCCCTCGCGCCTTGTTCAGGAACAGTTGGCCGATATCGGTGAAGACGTATTCCGCGCGGTCGGCCGGCAATTCGTCCAGGATCCAGCCGGTGGTACCCGCCGTGCCCGCGCCGATTTCGAGCACCCGGATCGGCCGGTCCGCCGGCAGGGTCCGCACCGCCTCGGCGATCAGCTTCGCGACCGTGCGGTTGCACCGCTCGAACGAGAACGAGGTCTCGTAGAGGTCGACCACCGATTGGTACTCGGCCTGCGGGAAGATGAGCTCGATCGGGTTGACCTCGTCGCGAAGGACCGCGGCCTGCTCGGTGCCGCAGCGCTCCAGCACCGCGTACTCGGCCTCGCATTCGGGATGCTGCGCGCGCAATCTCGCGAGTACGGCAGCGGTGTCCACCCGTTCGGGGACCGTGCGCAACTGCCAGCCGTCGCCCTCGGTGCCGGTGATCGCGTGCCGGGACAGCAGTTCCAGCAGACGGGCGAGGTAGTCGCGGTGCTTGTCGTGCACACCAAGCTCGTGGGCGATCTCGTCGAGGGTGAATCGTCGGCCGACGGCGAAGTCCATGCCGAGCTGATGGAACGCCTCGGTCACGTAGTCGATGCAGAGCTGGTTCATCGCCGCTTCGGTGCTCGCGTGGTACTCACGGTTGAGCGACCACGTGCGAACCTCGTCGAGGATCGGGTCGACCGCGGCCGCCAGCACCTCGGTGGGCGGCACGAAATCGGCGGGCAGCAGCGTCTTCAGGCGTACCGGTGCCGCGTGCCATCGGTACTCGTAGAGCCACTGCAGGAGCGAGTCGCGATCCTCGGTCGGCTGGGTGATCGACTTGCCTTTGAACCCCTCGAAGTGGGCGACCAGTGTGCCGTCTTCGTTGAGCAGCCACAGATCGCCCTCGCAGTAGGCGGGGTCGTCGAGGATGTTGGCTTGCCCGTAGCAATACACGCGCTTGCCCGCCGCGGCGTGGAAACTGAATCGCTTGATGTCGAACGGGATGTAGAGCGTCTTGTCATCGTTGTTCGGGTCGTTGCCCATCGCGATCGACAGCGACTGGAAGCAGGCATCGAGCAGCGCCGGATGGATCAGGTGGCGCGAGGCCTCGTCGCGGATGGCCTCCGGTGTGTCGATGCGCCCGAGCGAGCAGAGCTCGCCGTAGCGCAGCTGGGTGATCGCCCGGAAGGTCGGGCCGAGCATGAGTCCGTTGTTCCGGAACTTCGCGAAGACCTTGTCGGGGTCGAATTCGAGCGGGCATTGCGCGTCGAGGTCGGCGAACGGCACGGGCAGTTCGGTGTCCGGTGCACCGCGGCGCACGGAACCGGACGAGTGCAGGATCCAGTCCTTGTCACCGTGCTGCAGGCTGTACACCCCGAAATGCATCGAGGCGGTCACCACCACCTGGACCCGCGGTGCGGGCCGGTCGTCGAAGGTGAAGAGCGGACGGCGGAATTCGACATTCTCGATCGAGTACTTGCCCGGCCCGAACGCTTCGGTCGAGCAGCCGACGACGAGGTCGAGATGGCCCGCGCCGGGGAACACGATGGGGCCCTGGACCCGGTGGTCGTCGAGCCACGGGAACGTCGCGACGTCCATCGTCAGTTCCCACACGTGCTTGTCGGGTTCGTCGGCGAGCAGTGTGCGAGGACCGACGAGCGGGTGCCCGAGCGAGGGGAAACGTTCGCTGCGCGAGACCGGGGTTTCCAGCCAATAGGTCTCACGTTGCCACGGATAGAACGGCACCGGTACGCGCCCGGCGTCGTCAGCGAAGACGGCCGCCCAGGTCGGGTCGTATCCGGCGGTGTACAGCGCGGCCAACGACGACAGCAGGGTCGCGCGGTCGCTCTGCTTCCGATGCAGCGACGGTACCGCGATACCGGAGGCCTGCTGCTTGTCCAGCAGTTCGGCGATGGCAGTCGAGTGGATGGGGTGCGGGCCCAGTTCGATGAAGGTGCGGTGCTGATCGCCGATGAGGCGGTCGAGGGCAGGGGCGAACCGGACGGGTTCGCGGATATTGCGCCACCAGTACTCGGCGTCGAGCGCGCCGGTCGATACCACGTCGGCCGTCACCGTCGAATACATCGGCACCGTCGCCGGACCCGAGGTGATGCCCGCCAGCGAGGTGAGCAGTTCCTCGCGCAAGGGATCCATGTGGTGGCTGTGGAAGGCGACGCGCACCTGGAGCATGCGGCAGAAGATCCGGTCCTGCTCCAGTGCGTCCTTGATCTCTTCGAGGGCATCGGGATCGCCTGCCAGCGCGGTCGATTCCAGGCCGTTGAGCGCCGCGATCTCGACCCGCCCGCGATACCCGGTGATGCGCTGCTCCGCCGCGTGGTACGGCAGGCCGACGGCCAGCATCGTGCCCTTGCCGGAGGCTCGCTGCTGGACGCGGCTGCGGTGGAAGATCACCCGCACCGCGTCCTCGAACGACAGCGCGCCCGAGACGGCGGCGGCCGCCACCTCACCGATACTGTGACCGACGACGGCGTCGGGAACGATGCCCCAGCTCTGCCAGAGCTCGGCCAGGCCGAGCTGGACCGCGAACACCGCGGGTTGCGCGATGTATGTCTCACCGATTCGGCTGTCGGCTTCGTCGCGGCCGAGTTCTTCGAGCACACTCCACGTGGCGTGCTTGCGCAGCTCGGTGTCGACGCGCTCGACGGTCCGGCGGAAAACCGGATCCTGCGCGAGCAGTTCGCGCGCCATCGCCCACCATTGCGGGCCCTGCCCGGAGAACACGAAGACCGTCTTCGCGCCCGCTGTCTTCCCGCTACTGGGCAGTGGGCCGAACTCGGTGTCCTTCGCCTTGTCCCGCAGGGTATCTCGCAACTGCGCGACCGACGAGCACACCAGGGCCAGACGCTGGTCGTAGTGCGAGCGGGTTCGTGCCTGCGCCGACGCGATCGCCGTCAGCCCGAGCGCGGCAGTGTCGGGTGCGGCCAGGAAATCGGCGTAGTTCTCGGCGTAGGAACGCAGCGCGTCCCCGGTCTTGGCGCTGAGGGCGAACAACACCGGCACGTCGTCGGCGTGTTCGGCCACCGGTGCGGGCGGCAGGGCGATGGCCGGTGCGGACGCCAGGACCACGTGCGCGTTGGATCCACCGAAGCCGAACGAATTCACTCCAGCGACCCTGGGCCCGCTCGTCGGCCACGGCTGGCGCGTCCGCGCGAGCCGCAGCCCGAGTTCGTCGAAGGGAATTGTCGGATTCGGTTCTTCCGCATGCAGATTCGCGGGAATCTCGCCGTTGTCGACGATCAGGCACGCCTTGATGATGCCGACCATGCCCGCCGCCGACTCGAGGTGACCGACGTTCGACTTCACCGCACCGACGACGCAGGCGTTCGCGCCGCTGCGCCCGGCTCCCAGTGCCTTGCCCAGCGCCCGCGCCTCGATGGGATCACCGACAGGGGTACCCGTCCCATGGGCTTCGATGTATCCGACCTCGGCCGGGTCGACGCCCGCGTCACGGCACGCGTCCAAGATCATCTCCGCTTGCGCGTGCTCGCTCGGGACCGAAATGCCGGTCGTGCGACCATCCTGATTCGTCGCACTACCGCGAAGTACCGCGTAGATCCGGTCGCCGTCGGCGACGGCCGCGGACACCGGCTTGAGCACGATCGTGCCCGAGCCCTCACTGCGGATGTAGCCGTCGCCGGTCTTGCTGAACGACTGGCACCGGCCCTCGGGGGACAGGAAGGTGCCCTGGCTGAACCCGATCGAGGCCTCGGGCAGCAACAGGGTGCTGACGCCGCCCACGATCGCCATCGTCGCCTCGCCGGAGCGGATGCTGCGGATCGCCAGATGAATCGCGACCAGCGAAGACGAACAGGCCGTGTCCACGGTCATACTCGGCCCTCGAAGGTCGAGAAGATACGACACACGGTTGGCCACAATGCAATTCGTGACGCCGGTCATCGTGTGACCGCCGATCAGATTCCGGTTCTCCGGATTGAGTTGGATGATGCCGTAGTCGTGACCCGAAACGCCGGCGTACACCGCCACCTTCTCGCCCGCGATGTCCTCGGGGAGGATTCCCGCGTCCTGGAGAGCCTCCCAGGTCGTTTCCAGGAACAGTCGCTGCTGAGGGTCGATCCGGGCGGCCTCGGTCGGGGTGATGCCGAAGAAGTGCGCGTCGAACGACGAGACATCATCGAGGTAGCCGCCCGTGTGGGTGCGCATGTGCCCCGGCCTGCCCGCATCGTGGTCGTAGAAGGCGCTGGCCGTCCACCGGTCCGCCGGAACCTCGCGGACCGCGTCACGTTCATCGATCAACAGTTGCCAGAACTCGCGCACATTGTGAACGTTTCCGGGAAAACGGCAACCGATTCCCACGACGGCGATTCCCTCGTGCGTGTCCGCGACAGCATCGATCTGGGAGTTTTGGATGGAATTCATTTGCTGACCTCATTCGTGGCGAAATATCGATCGACGTCACACACGCTGTTTTCGCAGCAGGGAAGGCATCAATTGCTTCTGGTGGGTGTGTCGTCTTTCAGGTACCGGAATTCAATTCTCGATCGAGGCGGAAGACGTCGCGCCAACGCTGCGACCCAGCTCGACCGGAACATGCTCGTAGCCACGGAAGGTCAGCTGCGAGCGAAGCCGGGGCGGGGCGGCCGGGCGCATATCGGGGAAGCGGGCGAACAGGGCGCGCAGTGCGTGACCGGCTTCCATCCGGGCCAGGTTGGCGCCGAAACACGCGTGGACACCACTGCTGAAGGCCAAGTGCTCGTTGGCATTCGGGCGGGAGATATCGAACCGGTGGGGGTCGCTGAACACCGCCGGATCGCGGTTCGCGCCTGCGAGCGACAGCATGATCATGGCGCCCTGTGGCAACTTGACGCCCGCCAGCTCGAGATCGGTCAGCGCGGAGCGGGCCGTGATGAACACCGGCGGCTCGTAGCGCAGTACTTCGTCGACGGCGTTGGGCCACAGTTCCGGCTCAGCGCTGAGCCGGTCGAGTTGTTCTCGGTGCGTCAGTAAGAGGGTCACGGCATGGCTGATCAAATTGGCGGTCGTCTCGAAACCGGCGCCGATGATGATGCTGGTATTGGCCTTGAGAGCGTAGTGATCGAGGTCGCCGCCCTTGATCATGTTGCTCAGGACATCTTCGCCCGGTTCCCGGCGCAGCCGCTCGATGTGCTGGTCGAGGTAGTCGTTGAGTTCCTGGGCGGCACGCATGGCGCGGTCGTAGGTGCGCCAGGAGATGCCGACGTCGAGCATGGGTGTCATGGCCTCGCCCCAGTGCAGGAACTTCTCCTGGTCTTCGCTGGGCATGCCGAGCATTTCGAAGATGATGGCGATGGGCACACGCGAGGCGAACGCCTCGACGAGATCGACCGACGCACCGGAGGGCAGGGCGTCGAGGAGCTCCTCGGTGACGGTCTCGACTCGGTCCCGCAGCTTGTTGACCGCGCGCGGGGTGAACGCCGAGACGACCGGGCGGCGCATCGTGGTGTGTTCCGGCGGGTTCATCCGTAGCATCGCGGGCGGATCGGCCGGATTCGCCGGCGGCGGCACCCGGTTCGCCAGCTTCTGCAACAGCTCGGGTATCTCGATCCTGGCAGAGCTGCGCACGCCGAACCTGTTGTCCCGCAGGATCGCCCGGGACAGCGCGTGGTCGCAGGTGACCCAGGGCAACGGGGTTTTCACCAGCGTGCCCTTCGCTCTGATCTGTTCGAGGTAGGGGTGCGGGTCGGCGATGCCTTCCGGCCCCATCATCCGGGCGAAGTTGTCACCGCGCCGGGATTGAACGCGCAGCACTGCCCGTGGTACGCCGTGTAGCGAAAGCCATCGAAGTCGATACTGCAGCGTCATATTATCGGCAACCTTTTTCCGGAATGGAAATTCGCTGACACGGCACGGAATGGCCGGGATCCGGGAGTTGTGAATTCATGGCGTATACCTCATTTGCCGATGCAGCCGATTATTCCGCGCGAGCAATAACCATGTCGCCAGCGTCGAGAATTCCTCCTGAGTCGAATTCTAAACGGATCGAATTCGATGGACATCCCCCCGAACGGGTGGCGTCGGAATCGGCGGAATTCGGCCTCATGGTATGTGCCGTATGCGTGGTCGGTGAGCTGGTCGAGTCGTCGCCCGCGCCGGCGTCGATCGCGGCGCCGCAGGGTTGAGTTCGCTGTTAACGGACAGCGTGGCGTGTCGCGAACAGGGGACGAGGATGCCTGGTTGCGGCCGCCTCGGCTGCCGCATGGGATGAGTTCTCGTTCTTCCAAATATGTTGTGGCACTACATCTTTGGATGCGAAATCGAGACCGTTACGGTGGCTAACGGGAGGCCGCTCCGGCGCGACGAAGAGGGTATGACTCTCACGAACAGCACTTCCCGAAAGTTCTCGGCCGTGGTGGTTGCCGCCGCCGCCGCGCTGGTCGGCTTCGCCGGCCCGGCTACCGCGATCCCCTCGGATCCGGTAGTCCAGTTCACCCCCACGATCAGCCGGATTCCCGGCGCCAACTGCGCGGCGATCATCAATGCCAAGACCGTGCCGCAGCCGCAGTCCGGTGTGTTCGGTGTGAAGGTGACGATCACCCAGACCGGCGACTTCTGCCAGCGGTACCGGGTAGCGGTGCGCTTCCGCAATCTGGATTCCGGGTACAGCGACGGGCAGTCGCATGCCGTCGAGAACGGTCAGCTGGTGAATTTGCCGGACAGCGTGATCGTCGGCATGGGCACCGGGCCCGGCAAGGGCCGGGTCGAGGCCTGGATCGTGACCACCGACGAAACCATGCCGCAGCATCAGGAGCTCGAGCACATCTCGGGGCGCGCGAGCTTCACGCTCGGCTGAGCAGGGCGGCGGGTCAGGGCCTCGAGGTCATGACCCGCCGCTGTCAGGCCTTCGGGCGGGCGCGGAAGTGGGCGCGTTCGCCCTGTTTGCCGAAGAGACTGAGGAATTCGACCGATTGTTCGTCGGCCGCACCGAACCAGTGCGGGACATGGGTGTCGAATTCGGCGGCCTCGCCAGGCGCGAGGATGACTTCGTTGTCGCCGAGGATCAGGCGCAGACGGCCGTTGAGCACGTACAGCCATTCGTAGCCCTCGTGGACCTGCGGAGTGTCCGGGCGATTACGCGCACCGGGGGCGATGATCATCTTGAAGGCCTGGATGCCGCCCGCGCGTTTGGTGAGCGGGAGCATGGTCATGCCGTGGCGGGTGATCGGGCGCAGGTGGATGCGCGGGTCGCCGGTGGGTGGGGCGTCGACGAGTTCGTCGAGGGTGACGCCGTGCGCCTTGGCCAGGGGGAGCAGTAGCTCCAGGGTGGGCTTGCGGGCGCCGGATTCCAGGCGGGACAGGGTGCTCACCGAGATGCCGGTTTCCTGGGAGAGGTCGGCGAGGGTGGTCTGGCGCTGTTTGCGCAGGGCGCGCAGCCGGGGGCCGACCGAGTCGAGGGTTTGATCGAGGTCGTCCATGCTGTCCAGTTTGCCATGTCGGCAAAGAAGGTTGCCAGTATTTGCCGTCGGCATGCACTGTGGATTCTCGAAGGAGGTCGAGATGACACAGCTGGAAGATTCGTACGACGTAGTGGTGCTCGGTGGCGGAGCCGCGGGGCTGAACGCGGCGCTGATGCTGGCGCGTTCGCGGCGCTCGGTGGCCGTGATCGACGCGGGGGCGCCGCGTAACGCGCCTGCTCAGGGGGTGCACGGACTGCTGGGCCGGGAGGGGATGCCGCCGTTGGAGCTGCTCGAGCTCGGGCGTGCCGAGGTGCGTGGGTACGGCGGGCATGTGGTGTCGGGTCAGGTTGTCGCGGTCGAGCGTGGCGCTGATGCGCCGGGGTCGACCGACATCGAGGAATTCGTGGTGACCCTCGCCGACGGTCGCATCGTGCGGGCCAGGCGCGTTCTCGTCGCCACCGGACTGGCCGACGAGCTCCCCGAGGTCGCCGGCCTGCGCGAACACTGGGGTCACGACGTACTGCACTGCCCGTACTGCCACGGCTGGGAGGTGCGCGACCAGCGCATCGGCGTGCTGGCCAGCGGACCCATGTCGGTGCACCAGGCGCTGCTGTTCAGCCAGCTCAGCGACGACATCGTCTTCCTGTCCCACACGGCCGATCCGCTGAGTGCGGAAGACGCGGAAAAGCTTGCGGCACGCGGCATTCGGATCGTCGACGGCAAGGTCGTCGAGGTACTCGGCACCGGCCGCCTGACAGGCGTCCAGCTCGCCGACGGCACCGTTATCGAACGCGACGCCCTCGTTGTGGCCCCCCGCATGAACACCCGCGCCACCTTCCTCACCGATCTCGGCCTGGTCCCCGAACCGCACCCCTCCGGCGCCGGTGACCACATCCCCGCCGACCCCGTAGGCCGCACCTCGGTCCCCGGCGTCTGGATCGCGGGCAACGCCACCGACCCGTCGGCCCAGGTCGGCGCGGCCGCCGCAGCCGGCGCCATGGCCGGTGCGCAGATCAACGCCGAACTGGTGATGGCCGAAACCGCTGCCGCGGTAGCCGCCCGGAACGAATCCGCCTGACACGACAATGGCCCCGGCGCGTGTCGCGTCGGGGCCATCCGGCGGAACTCAGTTGCCGGTCGCCGGGCACACCGTGCTGCTGAACGGGCACGGCTTGAACATTTCCCGGATGAGCGCCGTCAACAACGCGCTCCCGCTGGTCGCGTCGGCACTGCCGCTGTCCGCGACCTCGACAGCTACCGTCGGCGCGGCCGCCGCGGTAGCGGGTGCCACCGCGCCGAGCGCCAGAATCGCCGCGCCGGCCATCACGAATTTCCCGATCGACACACTGTCTCCCAATTTTCGAAAAGTGTTGCCACAGAGTGGACGAGAAGGATGATGCCGCCTGAACCGACCGACCGGTAGCCCTGAAAACCGGGGCTGTCGATCAGTTCGGCGCGCTGCGCGGGTGGCCCTGTGCGTCATCGATCGCCGCTGTCAGCAAGTTTCGGGCCCTTTCCGGTGAGAGTTGGCCGATGGTGACGTGGAGGGCGAGGCCGTCGAGTAGGGCGAGGAGGGTGTCGGCGGCGGTTGTGGGGTCGGGGTGGTGGGTGATCATGGCGGCGACGTGGTCGCGGAAGCCGAGGCCGTTGGTTGCCAGGGTTTCGGCGATCTGCGGGCGGACCGAGGCGAAGGCGAGGTAGCCGATCAGGATGCGGGCGTCTGCGGCCGATTCGGCGTCGGTGGGGAGCAGTGCGGTGAGCATCTGCGGTAGGTCGGGGTCGGGGCCCGCTGCGGAGATTCGGGCGGCGATCCGGTCGGCGATGGTGGAGGTGGCGAACTCCATCATCGCTTCCTTGCTGGGGAAATAGTGCTGCACCTGGCCCGTGGAGACCCCTGCCTCGGTGGCGACATGGCGCAGACTGATCGACTCCAGACCGTCGCGGGCGAGGAGACGCATCACCGCATCGCTGATCGTCGCGCGTCGAGAACTGTGATCCACCCGCTTCGGCATCAGCCCATCTTTTCACAATGCACTTGTATTGCTGTGCTTCACCTCTTTACAATGCGAGTGTATTGAAAAGGAGGGTCCCATGCGCCCGATCACCCAGCTCGCACGATCTTTCGTTCGTCTCGAAGTCGACATATGGGTGAGCCTGGCGCGGGTAGTCGCTCGCCGTCCCGACACCGGCGGCGGCACACCGATTCGGTACGCGGGTGCGGTGTCGGCGATCATCTGGGCGTTCATCGTGGTCAGCGCCGTGGAGATCCCGGCGGTTCACCTGCTGATCCCGTGGCCCGCGGCCCGGATCGTCGCACTGGGGCTCGGAGTCTGGGGATTGTTGTGGATGGCTGGAATGCTGGCCGCGCACCACATGTACCCACACGTGCTCATCGGCGACCTGCTGCGCGTGCGCTACCTGCGCCGCGTCGGCCTCGACATCGCGCTCGCCGACATCCGGGCCGTCCGCCACGATCTGCGGGCCTACGACGGCGCGAAATCGTTGCAGCTCATCGGAACAGGCGACGAAACCCTCGCCGTGATCATCGGCAGCTCGACCAACATCCGCGTCATCCTGACCCAACCCCAGACCTTCCACACTCCACAGGGCGACTTCACAGTGAGCACCGTCGCGTTCTGGGCCGACGACCCACAGCCCACGGTCGCGAAGATCCGTGCGGCGATGCTGGACCGAGCAGTCTGAGGGTTCACGCCGGGTCGGGCAGAGGTGCGTCGTCCGGGAAGCGGCGGACGACCTCGATCGCGCCGACGATGTTGCGATTGAATTCGTCGAGATCCTTTGCGGGGATCCAGTATTCGAGGATGTCGCGGCCACCGGCCTGCTGCACGTCGTAGCGGTCGAGGTAGGCGGTGTCGACCTCGAAACGGGTGACGTAGCCCGCGCCGGAGGCCGGTACGTTCCAGTCCCTGGCGATGAGGATCGCGTAGGCCTCGTTGAGGACCGGGTAGAAGATCGGTTGGTCTGGCAGGCGCGGTGGCCAAGCGCGCCAACCGGATTCGGCTACCAGTGCCAGCTCATTGGGGCCGGTCGGGCGCCACAGTGTCGTGGTTTGCATGCAGGCACCGTAGTCGGGCCGGGTGTGGGGTGGCCAGCCGGTTTCGGTGTGGGTTCAGTGGAAGGATTCGAGGCCGGTTACGCGGAGTAGGTCGAGGGCGGTGGCGGTGGGGGTGTGGGGGGTCGCGGAGTAGATGATGACGGTTTGGTCGGTGTCGGGGACGTGCATGGCGTCGCAGTCGAGGGTGAGGGCGCCGAGGTCGGGGTGGGCGATGGTTTTGGTGAGGCTGTGCATGACGCTGGAGCGGCCTGCCTGCCAGTGCGCCTCGAATTCGGTGCTGCCGGTGCGTAGTTCGGTGAGCAGGCGGGTGAGACCGGGGTCGTCGGGGTAGGTCGCTTTGACCGCGCGCATGCAGCCGACGCAGGCGGCGGCATTGCTGTCGGCCTCCTCGGGCGTCATGACGACGCGGCCCATGCCGGTGCCGAGAAAGCGCTGCCACATGATGTTGCGCTGGGCGACGGGGATCGCGGAGAAATCGCCGAACAGGGCCGCCGCCAAGGGAGTCCAGGCGAGGACATCGGATTTGGCCGAGAGGACGAGCACGGGCAGATCGGCCAGCCGATCCAGCAGTCGCAGCACACTGGGCCGGATCATCATCGGAATCCGTCCTGCCTGCGGCGGTTCGGACCCGGCGAGCCGATAGACGAGATCGCGGTCGATATCGGTCAGGCGCAGCGCCCTCGTCAACGCACCGAGGACCTGCTCGGACGGTTTGGGTCCGCGGCCCTGTTCCAGTCGCACGATGTAGTCCACGCTGACACCGGCCAGGCTCGCCACCTCCTCGCGCCGCAATCCGGGCACCTGCCTGCGTGATCCGCTCGGCAGTCCCGCGTCGGCGGGGCTCAGCCGAGAACGCGCGGTGCGCAGTACCGTCGCCAATTCCGCTCTGTCCACCTCTCCCATGGTGCCCCAGGCAGGCAGCGCGGGGGTGGTACCGCGAGTCCTATGCCGAGCCGGCACTGGAGGCCGCGCCGCATCGGCGGGAATCTGGACCGATGACAACAACGATTGCCCTGGTCACCGGGGCCAACAAGGGGCTCGGACGCGAAACCGTTCGCAGGCTGGCGAGCAAGGGCTGGCAGGTGTATCTCGGAGCGCGCGACACGGCCCGTGGGGAGGCGGCGGTGGCCGAACTGGTCGCGGACGGGTTCGACGTGCGGTTCGTGGCGCTGGACGTGACTTCCGACGATTCCGTCGCCGCGGCCGCGGGCACGGTGAAGGCGGCGGCAGGCCGTCTCGACGTGCTGATCAACAACGCAGGCATCGGCGGCCCGCGCACCGCACCGGCCGACACCCGCCCCGACGACCTGCGAGAAGTGTTCGAGACCAACGTCTTCGGGCCGATCCGCGTGACCAACGCCTTTCTGCCGCTGCTGCGCCTGTCCGGCCATCCACGCATCGTGATGGTCTCGAGCGGGGTCGGTTCGATCGCGGTGATCACCGACCCGAAATGGCAGGGTCTGCTGCCACCTGCCCTCGGCTATCCCACCACCAAAGCCGCGCTGAACATGCTCACCACCATGTACGCCAGCGGCCTGCCCGACATCCGGGTCAACGCGGTGGATCCCGGCTACACGGCCACCGATCTCAACGGCAACAGCGGCTTTCAGACCGTGGCCGAAGGGACCGACGCTGTCGTCGCCATGGCCTCGATCGAGCAGGATGGCCCGACCGGCGGATTCTTCGACAGAACGGGCACCGCCCCGTGGTGAGAGTAGGCGCGGTGAAAGCGGGCGCACTGCTCGCTATCCTGCTCGCGGGCGTATCCGTCGCCGTTTATCTGATCAGATCGGAAAATCCAGTGCCAGCGCACAATTCATCCCAGACCGTGCTCTCGATCGGTCTGCATCCCAGCGCCGTCGACTACTCCAACTACCCGAACCTCGACGAAGCCACGCTGACCGCCCGCATCGAGGCAGGCGAATCCGCTTTGCGCGCCGCTGGATTCGACCTCGTCTCCTGCCAGTTACCCGCTGATCCCGATGCGGCGGAGACGAAGTTGCGCGAGTGTATGGCGGGCGGCGCCTTTCGGGCCGCGATGATCGGCGCGGGGGTGCGGATGGCTCCCGAACACACCCTGCTCTTCGAGCGGCTGATCAATGTCGCGGGCGAGCTGTCCCCGGGAATTCGGTTCTGCTTCAACACTTCTCCGGAGACCACGATCGATGCCCTGCGTCGCTGGGTAGAGCCGAGCTGAGCATCGAAAGGGGCTAGCGGTGACCGCCGCTGTGGTCGCCGTGCCCGCAGGTATCGGTGCGGCGGCCATCAGCGGACGCCTGTCCCGCGCCATGGCCTTCGAGCGCCGCGAACGGACCGCACTGATGCGGGGCGATCCAGACGTGGACCATCGGGTTGCCCGAGCCGGGGTTGATGGAGTTGGGCGGGCAGTTGCCCTGGGCGTCGAGGACTCCGGCGACCACGGGACCGTTGTCGCCCGCCTTCCAGCAGAGGTTGTCGTGGACGTGCCACTGCATCAGGGAACCGCCGAAGTCCACCAGGGACGGGTCGTCGATTTTCTTGCCGTTGGCGATGTACATGGCCGAGACGAGCGTGCGGTCGGTGCCGTCGACCCGATAGACCAGCGACTCCGGGTGGGCGGGATCGAGGAAGTTGCTGTCGCGGATGTAGCCCATATTGATGTAGTGCTCGTAACCGGTCGCCGAGTCGCCGATCGAGCGGAAGCCGAGGGCGCCAACGGAATTCACGTCCGCGAAGGCGGGTAGGCCGTCGAGGGTGCGGCGAACCAGGTCGGTCGCGCGCGCCTGCTGATCGGCGTTCACGCCGGAGACGCCCGACAGGTCGATGGGTTCGGTCGGATCCCAGGGACGCGGCCATGCCGGATCGGTGCCGTGGTCCTCGCCGTGTGCGTGCTCCTCGCCCGCGGCATGCGCGTGATCGCCGGTGTCGCCGTGACTGTGGACATGTCCGACACCGTTGAGCATCGCCGCCAGCGCGAGCACACCCACCGCGGCCGCCGCGATCCCCGACCGCATCGGCGGCACGGTGGCGGTGGGCCGCAGCAGGCCGATTCCCCCGGCGACAGCGGCCAGCGCGCCCAAAGCCGCGCAGACGGTGTCGGCCACCTGCGGTGACTCCGCGGTCAATCCGGCGATCCACGGCACATCGGCGAACCGCGTGAACACCCACATCGCGGCCGCGAAAGCGTTCACCGCGAGCATCGAGGTCACCACGAGCTTGCGCTCGCTCAGCAGTACCGCCAGCCCGGTCGCGCACTGAACCGCGGCGAGCACCACCATCAGCCGCGCCAGCGTGGCGTGCTCGGTGTGCATCCCGGCCGCCATGAAATGCACGGCGCCCGCCCCCACCGACGCGATCCCACCCATCAGCAGGTATCCATTACGCCCGTTAGCCATGCCACGCTCCTGTCCAGTCGCTCGGGGCGGACACTACCCGGGCAGCGTAAGGCGCAGGTGCCGCCCGGATAAGAGAACTCTGTGACCCACATCTCGCCCGGAAACGGCGAACGCCGGGTGGATCGCGATGATCCACCCGGCGTCGGTCGTGCTGCGAGAAGAACTTACGTGGTCGGCTCGAAAGCCTCGCCGATGATCTCGGCCTGTTCCACGGCGTGCACCTTCGACGAACCCGAGGACGGGGCCGACATGGCGCGGCGCGAGATGCGACGCAGGCGGCCGAGACGCTCGGGCAGCACCTCGGGGAGGTTGAGGCCGAAGAAGGGCCAGGCGCCCTGGTTGGCCGGTTCTTCCTGGACCCAGGCGATGTCGGTCGCGTTGGGGTACTTGGCCAGTGCCTCGTTGAGGCGGTACGTCGGGATCGGGTAGAGCTGTTCGACCCGGACGATGGCCACGTCGTCACGCTTGTGCTTGGCCTTCTCCGCGGCCAGCTCGTAGTAGAGCTTGCCCGAGGTCAGCAGGATGCGCTTGACCTTGGTGGTGTCGCCGATGCCCTGTTCGTAGGTGGGCTCGTCGAACACCGAACGGAACTTCGACTCGGTGAAGTCCTTGACGTCGGACACCACAGCCTTGTTGCGCAGCATCGACTTCGGGGTGAAGACGATCAGCGGACGACGGATCCCGTCGAGCGCGTGGCGACGCAGCAGGTGGAAGTAGTTCGCCGGCGTGGACGGCACCGCCACGGTCATCGAGCCTTCGGCACACAGCTGCAGGAACCGCTCGATGCGACCGGAGGTGTGGTCGGGACCCTGACCCTCGTGGCCGTGCGGCAGCAGCAGCACCACGTCGGAGAGCTGGCCCCACTTGGCCTCACCGGAGGAGATGAACTCGTCGATGATCGACTGCGCGCCGTTGACGAAGTCACCGAACTGCGCTTCCCACAACACGAGTGCGTTGGGATTGCCCAGGGAGTAGCCGTATTCGAAACCGACGGCGGCGTACTCGCTCAGCGCCGAGTCGTGCACCGCGAACCAACCCGGCTTCTCCGAGCCGATGTTGTGCAGCGGGGTGTACTCGTTGGCGTTGATCCGGTCGATGATGACCGAGTGGCGCTGGGTGAACGTGCCACGACGCGAGTCCTGACCGGTCAGGCGCACATCGTGGCCCTGGTCGATCAGCGACCCGAAGGCGAGCAGCTCGGCGAAGGCCCAGTCGACCTTGCCCTCGTAGGCCATCTCGCGACGCTTCTCCAGCACCGGCTTCACGCGCGGGTGCACGTTGAAACCGTCGGGAGTGTTCAGGAACGCGTCGCCGATACGTTGCAGCACCGACTTGTCGACCGCGGTGACCACGGTGGCGGGCACCTTCTGGTCGTCCTCGACCGACTCCGACGGCTCCGGAATGTACTTCTCCAGCTCGCGGACCTCGTTGAACACGCGCTCCAGCTGACCTTGGTAGTCGCGCAGCGCGTCCTCGGCCTCTTTCATGGAGATGTCACCACGGCCGATCAGCGATTCGGTGTAGGCCTTACGCACCGAACGCTTGGTGTCGATGATGTCGTACATCTCCGGCTGGGTCATCGAGGGATCGTCGCCCTCGTTGTGCCCGCGGCGGCGGTAGCAGACGAGGTCGATGACAACGTCCTTGCGGAACTTCTGGCGGAAGTCGACCGCGAGGCGAGCCACCCAGTCGCAGGCTTCCGGGTCGTCACCGTTGACGTGGAAGATCGGCGCGCCGATGAACTTCGCGATGTCGGTGGAGTACTCGGTGGAGCGGCTGTTCTCCGGCGCCGTGGTGAAGCCGATCTGGTTGTTCACCACGATGTGGATGGTGCCGCCGACGCGGTAACCACGCAGACCCGACAGGTTCAGCGTCTCGGCGACCACACCCTGACCGGCGAACGCGGCGTCACCGTGCAGCATCAGCGGCATCACCGAGAAGCCGTCGGGGCCGTCGCCCTTGTCGAGCAGGTCCTGCTTGGCGCGCACCAGACCCTCGAGCACCGGGTCGACCGCCTCGAGGTGCGAGGGGTTGGCGGTGAGCGAGACCTCGATCTCGTTGTCGCCGAACATCTGCAGGTACTGGCCGTGCGCACCGAGGTGGTACTTCACGTCGCCGGAGCCGTGGGTGGCCGCCGGGTTCATGTTGCCCTCGAACTCGGTGAAGATCTTCGAGTACGGCTTGCCGACGATGTTGGCCAGCACGTTGAGGCGACCGCGGTGCGGCATGCCGATGATGACTTCGTCCATCCCGTACTCGGCGCACTGGTCGATGGTGGCGTCCATCATCGGGATCACGGCTTCGGCGCCCTCGAGCGAGAAGCGCTTCTGGCCGACGTACTTGGTCTGCAGGAAGGTCTCGAACGCCTCGGCCGCGTTGAGCCGGTTCAGGATGTACTTCTGCTGCGCGACGGTCGGCTTGACGTGCTTCTGCTCGACCCGCTCCTGCATCCACTTGAGCTGATCGGTCTCGAGGATGTGGGTGTACTCCACACCGACGTGGCGGCAGTACGCGTCACGCAGGATCGACAGCACATCGCGCAGCTTCATCCGGTCCTGGCCGTGGAAACCGCCCACGTCGAAGGTGCGGTCCAGGTCCCACAGGGTGAGGCCGTGCTCGGTGACGTCGAGGTCGGGATGGCTGCGGAACTTGTCCTTGACCAGGCGCAGCGGATCGGTGTCGGCCATCAGGTGGCCGCGGTTGCGGTAGGCCGCGATCATCTCGAGCACGCGGGCGCTCTTGTCGACACCGCGCGCGCTGATGTCCTTGCGCCAGCGGATCGGCTCGTACGGCACACCGAGGCCGTGGAAGATCTCGTCGTAGAACTCGTCGGAGATCAGCAGGTTGTGGATCGTGCGCAGGAAATCGCCCGACTCGGCACCCTGGATGATGCGGTGATCGTAGGTCGAGGTCAGCGTCATCAGCTTGCCGACGCCGATATCGGCGATCCGCTCGTCGCTCATGCCCTGGAACTCGGCGGGGTACTCCATCGCACCGGCACCGATGATCGCGCCCTGGCCCGGCATGAGGCGCGGCACCGAGTGGACGGTGCCGATGGTGCCGGGGTTGGTCAGCGAGATGGTGACGCCGGCGAAGTCGTCGGCACCGAGCTTGCCCTCGCGTGCGCGGCGCACGATGTCCTCATAGGCCGCGTGGAACTGACCGAAGCTGAATTCCTCGGTTTCCTTGATGGCGGCGACGACCAGCGATCGGTTGCCGTCCTTGCCCGCGAGGTCGATCGCCAGGCCCAGGTTGGTGTGGGCCGGGGTGACCGAGTTCGGCTTGCC
The DNA here is from genome assembly GCF_042719655.1 of Nocardia sp. NPDC058518. Lineage (NCBI taxonomy): Bacteria > Bacillati > Actinomycetota > Actinomycetes > Mycobacteriales > Nocardiaceae > Nocardia > Nocardia sp. NPDC058518. The sequence continues at coordinate 341,196 of NZ_JBHXNJ010000002.1, forward strand.
GTCGATCTCGGCGAAGTGCCGGTTCATGTTCGGGAACGCCTTGATCGCCTGCACGATCGCGTACCCCAGCAGGTGGGTGAACGAGATCTTGCCGCCGCGGGTGCGCGCGAGGTGGTTGTTGATCACCAGGCGGTTGTCGATCATCAGCTTGGCCGGGATGGCACGCACCGAGGTCGCGGTGGGGATCGTCAGCGAGGCCGACATGTTCTTGGCGATGGCGGCGGCGGGGCCGCGCAGCACCTTGTTCTCCGGGCCTGCGGCAGCAGCCTTCGGCGCGGCGGTGGCCGGTGCGTTGGACACCGGTGCAGGTGTGGTCTGCGGTGCGCGCACGGTCTTGGCGGCCGGAGCCGGAGCCGGAGCGGGGGCCGGAGCCGGAGCCGCGGCGGGCTTCGGCGGTGCCGTCGCTACCACGGCTTTGGGAGCCGGGGCCTGAGCAGCTGCCGCCTTGGGTGCCGCGGCTGCTGAAGGAGCGGAGGAGGCGACCGGTGCCTGACTGTTACCGGATTCGGTTGCTTCCGGCGTGTAATCCGCGAGGAACTCGTGCCAACTCGCGTCGACCGAGGACGGGTCCTGTTTGAACTTCTGATACATCTCGTCGACTAGCCACTGGTTCTGTCCGAACTGGGAAGTTGAGCTGCTCACAGCTGGTGTTCGCCTCATTTCGTTCTTCGCGCTGCGACGTTTGTGACGTGCCCGGCAGGGGAATCAGCGGATGGCTGCCGATGCGCCCTCACCGAGCATATGCCCAGCGGTTGACAGGCGTCGCTACCGGTCTTGGGTCGACACTATGCCCTCTGCCTCTGTGCCCGCCGCCCAGAGTCGGGAGTAATGACCCTTACTGGCGAGTAGGTCCTCCGGCGCGCCGAATTCCACGATACGGCCGTGCTCGACCACCGCGACCAGATCGGCGCGCGCCGCTGTCGCGAGCCGGTGCGCGACCACGACGGTGGTCCGGCCTCGAGCCAGCGATCGGCTCGCTACCAGCACCGATGCCTCGGTTTCCGGGTCGAGTGTGGAGGTGGCCTCGTCGAGCAGGAGCAGGTCGGGATCGACCAGTTCGGCCCTGGCCAGGGCGATCAGCTGGCGTTGCCCGGCCGATAGTCCACGTCCGCGTTCACCCACCGGGTGGTGCATTTTCCTGGGTAAACCGTCGATCATTTCCGTCGCGCCGACTTTGTCGGCCGCGATCGCGATGTCCACTGATGTGGCAAATGTTTGCCCGAATGCAATGTTGCTCGCCACGTCGCCGGTGAACAAGTGAACTTCTTGTGGCACGATTCCCAGCCGCTTCCGGAAGTCGGTGAGCACAAATTTACGAAGATCGACGCCGTCGACCCGGATCGCGCCCGCCGCCGGCTCGGGTGGGAGGTCGTAGAGGCGGGCCAGCAGCTTCACGATCGTCGATTTGCCCGCGCCGGTCGGGCCGACGAGTGCCAGGGTCGCGCCAGGCGGGACGGTGAAGCTCACGCCGTCGAGGGCGGGCGCGCTCGCGCCGGGGTAGCGGAATCCGACATCGTCGAAGACGATCTCGCCGTGCAGCCGGTCGACGGGAATCGCGTCGGGCGGGTCGGCGGCGATCGACGACGTGGTGCGCAGCAGTTCGCCGATGCGCCGCAGACCGACTCTGGCCTGCTGATAACCGTCGAAGACCTGGGACAGATCCTGGATGGGACTGAACAACAGACCCAGATAGAGCACGAAGGCGACGAGCGTTCCGGTGGTCGTGCGCCCGTCGGCGACGGCATTGGCGCCCAGATAGACCACGACGGCCAGGGCCAGATCGGCCCAGGCCAGGCCGAAGGAGAAGTAGGCCGCGATCGCGCGCTGGGCCCGGATCCTGGCATCGCGGTAGCGGTGGGAGTATTCGGCGAAGCGGCGCGCGGCGGCCGGCTCGTTGCGGGCGGCCTGCACGGCGCGCAGGCCGGCGATGTTCTCCTGGAATCCGGCATTGACCGCCGAGACCCGTTCGCGCGAGACGGTGTAGGCCACCGAGGACACCCGCCGGAAGGCCAGGGTGGCCAGCAGCATCGGCGCCACGGCGACCAGCACCACCACGGCCAGCCCGGCATCGATGAAGAACAGCCCGATGGTGACGCCGATCAGGGTGATCACCGCGACCAGCCCGGTGGCGACCCCGGTCTGCAGGAACGTCGACAGCGCGTCGACGTCGGTGGTCATCCTGGTCATGATGCGGCCGGACAGTTCACGTTCGTAGAAGTCGAGGCCGAGCCGTTGCAACTGGGCGTAACTGCGCACCCGCAGCCCGAACAGCACTCGCTCGCCCGTGCGCGCGGTGAGCACGGTGACCGCGGCGCCGACCACCAAGCCGGCCAGCACCAGACCGATCCCGATCACCGCCGAGACGACGAGCGCGGTGTCGTCGCCCGCGGTGACACCGGTATCGATGGCATAGCGGACCAGCGGCGGGAAGGCGATGCCGAGCAGCGCCTCGACGATGAGTAGCCCCACGACCACCCACACCAGTGCGCGAACGGGGCGCAGCAGTGCGCGGAGCCCGAAGTCGGGTTGGGGTGCGCGCAGGTCGCCGGGCAGTGCGGGGTCTTCGGTGGCCGGTGGCAGGGCGTCGACCGCGGCACGCAGTTCCGGTGTCGCGCTGAGGTCGTTCGACGCCGACGACATCGACCGCGGTGTGCCGGCGTCGCCGAGGCGCTCTGTCATCGCGGCCGTCGTCGGCACCACCGATCCGGTGGGTGCGGGCAGCCGGATGACGCGGTCGGCCTGGGCCAGGGTCGATTCGCGGTGCGCCAGGATCAGCGTGGTCCGCCCGCCCGGATCGGGCAGCCTGCGGAAGATCTCGGCCTCGGTGACGGCGTCGACCGCGGAGGTGGCGTCGTCGAGCACCAGCACGCGGGGCCGGGTGAGCAGCACCCTGGCCAGGGCGATGCGCTGGCGTTGCCCACCCGACAGCGTCAGCCCGCGTTCGCCGATGACGGTGTCGTAGCCCTCCGGTAGTGCGGCGATGAACTCGTCCGCGACGGCGGCCGTCGCGGCGGCGGTGATCTCGGCGTCGGTGGCATCGGGCCTGCCGAGCGCGATATTGGCGGCGATGGTGTCGGAGAACAGGAACGGATCGTCGAAGACGACACCGACCGCGCCGCGCAGCTCGTCGGCGCGCAGATCGGCCAGGTCGACCCTGGTGCCGTCGGTGCCGACGAGATTGATCCGGCCCGCGTCGGGTGCGTAGAAACGTGGCAGCAGCAGCGAGAGCGTGGACTTGCCCGAGCCCGCCGGGCCGATCACCGCGACCGTCTCGCCGGGGCGCACGGTGAGATCGAGTTCCTGCAAGACCGGTTGGCCTGCCTCGAAACCGAAACTGACGGCATCGAATTCGATCCCGAGTGGTCCCGGCGGCAGTTCGGTGGGGTCGTCGGGATCGACGAGGACCGGTGCCGCGTCGATCACCTCGAAGACCCGGTCAACGGCGGCTCTGGTGAGCTGGGCCATGATCAGCACCGAGGTGATCGTGCGGGCCGAGGACGTCATCGTGGCGAGATAGGCGGTGAACGCCAGGAAGGTGCCGATGCCGATCGCGCCGTGCGAGGCGAGCACCCCGCCGACGATGATCACCGCGACCAGCCCGGCCTGCGGCAGCGCCGACACCACCGGCGCGAACCTGGCATTGATCCGCGCGGCGCGCATCCGCTCCGCGAACAGCAGACGGCCGTGACCGGAGAGGATGTCGACCATCCGCGACTCCTGCCCGAAGCCCTTCACCACCCGGACACCGGTCACCGTCTGCTCGACGTGTTCGGCCAGGTCGGCCGCGCGCTGCTGGGCCGACCAGGTGGCCGCGTAGAGCCGGGGCCGCATCCGCAACACGATCACCGCCATCGCGGGCGCCACCAGCAGGGCGGCCAGTGCCAGCGGTGGACTCAACCACACCATCACCACCGCCGACAGCACGAACTGCAATACCGCCAGCCCCGACCACGGCACCATCGCCAGCAGCCCCTGCACGAGCTGGAGGTCGGTGATCGACCGCGACACCACTTGCCCGGTGCGAATCGCGTCCTGGCCCGCGCCGTCGAGGCGCTGCAGGGCGGCGAGCAGCGAAATCCGAAGGCTGTGCTGCACTTCCAGCGACAGCTTGCCCGCCCAGAGCCTGCGCGCGAAAGTGACCACGAACCTGGTCACGGCCAGCACGGCGAGCAGGGCGGCCGCACCGCCGATCACCGAGGTGTCGCCCACCTGGGCGGCGTCGACCGCGCGTTTGGTGGCCAGCGGTGCGGCGATCGCGACGGCGGCACCGGCCAGCACCGAGACCACGATGCCCGCCAGCAGCCGGGGATGGTCCAGGCACAGGCGCCACAGCCTGCGGATCCACCCGGACGAACCCGCGGTGGCGGGCACTACAGGTCTCGGTTGCGCAGGTCCCACCACCCCACGACGCCGACCGCTGCGGTCCACAGCACCAGCACCACCAGTGCCGCCGGTGTCGGCGCGAAGACCTCGGCCTCGTCGAAGGAGCCCGCGCTCACCCCGGCGACGGTGGCCGAGACGGGCAGCAGCGCGGCGAATCCGCCCGCGCCGAAACCCTTGGCCACCAGCCAGATCAGCGGTTCGAGCGCGAAGGCCCAGCCGAGCACCAGCCACACGGCTCCGCTGAACGTGCGCAGCAGCAGCCCGACGCCCGCGCCGAGCACCGCCCAGCACATGGCCACGAGCAGCCCGGCGGCGAGCACTTCGATCAGCTGCCAGCCGAGTTCGAACTTCCCGCGCGCCGCGACCAGCAGCACCAGCAAGCTCACCAGTTCGGCGACCAGCGCGAGCGCGAACGCGAAGGCCGCGGTTGCGACGTATTTCGCGGTGACCAGCCGGTCGCGATCGGGCGCGAACAGCACGGTCAGCGCCATGGTCTTGTGCCGGTACTCACCGCCGGTCGAGGCGATGCCGACCAGCGCGGCGACCACGAAGACCGCGATCATCCCGAGGTAGAGACCGATCGTGGCGGCACCGGTCTCGGGCTGACCCTTCGGATCGACGGGCCCCGACATGATCGCGGTGATCAGCGTCCCGACCAGCGCCAGCGCCACCGGCGCGGCCAGCAGCAGCCGGGTCTGGCGCAGCGCGACGACCTTGCGGGCCTCGGTGTCGATACCGGGAACGAGATCGGCGGGGATCACGGAGGTGGTCATCGGGGCATCCCATACGTGGTCGGCGCCGGGGCGTACGCGGCGGGATTCGGCGCGGGCACGGTGTGCCGGTGGCGGCGCGGTTTGGTCAGCGAGGCGAGCACCCGATCGGGGTGGATGGGGTCGGCGACGATGCTGCCGATCCGGACCTGCGCGAGCTCGGCGATCGAGCGGATGGTCGCCTCGCTCGCCTCGGCCACGGCCAGGCGTCCGTCGGGTCGCATCACCGCGTCGGTGAATCCGCGCCCCGCCAGCGCGGTCGCCAGCGCGATGGACGGGGACGCGGCGACAACGAGCCGGTCGGGATGGCCGCGGCGGAGCTTGGCCGGTGTGCCCTGCCAGACGACAGTGCCCTCGCTGAGCACCACGAGTTGATCGGCGCTCGGCACCACATCGGCCAGCGCGTCCGAACTCACCAGCACGGTGCCGCCGCGGGACACATGGCGGCGCAGCAGATCGTGCAGCCAGCCGCGTTCGATGCCGTTCGCACCCGCGTACAGATCGTCGAGCACGAGCAGCGGGGGATCGGCGAGTAGGGCCATCGCCAGGGCCACACGCGTCTGCTGGACGGGATGTAGCTGGGCCACAACAGTTTCGGCGACGGCAGTGAGTCCGGTTTCCTCGAGCACCGAGGCGACCCGGCGCCGCGACGCGCCCGCGACCGGCACGTAGCTCCACAGCTGATCGCGCACGGTGCGGGCCGGATGCAGTCCGCGCGGACTCAGCACCGCCCCGACCGCGGCGGGCCCACGGCCGCCGCCCTCGATACTGCCCGTGGTCGGCTGCTGTAGCCCCAGCACCATCCGTAGCACTGTCGACTTACCCGCGCCCGCGGGCCCGACGAGCGCGGTCACCGAACCCGCGGGCACGGCGAAGTCGATCTCGTGGACCGCGCTCACCGGACCGAACTGTTTGCCGACGCCACGCACCAGCACGGCGTCACCGCTGCGGCCCTTGCTCACTTCTCGGTCACCTTGCCGGTGCCGATCGCGGGCAGCGGATCGGCGTCGATCACGTTGTGCAGCGGGGTGGGCCACATCGCGGGCGCGGGCCCGAAAGCCTTGTGCGCGTTCTCGATGGTGACCTTGCCCAGCGCCCGGTTGCCCGCGCCACCGATCGCGGCGCCGATGCCGGCGGGCAGTACCTTGCCCGCCATCAGCGCGACCCGCTTGGTGATGAACCGCTTCATGAACTGCTGCAGCAGTTTGCTGTTGATCCCGCCGAGGCCGGGGACCTTGGTAGCGAGCTGACCGGCCCAATTCTTGGACTGGCTGCCCAGCCCCTTCTGCACGATCGCCATTCCGGCGTCGCCGAGCACGACGGCGAGCACCAGCGCGCGCCGGGCTTCCTTGTTCTCGGGCTCGATGCCGTGCACCGCCGCCTGGGCCAGGGTGAACAGGGCCGACGCCTCCATGAAGAACACGGTCTCCGCGCTGACGGCCCCGAGCGCGGCGATCGTGCCGATTCCGGGCACCGCCGCGGTGGCGCCGACCGCGGCACCGCTGCCGGTGACGGCGAGCAGGTACTGCTTCTCCAGCCGTGCCACGATCTGCGCCGGACTCTCCCCGGGATGACGCTCACGCAGGAACTCGACATAGCGGCGTACGGCCGGCGCCTGCAGCTTGGACCCGGTGTCGAGCACATCGACCACGGCTTTTTCGATCGCGTTCTTGAACACGGCGTCGTCCTCCTCTTCGCCCCAACGAGTCGAACTGTAGGGCACTTCCGTACCCCAGAGCTCATCATGTCAACGACCACCGACAGCCCGCGGTTCCGTGACGTGCGTGACCGGTTCCTACCGGCCGGTCCGACTAGCTCTGTCGGTCTCGGGCCCGGGTTCTACGCTGAGCCGATGAGTGGAAACCAGCCAACCCGACTGTCGCGCGAGTTCACCGAAGCCGGTGCCGAGTTCGCGACGATCACCATCGACCACCCGCCGCTGAACCTGTTCGATCGCAAACTCCTCGCCTCGTTGATCGCCGATATCGCCGCGGTGACCGCGCTGCCGCCGCGTGCGTTGCTGATCAAGGCGCAGGGCAAGGTCGTCTCGGGCGGTGTCGACGTGAACATCTTCGACGGCCGCACCGTCGAGGAGGGCGCGCAGCTGTGGCGTGAGCTGTTCGAGCGGATCATCCACCCGCTCGAGGCGCTGCCGTGCCCGGTGGTGTTCGCCGCGCACGGACTCACGCTGACCGCGGCCTTCGAGATCTCCCTCGCGTGCGACTTCATCCTGGCCGCGCCGAAGGCGAAGTTCGGTCTGGTGGAGACGGTCGTGGGGCTGACGCCGTCGATGGGTGGGCCACAGCGGCTGGCCGAGCGGGCGGGTTCGGGCCGCGCCCGCGAATTCGTGATGACCGGCGACCTCTACGACGCGGCGACGATGGCCGAGTGGGGCGTGGTCAACGCGGTCCACGAGGACCTGGAAACCGCCACCGCTGCGCTGATCACCCGCCTCGCCGAGGGACCGACCCGCGCGCACGCCGCGACCAAGCAGATCATCGGCGCGTGGCGTTCCGGCGGTGTGGCACACGCGGATTCGGTGACGCCCGAGGTCTCGGGCGAGCTGTTCGGCACCGCGGACCTGCGCGGCGCGGTCCGCAGTTTCCTCGATGTCGGACCGGGCAAGGCGACCTATCGCGGCGAATGAGCACGCCGAGTGCCTGACAGCGGTGTGATCCACGTCATATAGTCGCAGGTGCGGCTGTATCGACGTACGGAGGTCCGGATGGGTCATGGCGAGAACGAACCGGGCGCGGCCGTCTTCGAGTTCCCCGCCACCAGTGCGGCAACGCAGCTGCGGCGGGGCTCCGACGGCGTGCTGCGCTACGGCGACCTCAGCCCCGCCCTCACCGAACTGCTCGACCTGCGCGTGCACTCGTTCACGAATCGGGAGGCGGTCGTCGAGGTCGGCGGCCCGCGCCTGACCTACCGCGAACTCTGGCACAGCGCCTCGCGGATCGCGGGCGGCCTGCAGGACCACGGAATCGGCTACGGCGATCGGGTCGCGGTGCACATGCCGACCAGTGCGCGCTGGGTGCAGGCGTTTCTCGGCGCGCTGCTCTCGGGCGCGGTGCCGGTGCTGGTACCCGACGCCCTGCCCGCCGCGATCGCCGACCGGGTAATCGCCGACAGCAGGGCCGATTTCGTGCTCGGCCCCGACGGACCGCTGCCCGACAGCACCGCCTACATCGATGACGGTGCGGCTCTGGATGATCCGGCCCTGCTCTGTTACACCGGCGCCGCGGCTCGCCGACCTGTGCCCACCGGCGTCGAGCTGACCAATGAGAACCTGCTCTCGGCGGTGTCGTCGGTGGTCGGCGCGCTCGGGCTGCCCGCCGACGGGTTGCGCAATCTGGTGTTGCTGCCACTGGCCCATGCCAGCGGGTGCGTCGACCAGCTGCTACCCACCTTCGCGGTCGGCGGCACGGTCGTCCTCGCGCCGGGTGCCCGCCGGCTCTCCGACGTACTGGTGGCCGAGCGGATCGATACCGTCTCGGCCACGCCGCGGATCTTCGCGGGACTGGTGCCCGAACTCGTCGCCCGTCGTACCGGTGCCGGTGTGCGCCGGATCAGCAAGGCCTGTCACCGGTCCGAACGCGCTGCCGCGGCGGCCCCCGCCACCCTCGCCACCGCGTTGCGTGGGCTGTTTCCCGCTGCCAAGCAGTGGTCGGTCTGGGGGGCCACCGAGACCAGCGGCATCGGGCTGATGGTCGACGACACCGAGCTCGCCGACTCCGAGGCGACGCTCGGGTTCGCCTTCGGTGGAACGGAATTGGCGCTGTTCGGGCCGCAGGCGAGTGCCGGTCGCGGCGAATTGCTGTGTCGTGGACCGAATGTCAGTCGTCGCTACTGGAACAACCCCGGTGCCTCGGCCGCGCGGTTCAGCGGGAGTTGGTTCCACACCGGTGATTTCGTCAGTATCGATGCCGACGGGTTGGTTCGGGTGGACCCAGCTCGCCGGGTCAGTGGGCTGTGATCGGCCTGGTCACACCAGGCGGGATCGCAGTGCCTCCCGCAGGCCGCCGGTGAGGCCGACCGTCACGAGGTAGGTCTCGATGTCGCCGTGGATCTCGCGCACACTGGCGTCGGCGGTGCGCAGGTATTCCTCGCGCACGCCGAGCAGGTCCGCCGACAGTGCGTCGCCGTTGCCGATCTTCGGTTCCAGCAGCCTGCGTAGCGGCTCGACGGCCGCGTTGCTGGCCAGGAAGTCGGTGTACACGTCCTCCTCGGTGACGCCGACGGCGCGCAGCAGCGTGGCGACCGCCCAGCCGGTGCGGTCCTTGCCTGCCGCGCAGTGCACCAGGACCGCGCCGTCGCCGCGCACGATCGAGCCGGCCAGTTCGGCGATCGCGGTGTGCGCCTCGGGCAGTGTCGGGAAGGCGCGGTAGACCTCGACCATGTGTGCGAACGCGGAGACGGTCTTCGCCTCGTGTGGCGGTGCCTCCTCCATGCGCGAATCGAACGGCGTCACGTGCAGGCGCACGTCGTCGGGCAGGGTGTCGTGGCCGATGTGGTCGATCTCGACGATGCCGCGCAGATCGTGCACATCGGTGACGCGCAATTCGCGCAGGGTGTCGTGGCCCTTGTCGTCCAGACCGCTCAGTTGGGCCGATCGCAGCAGTACGCCGGGGCGCACCGTGGTGCCGTCGGCGGTGCGAAGGCCGCCCACATCGCGGAAATTGAAGGTGCCGCTGAGAGCGAACTGATCGGCAGGAGGCGAGAGAGTCACTTGACCAGGTTATCGGCGACTCCGGCGCCGCCGCGCCCGAGTTCGCGGATCGGTCATCGGATGTGTTGCGTCCGTTCCGCTGGGTTCCACTGTGCCGTCGCCCACACCTCGGGAGCTGACCTGGGCTTACTTGTACAATCGACCAGATGCGCGGATTCCGGCGCGGGGGTGTCGGATATCCAGGAATGCGACAAATTGAGGCCGTATGGTCGGTTTTACAAAAGGTCGCATTCGGATAACAAAACAATCTTTCAGTCTGAAAAGGATGGCTGAACCAGTTCGTGAATCCTGAAAATCTTCTAAGATCGAGCTCGGTGACCACCAAGCTCGCATCGCCGCGGGCAGCGAATTTTGTTGCCGAGGAGTCGTCGTTGAGCGCCAGCCGTGAACTAACTGAAATTTCGCTACGGCCCGCCGTATGTGATGCCGTCGAACAAGCCGCCGCCAGTTCGGATGCCACCGGCGTCCGGGCGCTGCGGGTGTTCCTGCATGCCGGGCTCAGTACCTACTGGCCGTTGGTGAAGGCCGCCCCCGCCCGGCGAGTAGCCGCCTATGAGGCTGCGTTGCAGAGCTTGCGTCAGCGGTGGGCGCCCTCGGGCGACACCATCGGCGATCCGGCCGCCGTCGCGATGTTCCGCGAGATGGACGACGAGGCCGCCGACTTCCTCGGGATGTGCGCGCGCCTGTCCGGCACACAGTGGCTCGAGCCGGTCGATTCGGTGGCGGGCTACCTCGTCTCGGTGTTCCACGGCGCGGTGCTGCGCTGGCTCGCCGATGGCAACGACGAGACCATCCTCGTGGTGATCGACGACCTGGTCGGCTGCCTGACCCTGAAGGCCGTCGAAAGCTGACCCGCAATGCTGGACGACTGACCAAATAGGTGGTTCAGTAGTCGGGTGACCCAGACGACATCGCTGCACCATCTGCACGCGGCGACCGCGGAGCTCGACCCGCCGCTGGCCGCCGTCGACTTGACCGCGCTCGACCGCAACGCCGCCGACCTGGTTCGGCGGGCGAACGGCATCGCGGTCCGGGTGGCCAGCAAGTCGGTGCGCTGCCGGGCCGTGCTCGAGCGGGTGCTCGGTGACGGACTCACCGCCCGCGACGGCTTCGCCGGGATCATGGCGTACTCGCTGCGCGAGGCCATCTGGCTGGTCCGCCTCGGCGCCCGCGACGTCCTGCTCGGGTACCCGGTTCTCGACCGGGCCGCCCTGGCCGAGCTCGCCACCGCCCCGAACCTGCTCGCCGCGATCACGCTGATGATCGACGATGTCGCCCAGCTCGAACTCACCCGTGCCGCGTTGGGTACCGACCTGGTCCACCCGCGCGTCTGCCTCGATGTCGACGCCGCCCTGCGCATCGGCCCCCTGCATCTGGGTGCCCGGCGCTCGCCGGTGCGCAGTCCCGAGCAGGCCGACGAGCTGGCCGCCGAAGCGATGCGCCGCGGGTTCGATGTGGTCGGCGTGATGACCTACGAGTCGCAGATCGCCGGTCTGCCCGACAGCAATCCGGCGGTGCGCGTGGTGAAACGCTTGTCCGCCATCGAGATCGGGCGCAGGCGCACCCGGGTGCTCGACGCGGTACGCGCGGTGACCGGCCCGCTGGAGATCGTCAACAGCGGCGGCACCGGTTCGATCGAAGTCTCGATCACCGATCCCGATGTCACCGAGGTGACCGCCGGTTCCGGCCTCTACGTGCCGACCCTGTTCGACCACTACCGCTCGTTCACCCCCCGCCCCGCCCTGTTCTTCGCCACCCCGGTCCTGCGGAAACCCACCCCGACCATCGCGACCGTCTTCGCGGGCGGCTACATCGCCTCGGGTCCCGCGGGACCGAGTCGCGTCCCGGTTCCCGTGTGGCCCGCGGGTCTGAAACTGCTCGGCTCCGAAGGCGCGGGGGAGGTCCAGACCCCTCTGGCCGGTGGCGCGGAACTCGAGATCGGCGACCGCGTCTGGTTCCGGCACGCCAAGGCGGGCGAGCTCTGCGAACGCTTCGCCGAGATCCACCTCATCGATGAATCGGGAACGCGCACAACCGTTCCCACCTATCGAGGCGAAGGGCAGTGCTTCGGCTGAGTTCGCCTCACCGCAGCAGCTCGATGACCTCCTCGTCCTCGAGCTGATGGAAATCGCGGTAGGCCATGCCGACTCCGCCCAGGTCGGCGGGCGTCCACAGGCAGATGAGCTCATCGCATTCGCGCTCGACCCGGCGTGCCGCCTCGGGCGAGGACACCGGCATGGCCACCACCAGCTGATCGGGTCGCTGCGCCCGCGCCACCCGGCACGCGGCCACCACCGTCGCCCCGGTCGCCATCCCGTCGTCGACGATCACCACCGTGCGTCGCGCCAGGGGAATCGGATCGCCGACCCGCAGGGTCTCCTGCCGACGGCGCAGTTCGGCCCGCTCGGCCAGCTCCACCTCGTCGAATGCCTCGGTGCTCACTCCGCTGCGATCGATCACATCACGATTGAGTACCAGAAGTCCGCTCTCACCGAGCGCCCCCATCGCCAGCTCCGGCTGCCAGGGCAGTCCCAGCTTGCGCACCAGCAGCACATCGAGTTCCCCGCCGATCGCCGCGCTCACCGCGGCCGCGACCGGCACACCCCCGCGTGGCAACCCGAGCACCAGCGGACGGGTGGCCCGCAGGTGTTCGAGGGCCGTGCCGAGGGCGCGGCCCGCCGCCGTGCGATCCGGGTACACCATCGCCTCGAACGCTACTCCGCTGCCGACGCCTCGGAAATGGTGAAGCGTCGCAGCGACAGGCTGGGGTTGGCGGTGCGCACCCTGGCCAGATGCGCTGGATCCACCGTCGCGGTGAGCACACCGGGATCGTCGCCGAGTTCGGCCAGCACCGTCCCCGCCGGATCCACGATCATCGACGCGCCCGCACCGCGCGGCGCGCACTGATCGGCCGCCGCCACATAGACCGTGTTCTCGATGGCGCGTGCCCGCAGCAGCGTCGTCCACTGGTCGATCTTGGCCGGTCCGGGAATCCACTGCGCGGGCAGCAGCAACACGTGCGCGCCCGCCGCCGCGACACGCCGACACCCCTCCGGAAATCGCAGATCGAAACAGGTCTGCATGCCGAATATCACACCGTCGACGGCGAAGGTCGCCGGCGCGACGAGCGGACCCGCCGCCACCACGTCCGATTCCAGATGTCCGAACGCGTCGTACAGATGCACCTTGCGATACACCGCGACGCGCGCGCCGTCGGGCCCGTGCGCGACGAGCGTATTACTGATTCGCGTCGCCCCCGGTGATGGCAACTCCACCACTCCGGCGACCAGGAACACTCCGAATTCGGCTGCGAGCGCGGAGAGCCCGGTGGTGAAAGGGCCGTCGAGCGGCTGTGCGATCGCCAGCACCCGCTCATCCAGGCGGGTCACAGCGAACATCGAGTATTCGGGCGCGAGCACTACACGCGCACCCGCCGCGGCCGCCGTGCGCACGTGTTCACGCAGGGTCGACAGATTGGTTTCGGGGTCGGTTTCGGGGGCGAATTGGACCACCGCGATCCCCACTGTCACCGGCGTAAGTTCCTGATGTGCTGACCCGTCGCGCAGTTGCATAGGTCTCACCGTATTCACCTGGTGGTTGGGACAGCTACCGCCAGGCAGTAAACTCGTGGTCAATGAGTACAAATGAGGTCGACAGCGTTCCTGCCGACGACGACAGGAACGACACCGGCCCGACTTTCGCCGATCTCGGGATCGATGACCGCGTGCTGCGGGCCATCGCCGATGTGGGCTACGAGTCGCCGTCTCCGATTCAGGCGGCGACGATTCCCCCGCTGCTCTCCGGCGCCGACGTGGTTGGCCTGGCCCAGACGGGCACCGGCAAAACCGCGGCATTCGCGATCCCGATCCTGATGAACCTGGATACCGCGCAGAAGAAGCCGAGCGCCCTGGTGCTCGCGCCGACTCGTGAACTCGCGATCCAGGTCGCCGAGGCGTTCGGCAAGTACTCCTCGCACATCCCTGGTCTGCATGTGCTGCCGATCTACGGCGGGCAGAGCTACGGCGTGCAGCTGTCGGGTCTGCGCCGCGGCGCCCACGTTGTCGTCGGTACGCCCGGCCGCGTGATCGACCACCTGGAGAAGGGCACGCTGGATCTGACCCAGCTGCGCTACCTGGTGCTCGACGAGGCCGACGAGATGCTCAAGATGGGCTTCCAGGAAGACGTCGAGCGCATCCTGCGCGACACCCCCAAGGACAAGCAGGTCGCGCTGTTCTCGGCCACCATGCCGGGCGTGATCCGCAAGATCTCCAAGCAGTACCTCAACGATCCGGTCGAGATCACGGTCAAGTCCAAGTCGCAGACCAACACCAACATCACCCAGCGCTATGTGCAGGTGTCGCATCAGCGCAAGCTCGACGCCCTGACTCGCGTGCTCGAGGTCGAAGCCTTCGAGGCGATGATCATCTTCGTGCGCACCAAGCAGGCCACCGAAGAACTGGCCGAGAAGCTGCGTTCGCGTGGGTTCTCCGCCGCGGCGATCAACGGTGACATCGCGCAGAACCAGCGTGAGCGCACCATCGGCCAGCTCAAGTCGGGCTCGATCGACATCCTGGTCGCCACCGATGTGGCCGCGCGTGGTCTGGACGTCGACCGCATCTCGCACGTGGTGAACTACGACATCCCGCACGACACCGAGTCCTACGTGCACCGCATCGGCCGCACCGGTCGCGCGGGCCGTTCGGGCGAGGCCCTGCTGTTCGTGGCCCCGCGCGAGCGTCACCTGCTCAAGTCGATCGAGCGGGCCACCAAGAGCGCGCTCACCGAGATGCAGCTGCCCTCGGTCGATGACGTCAACGCGACCCGCGCCGCGAAGTTCGGTGACTCGATCACCGAGAACCTGTCCTCGGACAACATCGCGCTGTTCCGCAAGCTGATCGAGGACTACGAGGCCGAGCACAACACCCCGCTCGCCGATATCGCCGCGGCACTGGCCGTCGGTGGCTACGACGGCGACAACTTCTTCATGTCGCCCGAGCCGGAGCCCGCCCCGCGCCGCGAGCGTGACTTCGATCGCGACCGTGAGCGAGCGCCGCGCCGCTACGACGACGAGGACCGCGCCCCGCGTCCGCCGTCGTTCAACCGGGAGAACGGCGAAGAACTCGCCACCTACCGGATCAGCGTCGGCAAGCGTCATCGCGTGGTCCCGGGTGCGATCGTCGGCGCCATCGCCAACGAGGGTGGCCTGCGTCGCAGCGACTTCGGCCACATCAGCATCCGGCCCGACTACAGCCTCGTCGAGCTGCCCGCCAACCTGCCCAACGAAACCCTGGAAGCCTTGCGGCGCACCAGGATCAGCGGTGTGCTGATCCAGCTGACGCCCGACCAGGGCGCACCGGCGCAGCGGCTGAACGCTCGTGGGCCGCGCCGCGACCGCGAGGCGCGTCCGCGTACCGAACGGCGCAAGCCGCGCACCTGAGCCCTGCTCGTGGGCGCCGGGGCCGAGGTCAGGCGCATTTCGCCCTGTCCGCGGGTAGTGCCCTGGTCTCTCGCAACGCTGGTTAAGGTGTTGGGCGTCGGGTGTGCGTGAACACAGGAGGGCCGCGCTTGTTCGTGTCCGGTGATCGGGTGGTCGGTGCCGTCGGCGATCTCGCGCGCGCGGCGAACTGTGAGTTCGCGGTGCTGCGCGGAATCGACGCCGCCCTCGGCAACCTGCCCGGGGTCCCCGACACGACCGTGCCGCTGTTGCGCACGGCCGATCCGTCCGCCGAACTGGTCGCGCACTTCGGTGACAGGCTCGTCCGGATTCCGTCATCCGAGGTGGCCGGCGGCGATCCGGCCGCCCGGATCGCGGCGCTGACATCCGCCGCGGAGCACACCGCGCGAGCGCTGAGTTCCGGCGCCGAGGCCATCGTCGGCGCGGTGTTCTTCGACGGTCGATTCGCCTGTGGCGCGGATCTTCTGGTCCGTGGTCCCGCTGGCTACACCGTGCACAATGCGCTCGGCCAGGATTCGGTCGGCGTGCCAGGGTCGCTGCGTCGTCGTGATGCCGGAACGCCACCGGCAGGGTCGCGCGATGATTCGGTGTCGGCGGACGAGGAGTTCAGTGGTTTTGTCGGATCCGCTGCCGACAGCCGGGTGCTGCGTCGCGAATTGGCCGCGGGCCGGACGCCTTTCGAGCGGGTCGCGGCGTTGGTGCAGGCCGTCAAGGTCGATCCGGCGCGCGAATTGCTGGGTGCTCGCCTCGAATTCGCGGCGTGTGCGCAGGCGCTCGCCGCGGCAGGGGTCGGCGTCGATCGTTGGGCCTATCTCTGGACGGCCGATGGTGTGCGGCGTGAGGTGAGCGACGAACTGGCGCCGGTGTATTCGGCGCGCCGGGCTCGGGTGGAGCAGATCATCGAGGACAAGCTGGCGGAATTGCTGCCGGTCCAGTGGGGTGATCCGCGCTATCTGGCGTGCGGCCGGTGTCCCAGTTGCCGTGCGGCGGCGGCGAACGCGCGAGACCTGTTGCTGGTCGCGGGAATCCGCCCCACCCAGCGGGCCAGGCTGCGCGAGGCGGGCGTGCTCACGATCGACCGCCTCGCCACCACCAGCACCCCTGTCCCCGGCCTCGCTCCCCGCACGCTGGCGGGCCTGCGCAAACAAGCCGACATCCAGCTCGTTCGCGAACGCACCGGCCGGCCCGCCTTCACCCTCCGTGACGCCACCGCGCTCGGCGCCCTGCCCGCCCCACGCCCCGGCGACCTCGCCCTGGTCATCGACCTGGACCGGCACGGCACGATCACCGGCCTCGAACTCGCCGATGCCACGGCCATCGTCTTCCGGCCGGTCGTCGCCGGTGTGGAGCAGCCCAACAACATCAGCTACCGCCCCACCGCGCCGGTCGGTCCGACGGATACGAACGCGGTGGTCTTCGGCCCGGCGGGCGTCGAACCGGCGAACGCGGCGGGCTATCCCAGTGCCGACCCGTCGGACGCGGACACCATCTCCTTCCGGCGCATAGTCGTCGACGACTCGGTCGACGCGCCTGCCGCCGATCCACGCCCGGCCGGTGTCGATCCGGCACCGCGCAGCCCGCTCGGCTTCGGTTACGCGGGTGGTCCGTCGACGCAGGACGGCGGAGTGCTCGAGGAATTGCTGGAGATCATCGCGGAGCATCGGGCGGCGGACCCGAATGTGCGTGTGTACCACTACGGTTCGGACATCCGGACGGCGCTGCTCGATTGGGCGGGTCAGCTCGGAACCGGTGCCGATCTCCTCGATGAGCTGTTGGCCGATCGAGCGCTGGTCGACCTGGCGCCGATCGTGCGCACCGCGCTGCTGATCGGTGAACAGTCCTATGACGCGGCGGGACTCGCCGCCTTGCTGCCGGATACGCCCGGTCGCGCGGCGACGGTTCTCGGTATCCGCGACTGGCTGCTCGATCGCGCGACCGAGGCGGGAATCACGGTGCCGGGCACTCGGTTCGCCGTCGCGGAATCCGATGTGCCGCCCTCGCTGCACCCCGGCTCGCTGGAAGCGGCGCTCAGTGAGTTCGCCGCTGACGCGCACGGAGATTCGGCGCGCGCCGCCGCACTGACGGCCGCGATCCTCGGCTATCACCGGCGTGAACGGCAGCCCCGCTGGTGGGCCCACATCGATCGGCTCGGCCATCCGGTCGGCGACTGGGCCGACGCGCCGGGCGTGCTCGTCGTCGAATGGGGCACCGTCGACACCAAATGGCATCGCACGCCGCAACTTCCGACGATGCGCCGCTACCTCACCCTCACCGGCAGGCTGGGCACTGGCGCCACGCTCACCCCTGGCACGCAGATGGTCACCATCTACGACGGTGCCGCCGCGGCGGGCATGACCCAGACGCTCGGCCGCCGCGCCACCGCCACCGCCACCGTGCTCGGATGCGCCGTCGACCCGAACTTCGACGACACCGTCCGGCTGGAAGAACTGCTCCCGGCAGGCTGCCCGCCCTACGACGACCTGCCCGCGGCCATCGCCCCCGGCCCGCCCGACGGGGAGGCCGAGATCGAGGCCGCGCTGGAGTTCACCGCCCAGGACCTGCTGATGAGCCTGCCGTGGGTGCCGGAGAACGCGGTCTACGACTTGCTGTTGCGCCGCGCGCCACGGCTGCGCGACGGGATGGCGCTCCCGCACCCCCACGATGACCTCGGCGCCGTTCTCGCTCACGCGGTCGGTGCGCTGGACGCCTCGTACCTGGCCGTGCACGGCCCGCCCGGCACCGGCAAGACCGGGATCACCGGGCGTGCGCTCGAGCGGCTGGTCACCCGGCACAAGTGGCGGATCGGGGTGGTGGCGCAGTCGCACGCGGTGATCGAGCGGATCTTCGACGCGGTCGTCGAGGCGGGGCTGCTGCCCGAGCTCGTGGCGAAGAAGGACGTCGCCTCGGTCGGCCCCGATTGGGTAGCGATCGATGCCACGCGGTATCCGCGATTCCTCGACAATGCTGTCAACGGTTGCGTGATCGGCGGCACCACCGCGGATTTCGTCGACGACCGGCTGATCGCGCCCGGCGCCCTCGACCTGCTGGTGATCGCCGACGCCGGTGAATGCTCGCTGGCCGACACCGTCGCGGTCGCGGTGAGCGCGCGCAATCTGCTGCTGATCGGCGACCCCGTCCCGGCCAGGTCGCTGGCGAAACATCCACAACCCGTGCAGGTCTCGGCCTTGGAGTGGCTGTGTGAAGGGGCGGCGACGCTGCCCGTCGACCGTGGCTACTTCCTCGACCGCACCTGGCGCATGCACCCCGCGATCTGCGAACCGGTGTCGGCGAGCTGCTACGACGGCCGACTACGCGCGGACGAGGCGATCACCCTGACAAGGGATCTGGCAGGGATCGCGCCCGGCGTGAGCACGGTGCTCGTCGAGCACCGTGGCAGCGCCACCGAATCCGACGCCGAGGCGCGTGAAGTGGTGCGCCGGGTGCGCGTGCTGCTCGGCGAGACCTGGACCTCCGACGGCGGAACCCGCAAACTCCACCCGCACGACATCTTCGTTGTCGCCCCCTACGCCGCCCAGGTGGCGCGCATCCGAACTCTGCTGGCCCGCGCCAAGATCGAAGACGTGCTCGTGGGCACTCCCGACCGCTTCCGGGGTCGCGAAGCCGCGGTGGTCCTGCTGTCGATGACCACCTCGACCCCCGCCGACGCACCCTTCGGAATGCGACCCCTGTTGTCGCGCACCGTCATCCACGCGACCCTTTGCCGAGCCATGTGGAAGGCCATCGTCATCCGCTCGCCCTTGCTCACCGAGTACCTTCCGGATACTCCGGAAGAGCTGGCCGACCTGGCAGGGTTCCTCCAGCTCGGTTAGCCGGGGGTAGTCAGACGCTGCGGAGCAGGCGGCGCAACCATTCCACGGCGGAATCCGGTGTGGCGGGGGTGATGTCGATGTGCCGACTGGCGTGGACGAGGTAGCGGCCGTCGCCGGTGAGGTCGATCCAGGACAGCACGCCCGTGGGTTTCGGGTCGGTGCCCGCCGCGACGAGGATCTGGCCGATGCCGCTGCGGGGGCGCTGTAGGAGCCGGCGAATGCGGGCGGCGTCGGACGGGCCCGCGACGGGGGCGGTCACCAGGTCACGGCTGTCCTCGTCGACGCGAGTCGCCGGGGCGGTGATGCGCGGTATGCGGCCGGGGGGTTGCGCCGGAAGCCGGGAGAACACCTGGGCGGCAAGACGTTTCGTGCTGCCGACTTGAACATGGACCGAGCCGCCACGGTCGGGCGCGCTGCCGGGATCCTGCACCGCGAGGACCGCGACATCCGCGGTGACCGCGCCGAGCATCCGCACCGGCGCGGGCGCGTGGCCACACACCTCGACCCGGATCTCCGGTTTCGCCAGCACGCGCAGAGCGGCCGCGAGGTCGGCGTCGAGGGTGCGGGCGCACCAGGCATCGAGCGCGGGTTGCTGGGCGGCGCGCTCGACGGTGTCGCGTGCCGACGCGCGGACGGCGAGCGGATAGGGGATCCGGTCGCCGTCCGTGCGTGCCCAGGTCAGCGCGAACTGGTCCGGGGTGAAGTGCCAGTTCACTCCCGCTCGGTCCACTCACCGAGCACGGCGGGACTGGTCGGATCCATCTTTCCGATCAGCGCGTTCACCTCGTCGGCGGGCTCGAGATAGGTCGGCTCCTCCTCGAGGAACCGCAGGAACTCGTCGTCCTCGTCCTCGGGTTCCTCCACCGGGGCAGGCCGCTGTCCACCGGACGGCCGCGTCTGATCCGTGGCGGCCATCGCCCCACCCATCATGCCGCCGATAGCGCCCGCGCCCATCCCGGCCGCGGCCTCACCACCGGACACCGCGGGATCACGCTCCTGCCGCGCTTCGCTGCCTGCCGCGGCCTCGGCCACTTGACCGGAGGCCGCGGTGGTGCCGGTGTCGGTCGATGCGGGGCGGGGGCGGCTGCCTGCCGGCCTCGAACCCGATGACGTGGTCGATGCCGGGGTGGTGCTCGCAGGTCCAGCCGAGGTGGTGCTCGCTGTTCCCGTGGAGTTGGTCAGCGGCCGAACCGGATTCGCGACAGCGGCCGGGGTTGTGGCGGCGGGGGCCCCACTTGTCGACAGTGTCGGGGCCGCGGCATTGCTGTTTGCCGGGAGCGTGCCGCTGCTTGTCGATGTCGTGCTCGTGCTGCCGACAACCGGTGAGGATCCGGCGGGCATCGTGGCGGCGGTGACGGTTGCCGGTGTGGTCGTCGATGCGATGACCCCGGGCGCGGTGACCTGCGGGATTCCGGACGATGGCACGGCACCCGACGGCGCGACACCGGCAGCGGCAGTTCCTGTCTCCGTAGCGATTCCGGTGAACGCGGGCACCCCCGACCCGGTCGGCAGGAAGGCTCCGGCGTAGATCGTCTCCATCGCCTGCACCGCGTCGAGCCGGGCGTTCTCGGCTTCGCGGGTGATCGTGGCGTTGTTCGCCGCCTGCTCGGAGTCGAGGAGTGCCGCAGCCGGATCGGGCTGTGTGCCGGCGGGTTCCGCGATGGCGGTGCGAATGGACTCGGCGGCGTCGCCTGCCTGGCTGAGCCGGACCCCGACCGCCGTCAGGACATCGGCGATCCGTCGACCCGTGTGCTCGAAGTCGCGCACGGCGTCGGAGGCCTGCTGTGCCGCGGCGCCGCGCCAGCCGTCGGCGATGGCGGCACGGATCTCACCGTGGGCGATCTCGATGCCGTCGCCGAGGCCGGTGGCGGTGGCGAGGAAGGTCTGGGCCGCGCCTGTCAGTGCCGCCGGGTCGAGTTGCCTGACCGCACTGTGGATTTCGTCATGGGAGAGGTTGTCGAAGACTTCGACGACGGATACGTAGTCGGCGTCGGTGCGGCCGGAAATGCTACGCATCGCCACCACCGGGAACCTCGATCGCGGCGACCGCGCCCGCCAGCGCCTGATCGGCATCGCGGTAGTTCGCCCCGGCGGCGCGGAACACCGCGGCCAGCTCGCGCGCGGTGCTCGCGTAGGCACGCAGTTCGTCGAGTGCCTCGGTCGCCTTGGTCTCGAAGCCGGTACGCAGGGCGCCACCCGAGGCGAGTCCGCCGAAACCGGGGATGACCGCGGCCTGGCTGAGAACCCGCACCTGGGCTTCGACTTCATCGGCGAGTCGTTCGTAGCGCAGAGCGCACCGTTCGGGCGCGCCGTCGGCGACGAGCACCCCGTCGATCCACAGCCCACCCTCGTCGACGGCTTGGCCGAGAGCCGCCGTATTCGGCAGCCCCGTTCGGTTCGGTTGCACCGGTTCCCCCTTCGTCGTTCATCGCACCGCGGTGAGTACCCACTCCGCGATATCGGCCGCCACGCGGTGCTGCACCGGTTCGTGCAACAGGTCGTGTCCGGCGTCGGCGTACTCGCGCAAATCTACCGATCGGTGCCGTGCTGTCCATAGCCGGATTACATCGATGGGTGCCCGCCGGTCGTCCACGCCGTGCACCGCGAGCAGTGGGAGACCAGGATCCGGCACGGTGTCGGCGACGCGACGCGGGGTGCCGCACAGGACGAGTCCGGCCAGCTCAGGCGGATTTTCGCGCACGAGGTTCACGGCGGTGACCGCGCCGAGGGAATGGCCCATCAACACCGGCGCCCCCGGATGATCGGCGCGGACGAGTTCGAGAAATCCCCGCGCGTCGGCGGTCAGCTCGTCGATGGTGCCCGGCGCGTCGGGATCGCCTTCGCTCAGTCCCTGCCCCGAGGTGTCCAGCGTCCACAGCTCGATCCGGGCGGGACGCAACGCCGCGGCGAAGCGGTGATAGTGCCCGCTGTGCTGCCCGGTACCGGGCAACAGCGCCAGCCTCGCCGCGGGCTGGTCGATGGACCAACACCGGCAGTGGAGTCGTCCGCGCTCGCCGTCGAAGTAGGGCACCCTTCGATTATCACCGCTGCGCCGACTCAATTGTCATGGGGGACAGCGCCGGTCCGTGGTTGTCGGTCACCGGAACCGCAGGTGACGTGGGCTGCACACGGTGGGCCCGCAGCCGTTAGACTTCGCGCGTCGAACTGGTTCAACAGAGTCGAGGGTTGCAGATGTTGTCGTTCCGCCGTTGCGTCGTCCGTGCTGTGGTCGGCGCGGCTGTCGTGAGCAGCGCCTCGCTCGGTACCGGTGCCATCGCGGGCGCCGCGCCGCTGTCGTCGTGCGGACAGGCGCGCCAGGACGTCGCGATCAGGTCGAGTGTGCCGCTGCTGGACTGGTCGGAGAACTTCGGCATCGACGCCCAGGGTGATCTGTGGGTTTCGCGGGTCATGCGCGGCGAGGTGCAGCGCTACGACCGCGACGGGCGACTCACCGCCACCGTCGCCGTGCCGTCGCCCGGTGCGGTCCGGCTCGGTCCCGACGGACTGCTGTACGTGGTCACCGGCAACTCGCCGCTGGCCGGTTCGGGTGGCATCGTCCGCTTCGACCCGGCGGCAGCGCAGCCGAACCCCGTCGCGTTCGCGACCGGGTTCCCGCAGCCCAACGGTGCCGCGTTCGACGCCGACGGCAACCTGTACGTGACCACCGGCAACGGCCTGCACCGCTTGCGCCGCGACGGCAACGAGGACATGGACTGGTGGTCGGCCGTCAGCATCGACGGCCCCAACGGTGTTGTGGTGTCGGGTGATTCGGTCTACGTCACCGCGAACTTCGTCGGTGCGGGTGGACCCGTCGGTCGCGTACTGCGACTCTCGCGTACCCACCCGGGAGCACCGACCACGGTCGCCGACCTGACCTCGTTCGGCACACTGCCCGATTTCGTCGACGACCTGGTCGTCCGTGACGGCGCCCTGTTCGTCACGACGCTGGCCGGGCACCTCGTCCGCGTCAACCCGAACACCGGCACCGCCTGCACCGTCGTCGCCACCCAGCCGCTCACCGCCGTCGTCGCCGACCCGGCCGACCCGTCGGCTCTGCTCGCGGGCTCGGAGGAAGGCACGGTCCTGCGCATCCGCCCGATCGGCTGACGCAACCGTCGAGATGACCGGCGGGCGCGGATACCGGGCTGCCGTCGCCCGGTCGGCGAATTCGTGCGCCGACCGTGGACCTGCTCCGAAGCCGGCTCAGCCGCCGACGTTGGCCGCCGCAGGCGGGGCCGGGGGAGCGGGCACCGGGGCCGGCTGGGGCGTTTCGACCGGAGCGGGCGCCGGGGCCTTCGATGTCGGTGCGCTAGAGGAGGATTCGCCCGAGCCAGGGTTGACGGCCCGAGGTTCGGGGGCGGGCGGAGCCGCGGGGGCTTCGGGGACCGCCACCGGCAGATCGGGCACGACGAACGTGCCGACCGTCGGGGTCATCACGCAGCGAGCGCCCGCGTAGTCGATGGTTCCCCACATCGAGGCGACCACGGTGCCCGCACCGCTGGACACCGTCTTCGACAGTGATGGCATGTTGTATTCGGTCTGGTCGTCGAGGCCGATGATGCCGCTCTGACCGTTGTTCACATTGACCCAGGCGACACTGAGGCCCGATGCCAGCGGAACGCCGGTGTGGCGCGGGCTCGCGCTGAAGCGGATGTCGCCCGGTGCCAGGCTCGTCTCGGTGCGCGGGCCCGGTCCTTCGAACGACGCCGCGGCGATGATCGTGGTGATCGGGCCGTTGCTGCCGCAGCCGAAGGTGGGGGCCGCGTAGGTGAAGGGGGTGAACTGTGTCGAGATGTCGCGCAGGGTGTCGACGCCGACGATGCCGGTGAAGCTGGCGATCGCACCGACACCGGCCTTCGCCGTGGCGTCCTCGCCCGCGAGGTGGGTGAGGTGGCCGATCGCGTCGTCGGTGGGCGTCGCGGCCGCGCTCGGGGCCAGCAGTGCCAGCGCGCTGATGCTCGCCGCGGTGACCGCCGCTGCTCTACCTGCGATGGATCTGCCGTTCACCCGTAACTCCTCGGTGGATGCTCATACCCCGGATAGTCCGGTTCGACTGGCAACGTACCAGGTCGTCGCACGGGTCGCCGAGCCGCCGACGGTGGAGTGAGCGCCGCTGGGACAGTCACCGGAGTGTGATGTAGTCGACACCGGGGATTACCGAAGGGTAGGTTTCTCTTCGACGGCTACGAGCGACTGGGAGACCCGTATGAAGTTAGCCCTGTCCCCTGAAGAGATCGCCTTCCGCGACGAGCTCCGGCATTTCTACGCGACCGAGATCCCGGCCGACATCCGTGACCGGGTGAAGCACGGCGAGGATCTGTCCCGCGAAGACATCGTCACCGCGAACAAGATCCTCAACGACAACGGCTTGTGCGTGCCGAACTGGCCCGTCGCCTGGGGCGGCAAGGACTGGACGCCGATGCAGCGCCACCTCTGGCTCGACGAGATGCAGCTGGCCTCGGTGCCGGAGCCGCTCACGTTCAACGCCTCGATGGTCGGCCCGGTGATCGCGCAGTTCGGGTCCGAGGAACTCAAGCAGCGCTTCCTGCCGCCCACCGCCGCGCTCGACATCTGGTGGTGCCAGGGCTTTTCCGAGCCCGACGCGGGCTCCGACCTCGCCTCACTGCGCACCACGGCGGTGCGCGACGGCGACTCCTACATCGTGAACGGCCAGAAGATCTGGACCACGCTCGGCCAGTACGCCGACTGGATCTTCTGCCTCGTGCGCACCGACCCGAACGCACCGAAGAAGCAGGCGGGCATCTCCTTCCTGCTCTTCGACGTGAAGTCTCCCGGTGTCACCATGCGGCCGATCAAGCTGATCGACGGCAGCTACGAAGTCAACGAGGTGTTCTTCGAGAACGTCCGGGTGCCCGCCGATCAGCTCGTCGGCGAGGAGAACCAGGGCTGGACCTACGCCAAGTACCTGCTCGGCAACGAGCGCACCTCCATCACCGGCGTCGGCAAGACCAAGGTCAAGCTCGGCCTCGCGAAGGACTACGCCCGCGCCACCAGGACCGGGCGCGGCACACTGCTCGACGACCCGGTGTTCGCGGCGCGGCTGGCCGAGCTGGAGAACGAACTGCTCGCCCTGGAACTGACCCAGCTGCGGGTGGTCTCCAACTCGGTCGAGGGCAAGCCGAATCCGGCGTCCTCGGTGCTGAAGCTCAAGGGCACCGACTTGCAGCAGGCCGCCACCGAACTGCTGCTCGAGATCGCAGGCGCCGACGCGCTGCCGGTCGGCGCCGACAGCATCGCCTCGCCCGCGTGGGCCCAGCACACCGGCCCCGGCTACCTGAACTACCGCAAGGTGACCATCTACGGAGGCTCGAGCGAGGTCCAGCGCTCGATCATTTCCTCCACGATCCTCGGATTGTGAGGCGCTGACATGGAACTCGCACTGACCGACGAACAGACGATGCTGCGTGACACCGTGCGCGAACTGCTGCACCGGTTCTACGACGGCGAGGCGCTGGCCAAGGCCGGCGACACCGACCCCGGCTGGAACCGCACGGTGTGGAAGCAGCTCGCCGACCTCGGGGTGCTCGGGCTGACCATTCCCGAGGAGGATGGCGGCGTCGGCGCGGGCCCGGTCGAGGCAATGCTGGTGCAGGAGGAGCTCGGCCGCGCGCTGGCTCCGGAGCCGGTGCTCGACTCGGTGGTGATCCCGGCCGAATTGCTGCGGCTGGCAGGCAGTGCCGAACAGCGCCGACGGCTGTTGCCCGCGCTGGCCGAGGGCATCACCCTGCTCGCCTTCGCCCACACCGAGCCCGGCATCCGGTGGCCCTCGACCGAGCTCACCACCACCGCGGTGGCCGATGGTGACGGGTACACGCTGACCGGTGTGAAGAATCCGGTGCTGCGTGGTGACGTGGCCGATGAGCTGATCGTCAGTGCGGTGCTCCCGAGCGGCGGGACCGGCCTGTTCCTGGTGGACCCGAATCAGGACGGCGTGCAACGACGTTCGTACCGCACGTTCGACGGTCGCCGCGCCGCCCAGTTCGACTTCGACAACGCGACCGGCGCACTGCTCGGCGACAACGTCGACGCGGCCGAGCAGATCGCCCAGACCCAGGGCTACGCGCAGGCGGCACTGTGCGCGGAATCGGTCGGGGCGATGGAGGTCGCGCTCACGCTGACCACCGAATACCTCAAGACCCGCAAGCAGTTCGGGGTCACGCTGTCGAAATTCCAGGTGCTCACCCAGCGG
Source organism: Nocardia sp. NPDC058518 (assembly GCF_042719655.1). NCBI lineage: Bacteria > Bacillati > Actinomycetota > Actinomycetes > Mycobacteriales > Nocardiaceae > Nocardia > Nocardia sp. NPDC058518. The sequence goes on from NZ_JBHXNJ010000002.1 coordinate 367,573, forward strand.
GCGGCGGACTGCTACGTCTCGCTGGAACTGGCCCGCAGCATGAGCCTGTACGCGACGGCGGCGCTGGCCGACGGCGGCAACGATCCGGTGGTCGCGTCACGGGCGCGGTTGCAGGTGGGCAAGTCCGCCGAGCACATCGGCCAGGAGGCGATCCAGATGCACGGTGGCATCGGCGTCACCGCGGAGTATCCGGTGAGCCACTACGTTGCCCGGTTGACCGCGATCGGGCAGACACTCGGTGGGGCACTGGAACATCGGCGCGAGCTGGCCGATCGGATCGGCGAGTACGACCTGGTCGAGCTGTAGCTGTTCGATGATGGTGCGCGCCCGGTTCGGGTGCGCACCATTGTCGTGTCAGCCCTCGGCGGTAGTGGGGGCCGGGGTTTCGGTGATCGTCGACGTCTCGGTGGTCGCTGCCGGGGTCGGCGTGGCGCCGGTGTCGGCCGGGACGACCCTGGTCGGGGTCGCGTGGTCGAAGACGTGGGTCGGCGGATAGTCCTCGGCCGCTTCGTCGTCGCTGCGGGGCGGGGTGACGGTGCGGGTCGGGTTCGGCCGGGTGGGGATCTGCGGCCGGGTGGTCGTCGTCGGTTCGGCTTCGGTGGTCTCCGGCGGGCGCAGCGCCGCCTCGGGCGATCGGGATTCCGTTGTCGCCTCGGCCGGGCGGGACTCGGGAGCCGGTTCGCCCTCGGGCGGTGTCTCCGACGGTGAGGTCTCGGTGGAGCTGAGGCTGAACGGTTTACGCGGCGACATGTACGGCGCGATCCGCCAGCTCGGCGACGGCGGGATCGAGATGTGCACCGTCGTCGAGGTGGGCTGGTCGGCGGCCCGCGCGGGTGCGGCGGCCAGGTCCGCGCTCAACGGTGGCGCCGGAACGTAGACATCCTGCTGTCCGACACCGCACGCACCGATGATGATCAGTCCGAGCGACACCGCGCCAACAGCGACTGCCGGACCCACGAACTTGGCCCTGCTGTTATCCATCGCCTGCTTACTCCTCGTCGGCTTCGAGATCGCCTCACAGTAGTTCAGGTCGGGCCGAAGAGCGCATTTTAAACGCATGTGGTCCAGATATCGGATTGATCAATTCGGCGTGTCGTGGGGACGTGTCGCGCACGTTCGGCGTCGCCGAGTCGTAGCGTGTGTGAGCAAAGTTACGCATGAGACGCCCGGACCGAAACCCCTGACGCGCGAGGTTTGCGCGACGCAAAGTATCTGATCGGCGTCATCGAGGAGAATCTCATGGGAGCACTCTCGACACCCCGGCTGGAAACCGCGGCGGCGAACACCGATTCGGCCACCGACGGGCATCTGTCATCGACACCGCCCGGCAACCGCGCCTTCGCGATTGCCGCACGGATCATGGGCTGGTTGTTCTTCGTCGGCGGACTCGTCGGCGCCGGCCTCGGGATCGCGGGCCTGCACGTGGAGATCGCCGTTGCCGGGCTGATCCTGGCCTGTACGGCTGGCCTCATCCTATTGAAGCTGCGCACCGATCGGGACGCACGCGAAACAACCTGAGACACCTCATAATTCGAATGCGGCCCCGGGTGTGAAGGCTTACCGTCGATACGGTGCGCATCGAGATCACCGCTGACGCGGCCCGGTTCCTGGACGACGTGCAGCCGTTCCTCCATGGCGATCCGCTGCGCCACACGGTCATCGCGACTGCCATGGTGAACCGGATCAACGGCAGGTCCGGCGGGATGGCGACGCAATTCCTGAGCGTCCGTGACGGCGCGGGATCCGTCGTCGGCCTCGCGCAGTGCACGAACGGCGCCGCCTACCTCGGTGAGCTGCCCGCACACGCCATTTCGGCCGTCGCCGATGCCTTCCCGGCGCATGGCATCGCGCTGAGCAGTGTCGAGGGCGTCGACGCCGACGCCGCTGCCTTCGCGGCGCACTGGTCGAAGACCAACGGCGGTACCTACAGCGAGAAGTTCTCGGTCCGCCTGTTCCGCCTCGGCGCCCTGGATGTGCCAGATGCTCCTGGCGCACCGCGGCAGGCCACCGTCGACGATGTGGCCGTCTGCATCGCGATGACCGAGGAGTTCGGTGTGGAAGCCGATGTGCCACATCGACTCGACGAGACGGCGGTGCGCAAGCGCATCGAGGCCGGAACCTCGTGGTTGTGGGAGCACGACGGCAAGCCCGTCACGCTGGTCGCCCGGCACGCGGCGGTCCTCGGCTGGGCCAGGATCGGGCCGGTCTACACCCCACCGCCGTTCCGGGGCAACGGGTTCGCGAGCGCGCTGACCGCCACGGTCGCGGGCCGGATTCGCGCGGAGGGCGCCGATGCCTGCCTGTTCACCGACCTGGCCAATCCGACCTCGAACAAGATCTACCAACGCATCGGCTTCGAGCCGGTGCGCGACTTCGTGCACTACGCACTGACTGCTTAGACCAGCGGGGCGGTGTGCCACCAATCCAGCATCTGCGCCTCGTCGGCGATGAAGCCGCGGCTGTACATGAGCATGCTGTCGCGGCCCGGGTCGCCGTCGAAGCGGGTGACCATGCGCGGTGATCGCGGCTGGCTGTCGTGCAGGACGAAGTTCGTGTAGGTGCGGTCGGTGTGCGTCGTAGGGCGCACATCATTGGCGGGCAGGCCCGAGATCGCTTGCGCGGCCAGGCCCGCCGACGGGTAGAGGAAGAATTCGTAGGTGGCCTTGTTGCCGCCGCCGAAGCAATGCCACATGACCGACCAGTCGCCCATATCGGCGTCGTCGGAATCGCGGCTGGCGCTCGCGCGATCGTAGGCGAAGCAGCCCGCGTTGCCCAGACCTGAACCGGCATGGACGAGGTTGCTCGCCGAGGTGTGCGGCAGCATGCGGGGGAACTCGTCGCTGAGTTGTGCCGCGTTGGCGCCGACGATCTGCCGGTCGGTGGTCGGACGCGTCGTCGACGTCAGGCGCTGGGGTGCGGAGGTCGTCGCGTCCGCGGAAGACGGTGCGACCTCGGAGGTTTCGAGACCAGGCCGCCCCGAGGCGCCTGCGTCGCCGTCACCGCCGAACGCCTTCACGAGAATCCAGCCGAGGAACACCACGGCGGCGATGATCACCAGCCAGCCGATCGGCGAGCCCTCCCAGCGTGAGTTCCGCTTCTTGCCGAGATACTCCTCGGCGACCGAGGAGCGCCCGCTCGTCTGCCTGGAACGCCCGGCGTCGCGGGGACGCTGCGCGAGGGCATTCGGCGCGCTCGCATGGTGCGGAGACGACCCGCTCGGCCACGAAGGACTCGGCTGTGCGGGCCACGGTCGACCGCGCACTCCGGCAGGCCACTGCTGACCAGAGCTCGGCGCGGCGTTCGCTCCCCACTGCGGGCCGTACCCGGGTTGGCCGCCTGCCGCCCACGACTGATCGGGACCGGTTGTGCCCGGCCATGGCGTCTGTCCGCCCGGTGTGTTCGGGTCGGTGTGTCCGGCAACCGGGTAACCGGCGCCCGGGGTGAAGGGCGAGTTCGGCGGGTAGGTTCTGGTCGGCGCCGAGCCGTGAATCTGCTGCGGGACAGGGTGACCGGCCAATGCCCGCAAGGCTGCGGCGGCGAATTCGGCGCAGGTGGCGAAGCGTTCTTCGGGGCGCTTGGCCATGCCTCGGGCGATGACCGCGTCCAGTGCGGGGGTGATGCCCGATCGGAGGGTGCTCGCTCGGGGCGGGGGTTGCTGGAGGTGGCCCTGGATCACCGCGACGGGGTTGGTGGCATCGAAGGGGGTGGTTCCGGTGAGGAGCCGGAAAAGCGTGCAGGCCAGGGAGTACTGGTCGGCACGGCCGTCGAGGGTGATGCCGGAGAGCTGTTCGGGGGAGGCGAAAGCCAGTGTGGCCGTGAAGGTGCCGGTTTGGGTGAGCTTGGCGGCGTTGTCGTCGTGCAGACGGGCGATGCCGAAATCGGTGAGGTAGACGCGTTCGGTGCCGTCGACCGGTTCGATCAGGATGTTGGCGGGTTTCACGTCGCGATGCAGCACACCTCGGCTGTGCGCGAAGTCCAGTGCCGCCGCGGTTTCGGCGACGATGCGGACCGCGCGTGCCGGGTCGACCGGCGATGGCAGCGACGACGCGTCGGCACCGTCGATGTAGCGCATCGAGATCCACAGCTGATCGTTCTCGACACCCCGGTCGTACACGGTGACGATATTCGGGTGCTCCAGCTGCGCCACGAGATCGGCCTCGCGTTCGAACCTGGCCCTGATCTCGTTGTCGAAGAACAACTCCCGGTTGAGCAGCTTCATCGCGGTGCGGCGTGGCAGCCGCGGATGGCGCGCCAGGTACACCGAGCCCATGCCGCCGCGGCCCAGCAGTCGTTCGATCGTATATCCGGCGAAAACGCCGCCCTCGTCCTGTATCGACATCAGTTCAGCGGTGCCGAGCGCCACCAGCGCAGCACCTCGTCGGCCGTGCCGTAGCCGTCGGTGTACATCAGGAACTGGGCGCGGTCGGGGTCGCCGGTGAACTGCGTGATGATCTTGTTCCCGTTGTCGGTGTATTTGTAGTTGGTGTACTGCTTGCCGCCGTTGCTGTCGGTGGACTTGGTGTTGGTCGGCAGGCCGTCGAGCACCGACTTGGCGTCGGCGGCGGAGTCGAAGGCGTAGATCCGGTAGAACGGGTCGTCACTGTCGCCGCCGCCGAAGCAACTCCACAGATGGACCCAGGCGCCGAAATCGGGTTCGCCTTCCGCGGGCGATGGCGGATCGCTGTTGTCGGTCTCCCAGCAGGTGGCGCCGTTGTACCCGGTGGAATCGTCGACGGTGGCGGGCACGATCCGGCCGAATTCGGCGCTGATGGCCTCGGCGTTCGGGGTGATGTGCTTGGCCGCTGTCGTTGTCGTCGTGCGCTCGCCGCCGCCCGCGTCATCGCCGCTGGCCGCGATGCCGATGCCGATCAGCAGCACGATCACCAGGAGCACCGCGATGACGATGCCGATGATCAGCCCGGTGTTCGACTTCGACGGCGGTCGCTGTCCCTGCGGATACCGGTTGAAACCACTGGCCTGTGGCTGCGGCGCGGACTGGTACTGCGGGCGTGACTGGGGGGTGTAGGGATTCTGCGAAGCGCCGGTCGGCGACTGGTTCATCGGCCGCTGGGTACCCATCGGACCACCGGTCATCGGCCCCTGCGCGGTGCCCATCTGGCCGCCGGTCGTCGGCCCGTGGGTGCCCATCTGGCCACCGGTCATGGGGCCCTGGGCGGTGCCCATCTGGCCGCCGGTCATCGGGCCGTGCACGGTGCCCATCTGGCCGCCGGTCATCGGACCCTGCGTGGCAACGGGATACGGCAGACCGGTCTGCGGAATCGCGCCGCCCGTCGTGGGTCGCCCGGCGATCGGCAGCGACCCACCGGTGCCAGGTCGCGAACCGACAATCGGCAGCGCGGGCGCGCTCGGACTGTTCAGCGCCTCGATCGCGGCCTCGGCGAACTCCGAACAGGAATCGAACCGGTCATCGGGCCGCTTGGCCATCGCCTTGGCGAGCACGCCGTCCAGCGCGTAGGAGAGTCCGGGCCGCACACTGCTCAACGACGGCGGCGGTTGCTGGAGATGGCCCTGGATGACCGCGGCCGGGTTGGTCGCCGCGAACGGTCCCGAACCGGTGAACAGCCAGAACAGCGCGCAGGCAAGGGAATACTGGTCCGAACGGTGGTCCAGCGCGGCGCCGGTGAGCTGTTCGGGTGAGGCGTAGGCGAGCGTCGCGGTGAAGGTGCCGGTCTGGGTGAGATGGCCGGTGTCGTCGCGCAATCGGGCGATGCCGAAGTCGGTGAGGTAGACCCGTTCGCCACGGCCCGCGCCCGAGCGGGCGAGCAGGATATTGGCCGGTTTCACGTCGCGGTGCAGCACGCCCATGCCGTGCGCGTAGTCCAGCGCGTCGGCGGTCTCCTTCACGATCTGCAGCGCGCGGGCGGGCGGCAGCGTCTGCGGATCCACCGATGCCGCGTCGACGCCGTCGATGAACTGCATGGAGATCCACAGCTGTTCGTCGTCGTGTCCGCGGTCGTAGACGGTGACGATGTTCGGATGATCAAGGCGCGAAACGAGATCGGCCTCCCGCTCGAAGCGCGCGCGCACCTCGGCGTCGAAGAACATCTCGCGATTGAGCAACTTCAGCGCCGTCATCCGCGGCAGGCGAGGATGCTTGGCTAGATAGACCGAACCCATGCCACCACGACCGAGCTGCCGTTCGATGACGTAGCCGGCGAAGACATCTCCGTTGGCCAGCATGTCTGCTCCACTTCCCGCCGCGCGCCGGGACCCACCAGCGCACGCGCGTACAGCATAAAAGCCGCGGCCGAGGTTGCCCGCCACGGGAAAATCAACGAAACCTTATCAGTCGGCGACGACGCCGAAGGCGGCCACGATCACGGCGGACGCCGCTGCTGGGGCGGCACGATATAGCCGGGATGGTTACGGCCACCAGGCAAATCGATGGTGCCGGGGCGAGCGGTTCCGCGCCGCGGTGGCACCGGGCCACCCGTGGACGGCCGCGGCGCATGCGGGTGCGGCTGCGCGGGAGTGGTCGGCGGGGTGTGCGCGTGTGGGTACGGCTGCGCGGGGGTGGTCGGCGGTGGCGCGTTGCGGTAGGGCTGTGCCGGGGTTTGCGGCCGGGGATATCCCGGTGCCTGCGGGTACGGGTCGCGGGCGCGCAGAACCACGCCCGCCGCGGTGTACTGCTGCTGGTGATGCCACGGCCCCGGCACCGCGAACAGCGCGGCCTTGGCCGCCTGGGCGAACTCGGCACAGCTGGCGAAACGCGACTCGACTCGCTTGGCAGTGGCCCTGGCCAGCACCGCGTCGAGAGTCGCGGGCAGATCGGGGCGCAGACTGCGCAGCGGGGGAACGGGCTTGCTCAGGTGCGCCTGGATCACCGCGCCAGGACTCGGTCCGGGGAACGGCACCGAGCCCGTGAGCATCCAGAACAGCGTGCAGGCCAGCGAATACTGATCGGCGCGATGATCCAGCGGAGCGCCTGCCAGGTGCTCGGGCGCGGCATAGGCCAGGGTGGCGGTGATCGTGCCCGCCGAGGACAGCGTGGTCTCGCTGTCACGCACCGCCGCGATGCCGAAGTCGGTGAGCACCACGCGTTCCGGGCGCCCGATCGGTGGCTTGGCGAGCAGGATGTTCGCCGGTTTCACGTCGCGGTGCAGAACGCCGCTCGCGTGCGCGAAGTCCAGTGCGGTGGCGGTCTCGGCGACGATCTGTACCGCCCGGCCCGGGGTCAGCACGTTCACATCGGCGGTCGCCACATCGGTGCCCGCCACGAACTGCATGGAGATCCACAGCTGATCGTCATCGGTGCCGCGGTCGTAGACATTGACGATATTGGGGTGCTCGAGCTGGGCGACCAGATCGGCTTCGCGTTCGAAGCGGCGGCGGATCTCCTCGTCGACCGACAGCTCGCGGCTGAGCAGTTTCAGCGCGGTCAGCCGGGGCAGCCGCGGGTGCCTGGCCAGGTAGACCACGCCCATGCCACCCTGGCCGAGCACACGCCGGATCGTGTACCCGGCGAACACGTCGCCTTTGCGCAACACGCGAAGTCACCCCCTCCAGGGCAGAGCACCCGCCCGAAATTCTACCGATGTATCTCCCGAAGCCACCGCGGTGCAACATCGGCCGAAGTTGTCGGTGCCTGATATTAGGGTGGGATCATGCGCATTGGAGCACACGTTCGCGACGAGAGCGATCCGATCGGCTTCGGCGAGAAGCTCGGTGCCGAGGTTGTCCAGATGTTCGTGGTCGATCCGCAGAGCTGGGACAAACCCCAGCCGCATCCCAAGGCCGCCGAGATTCTGGCCAGTCCGATCGATGTTGTCGTGCACTCGTCCTATCAGATCAATGTGGCGAGCCTGAACAACCGGCTGCGGATGCCCTCGCGTAACGCGGTGGCACAGCAGGCGAAGGCGGCGGCCGATCTCGGTGCGTTCGGGCTGGTCGTGCACGGGGGGCACGTGCGCTCCGATGCCGAGCTCGACACCGGAATCGACAACTGGCGCAAGCTGTTCGAACGTCAGCAGGACAAGGGCGGGTTCGCGGTGCCGATCCTGATCGAGAACACCGCGGGCGGCAATCACGCGATGGCACGGCACTTCGATTCGATCGCGCGACTGTGGGACGCGGTCGGGGACTACGGTGCCGGTTTCTGTCTCGACACCTGTCACGCGTGGGCGGGCGGTGAGGAACTTGTCGGGGTGGTCGAGCGGATCAAGGCCATCACCGGTCGCATCGACCTGGTGCACCTGAACTCCTCGCGCGACGAATTCGATTCCGGCGCCGACCGGCACGCCAATTTCGCCGACGGCACCATCGACCCGCAATTGCTCGCCGAGGTCTGCCGCACCGCGGGCGCCCCGGTGATCCTGGAAACCCCGGTCGACGGCGTGGCCGACGACCTGGCCTACCTGCGGGAGAGCCTTGGCTGAGCGCCTTCCGATCATCCCGAGATAAAACCTGTCTGCGGGGGCGTTTTCGCGGTGTGCTTGCTACACAGCAAACCGATCGAGAACGAATTGAAGGTGATCCCCATGACGGTCGACACTGCTACCGACACCACCCTGACGGTGACCAAGCTCGGCGCCCACATCGGCGCGCAGATCGATGGTGTCCGTCTCGGTGGTGATCTGGACGCGGCGACCGTAGCGAGGATCCGTCGTGCGCTCAACGAGCACAAGGTGATCTTCTTCCGCGGCCAGAACCACCTCACCGAGGACGGCCAGTACGAGTTCGCGCAGCTGCTCGGCACACCGACCACCCCGCATCCGACGGTGAAGTCGGCCGGTGTGAAGAGCTTGGCCATTGATTCCGAGCGCAGCCGCGCCAACTCCTGGCACACCGATGTGACGTTCGTCGACCGGGTGCCGAAGGCATCGATCCTGCGGGCCGAGCACCTGCCCACCTATGGCGGCTCGACCACGTGGGCGTCCACGGTCGCGGCCTACAACTCGCTGCCCGCACCGCTCAAGGTGCTGGCCGAGAACCTGCGCGCGGTGCACACCAACCTCTACGACTACGCGGCAGGCGTGGACAAGGTCCGTCCGAGCCAGGTCGAGTACTCGACGGAATTCCAGTCCGATGTGTACGAGACCGAACACCCCGTCGTGCGGGTGCACCCCGAAACCGGCGAGCGTTCGCTGCTGCTCGGCCACTTCGTGAAGCAGTTCGTCGGGATCCCGGCCAGGGAGTCGGACCAGCTGTTCCGGTTGCTGCAGGATCGGGTCACCAAGCTGGAGAACACCACGCGCTGGAACTGGCTCGACGGCGACGTCGCGATCTGGGACAACCGTGCCACCCAGCACTACGCGATCGACGACTACAACGACCAGCCGCGTCGCCTCACCCGGATCACCCTCGCCGGTGACATCCCGGTAGGTGTCGACGGGCAGACCAGCACCGTCCTGAAGGGCAACGCCGAGGACTATTCGATCATCGAGGAAGTGGAACTCCTCGCCAGCTGAACTATCGGTTCGCCGCCGGGCCCGCATGTGCCCGGCGTCACCTGGGGTCGCACTGCGATACTGCAGCCATGAGTATTCGGCCGTTGGACGGTGTTCGCGTCCTGGAACTCGGTAACTATGTTGCCGCTCCTACTGCCGGACGTATTCTGGGCGATTTCGGCGCCGAGGTGATCAAGGTGGAGCGCCCGGGAACGGGCGACGAATTGCGCAACTGGCGGTTGTACGGTGGCGATACCTCGATGCTGTATCGCACCGTCAATCGCAACAAGAAGTCGATCGTGCTGGATCTGCGCACCGAGGCGGGGCGCGCGATCGTGCTCGATCTGGTGAAGCAGTGCGATGTGCTCCTCGAGAACTTCCGGCCGGGGATGCTCGAGAAGTGGGGGCTCGGGCCGGAGGCGCTCGAAGCAGCGAACCCGAAGCTGGTGATCACGCGTATCTCGGCATACGGGCAGACCGGGCCGATGGCCGCTCGGCCTGGATTCGCCGCGGTTGCGGAGGCGGTCGGTGGCCTGCGTGAGCTGGTGGGCGATCCCGATCGGCCGCCGGTGCGTACCGGGGTATCGATCGGTGATTCGATCGCGGGCATCTACGCGGCCTTCGGGACCGTGATGGCGCTGTTCCAGCGCGAACGGGTGGCGGCTCCGGTGCCGCAGGTGGAGCGGATCATCGACGTCGCGCTCAACGAGTCGATCCTGTCGGTGATGGAATCGCTGATCCCCGACCACCTCGCCTACGGCATCAATCGCGAGCGCGTCGGCGGCCGGATGGAGGGCATCGCACCGTCGAACGCCTACCCGACCAGCGACGGTTTCTCCATCATCATCGGTGGCAACGGCGACGCCATCTTCCAGCGGTATATGCAGGTCATCGGCCGCCCCGACCTGGCCGTCGACCCCGAACTCGCCGACAACAACGGCCGCTGGCGCAACCGCGAACGCCTCGACGCCTCGATCGCGGAATGGACGATCGGGCGCACCCGCGCGGAAGCGCTGAAGGTGCTCGACGACGCCGCCATCCCGTGCGGCCCGATCTACACCGCCGCCGACATCGTGGCCGACGAGCAGTACCGCGCACGCAATATGATCCAGACGTTCCCCGTCGACGTGGGCGAGGCGGAACCCAAACAGGTGGGTTTCGGTGGCATCGTCCCGGTGATCGGGGGCGCATCGCTGCCGATCCGCAATGTCGGCCCCGACCTCGGCGAGCACACCAGGGAAGTGCTCGGCGGGCTGCTCGGGATGAGTGAAGATCAGATCGACGCGCTGGAGGCACTGTGACGAGGCGAGTACACGGCAGGCGCCGCCCGCCGGTGCGCAACAAGTGGGAGCCGCGCGGTCCGGGTCATGTGCGTCCGACGGTCCACCCCACCCCGGCCAGCGTGGGCGACAAACCGTGCGGTGGCGTGATGTGCGTGCCGACGCAAGAACCCGAGCAGCGGCGATGACCGCACCGCTGTTGCGGGACGTGACGCTGCGCGACGGTCTGCAGCTCACCGGCAAGGTACTGCCCGTCGAGCGGAAGGTCGACGTGGTGCGCAGGCTGCTCGCCGCCGGTGTGCCCGCGCTCGAGATCGGTTCGATGGCGCGGCCCGATCTGGTTGCGCCGATGGCCAATTCGCTCGAGTTGATCGCGGCTCTCACCCCCGATGAGCTGGCGAAATGCTGGGTATGGGTGGCTACGCCGCGCCACGTCGAGAAGGCCGCCGCAGCCGGTGCGCGCAATTTCCAGTACTGCTTCTCGGTGTCCGACGCGCACAACAAGGCCAATATCGGCCGCGATACCGAGACCTCGGTGGCCGCGATGCCCGACGCGATCCGCCTGGCCCACGAGGCAGGTGGCGAGATCCAGCTGTGCCTGGCCACCACCTTCACCTGTCCGTTCGACGGTCCCGTCGATCCGGAGCGCGTCCTCGCCATCGCGAACGACCCGCGCGCCGACGGTGCCGCCGACATCGTCCTGGCCGACACTCTCGGCCAGGCCCACCCCGGTCAGGTGAGCGCGTTGGTCGCCGCCGTCCGCGACACCACACCGCCGCGCCGCATCGTCTTCCACGGTCACGACACCTGGGGCATGGGTGTGGCCAACACCCTCGCCGCCGTCGCCGCGGGCGCCACCATGGTCGACGGCGCGCTCGGCGGCCTCGGCGGCTGTCCTTTCGCCCCCGGTGCCAGCGGAAACACCGCCTCCGAGGATATCCTCTTCGCCACCCGACCCGACTGGTTCACCCCGGCCGCGCTGGCCGATCTGGTCGGCCTCACCGAAGGGCTCCTCGACGAGCTGGGCGAACCCAACCGCTCCCGCGCGCTGGAAGGCGCGCGCTCGGAGGCCGAGGCGTTCGAGTGGGTCGTCCACTAGGTTTGCCGGGTTCACTGAGAGGTCAGTAAGACCTGCGGTATCGGGGGGATCCCGGATGGCGCGGTTCACTCCTGCCAGCCAGACTGGACAGCATGACTTCGCACGCCATGGGGACCGAGGCCGTCGACGCGGCGGCCGCCACCGATATCGCGGCCGCCGCGCTCGATCTGGTCAAGCTGTACGGATCGGGAGATACACAGGTCAAGGCCCTGGACGGAGTGTCGGCTGACTTCGCCAAGGGTGAGTTCACCGCGATCATGGGTCCATCCGGCTCGGGCAAGTCGACGCTGATGCACTGCCTGGCCGGGCTCGACAGCGCCAGCGCGGGCGAGGTGCGCATCGGTGACACCCCGCTCACCGGCCTGTCCGACAAGCAGATGACGGCCCTGCGGCGCGACCGGATCGGGTTCGTCTTCCAGGCGTTCAACCTGGTCCCGACGCTCACCGCGCTGGAGAACATCACCCTCCCGCTCGATATCGCTGGTCGCAAGCCCGACCAGGAATGGCTCGACACCGTGGTCAAGCGTCTCGGCATCGGCGACCGCCTCGAGCACCGGCCGTCCGAGCTGTCCGGTGGCCAGCAGCAGCGCGTGGCGTGTGCGCGTGCGCTGGTGGGCAAGCCGGAGATCATCTTCGGTGACGAACCGACAGGCAACCTGGACTCGCATTCCTCGGGTGAGGTGCTCTCGATCCTGCGCGCCTCGGTCGACGAGTTCAACCAGACCGTCGTGATCGTCACCCACGACCCGCGTGCGGCCGCCTACGCCGACCGCGTCGTGTTCCTCGCCGACGGCCGCATCGTCGACGAGCTGCGTGACCCGACTCAGGATTCGATCCTCGACCGGATGAAGGCGCTGGAAACCCGATGAGCTCACCTATGCGCAAGGTCGCCTTGCGTAACCTCGCCGCGCACAAGGTGCGGTTGGCATTGACCCTGCTGTCGGTGGTCCTCGGTACCGCCTTCATCTCCGGATCTTTCGTTTTCACCGACACGTTGCAGCGCACCTTCGACGGCATCTTCGAAGGCCAGGCCCAGGGTGTGGACGTGCGCGTCGGCCCCGCGGATCGTCAATCGCTGGGGCTGCCCACGAATATCGTCGACGCCCTGGCCAAGCACGAGGGTGTCGCGCGGGTCGCTCCCGCCGTGAACGGCCCGGTCGTGCTGCTCGAGCCCGACGGAAAGAAGGCCGTCCAGACCGGTGGCGCACCGAGTTTCGGGCTGTCCTACCTGCCGCCGGACAAGTCCGTCGAGGAGCCGAACAAGTTCGTGGCCGGTGCCGCGCCCACCCAGCCGAACGAGATCGCCCTCAATACTGGTGGCGCCGAGAAGGCCGGGCTGAAGGTCGGCGACAAGACGAAGGTGCTGATTCCCTCCAAGGGCGATCCCTTCGAGGTGACACTGTCGGGCATCTACGAGATGCCCGGTGCCGAGGGCGGCGGTGTGGTCGCGGTGATGTTCACCGAGCCGCAGGGCCGCAAGCTGTTCACCGACGGCTCGCACGTGGCCTACGCCGATATCGCGGCGGCGCCCGGAGTTTCGGCCGATGACCTGCGCGACCAGCTCGCCGCCGGGCTGCCCAACTACAAGGTGCAGAACTCCGACCAGGTCCGCGAGGACATGAAGAAGGAGGTCTCCGAGGCCCTCACCTTCATCAACTACTTCCTGCTCGCCTTCGGCGCGATCGCGCTGATCGTCGGCACGTTCATCATCTACAACACCTTCTCGATGATCGTGGCCCAGCGGCTGCGCGAACTCGCGTTGCTGCGCGCGATCGGGGCGAGCCGTCAGCAGGTCGGCCGGTCGGTGGTCGGCGAGGCCCTCGTGATCGGGTTGATCGGTAGCGCGCTCGGGTTGGCCGCCGGTATCGGGTTGGCCTACGGGTTGTCGGTGCTGCTCAACGCTTTCGATATCGGACTGCCCACCGGTTCGCTGACGGTGTTGCCGCGGACCGCGATCGTGGCGCTGCTCGTCGGCCTGATCGTCACCGTGGCCAGTGCCTACGCCCCCGCTCGACGGGCCGCGAAGGTGCCGCCCGTGGAAGCGATGCGTTCCGAATTCGCCAGTGCCGGTGACTCTTTGCACGTACGCACGGCGATCGGCGCGGTCATGGCCGTTGCCGGTGGTGTGCTCGTCTACGTCGGTGCGCAGGGCACCGGCAAGGGCTCGGCGGTGACCGTCGGTGTCGGTGCGCTCGGGTTGATTCTGGCGGTGCTGCTGGCGTCGCCCGCACTGTCGCGCCCGATGGTGCTCGTGCTCGGGGTGCTCACCAGGCCGTTCGGCCCGATCGGGCAGATGGCGCGCAACAACGCCACGCGCAACCCGCGTCGCACCGCGGCGACCGCGTTCGCGCTCACGCTGGGCCTGATGCTGGTCTCGGCGATCGGCATTCTCGGCGCTTCGGCGAAAACCAGTGTCGGCGTGCTCATCGACAAGGGTGTGAAGGCCGAATACGTGCTCGCCGGTCCGCAGATGATCGGCGCGCCGATCGGCGCGGTCGACGCCGTGCGCACCGAGGTGCCCGGGGTCAGCGACGTCACCGGGATCCGGATCGTCGCGTTCAAGGTCGGCGACGACCAGATCGGCGCCACCTCACCGGACGGTCCGATCGATCCGGTGATGGACATCGACATGATCAGCGGCACGAGCACGATCCCCGCCGGTGGCGCACTCGTCGACGAGACCGAGGCGACCGCCCGCGGGTGGAAGCCCGGCGACAAGATCGCCATCACCAGCCTCGACAAGAAACCGCTCGAGCTCACCGTCGCAGGCATCTACGCCAACACACCGCTGCTCGGACCCATGGTCGTCGATCCCGGCGTCTACGAGCAGTTGATGCCGCAGAGCCTGCGCACCAATATCTTCGTGCTGGTCAAGGCCGTGCCGGGAACGGATCTCACCGCGATGCGGGCGAACCTGGAGAAGGCCACCGAACCGTTCGTGGTGGTGCAGGTCCAGGACCACGAGGAGTTCAAGGGCGCGCAGGGCAAGCAGATCAACACCCTGCTCGCCATCCTCTACGGGCTGCTCGCCTTGGCCGTGGTGATCGCGGTGCTCGGCATCATCAACACCCTGGCGCTGTCGGTGGTGGAGCGCCGGCGCGAGATCGGCATGCTGCGCGCCGTCGGCACCCAGCGTGCGCAGGTGCGGCGCACGATCTACCTGGAATCCATGCTGATCGCCATCTTCGGCGCCATCGTGGGGCTGGTGCTCGGCATCGCGCTCGGCGTCGGATTCCTGCGCACCCTGCGCGATATGGGCATCGACCAGATCACCATTCCCTGGTCGCAGCTGGTGATCGTGCTGGTCGCGTCCGGCGTGGTCGGTGTGCTGGCCGCGGTGTGGCCGGGTGTACGGGCCGCACGGACGCCCCCGTTGGCGGCTATCGCGGATCTCTAGGCGCTACAAGCACTTCGGCCCCCGGTGGAATTCTCCGCCGGGGGCCGAACTGCGTCAGGTGGTCGGCGATTACGCCGGGTAGCGGTTGAACCAGTCGTCGGTCGGCTGGCCGTAGTTGTCGGCCGGTGGGGTGAGGCCGAATTCGGTGCAGTAGTCGGCGGCAAGGCGCTCGAGGACGCGACGGGCGTCGACGGTGTCGAACCAGCGGCGGGGTAGGGCGTTGCGGCCGTAGCGGGCGCCGAGCAGGCTGCCCGCGATCGAGCCGGTGGCATCGCTGTCGCCGGAGTGGTTGACCGACAGCAGGAGTCCGGTGCGGACGATGTCGTGGGGCGCGCCGCCGAGACCCTCGGCGGCGAGGGTGGCGAAGACTGCGATCGAGAGGGCTTCGGGCCCGATCCAGCCCTGGCCGAGGGTCTCCACGTCTTCCGATGTGGGATAACGCCGTTCGCGTTCGATCCGGGCGGCCAGCCGGTGTGCGGCATTGAGAGCGGCCGAGGTTTCCTCGTGCTCGGGGTAGTTCGCGAGCTCGACGCGTGCGCGGGAGAGCGCGGTGGCGAGGTCGGCGCCGCGCGCGAGCTGATAGATCAGCGCGGACAGGGTGCCTGCGGGGAGCCAGCCGCTGGGGTGGCCGTGGGTGAGCGCGGCGGCGTCACAACCCAATTCGAAGATGGCGTCGGTAGCCGCACCGGAACGATCTGCGGCGTAACCGAATCCGCACGGGGCGGCGCGCATCACGGCGCCGCTGCCCTTGGAGCGGTTGATCGGCTGGGCGCGGGTGCCGAGCGGATTGGTCGGCGCGCGTCTTTCCGCCGCGTGGCGCAACGCGGTGTAGACCGAATTGGCCACGCCGCGTTGCTCGGTGAGTTCGGGATAGTCGCTGAGCGAGCTGTACAGCGCGAACGGCTGGTCGGGCATTTCGGCGACCTGTCCGCGTAACCACACGAGCAGGCCCTGCTGGAGCAGACCCATCGTCGCGCCGCCGATGCCCTTCGCCCTGGCTCGCACCGAGCCCCGGATCAGCGCTTCCACGGTGAACGCGGTCAGCTGGGTCTCTTCGGAGATGCGCAGCGGGTCGATGTCGGTGACGCCGGCCGGGCCGTACTCGGCCCGGATCTGTGGCAGCGAGCGGGTTTCCACGGGAGCGCCGAGCGCATCGCCGATCGCGCCGCCGAGCAGGCAGCCGTGCACGGCGTTCAGCCACAGCGGGGCAGCGGTCGCTACGGCGTCCCTGGTCCGGGGGCTCGATGACTGCGTCCGTGAAATGCCGTGTGCGGTCGGTTCCAGTGCGGGATGGGCCTTCCGGGCCGCGTCGAGCCCGCGACTGTTGAGGGAGACGAGACTTTCCGGCTCGGTCGAGGTGTGGCGAACAGCGGTCGGGTCGTGGCGCCCGGCGGTATGCGGCTGACTCGGCGACTTGTGTGGCGCGGCACCGGTACCCGGCCGCAGCGCCGAGGTAGCCCCGGATGTCGGGCGACGGAGGGCTTCGGTGAGTGCGGTGGCGAAGGCGATGCAGGTGGGGAAGCGGTGGGTGGGGTCTTTGGCCATGGCCTTGGACAGGACCGCGTCCACCGCGGTGGGGAGGGTGGCGCGGCGGGTGCTGGCCGCGGGGGGTGGGGTGTTGAGGTGGCCGAGCATGACGGTGGCGGGGTTGGGTGCGTCGAAGGGGCCGGTGCCGGTGAGTAAGCGGAATACGGTGCAGGCCAGTGAGTATTGGTCGCCGCGGCCGTCGAGAGGGGCACTGCTGAGTTGTTCGGGGGAGGCGTAGGCGATGGTGGCGGTGAACTGGCCGGTGCGGGTGAGGCCGCCGGTGTCGTCGAGGAGTTTCGCGATGCCGAAGTCGGTCAACACCACTCGTTCGTCGAAGCCCGCGCCGACACCCGCGGTGCGCGACAACAGGATGTTGGCGGGCTTCACGTCCCGGTGCAGAACGCCCTGGCGGTGGGCGTAGTCGAGGGCGCTGGCGGTCTGGGTGACGATCTGGACGATCCGCTCGCTCCCGAGCTGCTCTACCGGAACCGCCGAGGCGTCGACACCGTCCACGAACTGCATCGCGATCCACAGCTGTTCCTCGTCGATGCCACGGTCGTAGACGGTGATGATGTTCGGGTGGTCGAGCTGAGCCACGAGGTCGGCTTCGCGCTCGAACCTGGCCCGGATCTCGAAGTCGGCGAACAGGTCACGGTGCATCAACTTCAACGCGGTCAGCCGTGGCAGCCTGCGGTCCCTGGCCGCGTACACCGCGCCCATCCCGCCGCGCCCCAGCTCACGCTCGATGACGAAACCGGCGAACACCGCCCCGCGCCGCAACATCGCCTCACCCCGTTCACCGAACCCGATCGTTGGCAGCCTAGTTGGCCCGGGCTCGGAACGCTCCCGAGTCCCGCCACCGGGGCGCGATTACACCGCCGGGGCGTTGGTGTCGGCCCAGCGCGTGATGTCGCCGCGGTCCAGCGCGGTGGCGAGCAGATCCGGGAACTTGTCGGGGGTGCAGGCGAAGGCGGGAATGCCCAGCGCTGCCAGTGCCGCGGCGTTGTCGTGGTCGTAGGCGGGTGCGCCTTCGTCGGAGAGGGCGAGCAGCACGACCACCTGGACGCCGGCTTCCTTCATCGCATTGCAGCGGCGCAGCATCTCGTTGCGCACGCCACCCTCGTAGAGGTCGGAGATGAGCACGAACAGGCTGTCGGTGGGACGGGTGATCAGCGTTTGGGAGTAGGCGATGGCGCGATTGATGTCGGTGCCGCCGCCGAGCTGGGTGCCGAACAACACGTCGACGGGGTCGCTGAGCTGGTCTGTGAGGTCGACGATCTCGGTGTCGAACACGATCAGCGAGGTCTTCAGCGACCGCATGGAGGCGAGAACAGCGCCGAAGACCGAGGCGTAGACGACGCTGGCCGCCATCGAACCGGATTGGTCGATGGCAAGCACCACATCGCGCTGGATCGACTGCGACTTGCGGCCGTAGCCGACGAGCCGTTCGGGCACGATGGTGCGGTGTTCGGGCAGGTAGTTGGCGAGATTCTTGCGGATGGTCCGATTGAAATCGATGTCACGCAGTTTCGGGCGATGGGTGCGGGCGGCACGGTTGATGGCACCCGACACCGCGGCCACGGTCTTGGCGGCGATGCGTTGCTCGATCTCACGCACCACCTTCTCGACCACCATCCGCGCGGTGGCCTTGGTGGTTTCGGGCATCACCCGGTTGAGCCCGAGCAGTGTGCCGACCAGGTGCACATCGGGCTCGACCGACTCCAGCAGCTCCGGCTCCAGCAGCAACTGGGTGAGGTTCAGCCGCTCTACCGCGTCGCGCTGCATCACCTCGACCACCGTCGCGGGGAAATAGCTCCGGATGTCGCCGAGCCAGCGGGCCACCCGTGGCGCCGAACCACCCAGTCCGCCGGACCTTTTCGTCGAGCCGCCGGCCTCGCCGGTGTTGTAGAGGGCACTCAGGGCCTGGTCCATGGCCTGATCCGCGCCGGAGGACAGGCCGCCTAGGTGCTCGTCGGCGGCGGTGCCGAGCACCAGACGCCAACGGCGCGACTGAGTTTCGTCGGGATCGGTCATCGATGCTCCTGGTGATCGAGCGAGAGATCGGGGTGCGGTATCGCGAGGGTGTTGTGCACCGCCCGGCGTTCGAGGTCTGTGGAGGTGGTCACCCTGCGGCTCCGAGGATCGCGGTCGCCGCGCGGAGGGCCCGTTGCCCGCGGATCGGATCGACGGCGGTGGGGCCCGCGGGTGTGGTCGGTGCCGAGCCGGTGTCTCGGAGGGCCTGGCTGATGGCTCGGCGCTCGCCGGATTCGAAGGAGCCGAAGGTGCGGCGCAGCAGCGGGAGGGTGGCGACGAACTGGTCCTCGTTGAGGCCGCGGAGCCATTCGTCGATGCGGCGCAGCAACTCTCGGTCGTGGACCAGGAGCAGGCCGCGGCCACCGAGGAAGCCGTCGATCCAGGCGGCTTTCGCGGCGGGGGTGTTGCCGACGGACAGCGCGGCGGCGAGGCGGCGGGCGGAGTCGGCGTCGTCGATGCGTTCGGCGTCGCAGAGCAGGCGCACCGCGCGGCCGCCGATCGCGCCGTGCACGTCGTCGCGGTCGGCGATGCGTTGCAGGGTCGCCAGCCATTCGGTGCTGGCGTGCTCGTCGTCGCGGGTGCTGATGGCGGTGTGCGCGGCGTCGATCTGGGTGCGCAGGGCCTGCGCGGCATCGGTGTCGAGGCCGGTGACGGAGCCGGGCAGGCCCGCGCAGATCCGTACCAGCAGGCCGTCGGCGACGTGGGCCAGTGCCTTGGTGTCGGTGCCACGGACATCGCCGTAACGCAGCGTGCGGGTCAGGCCGGGCAGGGCGCCGAGCAGGTGGGTGACGTCGTGGTCGAGGGCGGCGGCGGCTTCGAGCCTGGTGATCAAACCTTCGGTGGCACCGCCCAAGTCGGCGAGCAGGGCCATTTCCAGCGCGTCGGCGAGGGCGGTGACGGTGACGTCGTCGCGGCTGGCGGTGTCGAGGATCTTCGTCTCCGCGGCGGTGCGCAGGGTCGTTCCCCAGACCGCTGCTTCGACGATCCGGACTTCGAATTCCGGCTCCCAGCGCAGGGTCCACGTCTCGCGGAAGGTGCCGGTGCTGCGGACCTCACCGGTGGTCGGAGTGCCCCAGTCGATGCCGAGCAGGCGCAGGCGGTGCAGCAGATGCGAGCGTTCGACATCGCGTTCCTTGCGCAGGTCGAGGTCGACTGTGCGGGCGAGCGACTCCTGCTTGAGCCGCAGGGTTTTGCTGCGCGCCCGCAGATCGGCGGCCAAGGGGACCGTGGGGGTGTCCTCGGGGACACCGCCGAGCGTCTCGCCGACGACGAGTTCATCGATCACCAGCCGCAGCATGGTCTCGTCGCCACCGCACATCACCGACCGCACAGCCTCGGTGACCTCGGACAATCCCGCCAGCGGCCTGCCGCGCAACGCCGCGAGGGTGTCGGCCAGCCGCACCGCTTCGATGATGTGCGCGCTCGACACCGGCAGATCGTGCTCGCGCAGCACCCCCGCCACTTTGGTGAGCCAGCGCGCCACCGGCCGCTCGGTCTCGGTGAACAGATGGTGGTACCAGCCGGGCGAGGTGACGCCTGCCCCGTAGCCCGATCCTGCCGCCAGCCGCGAATGCGTCCAAGGCACCCAGGTCAACGCGACTTTCGTCTTCGGTAGCCCCTTGAGCAGTCGCGTATCCGGTGCGGCCGGGCCGAGCGGTTCGACCAACGCCGGTGCGTGCCAAGCGCCACACACGACCGCCAGTCGCTTCGCGCCACCCTTGAGCACCTGCCGCATCACCTGCCGCATATGCGCCTCGCGGACCAGCGTGTGATGGTCGACGATCAGTGGCGCGATCGGGGCGTCTTGTCGATCCGCGTCCGCCGGCGACTCGAATCCGGTTGCTGTCGAGGGTTTCTCCGACAGCTCCGGAGGGTCGAGCGGCGATACGGACACCGGGTCGGGGATTTCGGTGTCGCTCGGCGTAGACACGCCGAGCCGCGGTGGAGCGGTTGGCGTGGTCCCGGTCGCGGAGTGTGGGGCGTCCTCGCGCAGGGCGGTCATCGCTTCGGTGATGGCGTCGAAAGCCGCACTGTCGGGGACAGATTCGACGACGGCGTCCCACCAGCGTTCGGCGTCGTCGTAGCCCGCGGCCGAGGCGAGCGCGGCGAGTGGGTCGGAACCGCCACCGCGAGCGTCGTCTTCGGCGGCGAGGACGTTGGCTGCGGGGAGGTCGCAGAAGCGGACGGGCACGGCGTGGTCGACGCCGTAGCGCATCGCCTGCCATTCCGGCGAGAACGCCGCGAACGGCCAGAATGCCGCGCGGGCAGGCGAATCCGGGACGTAGGCGAGCAGCGCGACCGGTGGGGTCATCGTGTCGGCGGCGACGAACCCGACGAGGGGATCGGCGTCGGCCGGTCCTTCGATGAGGATGGCGTCGGGACCGAACTCCTCGAGCGCGTGGCGCAGGGAGCGCGCCGACCCCGGACCGTGGTGGCGAATGCCGAAGACCCGCGTCACCGAGGCAGTACCGGCGACCGGTGCGACGCTTGCCTTCGCGTCTGTGCCCGGATCGTTCGGTGTGCCGGTATCGGGCGCGGATCCGGTGCCGACCTGTTGTTCAGTCATCGAAAACCCCATGTGTGCTGTGTGTTCCGTCCTCCCCGGCGGTTGGGCGTCAGCCGGCGATTTCGCGGCAGGCTCGGTAGAAATCGGCCCAGTCGGGGCGTTCCCGGACGACGGCCTCGAGGTACTCGGTCCAGACCACGGTGTCGGCCACCGGGTCCTTGATCACCGAGCCGAGGACGGCGCCCGCGATGTCGGAGGCGCGCAGGACGCCGTCGCCGAAGTGGGCGGACAGGGCCAGGCCGTTGGTGATCACCGAGATCGCCTCCGCGGTGGACAGCGTGCCCGAGGGGGATTTGAGTTTGGTGCGGCCGTCGGCGGTGATGCCGGAGCGCAGTTCGCGGAAGACCCGCACCACGCGGCGGACTTCCTCGGCGGCGGCGGGCACGGTCGGCAATTCCAGTGCGGCGCCCAGTTGTTCGACGCGTCGGCTGACGATGGCGACCTCGGAATCCTCGTCGGCGGGCAGCGGCAACACGACGGTGTTGAAACGGCGGCGCAGCGCCGAGGAGAGATCGTTCACGCCACGGTCGCGATCGTTGGCGGTGGCGATGACATTGAAACCCTTGGCCGCCTGCACTTCTCCGCCGAGTTCGGGAACCGGGAGGGTCTTCTCCGACAGGATGGTGATCAGCGCGTCCTGCACATCGGAGGGGATGCGGGTGAGTTCTTCGATGCGGGCGATGGCGCCGGTTCGCATCGCGGTCATCACCGGCGACGCGACGAGGGCGGCGTCGCTCGGCCCCTCGGCGAGCAGGCGGGCGTAGTTCCAGCCGTAGCGGATCGCTTCTTCCGCGGTGCCGGAGGTGCCCTGCACGAGCAGCGTCGACTCGCCACTGATCGCCGCCGAAAGATGCTCCGACACCCAGGTTTTCGCGGTACCTGGCACGCCGAGCAGCAACAGTGCGCGGTCGGTGGCGAGGGTCGCGACCGCGACCTCCATCAGCCTGCGCGGGCCGACATATTTGGGTGTGATCACGGTGCCGTCGTCGAGGGTGCCACCGAGGATGTAGGTGACCACCGCCCACGGCGACAGTTTCCAGGACGGTGGACGCACGCGGTCGTCCACGCGGTTCAGGGCGGCCAGTTCGTCGGCGAAGGCCTGTTCGGCGTGGGGGCGCAGCAGGGTGGTCGACGGTTCGGTGGTGGTCATCGCAGCTCCTCGAGCATGGTGGCGCGGTCGGTGAGATCGTGGGCGAGTCGGTGGAATGCCTGTTGCCAGGCGGGATCGTCGGTGGTGTCGGCGAGCGCGGTGATGCGCGTCGCGAGCTCGACAGGCAGGTGGACGCTCGCCGCGGTGAGCAGCGCCCGGTCGGTGTACACGCCCGCACTGGCATGCGGCTGACGCGCGGTGGTGCGGGCGCGCTCGCCGAGCAGACGCAGCACGTGGGTGGCGACGGGTTCCGGCCATGGGTGATCGAGGCCGGGCAGGATCGCGTGGAGTTCGTTGAGTTGGTGCGCGTCGAGATCGAGTACGTGCTCGATCCGGTCGGCGGCATCGAGCAGGGTGAACAGTTCGCGACGCCGGAGCACGGCCTGCTCGGTCGGTGTCGCGTGGGCGAACAGCGCACGGGCCCAGGTGGTGTCGTGCTGGGCGAGCGTGGCGTCGACCCAGCCGTCCACGATCGCCTTGGCATAGCGGGGCGGCAGCGACAAGGTCAGCGCGGTGGTCGCGGTGTTCTCGCCGGTGGAGTGCACGATCGTGGCCCACGCGGTGAGCGGCGTTGCGGCGATCGCCTGGTGCAGGGTCGTGATCGTCGAATCAGGGGTGTCCCAGCGCAATTTCGCTTGATCGGTCGCATCGGTGATGCCGTCGCGCCGGGCCTGCACGTCGAGCTCTGACGGCACCGTCACTTCTACGGTGCCGTCTTCAGCCACCTGAATCCACGACGCGACTAGCGTTGCCATCCGCCGCCCGAAAGCGGCGTCAGGGAGCTTGTTGAGCAGCGTGGTCGCGGTACGCCGGACATCGCCGCGCCGATCGTCGAGGGCCCGCTCGAGCAGGGCTTCGTCCGCCGAACTCAGCCCATCGGCGAGCAGCCCGAGCAGCTCCGCTTTGACCTGTCCCGACTCCTTCGGCCATGCCGCGGTCAACACGGCCAGGGCCGCGGTCGGATCGGCCTGGCGAGTACGCGCGAACCAGTCCTTCCGCTCGCCGGATGTGCCGAACAACCAGACATCGTGCGCGCCCGGCTCTGTACCGGAGCCCGAATCGGCGCCGTGATCTGTAGACGTTGTCGGCCCGGCGTTCCGGGTTGTGCTCGGGTCGGTGCCGACGTGGATGTCGGCGCTCGCGGTCGGCTCCGGCTGCCTGTTTTCGGCTGCCCCATCCGCCGACGATGTAGTGGCATCGGCAGGGAACTCGTCGACCAGTTTCACCCAGGCCGGATTGCGGGCGGCGAGCCAGCGTCCGCGGCGGCCCGCCAGCCGGAGTAGTGGCGTTCGCAGCGCAGTGTCGGAGGCGGCGGAGAGTGCCTGCACGCACAGCACATCGGGGAGCCGGAAGTCGAATGGTGCTGCCGCGGCGAACCACTCGGTGAGGAACGGGGATTTGTCCGCGAGGAGTCTGCTGAGGCGATCGGCGGCGGGGCGGGGCAGGAGAGGACGCGGATCATCCACGGCGGGTTCGGGTTTGGACGCGGTGCGCGGGAGTTGCCCGCCGCGCAGGTACAGGTCTTGCAGGGCGGCGGTGTGTAGCAGCCGAGTGGCCGGTTCGCCCGCGTGCTGCGGCACTGCGGTGGCGACCGCGGAGTCGAGGCGGACGCCGTCGGCGCTGCGGCGCGCGGTGCCGAGCAGGGCTACCGAGACGAGTTCGGCCAGCGCGGGAGTCGGGGTTGTTTCGGTGGGGAACTCGGTTTCCAGGTCGCTCACCTCGCCCGCGCTGAAGACGGAGATCGGGTCGAAGCCGTCGGCTCGCCACTCGCCGCACACCGTCACCGGGTGACCGCCCGCGACGGCGACCAGCCGCCACGGGCGCACGCCGGCGGGCAGCGGCAGCGCGGTGCCGTCGGACGCGACGAGCTGCCAACCGTGCTCGTCGAGCACCGGCACCACATCGGTGAGCAGCGCGGGCCAGGCACGCAGCCACGGATCGTCGCTCAACGCGCCCGCGTAGGCGTCCAGCGCGTCGTCGATCGTGGTGCCGCCGACAGCGGGGACGGTCGTGAAGGGTTCGGGTACGCCGTGGCGGGTGCCCCATTGCGCGCGCAGGGATGCCGCGCCGGGGTAATAGTGCAGTTCGGCGTCCACCTCGCTGCCGGGCGCGGGCACCTCGCCGGTGAAATTCGGTGTGGCGAAGGAGTGCTCGATGAGCAGGGCCCAACTTCCGCTGCTGCGACCGCGCAGCCAGGTGCGGCGGGTGTGCAGACGCTCCTCCTCGCTCACCCGCATGCCGAGCACCAGCCAGCGATCCCGCACGGCGGGCTCGCTCAGGACCGACTCGGCCGACGTCGGGTAGCCCACATGGGTGCGAACTCCGGCTTGCAGCGGCTCGGGGAGGGCATCGAGCCCGCGATGGGCCAGCACCAGCAGGTGCAGGCGGGCGTATTCGCGCAACAGCAGTTCGGGCCAGTGCTCGGTGGTGACGACCGCGGTGGGCAACCTGCGCAGGGTCTCGGCGATGCGGGGTGCCTGGGCATCGACCATCCGTGCCGCGATCGCCTCGTAGGCGGCGAACGAACGGTCGGTCTGGGCCAGGCCGGTGCGGATCTGGTCGGTCAGCCAGACCTCCAGCTCGGTGAGCCCGGCGGCGACGCGGCTGCGCCGCTGCTCGGCGGTGGCCTGCGACGGCGTGCTCGCGGCCTTGGCCTTCGGCGGTGCGGCGGCCTTCGCGGCCCGCCCCGCCAGCCACTCGGCCGCGAAATCGGCGGGGGTATCCCGGGTGGGCGCCTGGCCGCTCGACCAGGTGAGCAACAGCGACAGCGTGTGCTTACAGGGGAACTTGCGGCTCGGGCACGAACACTTGTACGCGGGCCCGTCCAGGTCGACGATCGCCTGATACGGCTTGGCGCCGCTGCCCTGACACAGCCCCCACACCGCATTACCGGCGGTGCCGGTCTCGCGCCAGCGACCGGCCAGCTTGCGTGCGGCAGCCAGCGAGCTCGCGTCGGGCGCGAGCGCGCGGACCTGGTCCTCGGTCCACGGCGTGCGTTGCTCGGTCATCGGTTTCCCCCGTTCTCTGTTCGCCGAATATCTACCGCAACCCACCGACAACTAGCGGTCCTGGCGGCCAGGCACCTGGAAAATGCTGGAGCTGTGGAAGTTTCGTGCTCCAGCCCTTGCCGTGAACCGCGATGTCTGGCATTCTGATCTGTTCGGCACCGCCCGGACCGCCCGCGCTGCTCGACGCAGCGTAACGCGGGTGTGAACACCTCATCGAGCTGCCCGCCGGGGTGGGCGAGGGGTGGACATCGAGGGCCGCCGAGGTACCGCGATGGCCATTCCACCTCCGCGGGCAGATTCGCTGGGGCCCTGCGCATCCCCTGGGCGAACATCCGGCGATCGGGTAGCGTTTCCACCAAAATCGCCGCGTTGCGCGCCGACGCGAAGGGGGATGTCGCAAGTGTGCTCGGATCGGATCGCCGAGGTGGTCGCACGCGAGCTCGCCGCCGACCCGGCAGTGGAGGAACGGGTCGCCGCATGCGTGCTCGCCGCGCTCACAGCTGTCGACGGTGACTCGGCCGCAACGGATTCCGGTGATACCGGGGTCTTCCTGCGGTCGATCACCGTGCAGGGCTTTCGTGGGATCGGGCCCGCGGCGACGCTGCGGCTGAATCCGGGGCCCGGTCTGACGCTGGTGGTCGGTCGCAACGGCAGCGGGAAGTCGAGTTTCGCCGAGGCCGCGGAGTTCGCGTTGACCGGCGGAAATCGGCGCTGGGACGGCCGCTCGACCGCGTGGCGGGAGGGCTGGCGCAACCTGCACGAACCCGATACCGCCCGGATCGATGTCGAGCTGCTCACCGCGGGCGAGCAGCCGCAACTCTCAGTCGCCACCAGCTGGGACGCGAGTGCGGAACTGGCCGACGCGCAGTGGACCGAGCAGCGCGGATCCGAACCGGCGGCCTCGGTCGACCCGCACGGACGGCGGCAACGGCTCGATCTGTACCGGCCGTTCCTGTCCTACAGCGAACTCGGCGCGCTCGTCGACGGAAAGCCGAGCGACCTGTTCGACGCGCTACATCGCCTCCTCGGCCTCGACGAGCTGGCCGCCGCGGCCGAGCAGATCAGGCTGCGCAAACTCGAACTCGAACGTGCCGTGCGGGATTCGCGTCAGTCGCGCGCCGACCTGCTGGTCGAGCTCGCCGAGGCCGATGACGAGCGTGCTCGCGAGGTAGCCGACCTGCTGCGTACCCCGGATCCCGATCTCGACGCCGTGGCAGGCGCGGTAGCCGGCTCGGTCCTCGGTATTGATGGCCCGGAGGGTCTGCGCGCGATCCTGCGGCTGACGGTGCCCGATGCACCCCGGGTCGCTGCCACGGCGGACCGGCTCGCCGAAGCGGCCCGGAATGTGTCGCGCCACGCGACGGTCGATACCGACGCCGATCTGCGAGTTCTCGAATTGCTCACGCGGGCGCGCGAACACGTCACGGCGGCGGGTTCGTGCCCCTGCCCGGTCTGCGGACGCGACGAACTCGACGCCGACTGGCTCGCTGCCGCTGATTCCGAAATAGCCCACCGCACCACAGAACTCGCGGCGTTGCGGGCGGCCACGGCGGAATTCGACACCGCTCTCGTAGCGGCCCGCACCCTCCCCATGGAGCTGCCGATCGAGCTCGGTTCGGCGGGGCAACCCGGTTCGTACGGCACGTCGGACTCGTTGCGTAAACAGCGCGAAATCGTAGGACAGCTCTGGTCGGAGTGGGCCCCGCTCGCGACAGCCGACTTCGACGATCAGCTCCCGGATCGACTGCGCACTGTTCACGCCGACCTCGCTGTGGAACTCGGTGCACTGCAAAGGGATACCCGCACCGAGCTGGATCGACTCGATGCGGTGTGGTCGCCGCTGGTCCCGCGCATCCTCGCCTGGCTCGACCCTGCCCGCGCCGTCGCCGACCACGCGAGTGAGCTGCGGATCGTGAAGAAGGCGGCCGACTGGCTCAAAGGGGCGACGGCGACGATCCGTGGGGAGCGGATGCGGCCGCTGGAGACCACGGCGCGCTGGGTGTGGAGCACCCTGCGCCAGCAGAGCAATGTGGAGCTCGGTGCGATCCGGTTGCAGGGCAGTGCGGGGACGGCGCGGCGGGTGTTGCTCGACGTCACCGTCGATGAAGTGGACGGCGCGGCACTCGGGGTGATGAGTCAGGGTGAGCTGCACGCGCTCGGACTGTCGCTGTTCCTGCCACGAGCCACGGTGGCGCACAGCCCTTTCCGTTTCGTGATGATCGACGACCCGGTGCAGGCGATGGATCCCGCGAAGGTCGACGGGCTGGCCAGGGTGCTCGCCGAGGTGGCGGCGGGGCGACAGGTGGTGGTGTTCACCCACGACGAGCGCCTCGCCGAGGCGGTGCGTCGCATGCAGCTCGATGCGACGGTGCTCGAAGTCCAGCGTCGTGAGCGTTCGATCGTCGAGGTGCGGGTGACCGGCGACCCGGTTCGCCGCTATCTCGACGACGCCCGATCCCTGCTGCGCACACCGCAGCTTCCCGCCGCCATCGCCGACGAACTCGTCGCGACCTGCTGCCGTTCGGCGATCGAGGCGGCCGGGCTGGCCAAGGCCCGCCAGGAACTGCTGGCAGGCGGTCTCGAGCACGGGGAAGTGGAACGGCGCGTGCGCAACGCGCACACCACCCGCGCCATGATCACCCTCGCCATCATGGGCGTCGGCGCCCGCGTGGACGACCTGAACAAGCACCTGAGCGCGGTCGGCGGACGCTGGCTCGTCGGCGTCCTTCGTGACGCCACCGCGGGCGCGCACGTGCCGATCGACCGTCCGATGCGTGAATTGATCAGTGACACCGAACGATTCATCACCTGGCTCCGAGCCCACGAGCCTGCCGCGGTGCGCAGGTGAGTGGGCTCGCGGGGAAAGTCGGCAGGCAGCGTCGCGACCCGACGGCCGCGCGCCGCCGTCCCGGTACGGTGGGGTCGTGAATCGTCGCGGCAGACCTGCTCGCGCGAAGTTCAGCCCGCGGCCCTCGGTGGCTCAGCGGCTGGAAGCGGCCGAGAACTTGCTGGACGGGTCGGTGTCGGATGCCGGTGGGGTGTGGTCGCGGGCGGTGGCGTGGATCCTGCGGTTGGCGCTCGAGCAGGCGGTGGACCAGTTGTGGGCGCAGGTGGCGCCGGAGTTGATGCGGTGTCCGATGCGGGCGCAGCTGCTCGCGTTGCGGGTGTACGCGGGGCCGGAGACCGCTGGTCAGATCGGTGCCTTGTGGGCGGCGCTGTCGCGTGCGGCCCATCACCTCGACTACGAGATGGCGCCGAGTGTCACCGATCTGCGGCGCTGGCGGGATCAGACCGCTGACCTCGCGCGGGCGTTGGAGCTCGCTCCCCTCGCGCAACAGCCGTTCGGGTGATCGACGCCGGCGGACCTGGGGTGCGGGAGGTGGCAGGCCGGTCCGGCAGGATG
Source organism: Nocardia sp. NPDC058518 (assembly GCF_042719655.1). Lineage (NCBI taxonomy): Bacteria > Bacillati > Actinomycetota > Actinomycetes > Mycobacteriales > Nocardiaceae > Nocardia > Nocardia sp. NPDC058518. The sequence continues at coordinate 396,444 of NZ_JBHXNJ010000002.1, forward strand.
GGCGGTATGGGTGAAGTGAGACCGTGTCCGTGTCGTCGTGGCGAGCCGTTCGACGGGTGTTGCGGGCCGATTCTGGCGGGGGAGAAGGCCGCGCCGACCGCGGAGACGCTGATGCGGTCCCGGTACACCGCCTATGTGGTCGGCGATGTGGACTATCTGCTGCGCTCCTGGCATCCCAGCACTCGCCCGGCCGAGCTGGAGCTCGACCAGGATCAGCGGTGGCTGTTCCTCGAGATCGTCGGGACGCAGCGTGGCGGGCCGTTCGATGACAACGGCACGGTCGAATTCATCGCCCACTACAAGCTCGACGGCGCGCGAGACGCGATGCACGAGCTGAGTACCTTCGTGCGGGTCGACGGGGCGTGGGTCTACCTCGACGGCACGTTCCAGGCCTGAAGCAGCGATACTGCTGAGGTGCCCCGTATCGCGATCGAATACTGCACCCAATGTCGCTGGCTGCTCCGGGCGAGCTGGATGGCCCAGGAACTGCTCACCACGTTCGCCACCGAACTCGGCGAGGTGGCGCTGGTCCCCGGCCAGGGTGGCATCTTCCGCATCACCCTCGACGGCGAACAGCTCTGGGAACGCAAAGCGGACGGGGGTTTCCCCGATATCGCCGTCCTCAAGCAGCGAGTTCGCGACCGGATCGCACCCGACCGCGACCTCGGCCACGTCGACCGCCGCGACTGACGACCGGACAGCCGCGGTCTCGGCGGGGTCAGCAGCAGCCGCCACCACCGCAGCAACCGCCACCCGCCGGCCGTGGCGCAGGCGCGGGGGCCGGAGCCGAGCCGCGCCCCACCGCCGCGAAGGTGGTGAGCAGTTTGACGGTGTCATCGTGGCCGACGGGGCACGTGGCCGGGTCCGAGGACTGCGCCATCGGCCGGTTGACATCGAACGTGTCGCCGCAGGAACGACACCGGAAGCTGTAGTTCGGCATCGGCCCAGTGTAAGGGCCGATGCTTGCGATCACGGTGCGCCGAACGCTTCGTCGTGGCCGCTGCGCTCCGTACCGTGAGCGAACGGCGGTGATGGCGAGGTGGCGCATGGCGAACAGTAGCGCGGGGGCGGTATTGCGGGCGGTGCTCGACCTCGGGTCGGCACCGCGCAGCGTGGTGGCCAGACACGCCGGGGTCTCGCCTGCCACGGTCACCTGGCAGAGCCGGGCGCTGGTCGAGGCGGGATTGCTCGTCGAACTGCCGGAGTCACCGGGGCCGGGTGGCGTGGGCAGGCCGCACAGTCCGATCGCGTTGGACGCCGTCGGCAATGTGGTGATCGCGGTGCATATCGCGGCGGTGCAGATCACCGTCGCGGTGGTCGACATCGCCGGTTCGGTGCTGCACACCGAGCAGGTGTCCCATCGCACCCATGCACCCTTCGACATCCTCGACGCCGTACTGGAGCGAGTGCGCGCGGTCCGGTCGAACCTCGCCGAGCAGGTGCGGATCCACGGGCTCGGGGTGGCGATCGGCGGCCGTGTCGACACCGCCACCGGTTCGGTCGTCGAACACTCCTATCTGCGCTGGCGTGATGTGCCGGTGCGCGAATACCTGAGTGCCCGAACAGGTTTACCGGTCAGTGTGGACAGCCATACCCGCGCGACGGTGCACGCCGAACAGCTCTACGGACGTTTGCGCGGCTCGGCGAGCTCGATCGTGCTGTTCGTCGGCAATGTCATCGACGCCGCCATCGCCGTGCACGGCCGCGTCCACTACGGGCCGCACTCCGGGGCGGGCTCGATCGCCCGATTGCTCGGCACGACCAACAGATTCGCCCTCGACGCACTCGGCGACCACGCGTTGCTGGCACGTGCCGAAACTGTCGGCGGCTTCCCCCAGCTGGTGGCGGCGGCCGCGGCGGGTGGCCCCGAACGCGGGTACTTCATCGAGCGCGCCACGGTGATGGGTGAGGTCGCCGCGGCACTGATCGATCTGATCGACCCGGAAGCGTTGATACTGATCGACCGTGGCCTGATCACGGTTCCCGGCGTCCGGGAAGCCTACGACGAGGCGGTGCGCGCCCACTCGACCATCGGCGCCGACCCGGCCGAGGTGATCTTCGCGTCGACGTTCCCCGGTCAGGTGCTGGTGATGGCGGCCGCCGGGGTGGTGATGCAGGAATTGTTCAGTGATCCACTGAGCACGGTTGTCGCGCAGGCAGTTTGATTCGTGGTTATTTTAAGACAGTCGAATATTGACCGGAAGCGGCGGCACACGCGACAGTTGACACTATGAACAAAATGCAGTCCGGCGTCGCCCGGGTCACGTCGGATGTGCGGTGTTGTCGCGGTTCGAATTCCGTCGCCGATAATTATTCGATCAAATCCGGGAAATCACCTTGCGTAAAAGTATTCGGCAAATAGCACTGCTCGCCGCAGCGGCTTCGCTGCTCGCGGTCTCCTGCGCCACCGGCGACGAGGACGGCGCCGCACTGACGAGCCCGCTGCCCACCGAGGTGCCCGCCGGGGTCTCGCTCGCGGTCGCGGCCAATACCGCCAAAGTGGCGCTGACCGCCTCGGGAGAACTGAACAAGCTCGGGTTCACGGTGTCGTCGTGGCCCGCTGTGCAGGCCGGTCCCGATGTCATCCAGGCCTTCCGCGGCGGCTCGGTGGACCTGGCGACCAATGCGGGCATTCCGCCGATCCACGCGCACGCCAGCGGCCTCGACGCCAAGATCGTCGGTGTCAAGGTGCGCACGACCCCGCTGTACAAGCTGGCCACCGCCCCCGGGTCGAGCTTCACCGGCCTCGATGGGCTGCGCGGGAAGAAGATCGGCTTCTCGCCGGGTCAGGCGCAGGGCTTGGTGGTGTTGCGCACGCTGAAGGCGGCAGGCATCCGCACCGACGAGGTGCAGCTCGTGGAGCTGCCGAGCACGAAGTTCCTCACCGCCCTGCAGGCCAAGGAAATCGATGTCGCCCCGTTCGGGGAACCGACCCTGACCAAGTACCTCGACAAGTACCGCGTCGACGGCGCCACCGCGATCGACACTCCCGCCGTCGACGCGCTGACCGTCCTGTGGGCGCCGACCTCGGTGTTGCGTGACGACAGCAAAGCCGCCGCCGTCGCCGAATTCGTGAAATTCTGGGCACGCGGGGAAGTCTGGGCCTGGGAGCATCCCACGGAATGGATCGACGCGTATTACGTCAAGGATCAGACGGTCTCGGTCGAGGACGGCAAACGCATTGTCGCCACGACGGAAAAGCCGTATTTCCCGGAGAATTGGAACGAGGCGATCGCCTGGGAACAGGAGACGATCGATCTGGTGACCAAAGCCGGTTTCTTCGGTAATTCCTTCCCGGCCGCCGATCTGTTCGACCGCCGATTCGAGAAGATCGCGTTCGACGCGGTGTCGGCGCCGTATCGCACGAAGGGGCAGCAATGACCATCGCCCTGTCTCGCACCGCGATTCCGGTTTCCGCACCGTCCGGTGACGGATTCGTCGAGCGGCGCGCCCTGCGCCGGCTCGGTCTGCGCAAGGCCTTCCCCGCCGCCCGCCTGCTCGGCGTGGTCCTGCTGGTGGGGGCGTGGGCCGCGGGCTCACTGCTCGAACTGATCGACTCGCGCAAACTGTCCGCGCCGTGGACCGTCCTGGCGACCGGCTGGGAGTTGCTGGTCGACGGGCCACTGCTGGCCAACCTGGGGGTGTCGCTGCAACGGGTGCTGATCGGCATGGTCCTCGGTGTGCTCATCGGCACCACGCTCGCCGTGATCGCGGGGCTGTCCCGGTGGGGTGAATCGCTCATCGACGGCCCGGTCCAGATCAAGCGGGCCATTCCCACCCTCGGGCTGATCCCGCTGATGATCCTGTGGTTGGGCATCGGCGAGGAGTTCAAGCTCGTACTCATCACCTTGGGTGTGGTTGTGCACATGTACATCCAGACCCACGCCTCGCTCACCACGATCGACCAGAAGCTCGTGGAACTGTCGGAGGTACAGGGCGTTTCGCGTGCGGAGTTCATTCGCAGCGTCGTGCTGCCCGGATCGCTGCCCGGCTTCTTCCTCGGTCTGCGGCTGTCGGTGACCAGTGCTTGGCTGGTGCTGATCGTGGTCGAGACGGTCAACGCCATCGACGGTCTCGGCAAGATGATGTCGAACGCGCAGAACTATGGACAGGCCGATGTGATCCTGGTCGGCCTGGTCGTCTACGCCATCTTCGGTCTGGCGTCGGATTCGGCGATCCGGCTGGTGGAACGGAGGGTGCTGTCATGGCGACGCACTATCGCGGGGTGAGCGAACCCGAGGTCACCGGGGTCGAGGTGCGTTCGCTGACCCGCAAATTCGGTGACCGCACGGTGCTCGATTCTATCGACTTGACCATCGCGCCCGGCCAGTTCGTCGCCCTGCTCGGACGCAGCGGCTCGGGCAAGAGCACGCTGCTGCGGGCGCTGGCCGGACTCGACTACGACGTCGAAGGTGACGGCACGCTGCGGATACCGGCGAAAACCTCGGTGGTGTTCCAGGATTCGCGGCTGCTGCCCTGGCAGCGGGTACTGCCCAATGTGCTCTACGGGCAGCCGCGAACGCGCCGCGCCGCCGCCGAGCAGGTACTCGCCGAAGTCGGCCTCGCCGGCCGCGAACGCGCTTGGCCGAGGGAACTCTCCGGTGGTGAGCAGCAACGGGTTTCGCTGGCCCGCTCGCTGGTCGGCGAACCCGATCTGCTCCTGGCCGACGAACCCTTCGGCGCGCTCGACGCGCTCACCCGGATCAAGATGCACGCCCTGTTGCGTGACCTGATCAGCAGACATCGCCCGACCGTCTTGCTGGTCACCCACGATGTCGACGAGGCTGTCGCCCTGGCCGACCGGGTGATCGTGCTCGATGACGGACGACTCTCGCTCGACATCCCGGTCGAACTGAGCGGCGAGCGCGATCCGAGCCTGCCCGCGTTCGGGCGCATTCGTCATACCCTGCTCACCGCACTCGGCGTCGCCGAGCGTGCGGCCTGAAAGGCGCTTCTCATGTCGAAACATCTGCACCTCAACGCTTTTCTGATGTCGGTCGGCCACCACGAGGCGGCTTGGCGGCTGCCCGAGAGTGACCCGCACGCCCACACCGACATCGACTACTACGTCAAGCTCGCGCAGACCGCCGAGCGCGGCAAACTCGATTCGATCTTCTTCGCCGACAGCCCGGTGCTGATGGGTGATCCGGGTCGTCGGCCCAGCGGCAAGCTGGAGCCGACCGTGATCCTGACCGCGGTCGCCGTGCAGACCAGCCGAATCGGCCTCATCGCCACGGCCTCCACCAGCTACAACGACCCCTACAACCTCGCCCGCCGGTTCGCCTCGGTGGATTGGGCCAGTAACGGCAGGGCGGGCTGGAACATCGTCACCACCGCGGGCGCCGACGCGGCCCGCAACTTCGGTCTCGACGACACCCCCGACCACCGGCTGCGCTACGAGAAGGCCGCCGAATTCGTTGATGTGGCAACGAAACTGTGGGACAGCTGGGATGACGACGCCATCCTGGCCGACAAGGAACTCGGCATCCACACCGATGCCTCGAAGGTGCGCAAGATCCTGCACCACGGCGAGCACTTCCGGGTGGACGGCCCGCTGAACCTGCCGCGTTCCCCGCAGGGATATCCGCTGCTGGTGCAGGCCGGATCGTCGGAGGACGGCAAGGAATTCGCCGCCCGCTACGCCGAAGCCGTGTTCACCGCGCAGCAGACACTCGACGACGCCAAGGCCTTCTACACCGACCTCAAGGCGCGCGCTGTCGCCGCGGGTCGCGACCCGGAATCCATCAAGATCCTGCCCGGCATCGTCCCGATCATCGGCGACACCGAGGAGGAGGCCAAGGCGCTCGATGTCGAACTGGCCCGGCTGATCTCGCCCGAGTACGCGCGCAAGCAGCTCGCGGAGCGTTTCAAGCTGCCCATCGACGAGCTCGATCTCGACAGCGAACTGCCAGAGGACCTGCCCACCGAGGACGACATCGAAGGCGCCAAGAGCCGCTTCACGCTGATCGTGAATCTGGCCCGGCGCGAACGGCTCACGGTGCGTGAGCTGATCGCCCGGCTCGGTGGCGGTCGCGGGCACCGCACCTTCGCGGGTACCGCGCTCCAGGTGGCCGATGCCATCGAGGACTGGTTCCGTCAGGGCGCTGCCGACGGCTTCAACATCATGCCCGCGGTGCTGCCATCGGGTCTGGAACGCTTCGTCGACGAGGTGGTCCCGATCCTGCAGGCGCGCGGCCTGTTCCGCACCGAATACACCGAGACCACGCTGCGTGGCCACTACGGTCTCGCGCGACCGGCGAACCAGTTCGACGACGCGGACGTGCTCGTGGCCGCCCGATGAGATCGGACTGGATCCGCTACCTGACCCGCCGCTGTCTCGAGCACCGGCGACTGGTGGTCATCAGCTACACCGGTGCACTGGCGGCGGCGCTGCTCACCGCGGCGCTGCCGCTGGTCGTGCGGCATGTGGTCGACACACTCAGCGCCACCGCGGCCTCGGTGACGCCGTGGGTGGTGCTGTTGCTGGTGATCGGCGCGGCCAGGTTCGGGTCGTCGTACGCGCGCCGGGTGGCCTCCTCCGAACTGTCGCTGGGCGTGCAACACGACCTGCGCCGAGACCTGTTCGCCGCGCTGCTACGGCTCAACGGGCGCGAGCAGGCGCAGTTGCGCACCGGGCAGGTGGTGAGCCGGGCGATCACCGATGTCACGTTGATTCAGATGTTCCTGCAGCTCATCCCGATGATCGCGGGCAATGTGGCGCTGCTGCTCGCGGTGCTCGTGCTGATGACGGTGATGTCGCCCGCGCTCACCGTGATCGCGCTGGTAGTGCTGCCGGGGCTGTGGATCGTCACCCGGCGCAGTCAGCGTCAGCTGTTCCCCGCGAACTGGGACGCGCAGGCGCGCGCCGCCGAGGTGGCGATGCAGGTCGATGCCGCGGTGGCCGGTGTGCGCGTGGTGAAGGGCTTCGGGCAGGAACAGTACGAGCTGGACCAGCTGAGTGCGCGGGCGCGCGTGCTCTACCGCTCGCGGTTGCGGGTCGCCCGGATCACCAGCCGGTTCACTCCGGTCGTGCAGGCGGTGCCCGCGGCGGGTCAGGCGCTGATCCTGATCGTCGGCGGGTTGCTCGCACTGCGCCAATCCATCACGCTCGGAACATTTCTCGCGTTCATGACTTATCTGAGCGCGTTCGTCGGGCCGGTGCGCCAGTTCTCGATGTTGCTCACCGTGAGCCAGCAGGGCAAGGCCTCGCTGGACCGGGTGCGCGAGGTGATCGAAGCGCCCGACGATGCGGGCGCGGTGCCTGGTGCGGCGGGGATGCGAGGCACCGACGCGCGTGACGGGGTCGAAGTCGCCGAGCCGCCGTCGATCGAATTCGATTCGGTCAGTTTCGGTTTCGGCGACACCCCGATCCTGGACGGCCTCGATCTGCGCGTCGGCTCGGGTGAGACCATCGCCATCACGGGCGGGGCGGGCAGCGGCAAGACGATCCTGGTGTCGCTGCTGCCCGCGCTGCTCGAACCGGATTCGGGTGCGGTGCTTTTCGACGATGTCGACCTGCGCGAGCTGCCCGACCCGCGCGCGCGGGTGGCGATGGTCTTCGAGGACACGCACCTGATGGCCGACTCGATCCGGGCCAACGTCGCCTACGGCAGACCCGAAGCGAGCGACGAACAGGTCTGGCACGCGCTGTATCTCGCCGCCGCCGACGAGTTCGTCACCGCCCTGCCGCAGGGTATCGACACCACCATCGGCGAACGCGGACAACGACTCTCGGGCGGACAGCGCCAGCGCATCGCGCTCGCCCGCGCACTGCTCACCGAGGCGCCGGTGCTGGTGCTCGACGACGCCACCTCGGCCATCGACGCCCAGGTGGAAGAACAGATCTTCCAGCGGATCGGGGCCGAACTCCGCACGCGCACGACCATCGTCGTCGCGCACCGGATCTCGACCCTGTCGCTCGCCGATCGGGTCGCGGTCCTCGACAGCGGCCGCGTCGCCGAACTGGGCACGCTGCGTGAACTGCAGCGGTCCGGTGAGCTGTTCCGTGCCCTGTTCACCCCGCCGGAGGTTGTCGGCATCGGCGCCGATCCGCACCGCGACACCAGCCGCGTGGCCACCGAAGAGCTGTGGGTGGCACCGGAAGTCGACTCCGACGACGACCGCACGATGGAACACCTGGCCAAGGCGTTCGCGCGCAGGTCGGCGGGTGCGCCCGCGGGTCCGGGCGGGGGCATGATGGCGGGAGCGCCACCCAACGGCGATGTCGTCGCGCTGCTCGACCGGCTGCCACCGGTATCCGGGGAACCCGAGGTCGACCGGTCGTTCTCGCACACCCCCGACACCGCGTTCTCCCTGCCGCGACTGCTGCGCCCGTTCACCTGGCCGCTGCTCGCCGGGCTGGGCCTGGTCGGACTCGATGCCATCGCCCAGGTGCTGATCCCGTTCCTGGTGCGCTACGGCATCGACCACGGTGTGCTGGCCGGTGCGCGCGAGGTGGTGATCGGCGCGGCCGCACTGGCGATCATGGTCGTGGTGGTGGACTGGGCGATCAGTGTCGCCCAGGTGCGGGTCACCGGGCGGGTCGGCGAGCGGCTGCTCTACGGGCTGCGCGTCAAGACCTTCGCCCACCTGCAACGCCTCGGCCTGCAGTACTACGAGCGCGAGCTCGGCGGCCGGATCATGACCAGGATGACCACCGACGTGGACGGGCTGTCGGCGTTTCTGCAGACCGGCCTGGCCACCGCGCTCACCAGCACGGTCACCATCGCGGGTGTGGTCGCGGCGCTGCTGGTGATCGACGCCGGGCTGGCCGTGGTCGTCCTCGTGCTGCTGCCGGTGCTCGGCGTGGCGACGGTGGCATTCCGGCGCGCGTCGGTGCCCGCGTACAACCTGGCCAGGGAGCGCGTCAGCGCGGTCAACGCCTATCTGCAGGAGAACGTCGACAACATCACCGTCACCCAGGCGTTCCGCCGGGAGTCGGTGAATCAGGCGGAATTCGAACGCCGGTCGTGGGCCTACCGCAACGCGCGGCTGCGCTCACAGGTGCTGATGGCGGTGTTCTTCCCGTGCATCGAACTGATGTCGGTGATCGCCACGGCCGCGGTGCTCGCCGTCGGTGTGCACCAGGTCCGAGATGACGTGCTCACCGCGGGCACGCTCATCGCGTTCCTGCTCTACATCGAATTGCTGTTCGCCCCGATCCAGCAGCTCTCGCAGGTGTTCGACAGCTATCAGCAGGCAGTGGTCGGTGTCGACCGCATCGGCGAGCTGCTGCGCACCCCCGTCGACACACCGGAGGCCGCCGATCCACTCCCGGTGACCAGCCTCGACGGAGCGATCGAACTGCGCTCGGTGAGCTTCGGGTACTCCTCGCGGGCACGCACCGTACTCGACGGGATCGACCTGCGAATCGAGCCCGGCCAGAAGGTCGCGCTGGTGGGTGAGACCGGCGCGGGCAAGTCGACCCTGGTCAAGCTGCTCGCCAGGTACTACGACCCGACCGAGGGCGCGGTGCTCGTCGACGGTGTCGACATCCGCCGGTTCCGGCTGCGCGAGTTCCGCAAACGCCTCGGTGTCGTCCCGCAGGAGCCGTTCCTGTTCGGCGACACCGTGCGCGAGGCCATCGCCTACGGCAATCCCGAGGCCGAGCCCGCCGAGATCGAGTGGGCCGCACGCGCAGTCGGGGCACACGAGATGATCGCGGCGCTCGAACACGGCTACTACCAGCCGATCGGTGCGCACGGCCGCAGTCTGTCGGCCGGGCAGCGTCAGCTGCTCGCGCTGGCCAGGGCGCAGCTGATCGACCCCGACATCCTCATCCTCGACGAGGCCACTGCCTCGCTGGATCTGGCCACCGAGGCACGCGTGCGCGCCGCGGTGGACGTACTGACCACGGGCCGCACCACGATCGTCGTCGCGCATCGGCTCGCCACCGCCGCCGACGCCGATCTGATCGCGGTGGTCGGCGCGGGCAAGCTGGTGCAGGTCGGCGCCCACGCCGAGCTGGTCGGCGTCGACGGTCCGTATCAGCGACTGTGGGCCGCCTATGTCGGCGACGAAACTCAGCGTATTTCCAGCTAACCGGCGCGAGGTCGGCTGCCCTCGGGTGGGGGAGGTCCGGATGGCAGCCGACCTCGGACTTTCCGGGGGCAGAAAAGGGTCGGCATTCGTCGCCGAATCCGCGTCGTGACCGCCGTGTGACGCCGCGAAACGGGGGCTTCTCATGTACCGCGGAGTAACTGTTACCTGCGGAAATGGCGCGTAGGGCGCGTGTTCGGGCGGTGCGCACGTACTCTCGTAAGGAGTCACCAGGTGCTGCGACCAGCGGGAGCAAATACACAGGCACCCGTGCGGTCGAGCCGGCTAGGAGGTGTGCGATGAGCATTCAGCCCGATTTCGATCCGGACGCGCGAGCCCACGATGCCGACCCGCTGGCAGAAACCGAATACGGCAAGGTCAGTGGAACCTGGGACGGGCCGGTCGCGGTATGGCGGAGCATTCCCTATGCCGCCGCACCCGCCGGACCCGCTCGATTCGCCGAGCCGCAGCGCCCGAAGCCCTGGGACGGGGTGCGCGACTGCGTGGTCTTCGGTGATATCGCACCGCAGGCCATGGGCGCGATGGTGCCGGTGGATTCCGACCTGCAGATGGGCGAGGACTGTCTGTGGGTCAATGTCTGGTCGCCGCGGCCCGAGCCGAGCGACGACGAACCGCGCCCGGTGATGGTCTGGGTGCACGGCGGCGCCTACTGCCTCGGCACCGCCGCCCAGTCCATCTACGACGGGCGCAAGCTGGCCGAGGCGGGCGACGTGGTGGTCGTCTCGGTGAACTATCGACTCGGGGTGCTCGGGTTTCTCGATCTGTCCTCGTTCGGCGAGCAGTTCACCGCCAACCTCGGCCTGCACGATCTGCTCGCCGCGCTCGCGTGGGTGCGCGACAATATCGCCGCGTTCGGCGGCGACCCGGGCAATGTGACCCTCTTCGGTGAGTCCTCGGGCGCGGGATGCGTGACCGCACTGCTCACCTCGCCCGTCGCGGGCGGGCTGTTCCACAAGGCGATCGTCCAGAGTCCGCCCGCCACCACGGTTTTCGGGCAGGAGCGGGCCGCGGTCGTCGGACAGCGTTATCTGGAGCTGCTCGAACTCGGGCCGGGCGAGGCGAATCGGTTGCTCGAGTTGCCGATCGAACAGCTCGTCGAGATCGGTGCGGTGCTGCTGGACGAGGTGCCGATCAAGGAACCGGGCAGGCTCGCCGCGGCGCCGGTCGTCGACGGAAATCTGTTGCCGGGCTACCCGATCGACCGGTTCCAGCAAGGTCTGTCGCATCGTGTGCCGTTGCTGATCGGCACCAATCGTGATGAGGCGTCGCTGTTTCGGGTGCTGCGCTCACCGATCATGCCGGTGACGCCCGACGCGGTGAACGCGATGCTGCGCGACGTCGCCGCCTCGCATCCCGAGATGTCGCCGGAGCGGATCGCCGAGATCACCTCGGCCTACCCCGATCTCACCAAAACCCGTGGGGCACTGGCGATGTCGACCGACGCGGCCTTCCGGATGCCCGCGGCCTGGGTCGCCGAGGGACATGCCCAGCATTCGCCGACCTGGATGTACCGCTTCGACTACGCAACCCCGATGTTGAAGGCGGCCAGGGTCGGAGCCGGTCATGCCACCGAATTGCCTTATGTCTTCGGCAATTTCGGCACCTTCAATCACGACCCCACCTTCTGGCTCGGCGGGCGCAAAGCGTCGGTCGCGGTCTCGGGCCGCATGCAGCGCCGCTGGCTGGCCTTCGCCGAACACAGTGTCCCCGCCGCCATCGACGGCTCCAAACACTGGCCCCACTACCGCCCCGCCGCCCGCACCACCTTGCTCATCGACACGATCGACCGCGTCGTGGACAACCCCGACGCCGACCTGCACCTCGCCTGGGGCGACCAGGCCGTCGGCTTCAGCTGAAACAGCACAACGCCGGGCCACCGACCGAGAGTCTCGGCGGTGACCCGGCGTCGTGTGGATCAGACGTCGGTGGAGAAGCGGATGCCGCCGTCGGGGATGACCACGCCGGGCCACACGCGAGCGCCACGCAGGAGTTCGCAGCGGGCGCCGACATTGGCGCCGTCGCCGATCACACCGTCGCGAACCAGCGCGCGGGGGCCGATGCGGGCACCGAAGCCGATGATGGAGCGTTCGACGGTCGCGCCCGCCTCGACCACCGCGCCGTCGAAGATCACCGCGCCGTCCAGTCGCGCGCCCGCGCCGATCTCGGCGCCGCGCCCGACCACGGTCCCACCGATGAGCAGCGCACCCGGTGCCACACCCGCGCCGGGATGGACGAGGGACTCGCCGCGCTGGCCGGGCAGCGCGGGAGAAGGTGCGATACCGCGGACCAGGTCCGCGGAGCCGCGCACGAAGTCCTCCGGGGTGCCCATGTCGCGCCAGTAGGAGGCGTCGACGTGGCCCTGGACGCGGGCGCCCTCGGCCAGCAGCGCCGGGAAGACCTCGCGTTCCACCGAGACCGGACGGCCGGTGGGGATCTTCTCGATGTATTCGCGGCGGAACACATAGCAACCCGCGTTGATCTGATCGGTCGGCGGATCCTGGGTCTTCTCCAGGAACGCGGTGACGCGGCCGTCCTCGTCGGTCGGCACGCAGCCGAACGCGCGCGGGTCGCTGACCCGGACCAGGTGCAGGGTGACGTCGGCGTTGGTCGACTCGTGGGTGTCGAGGATCGCACCCAGGTCGGTGCCGCCGAGCACGTCGCCGTTGAACACCATCACGTTGTCCGCGCGCAGCTTGGGCAGCACATTGCGGATACCGCCGCCGGTGCCGAGCGGTTCGGTCTCGGTCACGTACTCCAGGTCCAGGCCCAGTTCGGAGCCGTCACCGAAGTGCTCTTCGAAGACCTCGGCCTTGAAGGAGGTGCCGAGCACCACGTGGGTGATCCCGGCCTCGGCGATCCTGGCCAGCAGGTGGGTCAGGAACGGCAGCCCGGCCGTCGGCAGCATGGGCTTGGGCGCCGAGAGGGTGAGCGGACGCAGCCGCGTGCCCTGTCCGCCGACGAGAATGACCGCGTCGGTGCCTGCATTGCCTGCCATCGAGTTTCCCCTGTTCACAGTGGACCGGTGCCTACTCAGGCTCCGGTTCGCGCTTGCTCACGCAGCGCCGATCGAACCGCAATCTTGGAGCGAACCGCAAGTCCGGCCCGCAACGCGCCCCGCAACGGTGCCTGCCACCAGTGCGGATGCCGGTCCGCCTGGAAGCGGTAGGCGCTGGCGTGGTGGGCGGGCAGCATCAATTCCGGATGCTTGCCCGCGGCGTGGCCCTTGGCATGGGTCACCTCGGCGTCCGGGACGAATACATTGTGCCAGCCCGCCTTGCCCATGCGGTCACCGAAGTCCACGTCCTCCATGTACATGAAGTAGCGCGAGTCGAAACCGTCGATGGTGTCGAACGCGGCGCGGCGCACCAGCAGGCACGAGCCCGACAGCCAGCCGACCACCCGCTCGGAGATCTCCTCGTTCTCCTGGCGGTAGCGCACCGACCAGGGGTTCTTCGGCCAGACCGAGCCGAGGATCGCGTGCCCGGCACCGTCGGCGAGGCCGGGGACCCGGCGTGCGGAGGGGTAGATGCTGCCGTCGGGCTCACGGACCATCGGCCCGAAAGCGCCCGCGCGCGGCCAGCGCTTCGCCGCCTCGAGCATCTTGTCGATGGAATCGACGCCCCAGCGGATGTCCGGATTGGCCAGGATCACGAATTCGATCGACGGATCGATCTCGGCGACGGCCCGGTTGATGGCACCGCCGTAGCCGATATTGCCGCCGGTGTGCAGCAGCGTCACGTGCGAGTTGGCCTCGGCGACGAGTTCGGGGACGCCGTCGGTCGAGCCGTTGTCGGCCAGGATCACCTGCGGCTTCTCGCTGGTCGCGTCGGCAAGGGTGGTGATGAAGTGCTCGAGGTGCTCACCCGGTGAATAAGTCACCGTGACCACGGCAAGGCCGGCGGGGGCTGGAGAATCGGCTGCGTCTGCTGCGTTCACGACTGCGGAGCCTAGTCGGACAACCGGCGCAGTGCGTCGGTGAGTGCGATACGCCAGGAGCGAAGCGGGGTGAGGCCTGCCGCGTTCCAGGCCGAGGGGGACAGCACCGAATACGCCGGGCGCGGTGCGGGTCTGGGGAATTCACTGGAGGCGCACGGCAGTACCCGGTTCGGGTCGGCGCCGAGGTCGGTGAAAATCGCCGCGGCGAGGTCGAACCAGGTGGCGGTGCCGGAATTGGTGGCGTGCAGCACACGGGGTGCGTCGGGGCGGGTGCTCAATTCCAGGAGCGCGGCGGCGAGGTCGGCGGCGCTGGTCGGGGAGCCGAGCTGGTCGTTCACCACGGTGACGGTGTCGCGTTCGGCTTCCAGCCTGCGCATCGTCGCGACGAAATCCCCCTCGACACCGGCGTACACCCACGCGGTGCGCACGACGTGTGCGCCCAGTTCGAGCACGGCCCGCTCACCGGTGAGCTTGGACTGCCCGTAGACCGTGGCCGGTCCGGTCGGGTCGCCGGGTTCGTACGGCGTCGTCGCGGTCCCGGGGAAGACATAGTCGGTGGACACGTGGATCAGCCGCGCGCCCGCCGCGGCGCAGGCGGCCGCGAGCACGGCCGGTCCGGTCGCATTGGCGGCGAAGGCGGCCTCGACGTCGGTTTCGGCGGCGTCCACCGAGGTGTAGGCAGCGCAGTTGATCACCACGGCGCCCGGTGTGAGGACGGCGTCGACGGCGCCCCGGTCGGTGATGTCGAGGTCGGCCCGCCCGAAGCCACGCGCATCCGGTGCCAGGCGCAGGATCTGTCGCCCCAGCAGACCACGTGCGCCGGTTACGATCAGCTGAGCGGGGGCGGGGAAATCGGCGTTCACGCGGCCAGTCTGGCACGCCGGAGCACCTGCGGTTGGGCCCGAGTGTGGTAACTGTTGGTTAGCCTGTGATGGCCGGTGTCCGCGGACGAGCCCGGGCTGACGACAAGGTGGTGTTTGCCGGGGGGAAGAGCTGACCGGGCGCGGAGTTCGTCGAGAGGATGCACGAGTGCGAGAGTCGACTAGACCGGTCAGCGCGCCTGCGGGCACCTTCGGTCCAGCGAAACTGATGGTGGCGATCTCGGCGGTGCTTGTCCTGGCACTGACCGGATTCGCCTGGCGCAGTGTCGACAACCTGATCGCCAATATCGACCGGATCGGTGGCCTCGGCCTCGGCGGTGGTCGCGACGGCGCCGTCGACATCCTGCTCGTCGGTGTCGACAGCCGCACCGACGCGCACGGCAACCCGCTCACCAAAGCCGAACGCGCCATGCTGCACGCGGGCGACGAGGTGGGCACCAATACCGACACCATCGTGCTGATCCGTGTCCCGAACGACGGCCGCTCGGCCACCGCGATCTCCATTCCGCGCGATTCCTACGTCGATGTCGGCGGCGGTCAGGGCAAAGCCAAGATCAACTCCGCCTACGGCTCGACCAAGGAGACCGAACGCGCGGAGCTGCTCGCCGAGGGCAAATCCGAAGCCGACGCCGAAAAGGCGTCGACCAAAGCGGGCAGGCAGGCCCTCATCAAAGCGGTGGCCAACCTGACCGGCATCACCGTCGACCACTACGCCGAGGTGAGCCTGCTCGGCTTCGTGCTGCTCACCGACTCGGTCGGCGGGGTCGAGGTGTGCCTGAATCAGGCGGTGGACGAACCGATGTCGGGCGCGGACTTCCCGGCGGGCCGCCAGCGTCTGGACGGCCAGGAGGCACTGAGCTTCGTGCGTCAGCGCCATGATCTCGAACGCGGTGACATCGACCGGATCGTGCGCCAGCAGGTGTTCATGGCACAGCTGGTCGGCCAGCTGCTCAATGCCAAGACTCTCGCCAATCCGGGCAAGCTCAGCGAGATCAGCGAGGCGGTCGGGCGCACCGTCGTGCTCGACGAGGACTGGGACGTACTGGCCTTTCTGCAGCAGCTCAAGGATCTGTCCGGCGGCAAGGTGGAATTCGAGACCATCCCCGTCTCCGATCTCAACAGCATGACCTCGGCGGGGGAGTCGGTGGTCAAGGTCGACCCGAAGACGGTGCAGAGTTTCGTCGCAGGCCTGGTGGGGGAGGAGAAGACCGAGGAAGAGGCCGCGCCGAAGATCGACACCTCGACGGTGACGGTGAGCGTGCTCAACGCGGGTGGCGCCACCGGGCTCGCGGGCAAGGTGTCGGCGGCTCTGACCGGCAAGGGATTCCGGGAAGGCACGATCGGCAACTACACCGGCGGCAGCGTCAGCTCGAGCCGCGTGCTGGCCGCCGATGCCGCCGACCCGAAGGCGGCGGCGGTCGCCGAGGCGCTCGGTGGCCTGACGGTGGTCGCCGATGCGACAGTGTCGGCGGATACAGTGAGCGTGGTCCTGGCGAGCGACTATTCTGGTCCGGGCTCGGCCGCGGCAGGCATGTTCGATCTCGACGCGACATCCTCGGCGACCGCGACACCGATACCGCCCGCCCCGCCGATCGACGCAGGCCAGAACGGACCGAAATGTGTGAATTGACCCATGCGTGAGCCGAATTCGACGCTGACCGACGCCCTCCTCGACCCGATTCTCGAACGCGATCCCGCCGGACCACGCGTCACCTGGTACGACGACGCCACCGGCGCCCGGATCGAACTGTCCGGGCTGACATTGGCCAACTGGGCCGCCAAGACCGCGAACCTGATCCGCGACGAATTCGCGCTCACCCCCGGCGCCAGGGTCGCGGTGCTGTTGCCCGCGCACTGGCAGACCGCCGCAGTGCTGCTGGGATGCTGGTGGGCGGGAACCGAAGTGGTGCTCACGCCCGATCCCGATGCCGACCTCGCGCTGGTCACGCCCGACCGGCTCGACGACGCCGACGGTGTCGGCGAGGTGGCGGTGCTGTCGCTGGACGCGATGGGGACACCGGTGCGTGATCTGCCGGTCGGGGTCACCGATTTCGCGACCGCGGTGCGCGTGCACGGTGATCAGTTCCTGCCCGGTGGATTCCGGGCCGCGATCGACGGCCTCTCGGTGAACGAAGTGCTGACCATGTCTCGGAAGTCCGCCGCGCTGCAAGGGTTCTCCGCCGGTGACCGGGTGCTGTCGAGTACGCCGTGGGACACGGTGGAGGAACTGATCGACGGGTTCGTCGCGGTGTTGTTCGCCGGGGCGTCGCTGGTGCAGGTCGTCAATCCCGATCCGGCCGGTGTCGACCATCGGGTCGTCACCGAGAAGGTGACCGTCCGGCGCTAGCTCCTACCCAGGTATAGGTTCGGGTCCGCCTCGGGGACGTGTCGCGTGTCACATCCCGTCCGTACTGTGGAAGCAAGACTTCGGCAGAGTGGCAGGGGTGGCGATGATTGCGCAGTACTGGGTTCGATGGTCGGCGGAGCACGGAGCGCCGCGGGCGATCCTTCGGTGGCAGGTGCGTCGCGGCGATCCGTTCGCGACGTTGCTCAGCGGTCAGCAGGGCTTGCACGATCCCTATCCGCTGATCGATGAACTGCGTGGTCGCGGCGGATTGATCAAGACGTCGGTGTCGTTCGCCACGTTCGATCACGCGCAGGTTCGAGCGATCCTGCGCGATCCCAGATTCGGCGTACGACCGGCCCTCAACGCAGATCTGCCCGCACCGTGGCGCAAGCTCGCCGCGCGGGTCACGGTGCCACCGAACCCGGTCGAGCCGCCGTCCATGCTGGTCCTCGACCCGCCTGAGCACACCCGGATGCGCAAGCCGGTGGCCTCGGCATTCACCCCGCGCGCTATCGCCCGGCTGCGTGAGCGGGTGGAGGTGGTCACCGCCGAACTGCTCGCGGCGATGCCCGCGGACGGCTCGGTCGATCTGATCACCGATTTCGCGGCCAGGGTGCCGATCGCGATCATCGCCGACATGCTCGGCTTCCCGCCCGCGGACCACGAGATGTTTCTCCGGTGGGGCGACAAGATGACGCCATTGCTCGATCTCGGCACCTCGTGGCGGTCGTATCGGGCGGCGATGGCCGCGACCGAGACGATGGACGACTACCTGGCCGACCACATCGCCACGCTGCGGCGCGCACCGGGTGAGGACATCCTGTCCACCTTGGTCAGCTCGGGCGATCTGAGTCTGCCGGAACTGCAGGCGGGCGCGAGTCTGCTGATGGGCGCCGGATTCGAGACGACGGTCAATCTGATCGGCAATGCGGTCGCCGCGCTGTCGGCCCATCCCGACCAGCTCGCCCTCGCCCAGGACGACCCCGAACGCTGGCCCGACGTGGTGGAGGAGACCCTGCGGTTCGATCCACCCGTCCAGACCACCGCACGCCAGACGCTCGAGGATGTCGACATCGATGGTGTGCGGGTGCGTGCGGACAGCACGGTCATTCTGTCGCTGGCCGGAGCCAACCGCGACCCGGCGGTCTTCCCTGACCCGCACCGCTTCGACATCGACCGCGGCAATGCCAAGGATCACCTGGCATTCAGCAGCGGTGTGCACTCCTGCCTCGGTGCGAGCTTGGCCAGAATGGAAGCGGTACACGCCCTGCGCGCGCTCTACACCCGCTACCCGAATCTGCGCTTGCGCGGCGAGCCGGTCCGCCGAAAGCTGTTCACGCTGCACGGGTTCGAGCACATGCCGGTCGATCTCGGACCGGTCGCGCGCACCTCGGCGCCCGACGATCTCGCGGGCGCCGCACGTCCGGCCTAGTCAGGTGCTCGCGCGCCAGCGGTAGCGGGTCTTCGGGCGACCGGCGCGGCCGTAATCGGCTCGGCGCTCGGCCAGTCCGTCGTCGGCGAGCTTCTCGAGATACCGCCATGCCGTGATCCGCGAAACACCGACGGCCGCAGCGGCATCGGTGGCCGTGATCCCGGATTCGGCCGAGCGAACCGCGCGCGACACCTCCTCCAGGGTGTGCTGCACAACGCCTTTCGGCGCACCGGCGCGCTGGTCGGCGGTGCGCAGCGCACCGAGCGCGCGGTCGATGTCGTACTGCGAAAGGGCCGCCTCGCCGGCTGGCAGCGCGGTGTCGAAACCGCGGTAGCGTTCGAGCTTTTCGCGGAACGCGGCGAAGGTGAACGGCTTGAGCAGATACAGAACCACACCGTGCGCCACCGCACTGCGCACCATGTTCAGCTCGCGCGCGGAGGTGATCGCGATGACATCGGGGCGTGGTTGCAGCCCGTTGAGCGCGGCGGCCACATCGAGCCCGCTGATATCGGGCAGCCCGATATCCATCAGCACCAGATGGAACGGATTGCCGTCGGCGATCGCCTCGGCTGCCACCCGCAGCGCATCGCGTCCGGTGTGCACGACGCCACCGGTGACGAAACCGTCGAGCCGTTCGAGATAGGCCCGGTGGGCCTGGGCGATCAACGGCTCGTCCTCGACGATCAGAACCCGGATCAAGGTGTCTCCCTCAGCGGAATGCGAACGATGACCGCGCTGTGTGGTGCGGCCGTGGTGGTGATGGTGCCGCGATGTCGGTCGACGAGGCGGTGCACCAGAGCGAGGCCGAGGCCCGCGTGGTCGGATTTCGTGGTGTAGCCGCGTTCGGCGGCACGCGAGAACATCTGCGCCGACATACCGGGTCCACTGTCGGACACCTGGACCCACAACGCGCCGTCACGATGACACACCGACACCTCGACGCGCTTGTCGACGGTGCCCGCCGCCGCGTCGATCGCGTTGTCGATCAGGTTGCCTGCCAGGGTCACGGTCTCGTGCGCGGACAGTGGATCGGTGGAGTCCAGCGCGGTGTCCTCGCTGATGGCCAGGCTCACCCCGCGCTCGGCGGCCTGGTCGACCTTGCCGAGCAGCAGCGCGGCCAGCGCCGCGTCGCCGACGGCGGCCAGCAATCGGTCGATCAGCACCTGCGAGAGCTGCAGCTCCGCGGTCGCGAAGGCCACCGCTTCGTCGGGGCGGCCCAGTTCGACCATGGTGACCACGGTGTGCAGCCGGTTGGCGGCCTCGTGCGCCTGGGCGCGCAGCGATTCGGCGAAGCTGCGCACCGAGTCGAGCTCGCCGAGCACCGCGCGCAGTTCGGTCTGATCGCGGATGGTGAGCACGGTGCCGATCTCGCGGCCCTCCCAGCTGACCAGGTCCTGGTTGACCAGCAGAATGCGGTCGGTGGTCACGTGCGTCTCGTCGCGCACCACGCCCCCGCTCATCTGCTGCAGCGAAATGGGCAGGTCACTGCGGTGCACGGGCCCGTCGGGCAGGTCGAGCAGGGTGCGCGCCTGATCGTTGACCACCTCAGCGGCCTCTGCCTGGGCGCCGAACACCACCAAGCCCTCGTGCACGGAGTGCAGGACCGCGTCGTGGTGTTCGTAGAGCGCGCGCAGCTCGTCGGGGGCGAGGCCGTGGGTCTGGCGCCGCAACCTGCGGCTGATCAGGAACGACGACAGCGCGGCCAGCGCGAGACCCACCGCGGCCACCCCGAGGATCAGCGGCAGCTGGGAGGCCACCTGGGTGCTGATCTTGGCTCGGGTGACACCGGCCGAGACCAGCGCCACCACCCGGCCGTTGTCGTAGACCGGGGTGACCGCGCGGATCGAGGGGCCGAGGGTGCCGGTGAAGGTCTCGGTGAGGGTCTGGCCTGCCAGCGCACCGTCGATGCTGCCGACGAACGGCTTGCCGATCAGGTCGGGGTTGGTGTGGGTGTAGCGCGTGCGATCGGGTGCCATCACGACGATGAAGTCCATGCCGGTGGCCGCTCTGATCCGCTCGGTGGTCGGCTGCAGCAGCCCGCTCGGGTAGGGCGAGTTCACCGCGGCCAGGGTCGACGGCGACCGCGACACCGTCACCGCGACATCCCTGACCTGCATTTCCGCGGCCACGTCGTGGTCGCGCCTGGCATCGAACACGGCCAGGATGGTGCCGACGGCGATCAGCAGCCCCAGCACCACCAGCTGCCATACGAAGGCCTGTCCCGCGAGCGACAGTCGTCCTCGTCGCACCTCTTGCCTCCGACCTGGATTTCTCGAACGTTATGCGCAGATATGAAACTTATGGACCAAAGTGACGGCCGTCACAATAGTTCCTCATGCTCGTCGGCATGAGTGATACCACCGCAGCGCGGAAACGCGACCATACCCATTGGCTGTACATCGCGGTGATCGTCGCGGTCGTGGCCGGCGTCGTTGTCGGCCGGGTGGCCCCGGAATTCGGTCAGTCACTGGCGCCGCTCGGCACCGTGTTCGTGAACCTGATCAAGATGATGATCGCACCTGTCATCTTCTGCACGATCGTCCTGGGCATCGGTTCGGTGCGCGCGGCCGCCACGGTCGGCAAGGTCGGTGGCCTGGCCATCGGCTATTTCCTCGCGATGTCGACGATCGCGCTCGGCATCGGGCTCGTCGTCGGCAACCTCATCGATCCGGGCGAAGGACTCGACGTCGGTACCTCGGGGGCGGGTGCGAAATACGCCGATCAGGCGCACAGTGCGGGCGGCACGTGGGACTTCATCGAGAACATCGTGCCGACCACGCTCGTGTCATCGCTGACGGCTGGCAGCGTGCTGCAGGCATTGTTCGTCGCGCTGCTGGTCGGGTTCGCCGTGCAGGCGATGGGTGATGCGGGCGCGCCGATCCTGCGCGCGGTCTCGCTGGGCCAGAAGCTGGTGTTCCGGATCCTGTCGATGATCCTGTGGCTGGCGCCGATCGGCGCGTTCGGCGCGATCGCGAATGTGGTCGGCCGCACCGGCTGGTCGGCGGTGGTGCAGCTGGCGACGCTGATGATCGCGTTCTATCTGACGTGTCTGGTGTTCGTGTTCGGTGTGCTCGGCGTGATCCTGCGGATGGTCTCGGGTGTCTCGATCCTGAAGCTGTGCCGGTATCTGTCGCGTGAGTACCTGCTGATCGTGGCGACCTCGTCGTCGGAGTCGGCGCTGCCGCGACTGATCGCGAAGATGGAACACGCGGGTGTGGAGCGCACCACCGTGGGTGTTGTCGTGCCGACCGGGTATTCGTTCAATCTCGACGGCACCGCCATCTACCTGACGATGGCCTCGATCTTCATCGCCGACGCCATGGGCAAGCCGCTCGCGCTCGGCGAACAGATCGGTCTGCTGCTGTTCATGATCATCGCGTCCAAGGGTGCCGCGGGCGTCACCGGCGCCGGGCTCGCCACCCTCGCGGGCGGACTGCAGAGTCATCGCCCCGACCTGCTCGACGGTGTCGGCCTGATCGTCGGTATCGACCGCTTCATGTCCGAAGCCCGTGCGCTGACCAACTTCTCGGGCAACGCGGTGGCCACGCTGCTCATCGGAACCTGGACCAAGACCGTCGACGCCGACCGGACCCGCCGCGTACTCGACCGGGAATTGCCCTTCGACGAGGAGACGATGGTCGACGACCACGAGGTCGATGCGCCCGTCGACATCACGAAACCTGTTCCGGCACAGGTGGTCGACGTGCACTGAGATAGCCGAAAGGCCCCGCGACGAGAAATCGCGGGGCCTTTCGGTGGCTTCAGATCCTCAGCCGTGGCGGCAGGGAATTCATCGGCGGTGGCTCATGCCGCGACGAGTGGGCGCTCGGTCGAGCTCACGCGGCGCTCACGGATCAGCAGCACACCGGCCAGCGCGACCAGCACCGCGGTGAAGCCGTGGACACCGAGCGCGGTGGCCGTGGAGCCCTGCCAGCTCAGGACGGTGGTCATGTCGCCGAACGGGGTGAGCGAGGTGGCCAGCATGACGACGCCGAGCGCGAAGCGCTGCTTGGTGGCGAGCAGGGAGAGGATCACCAAGCCGCTGACGATGTCACGGACGCCCTTGAGGTTCAGGAACGCCACCGCGTCGCCCTCGGGCACAGCGGGCAGGCCGAAGCCGGCGGCCGTCGCCTCCGGGGCGATCAGGTAGTTGATGCCGACGTAGATGATGAACAGCCCGCCGAGCAGGGAGAGGGCGGTGGCGATGCGTGAGGTGGTCATGTTGTGCTCCTGAATCTTCACTGTGCTCTGAAATCTAGCGGCGCTAGGTGTTGAGAGAACCATAACCCACCCCCGCTATCTTGTCTAGCGCTGCTAGAATTTCAAGCATGAGTACACAACAGCGCAAGGAACGCGACCGCGCCGAACGGCATCAGCGGATCATCGACGCCGCACGGGAGATGGCCGAAGCGGACGGCTGGGACGCGGTCACCATCCGAAAACTGGCCGACCGCATCGAATACAGCCAGCCCGTGCTCTACAGCCACTTCGCGAACAAGGCGGCGATCGTCGGCGCCGTTGCCCTGCAGGGCTGTGTCGAGTTCGCCGAGAAACTGAAGGTGGCCAGGGAGGCGGCGACCACTCATGCCGAGGTGGTCGCCAATGTCGCCCGCGCCTACCTCGACTTCGCCACCGACAACCCGGCCCGCTACGACGCCATCTTCGAGCAGAAGACCGACCTCGAGTTCGGCCTCGACGCGCCGCAACCCCTGCGCGACGCCTTCGCCGGTCTGGAAGCGATGTTCACCCCGTACGCCGAAGGTGACGACCTCGGCGCCCGCACCGAAGTCGCCTGGGCTTCCCTGCACGGCCTCGCGACCCTCGAGCGCAGCGCGCGGCTGCGCCCCGAACTCCGCGAACGGCGCATCGCCTTGCTGGTCGACGGGGCTGTTCAGGATTGAGCGCTGGCGCGCTCGAGGCGGGGCCGCCCTTCGTAGAGACACACCGCAACGCTCGGCGCTGCGGATGCTCGGCACGGTGAGTGAAAACTCATCGGCGCGCGGGTCGGCTCCGCGTAGGTTGGAACAGGTAGGCATGCGAAGGGACGGCAATGGCCGAAGTCATAGTGGTCGGGTCGGGGCCGAACGGTCTGGCCGCGGCGGTGATCGCCGCTCGCGCCGGGCTGTCGGTGCGGGTCCTCGAGGCGCAGGAGCAAGCAGGCGGCGGATCGCGCACCGCCGAGCTGACCCTGCCCGGATTCCATCACGACATCTGTGCCGGTGCGCATCCGATGGCGTTGGCGTCACCCTTCTTTCGCGCCTTCGATCTCGAGGCGCACGGCGTCGAACTGCTCGCCCCGACCGTTTCCTACGCACACCCCCTCGATGGTGGGATCGCCGGATTGGCTTGGCGCAACCTCGAATCCACGGTCACCGACCTCGGGCGCGACGGCCGGGCGTGGCGAGACCTGTTCGCGCCGCTGGTCGAGCACTGGCCCGAGGTGGTCGAGCTGGCCATGTCGGATCTGCGGCACCCACCGCTGCGCGTCGGCACGGGCATCAAGTTCGCGGCCAGACTGCTCGAACAGGCATCCCCGTTGTCCGACAACCGTTTCAGCGGTGACGTCGCGCCCGCGATGTTCAGCGGTGTGGCCGCCCACGCCATCACCTCACCGCGCGCCTTCCCCGCGGTGGGCGCCTCCCTGCTGCTCGGCACCCTCGCGCACGCGGGCGGCTGGGTGATTCCCCGCGGTGGCAGTCAGGCGATCCCGAACGCGATGATCGCCGAGATCGAAAGCCTCGGTGGGGAGGTGCTCACCGGGCACCGGGTCGACGATTTCGCCGAACTCGCCACCGCGCGCGCGGTGCTGTTCGACACCTCGCCCGCCGAACTCCTTCGCATCGCCGGTGACCGGCTGCCGTCGCGATATCGCAACAGCCTCGGGCGTTTTCGGTACGGCAACGCCGCCTGCAAGGTCGACTTCGCACTGTCGGGTCCGGTGCCGTGGGCCGCGCCGGGCGCTGACCTGGCGGGCACCCTGCACCTGGTCGGCACCAGGGCACAGGCCATGCACGCCGAACATCAGGTCGCCACAGGAAGATTCGCCGATCGACCGTTCGTCCTGGCCATTCAGCCCGGCGTGGTCGACCCCACCAGGGCGCCCGAGGGGCAGCAGACGTTCTACACCTATGCGCACGTTCCCAACGGAACCGATCGCGATATCAGCGACCAGGTGATCGACCAGGTCGAACGCTTCGCGCCTGGTTTCCGCGACCTGATCCTCGCGAAACACGTGCGACCGGCGGCGTTCATGCCCGCGCACAACGCCAACTACGTCGGCGGCGACATCTCGGCGGGCGCGATGACCACACGCCAGACCCTGTTCCGGCCACTTGCCCGCTGGAACCCCTACTCCACCCCGATTCCGGGCACCTACCTGTGCTCGTCGTCGACCCCACCGGGGCCCGGCGTCCACGGGATGCCGGGACTGCACGCGGCACAACACCTGCTGCGCAACCGTTTCGGCATCGTCACCGACCCGCTCGACCTGTTGCGCGGCGAGGCACCGGCCTACCGGTAGCCGCTCAGCTCGGCTTCATCGGTGCGTCGTGGACCTTGCCGGGCTCGAACAGATCGGGCTCGAGATAGATCGTGCACGCGTTCGGCACGGCGGCGTGAATGCGCAGGTCCGCGGCCTTGATCACCTCGGACACCTGCGTGATATCCAGGCCGGCGTGCAGCGCGATCTCGGCGTTGATCAGCAGGTCCTGCGGCCCGAGGTACTGGGTCTGCATCCGGATGACTCGCTCGACCCGCGGATCGGCCAGCAGCGCCGACCGGATCGCGGTGTCGTCCTTGGCCGTCGCGCCCTCACCGATCAGCAGACTCTTGGTCTCCACGATCAGGATCACGGCGTTCACACCGAGCAGGATGCCGATGAGTAGTGTGCCGATGCCGTCCCACACCGCGTTGCCGGTGAGCACCGACAGACTCACGCCCATGAGGGCGAACAGCAGTCCGATGATCGCGCCCGCGTCCTCCAGCAGCACCACGGGCAGTTCAGGATTGCGGGTGTGGCGGATGAAATGCCACCACGATTGCTTACCCTTCAGCGGCGCCGACTGTCTGCGCGCCGTGCGGAAGCTGCCGCTCTCCAACACCAACGACACACCGAGGATCCCGATCGCGACCCAGTGCGATTCGATCTCTTCCGGGAACCGGATCTTGTGGATCGCCTCGTTGATCGCGAACAGCGAGCCCATCACGAACAGCACGAGCGCGACGACGAACGAATAGAAGTACCGATTGCGCGAGTACCCGAACGGGTGCAGTGTGTCCGGCGCCTGCTCGGCTCGATTGCGCCCGACCAGCAGCAGCGCCTCGTTGCCGGTATCGGCCACCGAGTGCACCGCCTCGGCCAGCATCGACGACGAACCGGTGATGAACGCGCCGATGAACTTCGCGACCATGATGCCCGCGTTCGCCCCGAGCGCGGCGATGATCGCGATCTTGCTGTCTCCACCTTGCTCGGCCATATCGGGAGGCTACCGCTGGGCGCCCGCGCACCCTCCTGACCTCAGCCCGTGTCGGCGGTCTCGACGTTCTCGGCGCGGAGTTGAGCGCCGAGAACCGCGGCGCCAGCCGCTAGTTGACTCTGTAGAGATCTGGCTCGAGGTAGATCAGGCGGGCGGTCGGGACCGCGGCGCGGACACGGGTTTCGGCCGCGTCGATGGCTTCGGCGATTCCGGCGATGTCGAGGTCCGCCGCGATGGCGACCTTGGCGGCGACCAGCATTTCCTCCGGGCCGATGTACTGGGTCTTGAGGTGGATCACCGAGGTGATCTTGGTGCCGTCGACCAGGTTCTCGTGGATGGCGCGACCCTGTTCGGGGGTGGCGCCTTCACCGATGAGCAGGCTCTTCATCTCCACGATCAGCACGATCGCGATGATGCCGAGCAGGACGCCGATGGACAGGGTGCCGATGGCGTCGTAGATCGGGTCGTCGGTGATCATGGTCATCCCCACCGCGCCGAGGGCGAGGATCAGACCGATCAGTGCGCCGGTGTCCTCGAGCAGCACTACCGGCAGCTCGGGGCTGCGCGAGTTGCGGATGAACCGCCACCAGCTCGCATTGCCCTTGAGCGGCCGGGATTCGCGCACGGCGGTGAGGAAGCTGAAGGTCTCGAGGCCGATCGCGATCACGAGGATGACGACCGCGACGATCGGCTGACTCAGCTCCTCTGGGTGCTGGATCTTGTGGATGCCTTCGTAGATCGCGTACACCGAGCCGAGGGTGAACAGCACCAGCGCCACGACGAACGAGTAGAAGTAGCGGTTACGGCCGTACCCGAACTGGTGCAGCTCGTCGGCGTCCTTGGCGGCGGCCTTCTGCCCGAACAGCAGCAGGCCCTGATTCGAGGTGTCGGCGACCGAGTGCACGCCTTCGGCCATCATCGATGCCGACCCCGTGATGAACGCGCCGACGAACTTCGCCACCGCGATCCCCGCGTTGGCCACCAACGCCGCGACGATCGCCTTTTTGCCACCACCAGCCGACATGCCGGCCCGCCCTTCTGTTCACTGAACACGACTCGCCACAGCCTAGTAGGACACAGCCGCGATGCGGTCATTTGTCTCGCGCGCAGTGCCGCGGTGACGGCGGCGGTTTCGCCTCGGGCGCAGCTCAGTTGCCGTCGCCGACGCAGGCGCTGAACAGCTGGGCGGGCCCGCGCAGCGCGCGCGCTTTGATGTCGGTGTCGGCGGCGGAGATCCAGGCCGCGCCGCCACGTTCGACGACGAGGGTGCGTCCGTTCTCGGAGAGCTCGACCGTGCCCGCGGTGCACAGCACGATGCCAGGCCCGGCGTCGGCGAGCACGACCGGCTCGTCCTCGGCGGCGAGGTCGAAACGGCACAGTGCGAATTCCGGTGCGGGCGTGCGATATCGGATACCGCCGTCGTCGCCGGGTTCGGGTTCGATCACCGGCAGGTCGATCGGTTCGAAGTCGAGCACCCGCAGGAGTTCGGGCACGTCGACGTGTTTGGGGGTGAGCCCGCCACGCAACACGTTGTCGGAGTTGGCCATGATCTCCACGCCGACCCCACGCAGGTAGGCGTGCAGATTGCCGGCCGCGAGGAACAGCGCCTGGCCCGGTTCGAGCGTGAGCCGATTGAGCAGGAGCGCGGCGAGGACACCCGCGTCGCCGGGGTAGACCTCGGCCAGTTCGAGCGCGGTCCGCACCTCGGCGGTGAACGCACGTGCGCCCTTGCCGGACAGGTACTGCACACAGCCCTCCAGCACCGTGGGCAGCAGCTTCGACAGCGCGGCGGGCGGCAGCGTGATCCAGGTGGTGAACAGGGTCCGCAGACCGGCCGAATCGGGCTGGGCGGCAAGCAGTTCGGCGTAGATATTGAGGCCGGGCACGTCGAGCGCGCGCAACAACTCGACGGTGCGATGCGGGTCGCGGAACCCGGCCAGTGCCTCGAAACGCTCCAGTGCGACAACGAGTTCGGGCTTGTGGCTGTCGTCGCGGTAGTTGCGCAGCGGCGAATCCAGCGCGACCCCGGTGCGGTTCTCCCGCTCGAATCCGGCGCGCGCCTGCGCCGAACTCGGGTGGGCCTGCAGCGACAGCGGTTCCTCGGCGGCGAGGATTTTCAGCAGGAACGGCAGCCGGGTGCCGAAAGTGTCGGCCACCGCGCCCAATTCGCCCGCCGGGTCGGCGGTGAGTACCTCGAGCAGTGAGCGTTTGCCCGAGTCGGTCTTCACGTGCGCGGGATCGGCCGGGTGCGCGCCGAACCAGAGTTCGGCTTCGGGATGGGCCGATGGCACCGGCCTTCCGCACAGCTGAGCGAGCGCGGTGCGCGACCCCCATGCGTAGGAACGCAGCGCACCAACGAGTTCCTGCACTAGTAGCGTCCCCCGTCGTATCGATCCGGTTCGGGCGCGGCGACACCGCGCGCACCGGTCAGCCGAAGATAGGCCGCGGCCATGTCCAGCCGCAGCGCGAGCACGGCCAGCTGCTCGAGTTCGCTGCCGTGACCGCCCCCTGCGGCGGACTCGGCAGCGGTTCGTTCGATCGGGGCACCCGGGTCGGCGAGCTGGGATTGCAGCACATCGACATCGGCATGGACCAGATCGGCGTCGACCAGTCCCGCGCCCGCGCCTTCGAAGACCGCGAGCTTGCGCCGGGCGGCGGCCTGATCGGGGTGCACGCTCAAGGCGAGCACCCGCACCCGGTCGACCGGGGCGGGTCCGTCGAGCTCCTCGTCGTGGAACAGCGGGTCGAAACCGGGCGCGGTGCCACCGGTGGTCGCGGCCAGGCGGCCGACCGCGGCGACGGCGTCGGCGAGATCGGCGGCCGAAGCCAGCTTGCCCGCCGATTGCAGCAGCACCTCGGCGCCGTGACCGGCCAGTTCGACCGCGGCGGGCGAGTCGCCCGCGAGGACGATACCCACACCGTGCATGCGCGCGGCGAGCGTCTTGGCCGGGTTGTGGAAGACCTCGTTGGTCGGGCCGTCGCGCAGTGCCTCGGCGTCGAGCATGTCGGCCAGCGCGGTGAGATCGGGAGTGGCCGGGCCGCTGCGCTGGGCGTCGACACCACGTAACACCGCGATCCCGACGGCGAGGAAACGTAGCAGCCGATTGTGGTCGAGCACGGGCACCCGCGGTTCGAGCACGATCGCGCGACCGGCGGCGACCGCACGCAACGGACCCTCGTTGGGCGCGGCGATCACCACTTCGGCGCTGCGGCGCAGCGCACGGTCGACGGCGTCGATGAGCCGCGGATCGCCCGCGTCGTCGCCGGCTACAAGGACCACGTCCAGCGGGCCGACCCACGGTGGCAGCGAGGTGACGGGCACGATCGGCAGCCCCGCCCGGTCACCGAGCGTGGCGACCAGCAGCCCCGCCGCGCGCGCGGCGCGACCAGAGCCGGCGACCAGCACCAGGCTGCGCGGGCGCAGGCCGGAGAGGCGTTCGATGAGCGAGGTTTCGGCGACCGCGGCGGCCGTGGCACGCACCTGGGCGCCGCCTGATGCCGCCGAGCGCAGGGCGCCGCCGGTGTCGGCCGCCGCCAGCGACTCGGCATCGTCGAGGTCGAATACCGGTGTTCCAGCGATCATCGCCGAATCCACCTCCCCTCATCGCGCTGTGTCGTCTGTGACTCCACTATTCCAGCCGTGCACCGGCAATGCTCGTAATCTGCCGTCGCCGAATACCGGGCATGTGATTCCACTGCTACTGGTTTCATCTTCCCAGTCAGGCGCGGACGATGCTCAGGATCTCGGTCACGAGTGCGTTTACTTCGTCCTGCGATCCGGCCTCGACATTGAGTCGAAGTAGCGGTTCGGTATTCGAGGCGCGCAGGTTGAACCAGGCATGGCCGCCCAGGTCGACCGTGACGCCGTCCATCCGGTCCACCGACTCGGTGCGATCGGCGAACGCGGCGAGCACGGCGGCGGTGCGGTCGGCGGCGTCGGCGACGGTGGAGTTGATCTCGCCCGAGGCGGCGTACACGTCGTAGGCGGCCATCAGGTCCGAGACCGGACGCGGGCCCTCGCCGAGCGCGGCCAGCACGTGCAGCGCGGCCAGCATGCCCGAGTCGGCACCCCAGAAATCGCGGAAGTAGTAGTGCGCCGAGTGCTCGCCACCGAACACCGCGCCGGTCGAAGCCATCTCCTGCTTGATGAACGAGTGCCCGACCCTGGTGCGCACCGGCTTGCCACCGAGCTCCTCGACGAGCTCGGGCACCGCGCGCGAGGTGATCAGGTTGTGGATCACCGTGGCGCCCGGCTCCTTGGCCAGCTCACGCTGCGCCACGATGGCCGTGATCGCCGAGGGGGAGACCGGCTCGCCGCGCTCGTCGACGACGAAGCAGCGGTCGGCATCGCCGTCGAAGGCGAGGCCGATGTCGGCGCCGCTGGAACGGACGAGCGCCTGCAGGTCGACGAGGTTCTTCGGGTCGAGCGGGTTGGCCTCGTGATTGGGGAACGAGCCGTCGAGCTCGAAGTACAGCGGCACGATCGTCACGGGGGCGAGGGTGCCCAGCACGGCGGGCACGGTGTGGCCGCCCATGCCGTTGCCCGCGTCGACCGCGATGGTGAGCGGGCGGATCTCGTCGAGGTTCACCAGCTCGCGCAGGTAGGTCGCGTAGTCGGCGAGCAGATCGGTCGTGGTCGCGGTGCCCGGCATGCCGTCGTAGGCGGGCACGCCCGCGATGACCTCGGCGGCGATGGTCGCCAGCCCGGTGTCCTGGCCGACGGGCAGCGCGTTCGCCCGGCACAGCTTGATGCCGTTGTACTTGGCCGGATTGTGGCTGGCGGTGAAC
The DNA here is from genome assembly GCF_042719655.1 of Nocardia sp. NPDC058518. NCBI lineage: Bacteria > Bacillati > Actinomycetota > Actinomycetes > Mycobacteriales > Nocardiaceae > Nocardia > Nocardia sp. NPDC058518. The sequence goes on from NZ_JBHXNJ010000002.1 coordinate 427,362, forward strand.
ATGGCGCCGGGACAGCCGAGCTTGCCGGAGGCGAAGTAGAGCTGGTCGGTGGAGGCGAGGCCGATGTGCACCACATCGAGGCCGTTGGCCTGCACGCCCGCGGCGAAAGCCTGGGACAGCGCGGGGGACGAATCGCGCATGTCGTGGCCGATCACGACGCGGGTGGCGCCTTCTTCGCGCATCAGGCGAGCGAAGGATGCACCCACATCGCCGACGAACGCCTCGTCGATCTGTTCGCCCACCACCCCGCGGACGTCATAAGCCTTGATCACGGCATTCACGAGTTCGCCAGAGCGCGCGAGGGTCGTCATATGGATTACCCTAGCGGGCTCCACCGACTCTTCGGGATCCTGGCCGGGCTAGTTACGGATCTGGCAGAACGCGTAGGTGGCCGCGGCGGCCGGTGCGTGCGGTGCGGGGGGCCGAGGGGGCGTTGTCGCGGTAGCCCGGCTGGTCGGCCTCGGCGGGGCGGCGGCGCAGGCCGGCTTCGCGGACCGCTTCGGCCAGGGCGGTGAGGTCGTCGTCGTCCGGGGTGCTCGAGGAGAAGCCGCCTTCGTGGCGGACCAGTTCCCAGCCCTTGGGCGCGGTGATGCGGCAGGCGTGCGTTTCGCAGAGATCCCAGGAGTGTGGTTCGGCGACGGTGGCCAAGGGTCCGACGACGGCGGTCGAGTCGGAGTACACATAAGTCAGCGTCGCTACAGCCGGGTTCTTGCAGCCGGGTCGGCAGCAACGACGCATAGGGATCACGACATCGAGATTAACCCTCCGCGCACCGAAAGTGGATACGGACACGCGCTAAATAGGCACAGTCGCGCAGCGTTCGTCGGTCTTGCGCATGGCCGGAGCGAAGGCGGAGGTACGCCTATTCGGGCTCTGGATCTATTAGGTCGGGGTCTACGCCGAGGTAGGTTGCGATCTGCTGGACGAGTACCTCGCGCAGCAACTCGACCAGATCGTCGGGATCGGCGGCTCGTAATTCCAGCGGCTTGCGGAACAACACCACCCTGGCGCGGGTGGCCGCACCGTGGCGGTCGACGCCCGCGGGGATGAGCCGCGACAGTGGCACCGGTCCGTCGGCGACGACCTCGTCGGGCCAGGTGACCGAATCGGGATGCAGCGGACGGATTTTGGGTACATCGTCGACGGCGATATCGAGCTTGGTGAGTCGATCGTGCCAGCGGGTGTCCAGTGGGGCGAAGGCCTCGAGTACGAGCCGATCGAATTTCTGGCCCCTGGTGCGCCACGCGGGCACCGTCGGCGGAAGCATGGGGCCTCGGACTCCGCGGCCGCGGCGGGTCACCGAACGAGCGGTGGGTGCCGGAGAATGACGCCGGGAACGTGCCATGGGTCTTTCACCTCTCTCGCCTGCACCGTGAAAATCAACAAGGGCGTTCGCCCGGAGACACCGACGTACTGCGCCTGCGTGGCTCCGGGCCAGGCCTGGAGAGAGTCTACTTTCGAACAGTCACTTAACCGATTCCGCGCTTCAGCCTGCGACGCTCTCGTTCCGAGAGACCGCCCCAGATTCCGAAGCGTTCATCATGTGCCAGTGCGTATTCCAGGCACTGGTCACGTACTTCACAGCCCAAGCAGATTCGCTTGGCCTCACGCGTCGAGCCGCCCTTCTCGGGGAAGAACGCCTCGGGGTCGGTCTGAGCGCAGAGGGCACGTTCCTGCCACTGCTCCTCGATCGACTCGAACATTTCGTCGAAGCCCGTGACGACCAGACTCAGCCGGGGAGCCGCGACTTCGCTTACCACGTCCGGTTCCTGCCAGCTCATGTCAGCGCAGACAGCGTGAGCTGCGCCTGCTGTGGAATCGGTCGGCGAGACCAGATCTTCGGTCATCGTTCCGCCTCCTCACTATGTGTTAGCGCAGAATGATTCTTTCCGTCGGTCCGATAAGAACTCCGACGGCCCAACACCGCGACGTAGTCTCGCGGGCTTCCCCGAGCCTGCCTTCCGGCGAGTGGAAAACTCCCTCGCAAACGTCCGCTGCGCTACGACCTCGCGCCGTGTCCGTTTTCAGCGAGCTGGAACCTTCTCGCAAACGCCCCCGCGCTATGCCCTCTCGCGGTGACCGGAATGACATGTCTGTGATTAGACACGCCGCACTTGCCGGTGGTCAACCCGCCGTCACCCTTCCGTTACACTCCGCACCCGCCTTTCGTGTTGATCTTGTTATGTGCTGTGGCAAATGATCAGCAACTTCGCTGTAATTCGGCGCGGGAGCAACCGGCAACCGCCACTCACTAGGCTGTGACCCTGTGACTGCACAACACGCGGTGCGCGAGCCCAAGATCGCCGTTCTGGTCGGCGGCGTCGGCGGTGCCCGGTTCCTCCAAGGCGTCCGGCAGCTGCTGCCCGAAGCCGACATCTCCGCCATCGTCAACGTCGGCGACGACGTCTGGATGCATGGCCTTCGCATCTGTCCCGACCTCGACACCTGCATGTACACCCTGGGTGGTGGCATCGATACCGAGCGTGGCTGGGGCCACGCCGACGAAACCTGGCACGCGAAAGAGGAGCTGGCGAAATACAACGCCCAGCCCGATTGGTTCGGCCTCGGCGATCGCGATATCGCCACCCATCTCATTCGCAGCGAAATGCTGCGCGCCGGATATCCGCTGTCCGCGGTCACCGAGGCGCTGTGCAATCGGTGGCAACCGGGCGTGCGGCTGATCCCGGCTACCGACGATCGCTGCGAAACCCACGTGGTGGTCAGCGATCCCGACAATGCTGGCGAACGTCGCGCGATCCACTTTCAGGAATGGTGGGTGCGGTATCGCGCGGCCCTTCCGACCCACGGATTTGCCTCGATCGGCGCCGAGCAAGCCTCTCCGGCGCCGAATGTGACCGAAATCATAGGCACCGCTGACGCCGTGTTGCTGGCCCCATCGAACCCCGTGGTGAGCATCGGCGCGATCCTCGCCGTGCCCGGGATCCGGGGCGCGCTGCGCACCAGCGAAGCCAAGGTGATCGGGCTCTCGCCGGTGATCGACGGAAAGCCGTTGCGCGGCATGGCCGATGAGTGCCTCGCGGCCATCGGTGTCGAATCCACCGCGGAGGCGATCGGCCGCCACTACGGCGCCCGTTCGGCCACCGGCATCCTCGACGGGTGGCTGGTGCACTCCACCGACTCCGCCGATGTTCCCGGCGTCGAGGTGCGCAGCGTGCCGCTGTTGATGAGCGACCCCGAGGCGACCGCTGAAATGGCGCGCGCCGCACTGGAATTGGCGGGAGTGAAGGCATGAGCGCACAGGAGTCGGCTCGCCCGCTGCCCGACCACGCCGCAGGCGAGCTGCGGATCCTGCCGGTGAACGGCCTGCCGGAATTCCGGCCTGGTGACGACATCGCCGAACACCTTGCCGCACAGGCGCCCTGGCTTGCCGACGGTGACATCATCGTGGTCACCAGCAAGATCGTGTCGAAGGCCGAGGGGCGCATCGTCGTCGCGCCGATCGACCCCGAGGGGCGCGACACCGCACGTCGCAAACTCGTCGACGACGAAGCCGTCCGGGTGCTCGCCCGCAAGGGCCGCACCCTCATCACCGAGAACCGGCTCGGCATCGTGCAGGCGGCCTCCGGGGTCGACGGCTCCAATGTGGCCGAGGGCGAATTGGTGCTGCTGCCTATCGATCCCGACGGCAGCGCCAAGGCCCTGCGCACCGCGCTCGCTCAGCGGCTCGGCGTCGACGTGGCCGTCGTCATCACCGACACCATGGGCCGGGCTTGGCGCAACGGGCAGATCGACGCGGCGATCGGGTCGGCCGGCTTGCGGGTGCTGCACGACTACGACGGCGCCGTCGACGGACAGGGCAACGAACTGCACGTCACGCTGGTGGCCATCGCCGATGAACTCGCCGCGGCCGCCGATCTGGTCAAGGGCAAGCTCGGCGGTGTTCCGGTGGCGGTGGTGCGCGGGCTCGACACCGACGACGACGGTTCCACCGCGGCGGCGCTGCTGCGCGGCGGCATCGACGACCTGTTCTGGCTCGGCACCGCCGAGGCGCTCGAGCAGGGTCGCAAAGAGGCTGTGCCGCTGCGTCGTTCGGTGCGCGCATTCACCGACGAACCCGTTGACCCGGACCGGATCCGCGCCGCCGTCGCGATCGGCCTCACCGCGCCCGCACCGCACCACACCCGCCCGGTGCGCTTCGTCTGGCTGCGCAGCGCGACCCTGCGGGCGCAGTTGCTCGAGGCCATGGCCGAGAAGTGGAGCGCCGACCTCACCGCCGACGGGCTCGACCCCGAACGCGTGCAGCGTCGAATCGCGCGCGGCCGCATCCTTTTCGACGCGCCGGAAGTGATCATCCCGTTCTGCGTGCCCGACGGCGCCCACGACTATCCCGACGCTCGTCGCCAGGCCGCCGAGCAGACGATGTTCACGGTGGCCGTCGGCGCGGCGGTGCAGGGCCTGCTGGTCGCGTTGGCCGCCGACGGCCTCGGCAGCTGCTGGATCGGCTCGACCATCTTCGCGCCCGAGATCGTGCGCGAGGTCCTCGGTCTCGACGAGGACTGGATGCCGTTGGGTGCCATCGCGATCGGTCATCCACTCGAAGCGCCCACCCCGCGAGTGGTCGGCGCGGCAGGCGCGGAACTGGTGGAACTGTGAGCGCGCAGTCGGCCGTGATGACGGAGACGGTCCGATGAGCGCGGAATCGCTGCACGCCTCGGCGACCGAGTTGCTCACCGAGTGGCAGCCGGCCACGGGCCCGGATCACTCACTGCGCGAAGCGTTTCTGGCCTTCCTCGGCTCGGCACCCCGTGGCTGCCTGCGCGAACACGCGCCCGGCCACATCACCGCATCGGCCATCGTGCTGTCCCACGACCGGCGCGACATCCTGCTCACCCTGCACCCGCGCGTCGGTCGCTGGATCCAGCTGGGCGGTCACTGCGAACCCGATGACAAGACCGTGCAGGACGCGGCGCTGCGGGAAGCGGTGGAGGAATCCGGCATTGCCGACTTGGTCCTCACGCCCGGTCTCTACGGCGCGCAGGCGCACCCGATCACCTGCTCGCTCGGCGTGCCGACGCGGCATCTCGACCTGCTCTTCGAGATCGTGGCACCGCCGGACGCGGTCCCGGTTCGCAGCTCCGAATCGACCGATCTGCGGTGGTGGCCGGTCGACGGGCTACCGCCGGGCGCTGACGTGCTGCTTCCGGTCAGAGGCCCAAAGTAAAGGCCCCTGAATAGGTCACTGACCTGTAACGACGGCGACCATGTCCAGTTCGGGCACGGTCGCCGTCGGCGTTATCGGACCGTCACTGCTTTACAAATTGGGAAATTTGTCTAGACAGCGGACGCATCCGGACATATCGTCTGTGACAGAGAGTTACGCACATCACAGGTGTGAGATGTGCCTCGGAACTGGAGACGATGATGTCGACTGATGCCAACGCGTCCGAGCAGCGGGTCGCGCCGCCGCAGTGGCGAGATTCCAAACGATATTTGTGGCTGTGGGGCCTGTTCGCCCCGACCGGCCTGTTCACGATCGCGATCCCCCTGATCTGGGGACTCAACCAGCTCGGCTGGCATCGCCTCGCCGAGGTCCCGTTCTGGCTCGGCCCGGTGCTGGTCTACCTCGTGATCCCGCTGGCGGATCTGTTCTTCGGGCCGGACGGCAACAACCCGCCCGACGAGGTGATGGAGTACCTGGAGAACGACAAGTACTACCGCTACCTCACCTACCTGTACCTGCCGTTCCAGTACGCCTCACTGATCTTCGCCTGCTACATCATCACCGCGCCGAACCTGCACTGGCTGGGCTTCCCCGGTGGGGCCAATGTGGTCGACAAGATCGGCATCGCGATCAGCGTGGGCATGATCGGCGGCATCGGCATCAACACCGCGCACGAACTCGGTCACAAGAAGGTCGAACTGGAACGCTGGCTCGCGCGTATCGCGCTGGCCCAGTCGTTCTACGGGCACTTCTACATCGAGCACAACCGTGGCCACCACGTGCGGGTCGCCACCCCGGAGGACCCAGCGAGTTCGCGCATCGGTGAGTCCTTCTGGGCCTTCTGGCCGCGCACGGTCTGGGGCAGCCTGCGCTCGGCCTGGCACCTCGAGAAGGAACGTCTCGGCCGGCTCGACAAGAGCCCGTGGACGCTGCGCAACGATGTGCTCAACGCCTGGGCGATGTCGGTGGTGTTGTGGCTCGGATTGATCGCGGTGTTCGGCATCGAGGTGCTGCCCTATCTGATCCTGCAGGCGGTGATCGGTTTCAGCCTGCTCGAGTCGGTGAACTACCTCGAGCACTACGGCCTGGTCCGGCAGAAGACCGCGAGCGGACGCTACGAACGACCGGCGCCCGCGCACAGCTGGAACAGCGACCACATCGTCACCAACATCTTCCTCTACCACCTGCAGCGCCACAGCGACCATCACGCGTATCCGACCCGGCGCTACCAGACGCTGCGCAGCTGGGACGGTGCGCCGAACCTGCCGAGCGGCTACGCCAGCATGATCCTGCTCGGCTACTTCCCGCCGATCTGGCGCCGGGTGATGGACAAGCGCGTGCTCGCGCACTACGGCGGGGACGTCACCCGCGCCAATATCGAACCCAAGCGCCGGGAGCAGGTGCTGGAAAAGTACGGAACCGAGGTCACGTCATGAGTGCCTACAGATGTCCGGTGTGTGATTTCGTCTTCGATGAAGCCAAAGGCGCGCCACGCGAAGGATTTCCGCCTGGCACACTGTGGACTGCCGTTCCTGACGACTGGTGCTGTCCGGACTGTGGGGTGCGGGAAAAGATCGACTTCGAGGCGGTAGGAGAATCGCTGTGACCGACTACAAGCTGTACCAGTGCGCACAGTGCGGTTTCGAGTACGACGAGGCCCAGGGCTGGCCCGACGACGGCATCGCGCCCGGCACCCGCTGGGACGACATCGCCGACGACTGGACCTGCCCGGACTGCGGTGCCCGCAAGTCCGACTTCTTCATGGTCGAGATCGAACGTTCGTGAGCGTCGCGGGCACTCCGCGCACAGGTTCGCGCATCCCGTACCAGGAGGCCGCGCGCGAACTGCTGCGCAACTCGGTCCTGGACGGGATGCGCGAATTGCTCACCGAGCGTGACTGGTCCAAGGTCACGCTCGGTGACGTCGCGGCAAGGGCCGGGGTGAGCAGGCAGACGCTCTACAACGAGTTCGGCTCGCGCTCAGGGCTCTCGCAGGCCTACGCGCTGCGCCTGGCCGACGACCTCGTCGACCATGTGCGCGAGGCGCTCGACGCCAATGCCGGTGACGCGCGCGCGGCGATCCGGGTCGGGATGACCGGGTTCTTTCTCTCCGCCGCGGGCGACCCGCTGGTTCGTTCGCTGCTGAGCGGGGAGATGAAGCCGGATCTGTTGCGGTTGATCACCCTCGACGCGGCCCCGCTGCTCGAGCACGCCACCGCACGCCTGACCGAGGTGTTCATGCACAGCTGGGTGGACGCGACGCACGCCGAGGCCGACGTGATCGCGCACGCGCTGGTCCGCATCGCGCTGAGCTACATCCCGAATCCGCCCGTGCCCGAACGTGATGCCCCGGCCGAGATGAGCGCCCTGCTCAGTCCGTATGTCGAGGCAATTGTGCAGGTACGAGGCATGCGAGTCGCCTCGAGTGACGTGGATCACTGAGAGAAGTCACTAGCCTTGATTCGCTCCGGTGTAACCATCACCACGTTTGATGATCTGCCGGTGTGTAACGCGCCCGCGGTCTGTCAGTATTCACATCGGTCGACGATTAGTCTTTTTACAGCGGAGCGGGTGTGCAAACGGTTGGCAAACCGGGGGGTTTTCGTGATCCCAAACGGTATCTCTGGGCATTAGGGCTGATCGCCCCGGCGTGCGCGCTGTTGCCCTCCCAGCTGGTGTTCCATACCAAGGCTGAAGTGTTCTGGTGGATCGGACCTGTCATCGTCCTGATCGCCATTCCCGTGCTGGACTGGATCGTCGGTGAAGACGGCAACAATCCCCGCGACGAGGACTACGCGGCGCTGTCGGCCGACCGGTACTACCGGTGGTGCACCTACCTGTTCCTGCCGATCCAGCTGATCAGCCTCGGCGTGGCCTGCTTCATGTGGACAAGCCCCGAACTGGCCCTCGTCGACAAGCTCGGCTTGGCCGCCACGGTCGGCTTCGTCAGCGGCATCGGCATCAACGCCGCCCACGAATTGGGCCACCGGGTGGAGAGTGCTGAGAAATTGCTGTCGAAGATCGCGCTGGCCCAATCGGGGTACGGGCACTTCTTCGTCGAGCACAATCGCGGACACCACGCACGCGTCGCCACCCCCGAAGATCCGGCCAGCGCCCGGCTGGGTGAATCGCTGTGGGAGTTCTTGCCGCGCAGCGTGATCGGCGGGTTCGGATCGGCCCTGCAACTCGAGCGCGCTCGGCTGTTCCGGCAGGGTCGCCGCTGGTGGAGCACTGATAACAACATCCTGCAGGCCTGGGCGATGACGGCGGTGCTCTTCGGTTCGCTGACGCTGGTCTTCGGCCCGTCGATTCTTCCGTGGCTGGTCATCCAGGCCGCGATCGGCATCGCGCTGCTCGAGACCGTCAACTACGTCGAGCACTATGGCCTGCTGCGCGCGCGCAAGCCCAACGGGCGCTACGAACGGTGCTCCCCGCGCGACAGCTGGAACTCCGATCGCCTGGTCACCAACATCTTCCTGTTCCATCTGCAGCGCCACAGCGACCACCACGCCAACCCGGGGCGCCGCTATCAGACATTGCGCAGCTCCGAGGAAGCGCCACAGCTGCCCGCCGGGTACGCCACCATGATCGTGCTGGCCGCTGTCCCGCCGCTGTGGCGTGCGGTGATGGACCCCCGCGTCGCGGCCCACTACGGCGGCGACCTGAGCCTGGCCAATGTCGCGCCCGAGAAGCCGAGACGGTTGCTGGCCCGATACCGCGCGGCGGCCTGAGGCCCCACCTCGACGGAGCCGGGAACTCGCGCGGCCCCAGACGGTAACCTAGCCAACGTGACGACCTCAGAACTCCCCGCGCGCACCGAGCTCACCGCTGACGTCCGCAACGGCATCGACTACAAGGTGGCCGACCTCTCGCTGGCCGAATTCGGCCGCAAGGAGATCCGCCTCGCCGAGCACGAGATGCCGGGCCTGATGGCGCTGCGTCGTGAATACCACGACGTCGCTCCGCTCAAGGGTGCGCGAATCTCCGGATCGCTGCACATGACGGTGCAGACCGCCGTCCTGATCGAAACGCTGGTCTCCCTCGGTGCCGACGTGCGCTGGGCCTCCTGCAACATCTTCTCCACCCAGGATCACGCCGCCGCCGCGATCGTGGTCGGCCCGAACGGCACCGTCGACGAGCCCGCGGGCATCCCCGTCTTCGCCTGGAAGGGCGAGACGCTGGAGGAGTACTGGTGGGCCGCCGAGCAGATGCTCACCTGGCCGGGCGAGCCGGCCAACATGATCCTCGACGACGGTGGCGACGCGACCATGCTCGTGCTGCGCGGCGCGCAGTTCGAGAAGGCCGGTGTGGTTCCGCCCGCCGACGCCGATCACTCCGCCGAGTACACGGTGTTCCTCGACCTGCTGCGCGAGAGCCTCGAGGCCGACAAGACCAAGTGGAGCGTCATCGCCGACTCGGTCAAGGGCGTCACCGAGGAGACCACCACCGGCGTGCTGCGGCTGTACCAGTTCGCCGCCTCGGGTGAGCTGGTGTTCCCGGCGATCAACGTCAACGACTCGGTCACCAAGTCCAAGTTCGACAACAAGTACGGCACCCGCCACTCGCTGATCGACGGCATCAACCGCGGCACCGACGTGCTCATCGGCGGCAAGAAGGTGCTGATCTGCGGTTACGGCGACGTCGGCAAGGGCTGCGCGGAGTCGCTCGCGGGCCAGGGCGCGCGCGTGCAGGTCACCGAGATCGACCCGATCAACGCGCTGCAGGCGCTGATGGACGGCTACGACGTGGTCACCGTCGAGCAGGCGATCGGCGATGCCGACATCGTCATCACCTCGACCGGTAACAAGGACATCATCACCCTCGAGCACATGAAGGCGATGAAGGATCACTCGATCCTCGGCAATATCGGCCACTTCGACAACGAGATCGATATCGCGGGGCTGGAGCGTTCGGACGCCACCCGGATCAACATCAAGCCGCAGGTCGACGAATGGACCTTCAAGGAGTCCGGTAAGGCGATCATCGTGCTGTCGGAAGGCCGCCTGCTGAACCTGGGCAACGCCACCGGCCACCCGTCGTTCGTCATGTCCAACAGCTTCTCCAACCAGGTGATCGCGCAGATCGAACTGTGGACCAAGCCGCAGGAATACGACAACGAGGTCTACCGCCTGCCCAAGCACCTCGACGAGAAGGTCGCCAAGATCCACGTCGAAGCCCTCGGCGGCACCCTGACCAAGCTCACCAAAGATCAGGCCGAGTACATCAACGTGGACGTGGAAGGCCCGTACAAGCCGGACCACTACCGCTACTGAGTCTCACGACACAACGGTGGGGCCGCCCCCCGACCGGGGGGGGGGCCCCCGCCGGTTTCGCCGGGGGGGTCCCGCGGTCTCGCCCCCGCGGGAACAGTTTTTTTTTGTGGGGATGGGGGAGCCCCCCCCCA
>NZ_JBHXNJ010000002.1:437956-474910 GCF_042719655.1 Nocardia sp. NPDC058518
CCCACCCCCTCTACGACCCCACCCCCCCCCGCGGGCGCCCCCGCCCCCCGGCGGCCCGCCCCCCCCCCGTCGTTGACCGAGGTCGCTAGCCGATGATCAGGCCCGTGCAGAAGATGTTGTGTTCGCTGCTGATGCCGAGCACCGCGCACATCACCGAGTTGAAGGCCGTCGACGATCCCGCGTCCGGGCCCGCGGTCGGGTCGCCGGTCTGTGCGGACGCGGTGCCGCAGGCGAAGGCGGCGGTGATGGCAAGCGTGGCAGCGGTGGTGCGAACGATCTTTTTCATAGGGGAATCCTCGTCGGCCGACCGGGCGCGGGCCAGCCCGCAACTCTGGGGGGACGGCGCGCGGTAATCTCACCGCATGGGCGTATTGATCGCGGTGGAAGGGCTCGACGGGGCGGGTAAACGCACGCTGATCGATGGGCTGATCGCCGAGTTGTCCGGAAAAGGGTTGCGGGCGGACAGTCTGGCCTTTCCGCAATACGGGCACTCGATCCATGCCGATCTCGCGGCGGAAGCGTTGCGTGGGGGCCATGGTGACCTGGCGGGGTCGATCAACGCGATGGCGATCATGTTCGCGCTCGACCGGGCCGCCGCAGGCACGGAACTGTCGGACCTGTTGGGCGGCAACGACATCGTCATCCTGGACCGCTGGGTGGCTTCCAACGCCGCCTACTCGGCCGCGCGGGCGCATCAGGATGCCGATGGCGAAATCGTTTCGTGGGTGGGCGATCTGGAGTTCGGCAGGCTCGGATTGCCTGCGCCCGATCTCACCGTGCTGCTCGACGTGCCCACCGAGGTGGCGGCCGAACGTGCCCGTCGCCGTGGCGAACTCGACGACGCGCGCGCCCTCGATGCCTACGAACGGGACGGCGGTCTGCAGCAGCGCACGGGGGAGGTCTATCGTGAACTCGCCGACCGCGACTGGTTCGGCCGGTGGTGGACATACCGATCCGATGACGATAGGCCTGCGTTACTCACCCTCTGCTCGGAAATTTCCTCCGGATAAGGTTGGATACGCGACGGGTTCGCACCATTAATGGCGTGGCGGCCCGATCCTGGCCTGGGAGATGACAACATAGGACTATGAAGCCCAAGATTCTGGTCGTCGACGACGATATGGCACTCGCTGAGATGCTGACCATCGTCTTGCGCGGGGAAGGGTTCGACCCGCATGTGGTGGGCGACGGCACACAGGCCCTGTCAGCGGTGCGGGAGATCCGCCCCGATCTGGTTCTGCTCGACCTGATGCTGCCCGGCATGAACGGCATCGATGTATGCCGGGTGCTGCGGGCCGATTCCGGCGTTCCGATCGTCATGCTCACCGCCAAGACCGACACGGTCGATGTGGTCCTCGGCCTGGAGTCCGGCGCCGACGACTACATCGTCAAACCGTTCAAGCCGAAGGAACTCGTCGCCCGCGTACGAGCGCGCCTGCGCCGCACCGAGGACGAGCCCGCCGAGCTGCTCTCGATCGCCGATATCGTCATCGACGTGCCCGCGCACAAGGTGACTCGCGGCCCGGGGCAGATCTCGCTCACCCCGCTGGAGTTCGACCTGCTGGTCGCGCTCGCGCGCAAGCCTCGTCAGGTGTTCACCCGCGAGGTACTGCTCGAGCAGGTGTGGGGTTACCGGCACGCCGCCGACACCCGTCTGGTGAACGTGCACGTGCAGCGACTGCGCGCCAAGGTCGAGAAGGATCCGGAGAACCCGGAGATCGTGTTGACCGTGCGCGGTGTCGGTTACAAGGCCGGACCGCCGTGATCGGTCACTGCGGGGCGCCGCTGTGACCACTGGTCCAGTGGCGCAGCTGCGGCGGTGGGCGAGCCCGATCATGGCCTGGTTCCAGGCCGTCGGGACCGCACTCGGCCATCTGTGGCGCCGGTCGTTGCAGCTGCGAGTCATCGTTTCGACGTTGACCCTGTCGCTCATCGTGATCACGATCCTCGGGGTCGTGCTGACCGGTCAGATCACCGACCGGCTCCTCGAAGCCAAGATCAACGCGGCTGTCGAGGAGATGGATCGTGCCCGCAGCACGATCGAGAACAAGCTCTCCGGCGTCCCATCCGGCAACAGCCAGGAGCAGCAGCTCGCCGACGCGCGAGCCGCGCTGTCCAGCCGCGGTGGCACCGGTCAGTCCACCGGCGCGGCGGGTAGTTTCGACTCGGCGCTGGCGATGGTCGGCGGCACTCCGCCCCACGAGATCGCGGCGGGCCCGCTCTCGGAGGTACCGCAGGAGCTGCGCCGATTCGTCCAGCGCAACCAGGTCTCCTACCAGTTCACCACCGTCGCCGACCCCGACGGCTACCGCGGGCGCGCGCTGATCATCGGCAGCCCGAGCGCCGAGGTGGCGACCCTGGAGATCTACCTGATCTTCCCGCTGGCCAGCGAGGAATCGAGCCTGTCGCTGATGCGCGGCACGATGCTCATCGGTGGCGTGGTCCTGCTGGTGCTGCTCGCCGCGATCACCGCACTTGTCACCAGGCAGGTGGTGCTGCCGATCCGGTCGGCGGCGCGAATCGCGGGCCGATTCGCCGACGGCCGACTCAAAGAACGCATGCTGGTACGCGGCGAGGACGACATGGCGCGCTTGGCGCAGGCGTTCAACGAGATGGCCGAGAGCCTGTCGAACCAGATCACCCAGCTCGAGGAATTCGGCAATCTGCAGCGCCGCTTCACCTCCGACGTCAGCCACGAACTGCGCACCCCGCTCACCACGGTGCGCATGGCCGCCGACCTCATCCACGGCTCCAGCGACGATCTCGATCCCGCCCTTGCCCGCAGCTCCGAACTGCTCGTCAACGAGCTCGACCGGTTCGAGGGCCTGCTCAACGACCTGCTCGAGATCTCCCGCCACGACGCGGGTGTGGCCGAACTGCAGGTCGAATCGCTGGATGTGCGGATGTGCGCGCGTGCCGCGATCTCCACGGTGCGCCACCTTGCCCGCGACGCCGAGGTCGAGGTGGTGATCGATCTGCCGGAGGAGCCGGTGGTCGCCGAGGTGGACCCGCGCCGCGTCGAGCGGGTGCTGCGCAACCTGCTCGCCAATGCGATCGACCATTCCGAGGGCAAGCCGGTGCTGATCCGCATGCGCGGCGACGCCGAGGCCAATGCCGTCGCGACGGTGGTGCGCGATCAGGGTGTCGGGCTGCGGCCGGGCGAGGAAAAGCTGGTGTTCAACCGGTTCTGGCGCTCGGACCCGTCGCGCGTGCGTCGCTCGGGTGGTACCGGGCTGGGCTTGTCGATCAGCGTCGAGGACGCGAATCTGCACGAAGGCAGGCTCGAAGCGTGGGGCGATCCGGGTGTCGGCGCGAGCTTCCGGCTGCTGCTTCCGATGGTGCGCGGCCGCAAGCTCGGGCAGAGCCCGCTCGCGCTGGAACCGATGCTGCGCAAGGTCCCCGCGCTGCCGGAAGCCGAGCCCGAGCCGACTATCGTCGAAGTCGAGCCTGCCGGAGCCGAGCCGGCGGAGGACCCATCGGGCGATGTCGAGCCGACTGGAGCCACCCCGCCGGATGTCGATCCGGCTGTCACCGACCCGACGGCTGTGGAGCCGGGGGCTGCCGAACCGCAAGACACCGACCCATCGGCGAACGAGCCCGGCATCGAACCGCCCGCCGCGGGCGCGCACCCGGCGACCAACGGCCGCGACCCCGCCGACGCCGACAAGCCGATGCCCACCGAAACCGGAGACGGGAAGTCATGACCAGTGGTGATCGTCGGGGTCGGCACGGCGCCGCACTGGTAGCGGCGGTTCTGGCCGGCCTGATCGTGCTCACCGGTTGCGCCAGCCTGCCCGAGTCCTCCGCACCGCAGGCCCTCGGCACGATCAACCGCGCCCCCACCTCGGAGGGGCCGACCCCGCCGATCTCCGGCCGCGACCCCGACCTGTTGCTCGGCGACTTCCTCACCGCCAGCGCCGACCCGACCAACAAGCACGCCGCCGCCCGTCAGTACATGGCGCCGGAGACGGCGGCAGGCTGGAACGACGAGGCGAGCACCACCATCGTCGACGACCGCCCCGACACCCTGCGCGAGTCACGTTCGGGCGACAAAGCCAGCTACGTGCTGCGCGCGCGCAAAGTCGGTGAGCTGGCGGGCGACGGCGGCTATCGCGCCACCGAGGGCACCCTCGAGAACAAGATCGAGATGAGCAAGATCGACGGCGAGTGGCGGATCACCGAGCTGCCGCCGGGCGTCGTGATGGACAACGACGCCTTCGTCAAGTCCTATCACCGCTACCTCCTGCACTACATCGACCCGAGCAATTCGCTGGTCGTCCCGGATCCGCGCTGGATCTCGGTGCCACGCTCCCAGCTCACCGAGCAACTGATCGGCATGCTCGCCGAAGGTCCGCAATCGACGATCGCGCCCGTGGTGCGTAACCCGCTGGCGCAGCCGGTTTCGCTGCGCGGTCCGATCACCAAGGCCAACAACGAACCGGGCGATGTCGGGGTCGGCATCGGTGGGGTGCGCATCGACTTCGCCGGGCTCGGCGCACTCGGCCAGCGCGAGCGCGAACTCCTCGCCGCGCAGGTGGTACTCACGCTGTCCGGTGCCGACATCCTCGGTCCGTACGTGCTGCTCGCCGACGGTAAACCGCTCGACGACCGGTACACCAACGGCTGGTCGGTGGCCGATGTCGACCAGTACAGCGCCTCGGCGCCCGGCCAGAACCGGATCGGCCTGCACGCCCTGCGCAACGGCACGCTGGTTCAGGTCACCCCGGACGGCATCGTCACGCCGAGCGGGTCCTTCGGCGAGGCCACCAACCTGCAGTCGATCGGCATCTCGGCCGACGGCCAGTTCGTCGCCGCGGTCGCCGACTCCGGCAAACCGACGCCCGAACCCGCCCGCACCCTGCTCATCGGCAACTACGGCGCCAAGGCGTTCGCGGTCGCCGAGGGCGCGAGCATCGCCCGCCCGTCCTGGACCAGCGACGGCGGCGCCGCCTGGACGGTGATCGACGGTGACCGGGTCATCCGGGCGGTCACCGATCGCGCCACCGGCAATGTCTCCACCGAGAATGTCGACATCTCGGCCCTGTTCGAAGGCGCAGGCGTCCCGCGGCCGCCGATCAGCGAGGTGGTGGTCTCGCGTACCGGCGTGCGTGCGGCGCTGATCGCCGACGGCAAGGTCTACGTCGCGGTGGTCGAACGGCGTCCCGACGGCAAGTACGCGCTCACCTCCCCGCTGCCACTGGCGCTTGGCCTGAGCTCGCGCGCGGTCTCCCTGAGCTGGGTCACCGGTGACACCATCATGGTCGCCCGCGAAGGCAACGTCGACCCGGTCTTCACCGTCTCCATCGACGGCTCCCAATTCAGCGCGGTGACCTCGCAGAACCTCACCCCGCCGGTCCGGGTGGTGACCGCGGCCCCGGCCACGCAGTACGTGGCCGATTCCCGGGCCGTCCTGCAGCTCCAGACCGCCGATCCGACCCGCAATGACCGTTTCTGGCGCGAGGTACCCGGATTGACCGGAGAACAGGTTGTGCCGGTCCTGCCGAGCTGAGACATTTGCGGCTGGTGCCGCAGTTCGCCTAGCCCGAAGCGTGTCGGTGCCCGATGTCATACTCCCTCGCTATGAAGGCGCTGCTGGATCTGATCCTGCCCGACCGGTGCGGCGGCTGCGGTTCGCCCGGCGAGAATTGGTGCGCCGAGTGCGCCGCTGAACTCGGCCGCGGTCCCGTCCGGGTGCGGCCGCGCGCCGATCCCGGTGTTCCGTGCTGGGCGCTCGGCCCCTACTCCGGCGTGGGCAGGCGGGCGGTGCTGGCGGCCAAGGAGCACGGCCGACGCGACCTCGCCGCCCCACTCGGGCTGGCACTTGCCCACGCACTGGCCCGCTTGCGCGCCCCCGATTGCCCACTCCTGCTCGTGCCCGCACCCAGCAGAACCGCGGCTGCCCGTCGCCGTGGCGGTGACCCGGTGGCCCGCTCGGCCGCGGTCGCGGCACGGTGGCTGATCGATTGCCGAACCGCGCCGCTGCTGCGGATGGGTCGCGGTGTCCGGGATTCGGTGGGCTTGACGCAGCATGAGCGCACCCACAATCTGCGCGGCAAGATCATGACCGTCGCGGATCCGGCCGAGTGGGTCGCCATCGGCGCGAAAGCGCAGGTAGTGCTGGTCGACGACGTGCTGACCACCGGCGCCACCGCCTGCGAATCGACACGTGTTCTTAGCCGGATCGGCATAGTTCCGCGGGCGGTTTTGGTGACCTGCGCGGCTTGACGGAGGAAAGTTCGCGTGAACAGTGGCGGACTTGCCGATGGCGGACTAGCGTCGCGAGCACACACCGAACCACAAGTTTGGGAGGTGGTGCCGCGGATACAGGTGCCGGGCGATTCCCGATCGGCACAGCTCAATCCCGCCGCCCTACGTTCGTAGTTGTGCGGCCATATCCGGGAGGTACGCGTGACGACTTCTTCACGGGCATCAGTGCAAGATGCTGAACCCACGGCACTACAGAACGGTGCCACCGAGACGATCGATATGGAGACCCCGAACGCCGAAGTGGTGGTCTCCGGTCGAAATGTCGAAATCCCTGACCACTATCGAATCTACGTCGCGGAGAAGCTGTCTCGGTTAGAGCGCTTCGACCCGTCGATCTTCCTCTTCGATGTGGAACTGTTCCACGAACGCAATCGTCGTCAACGCAAGGCCTGTCAGCGCGTGGAGATCACCGCGCGCGGCCGTGGACCGATCGTGCGCGCGGAGGCATGCGCCGACAGTTTCTACGCCGCGCTCGAATCGGCCACCCAGAAGATCGAGAGCAGACTGCGCCGGTCCAAGGACAAGCGGCGCGTCGTGCATTACGGCGACAAGACGCCGGTCTCGGTCGCGCAGGCCACTGCCACGCTGGTCGACGAGTCGCTGTTCGCTCAGCCGGACGGTTCCGCTGCCCACGACCACGACGAGGCGGTCGACGAATCCGGCCCCGGCCACATCGTGCGCACCAAGGTGCACACCGCGACACCGATGTCGGTGGACGACGCCCTCTATCAGATGGAATTGGTCGGCCACGACTTCTTCCTGTTTCACGACAAAGAGACCGACCGTCCGTCGGTGGTCTATCGCAGACACGCCTTCGACTACGGCCTGATCAAGCTGGCCTAGAGCCATGACCGATCCGGGCATCCGCTTTCGGCGGGTGTCCGGATCTTGTTCAGCCGCCGAAGGTTTCGTGATGCACGGCCTCGGTCAGTGACCGTCCCGTCCGCCACCCGAAACGTTCCAGATCCGGCACCTGCTGGAATGCGCTGACCGGCCCAACGCACAGCCAGGCCACCGGCTCGATCCCGACGGGCAGACCGACGAGTTCGCGCAGGAACTCCGGATCGTAGAACGACACCCACCCCACCCCCACCTGCTCCGCGGTCGCCGCGAGCCACAGGTTCTGGATGGCGAGCACGGTCGAGTACACGCCTGTCTCCGGCACGCTCGCCCGCCCGAGGACCTGCGGCCCGCCACGCGAATCATTGTGCGTGACAACAATTCCCGTGCCGCTCTCGACGATCCCGTCGATCTTGATCGGCTCGAATGTCGCCGCCCGCTCGGCGGGCAGCGACGCACCGAACTCGACCCGCTTGTCCGCCACGTGCTCGGCGAAACGGCGCAGCGTCTCGGCCTGGCGAACCACGACGAAGTCCCACGGCTGCGAGTTCCCGACGCTGGGCGCACGATGCGCGGCGTCGAGGATCCGCAACAGGGTGTCGTCGTCGACGGGCTCGCCGGTGTACTCGGCGCGCACGTCACGACGCAGGCGGATCGCGTCGTAGACGCTCAGTTGGTCGGCATTCACGCCGACCATACAACCGCAGCCGCCTCAGGCCACCGTGCGGCGGGCCAGCTTACGACCGGCGGCCAGCGCGGTGCGCAAGCCCTGGCGACGCCCGGTCATCGGGTCGATCGTGGGAGTGGTGTTACCGGCGAACAGGCGCTCGGACTTGGTCTCCGGCGCGTCGTCGGCGGTGTGGCGCAGGTACTTGTTCGGCAGCGAGAGCTTGAGGATGGTGCGCCACGACTTGAAGTACTGCACCGGCAGCGAACCGGTGGTGTAGGGCAGGTCGTACTTCTCGGCCAGCTCGCGCACCCGCACCGCGATGGCGGCGTAGCGGTTGCTCGGCAGGTCGGGGAACAGGTGGTGCTCGATCTGGTGGCTGAGGTTGCCGCTCATGAAGTGCAGCAGCGGTCCGCCGCTGATGTTGGCGCTGCCCAGCATCTGGCGCAGGTACCACTCACCCTTGGTCTCGTTCTCGATATCGGCCTTGGTGAACTTCTCGGCGCCATCGGGGAAGTGCCCGCAGAAGATGATCGCGTTGGTCCACACATTGCGCATCACGTTGGCGGCGATGTTGGCGGTGAGCGTGGTGAGGAACGAGGGGCCGGTGAGCAGCGGGAAGACCACGTAGTCCTTGGCGGCCTGCTTGCCGATCTTCTTCAGCACCAGCGTGCGGTCGGCCTCGAACTGCTTCCACTCGGGCGAGTCCTTGGCCCACTTCTTCTTGGCGACCTTGCCCAGCTCGAGGTGCTGGATCGCGACGCCGTACTCGAACAGCGCCTGCAGCAGGAGGTTGTAGACGGGATTGCCCAGGTAGAACGGCATCCAGCGCTGGTCGCGGGTGACGCGAAGCAGGCCGTAGCCGATGTCGTCGTCCATGCCGAGCACGTTGGTGTACTTGTGGTGCAGGAAGTTGTGGGTGATCTTCCAGTGCGCCGACGGGCCCGCGTTGTCCCATTCCCACGAGGTGGAGTGGACTTCCGGATCGTTCATCCAGTCCCACTGCCCGTGCATGACGTTGTGCCCGATCTCCATGTTCTCGATGATCTTGGCGGAGCCGAGCAGGGCGACACCGGCCAGCCAGGCCGGGGGCAGGAAGCTGGCGAACAGCACCGTGCGGCCGCTGATCTCGAGTGCGCGTTGTAGCCGGATGACATTGCGGATATAGCGCGCGTCGGCCGCTCCGCGCGAGGATTCGATCTCGCGGCGGATCGCATCGAACTCCGCGCCTAGAGCTTCGACATCCGCTGCGGTGAGGTGCGCGTATTCCTTGACATCCGAGATCGCCATGGCGGCTACAGTACCGTAAGTTACGAGAGCGTAGGTTGGCGATTTTCGGGACGAAATGTGTGATAAGTCCTATTGCGCAATCGAGATGTAAATGTTATCAGGCGTGGCGAGCCATTCGGCGAGCTGCCTTGGCGCGCAGCACACCCCGCTCGCGCACAGCGCGTTCGCCGAGCGCCCGCTTGGCCTCGCGCAAGGCCAGCTTCTCCTGCCGTGCTCGCGCCTTGAGCGCGGTCTTCGCCTCGCGCAGCACTTCCTTCTCGTGCCGTGCCTTGATCTCGAGCGCGACCTTCGCATCGTGCAGCGCCGAACGCAGACCGAAACGCTTACCGGTCTCCGGGTCGACCCGCAGGCTGTCGGGTAGCGAGATGCCGGCGAACTTGCGCTCCGACGACGTCTCGGGGGCATCGTCGGCGGTGCGCTTGAGGAAGCGGTCCGGCAGCGCCAGCTTGTGGATGGTGCGGAAGGCCAGCAGGTACTGCTTGCCCAGCGAGCCGGTGGTGTAGGGCAGGTCGTACTTGTCGCACAGCTCGCGCACCCGTACGGCCACCTCCGAGTACCGATTGCTCGGCAGGTCGGGGAACAGGTGGTGCTCGATCTGGTAGCAGAGGTTGCCGCTCATGAAGGCCATCACCGGACCGGCCTTGAAGTTGGCGCTGCCGAGCATCTGGCGCAGGTACCACTCGCCCTGTGTCTCGCCGTCGAGCTGTTCGGCGGTGAACTTCTGCGCGCCGTCCGGGAAATGCCCGCAGAAGATGACGGCGTAGGCCCACAGGTTACGCACCAGGTTGGCGGTGGCGTTGGCCTTCAACGTCGACTTCCAGGCAGGCCCGGTGATCGCCGGGTACAGCACGAAATCCTTGACGACCTGACGACTCATCTTGCGGTAGAACTCGATGTCGGGCGGCGAGGTGACGGTGCCGCCCTTGACTCCGGCCAGTTCCTTCTCGATGCCGAGATCGTGTAGCGCGATGCCCCACTCGAAGGTCGCGGCCAGCAGCAGGTTGGCGGCGGGCTGGGCCAGGTGCAGCGGGCGCCACGGCTCGTCACGGGTCATCCGCAGAATGCCGAAACCCAGATCCTCGTCCTTGCCGAGGACGTTGGTGTAGGTGTGGTGCGAATAGTTGTGCGCGCGCCGCCACTGCGCCGACGGGCCCGTCATGTCCCACTCCCAGCTGGTGGAGTGGATCTCGGGATCGTTCATCCAATCCCACTGGCCGTGGCTCACATTGTGGCCCAGCTCCATGTTCTCGATGATCTTGGCGACCGAGAGCATCGCGGTACCACCGAGCCACGCCCAGCGGTTACGGCTGCCGAACAGCACCGCGCGCCCGGCGACCTCGAGTGCGCGCTGGGCCGCGATGGTGCGGCGGATGTACTTCGCGTCGTGTTCGCCGCGCGAGGTCTCCACCGAGCGGCGGATCGAATCGAGTTCTTTCCCCAGTGTCTCGATGTCGGCCGCCGTCAGATGGGCGAAGGCCTGGATATCGGTGATGGCCACCGGGGGTCCTCCTGTGTTTACGAGCGGCTGGTACCGCGGTCAGTCCAGATCGAGGCGACCGAGAACCGGGCGCTGCGCGCCTCGGGTTCGCGCCCTCGATGCTGTTCGGCCTGTCAGTGATCCTAAGTCGCGCCCTCAGGCAACGATCGAAGCGAGGGGCCTAACCGATTGCCGCCGGTCACCGGTTGTGCCCGACGCATGCTTCGAGGGTACCCGCTCGACGGTTCGGCAACCGGTTAGATGTCGAGCGTGCAGTCGCCCGCGGCGGCGGAAATGCACGTTTGCACCTTGTCACCGGGCTGACGTTCGTCGCCGTTGCGCAAATCGCGGGCGTGTCCGGCGGAGAGGGTCACCACGCAGGTCTGGCAGATGCCCATCCGGCAGCCGAAGGGCAGCTGCACGCCGACGGATTCACCGGCTTCGAGCAGGCTGGTGGCGCCGTCGACGGTGAGGGTGCGCCCGGTGGTGCCGAACGTCACGGTGCCGCCCTCGCCGATCGCGGAGCGTTCCACCTCGAAGCGTTCGATGTGCAGCTTGTCGGCCACACCCGCGTTCTTCCAGTGGTTCTCGATCGCGTCGAGCATCGGGGCCGGTCCACAGGCCCAGGTCTCGCGTTCGCGCCAGTCGGGGTAGAGCTCGTCGAGGCTGGCCAGGGAGAACAGGCCCTGCTCATCGGTGAGTTGCAGGTGGGAGACGAAGCTGGGGTGCTTGTCGTGCAGGGCGCGCAGTTCGGCGCCGAACATCACATCGGCGTCGGTGGGCGCGGAATGGACGTGCACCACGTCGTTGACGCCGTCACGGCGGTCCATCGTGCGCAGCATCGACATCACCGGGGTGATACCGCTGCCCGCGGTGAGGAACAGCACCTTCGCCGGCGGCGGCTCGGGCAGCACGAACCCGCCCGCCGGTGCGGCCAGCCGCACGATGGTGCCCGCGGCCACCCCGTTGACAAGGTGGCTTGACAGCTTGCCCTCCGGCATTGCCTTCACCGCGATGGAGATGAGTCGTTTGCCGCCCTCGCCGGTCCAGTCCGGGGGGCAGGTCAGCGAGTAGGAACGCCAGTTCCAGCGGCCGTCGATCAGGATGCCGATGCCGATGTACTGCCCGGGGCGGTATTTGAAATCGAAGCCCCAGCCCGGCTTGATCACCAGGGTCGCCGAGTCGGCGGTCTCCTTCTGCACCTCGACGATGCGCCCGCGCAGCTCGCGCGCCGACCACAGCGGATTGGCCAGGTGTAGATAGTCATCGGGCAGCAGGGGAGTGGTCACCCGGGCTACCGCGCCACGCAACACGTTCAGCTTGCCGCCGCGATCGGCGACCTGCGCCGCCGGTGCTTCGAGCCATTCCCGGAACTTATTGAGGACCATGCGCTGCGATTTCTCCCTGTCGTGCATTCGAGCCACCGTGGGGTGACTCGCTCGCAGCCAGGTTACGGCATCGTAGGTTGAGCGCTAGTTGTGAACATTGGGCAACCGGGGCCCCGGCCGCCGAAAACTACAACAGCTCGAGCAGGAACGGCAGCTCCTGCGGCGCGTACCAGGCAAGCTGATGGTCCTCGGCGTCGCCGAGGACGAATTCGGCATCGGTATCACCGAGGTCGGCGGCATCGATGACGTCCACGGCCTTGGCGACCTGCGGCTCTGCCTCGGCAAGGTCGACATGCACCGCGGCGACCTGCTTGAAGCTGATCGGCCCCGACAGCTTCACCACGGCGTCGTCGAGATCGGGCCGCAGCTTCGCCCCCGGCACATCCGCCGCGATCACCGCGCGCCGATACACCGGGCTGCCCGGGTTGGCCGCTTCGCCTTCGGCGCCGTCGTCCGGATCGTCGAGCCCGTCGCGCTCGGCGGCGATCAACCGCATGGAGGCCCGTGCGGCTTCCTGCATCGCCACTTCGGCGAGTTCCTCGTCGTCGCCCGCGGCGTAGGCCTCGCGCAGGGCGGGCGTCACGGCGAACGCGGTCGCGCCGAGCGGGAGCAGCTGCTGCTCGTCGACGAGCAGGCGCAGCAGCGGGATCGTCGCCGGGATGTAGACGCGCATCGTGTCGTTCTCAGAGACAGGCACCGAGCAACTCCTCCATCGATTCGTGCACCGATGCCGCGAGAACATCGATGTCGGCCATGGCGTCGCGGTCGGCGTTGAGTCCGTAGAAGACCTGTCCGTCGTACGAGGTGAGCCCGAAACTCAATGTCTGATTGCGCAGCAGCGGCGATACCGGATACATCTCCAGCATGCGTGCCCCGCCGATGTACATCGCGGTCTGTGGTCCCGGCGCGTTGGTGATCACCAGATTGAAACTGTTGTCGGCGAAGGTACTCGCCGCCCGCACACTCATCGCGTGCAGGCTCGCGGGCGCGAATCCGGCCAGGTGCACGAGCGTGCGGGCCCGCACCCCGCGGCGCTGCCTGCCCGCGGCCTCGGTGGCGTGCGAGATGTGCGAGAGGCGCATCGTCGGATTCGGTTCGCCCACGGGCAGATCGATGAGGAACGAGGACACCTCGCTGGCCGGGGTCAGCTGGTTGTCGCCGTCGACGTAGACCGACATCGGCACCACCGCGCGCAGATTGGTCGACTCGACCAGTGCCTCGTTGCGGGAGAGCAGCCAGTTGCGCAGCGCCCCGGTGACCACCGCGAGCACCGCGTCGTTGATCGAGCAGTCGAAATGCCTACGGATCGTGCGGTAGTCGTCGAGATCGGTGCGCACCACGTCGAAGCGGCGGCTGCGCGAGGTACGGGCGTTGAGCGGGCTGTCCGGCGCCGCGCTCGAGGTCGCCGCGCGCACCACATTGGCCGCGGCCTTCACCGCCATTCGCGTGCCGCGCACCACCCCGAACGCGTTCGATCCCGCGTCGCGCATCACGCCGTAGGCCTCGCGCGGCTGCGCGGCCAGCTGTGACAGCGCCCCGGCCAGTAGTTCCACATCGGTGGGTTCGCGCGGTGCCCGCCACGAGTCGTCGGCCAGTTCGCGCGGCAGCGGGGAGTTGTCGAGGATCACGTGACCGATCTCGAGGGCGGTATCACCGTCGACGAGCGCCGAGTGCGACTTGGTGAACACCGCGGCGCGCCCGTCGGCGAGCCCTTCGATCAGATACATCTCCCACAGCGGCCGCCCCTGATCCAGGGGTCGCGACGCGAGCCGGGCGACGAGGTCGTAGAGCTGGCAGTCGCTGCCAGGACCGGGCAGCGCGGAGCGCCGGATGTGATAGCTGATGTCGAAGCGACTGTCCTCGACCCAGACCGGCCTGCCCATGGCGAGTGGGATCTCGCGCACCTTGCGGCGGTAGCGCGGCACCAGCGGTAGCCGGGATTCCACCAGGTCGACGAGGCGTTCGTAGTCCAGTACCTGGCCCTCGGCGTCGGGGGAGGAGTTGTTCAGGATCGCGAGAGAGCCGATGTGGATCGGGTTGCTGCTCGACTCGAGCCGATAGAACGACGCGTCCTGCGGCGTCAATCTCGTGATCACGCGCTCCGAAGCTCCTTCCGGTGCCGTAGCACGCTTCGCGCGCCCATGGCGCTGATCGGGCACGCGCTACATCCTACGTCACGGCAGGTGAATCGCAGTGCCGGGCAACGAGGCTCGCCGGGCGTCGTGACCTGGGGTAATGACTGCACCGGTACATCGGGCACGGGTCCGCGCCGCCGGGTACGGTGGTCTGCGGACTACCATCGCCGTTGAACACAACTCCGACCAGAGGACTGACGAGACCCGTGCCTGCGCTGACACTGACGAGGTTGCTACGGATTGGTGAAGGTCGCATGGTCAAGCGGCTCTCGAACCTCGCCGATGAGGTCATCGCGTACGGCGACGAGATCGAGGCGTTGACCGACGACGAGCTGCGCGCCAAGACCGACGAGTTCCGCCAGCGCTACGCCGACGGGGAAACCCTCGACGACCTGCTGCTCGAGGCCTTCGCCGTGGCGCGTGAGGCGTCGTGGCGGGTGCTGAACCAGAAGCACTACAAGGTTCAGATCATGGGCGGCGCCTCGCTGCACCTGGGCAATATCTCGGAGATGAAGACCGGTGAGGGCAAGACCCTGACCTGTGTGCTCCCCGCGTACCTCAACGCCATCTCCGGCGACGGCGTGCACGTGGTCACGGTCAACGACTACCTCGCCAAGCGCGACGCCGAGTGGATGGGCCGCGTGCACCGTTTCCTCGGTTTCGAGGTCGGCGTGATCCTGGGCGGGATGACCCCCGCCGAGCGTCGGGTGGCCTACGCCGCCGACATCACCTACGGCACGAACAACGAGTTCGGCTTCGACTACCTGCGCGACAACATGACTCACTCCCTGGACGATCTCGTCCAGCGTGGTCACAACTTCGCCGTGGTCGACGAGGTCGACTCGATCCTCATCGACGAGGCCCGCACCCCGCTGATCATCTCGGGCCCGGCCGACGCCTCGTCGAAGTGGTACGCCGAGTTCGCGCGCATCGCGCCGCTGCTGAAGAAGGATGTCCACTACGAGACCGACATCAAGAAGCGCACCATCGGTGTGCACGAGGCGGGTGTGGAGTTCGTCGAGGATCAGCTCGGCATCGACAACCTCTACGAGGCCGCGAACTCGCCCCTGGTGAGCTACCTGAACAACGCCATCAAGGCCAAGGAGCTCTACCAGCGCGACAAGGACTACATCGTCCGCGACGGCGAAGTGATCATCGTCGACGAGTTCACCGGCCGCATCCTGGTCGGCCGCCGCTACAACGAGGGCATGCACCAGGCGATCGAGGCCAAGGAGAAGGTCGAGATCCAGCCGGAGAACCAGACCCTGGCCACGATCACCCTGCAGAACTACTTCCGCCTCTACAGCAGGCTGTCCGGCATGACCGGTACCGCCGAGACCGAGGCCGCCGAGCTGCACTCGATCTACAACCTCGGCGTGGTCCCGATCCCGACGAACAAGCCGATGGTCCGCAAGGACCAGGCCGACCTGATCTACAAGTCGGAAGAGGCCAAGTTCGCCGCGGTCGTCGACGACGTGACCGAGCGGCACGAGAAGGGCCAGCCGGTCCTGATCGGTACCACCAGCGTGGAGCGCTCGGAGTACCTGTCCAAGCAGTTCACCAAACGCGGTGTTGCCCACTCGGTGCTGAACGCGAAGTTCCACGAGCAGGAAGCCCAGATCATCGCCGAGGCCGGCCGCCCTGGCGCGGTCACGGTGGCCACCAATATGGCCGGTCGTGGTACCGACATCGTGCTCGGTGGCAACGCCGACATCATCGCCGACATCCTGCTGCGCAAGCAGGGCCTCGACCCGGTGAACACCCCCGACGAGTACGAGGCCGCCTGGCACTCCGCGCTCGAGCAGGTCAAGAAGCAGACCGAGGACGACGCCGAAACGGTTCGTGAGGCCGGCGGTCTCTACGTGCTCGGCACCGAGCGCCACGAGTCGCGTCGTATCGACAACCAGCTGCGTGGTCGTTCCGGCCGTCAGGGCGACCCGGGCGAATCCCGCTTCTACCTCTCGCTGGGCGACGAGCTGATGCGCCGCTTCAACGGTGCCGCGCTCGAGGCGATCATGACGCGCCTGAACCTGCCCGACGATGTCCCGATCGAGGCGAAGATGGTCTCCAAGGCCATCAAGAGCGCGCAGACCCAGGTCGAGCAGCAGAACTTCGAGATCCGCAAGAACGTTCTGAAGTACGACGAGGTCATGAACCAGCAGCGCACCGTCATCTACGGCGAGCGCAACCAGATCCTGCGTGGCGAGGACATGGAGGGTCAGGTTCAGAACATGATCACCGACGTGACCACCGCCTACGTCGACGGCGCCACCGTCGAGGGCTACGTCGAGGACTGGGATCTGGACAAGCTCTGGACCGCTCTCAAAACCCTCTACCCGGTGACCCTTGACCACAAGGAACTCACCGGCGAGACCGCCACCGGCGACGCGGGCGAACTCACCCGCGACGAACTCCGCGAGACCCTCCTCGAAGACGCGCACAACGCCTACGAGAAGCGCGAACAGGAGATCGACGGCCTCGCGGGCGAAGGCGCCATGCGCAACCTGGAACGCCAGGTCCTGCTCTCGGTCCTCGATCGCAAGTGGCGCGAACACCTCTACGAGATGGACTACCTCAAGGAGGGCATCGGCCTGCGTGCCATGGCCCAGCGCGACCCGCTGGTCGAGTACCAGCGCGAAGGCTTCGACATGTTCGCCGCCATGCTGGAAGGCCTGAAAGAGGAGTCGGTCGGCTTCCTCTTCAACCTCCAGGTAGAGGTCCAGCAGCCCCAGCCCGAAGGCGTCTCGATCGACAAGGGCCTGCGTTCCCCCGTCGGCGCCCGCCCCCAGGACACCCCCACCGAAACCCAAGCCCCACCGGCCTTGCGCGCCAAGGGAATCGGCGACCAAACCCCCCGAGCGATGAACTACTCGGGCCCCGCCGAAGACGGCCACGCCGAATCCCATTCCGACGCCCAGGAATACGGCGGCGGCCAGCAGTCCGGCACCCGCCGCGAGCGGCGCGAAGCGGCCCGCACCGATTCGAAGGGCAAGCGCCGCCGCTGAGGCAGAGCTAGCTGATCAGCACGACCGAGGCCTCCGCTTTGTGCGGGGGCCTCGGTCGTCTTCCCGCCTGTCAGTCATGCATGTATAATTGCATGCATGGTTGCCCTCCAGATCCGTGACGTTCCAGAGCCTCTGCGTGATCAGTTGGTTGCGCTGGCGCAGCGACGAGGGCAGTCGCTGCAGGCTTTCCTCTTCGACCTGGTCCGCGATGAAGCTCGCCGTCAGGACAACATCGCGGTACTCAAACAGTTCAGTCCCGCGACGTGGGATGTTGCCTTCACCGCCCAGGAAGTCGTGGTTGCCCTGGATGCTGAACGCGCGGAGCGTGATTCGGTGCTGGATGGTCCGGAGATCCGCGAGTGATCGTGGTCGATGCCTCGGTCTTCGCCCATACTCTCCTGAATCCAGCACCCCTCGGTGATACCTGTCGCGCCGCCTTGGAAGCCGACAATCGCTGGATCGCCCCCCAGCATTGGACCGTCGAAGTCCTATCGGTGATTCGCCGCTTCACCCGTGCGGGCACCATCAGCACCGAGCAAGCGGCCCGAGCGGTAACCGCCCTGGAGAAACTCGACCCCGAAGTTCCCGTTACCCGTGTTCTCGTCCCCAGGATCTGGGAACTGCACGACAATCTGACCGCCTACGACGCCGCCTACGTCGCCGCGGCCGAGGCCTACGGTTGCGACCTGCTCACCACCGATGCGCGATTGGCGAACGCGCCGGGGATCAACTGCACAGTGCGCGTTCTGACAGCCCCGGCGGGTGCTTCGCCGCGATAGATTACTACCCGGCCTGAATTGCGGGTCGCTCTTCAGCTGGCGCGGTGGATCGGGTGGACTCGGGAGAGGGCTCGTTTGGCTTCGGCGAGGGAGATCATCTGGTCTTCGTCTTCTATTTCGGCGACGGCCGCTTCGGCCCATTCCCGGAGCAGGGTCGACACGCCTACGCGGCGTTCGTCGGCGAGGGATTTCAGGCGGCTGTGCAGGCCGAGGGGGAGGCGGATCGACGTGGTCACCATGATGTCTTCGTTGACGGGAAGGCGTGGTGGGGCGTCGGTGGGCTCGTCGGAGAAACTCAGCCGATCCATGAAGTCGGCGAGTTCTTCTTTGCTGGACGGAAGTCCTGGCTCGCTCATGATCGGATCTCACTTTCCCACTGCTCGAATTGCGCCAGTTCCTCGGCGCGCATCGTGCGTGCGCCGATGATCACCCACGTCCAGTCCTCCCGCTGTCGCATCACCACGATCAGCGGACGGCCGGCTGTGGTGCGCCCCCACACCGTCAAAACGGTCACCTGGCCGTCGAAGGCCGGGCGTGGCCACCGTCGTGACGCTGCGAGGACCTGCCGAACCTCGCTGGGTTCGATGCCGATCAGGTGAGCGATCGCCCAATCAGGCCACTCGAAACCCATAAGTCCATAATACGCATGTAGTAACACCATGTGAAAGAGCTGAGTATCGAGCGGGCGCCGGTTGGATACGCTCGCGTGACACAGTTGCCGATACAGGGGAGGCCGCGTTGGGTGAGGTGATGCGGCCGTTGTCGGCATCGGAGCGGTGGTTCTGGCTCGTCGATCAGTTGTCGCCCGCGAATTGCGTCGTCCGATTGCGGGTGCGCGGCCCGATCGGCGCCTATCGTCTCGAAGAGGCCACCGACGCGCTGGTCGCGGAGTTTCCGCTGCTGCGGACAACGGTTGTCGACGGCCCGCGTTTCGCCCCGTCCGCCGACCCGCACCTACCGGTCCTGCACCGCGTGGCCGAAGACCCCGACGAGTGGCGCACGGTCTTCGACGAACAGCTGGCCGAGCCCATCGACCTGGCAACGGCACCGGGACGGCTCATCGATATGGCATGGCGCCCAGGCACTTCCGAGGAACACCACGACCTGATCCTCGTGATGTCCCACGTTCTGGTCGACGGCCGCTCGATGACGTCATTGGGTTGGCGAATCCTCGCTTACGCCTTCGGATCTCCCCTCCGCACCGCCTCGCGCCCACCGATACCGGCCCCCGACGACCTCATCCCACCCGCGCAGACTCGCCTTTTACGCTGCCTACGCACCAACATCACCGGCCAGCTCACCGCCATGGCACGCCGCCCGACCAGCCTCCCCGGCACCCCGCCACCGCTCCCGATCCGCCGCACCCGCACCGTGATCCGCACCATCGAGGGCGCTGCGCTGACCGACCTTCGCACCCGCTGTCACCAGCACGACGTCACCATCAACGCCGCCTTGACCGCTGCCCTGGCCACCGCCCTCGGCGAACTCGCTCCCCGCCCTTCCGGCGTCGCGGGCATCGGCATCCCGGTTGACGTCCGCACCCGCCTGAACCCACCCCCGGCCGACGACGAGCCCGGCATGTTCACCGCGGTAGTCCCGACTTTCGTGCCCTACGGCCCGGCCCACTCCCTCTGGGAAGCGGCCCGCGCAGCGAAAACCCAACTGGCCCACCGACTAGCTAAGAACAACGACCTCACCGCCCTGGCCGCCATCCGCTACGGCTGCCCCCGCTCACTCGAATCCGGCAGGCGCACCATCGAACTCATCGACCGCCGGGCTCCCTGGAACGTCACCCTCAGCAACCTCGGAAAACTGACGCCACCCGAAACCCCTGAGCCCCTGCACATCACCGCTCTCACGGTCGCCGGAACGAACTCCTGCGCCAGCGCCCTCACCGTGGCGGTCGCCACCCTCGGCACCACGATGTCGATCACCTTCTGCTACGTCGACACCATGCTCCCGCGCACAACCATCGAAGCCATGGCCGACCGCACGATCCGCTCGGTCACTCGCTGAGCAGCCCGCGCACCATCTCCCGTAGTGCCGCCCGGTCCGGTTTGTTCGTCCGTCCGCTGGCCGGAATTCGATCCACCACCACGATGTCATCGGGGACGGCCGTGGTGTCGATGACCTGCGGCAGTCGTTCGCGAAGTAGCGCCACGATGTCGCCGGACTCCGGTTCGGCGACGACGGCGAGCACGATTCGCTCATCGCCGATCTCATCCGGTAGGCCGACCATGATCGCCTCCCGCACCCCGCCGATCGCGGTGATCAGCGGTTCGTACAACCCCGGGTAGATGTTGGTCTTGCCCCGGATCATCATGTCCTTCTTGCGTCCGGTGAGGACCAGTTCCTTGCCGTCCCAGCGCGCGAGGTCGCCGGTCGCGATCTCGGTCAGTGGCTCGGCGCCGAGATATCCGCGACACAGATTCGGGCCGGACAACACGAGTTCGCCGTCGTCGGCGATCCGCGCCGTCACGCCCCGTACCGGTGCCCCGAGCAGATCCCCGTCGTGTGCGAGCTTGGCGGTGCCGGTCGCGACCGCCACCGGCAGGATCTCCGTCATTCCATAGATCGCGAGAAACTCGGTGTCGGGCAACGACTTGCGCGCCCGGCGAAGGAGTGCGGAGGTGACCGGTGCTCCGCCGAGCGCCACCTGACGTAGGTGCGGTGGCGCCGCGAGGTCACCGGCTTCGACCGCGTCGAGCGCGACGGCCAGATCGGCCGGGGTATAGAACGCGTGGGTCGCGCTCCGCAGATTCCGGGTGAATCGGACCGGGTCGATATGCGTACCGAATCGCGGATATCGCGGCATCGCCCACCGTGCCCCCGCCATCAACGCGGGCAACCCCATCATGAGCTGCTCGGTGTGCAGGAAGGCGCCGGGCGCGAGACCGGTCTTTCCGCCCATCGCGGCGAGCCCCGCGCTCAGCGAAGCACGGGTGTGCACAACGGCTTTAGGCTCATCGGTGGTTCCGGAGGTGAAGACGATCAATGCCGCCGCGGCAGGGTCCGCGGCAGGCAGGGTGGTCTCGCGCGCATCGCCGGTGAACCGCCGCAGCGGAATCGACCCGAACGGTGTGCCGGGCACCCACACACCACTGTGGATATGCCGAACATCGAGCGCGCCGAACCGCGGCAGTTCCAGCCCCTTCTTGCGCCCGAACCCGGCGAGCGGCCCACTCACGGCGTACAGCAGCGATTCCGTTGCTGCCCAAGTAGGTTCGACCACGCCGACCCGTTTAGCGAAGAGCTCTGGCCCCACACCGGGGTCGACGAACACGATCGTCCCGCCCGCGGCGATCACCCCGAAGATCAACAGCACCGACGACACACTCGGCCGGATCGAGAACAGCATCCGGTCACCCGGCGCGAACCCCGCCTCGCCGAGATTGTGCGCCACCCTGCCGACGGTATCGACCAGTTCCCGATAGGTGAGCGCGCGCTTGCCGACCGTGCCGAGCGATGACGCGTCCGGAATCCGTTCGGCCTGCGCGGCAAGCCTTTCGAGAAAGTCGGTCACCGGTGCTCCCCTCGATAGTCGACAGCGGCAGGCGCGTTCACCGAATGTCGACCACCTCGGGCCGGTACCGATGATCGGCGTACCAGGCCAGGGTCTTGCGAATACCCCAGGCACGCACCCGCCGATTCGAGCCGTACACCCGCACGTCCCGGCGCAAACCATAGTCGGTGGTGATCGTGCGCACCGCATTGACCAGTGCCCGATCCTCGTGCAGGTCCTCGATCGCGGTCCGCGGGAATCCTCCTGCCGCAACATATAATTCGGCGGTGATCGCCATATTGCACCCCGGCGTCATGACATACGGCCCGAGGTACTTCGGATCCCGATTTCCCGAGCGCACCTTGCCGAACGCCGACGCCACTTCCAAGGCCACCCGAATGATCGTGCGGTCGATCCACGAAACACCTTCGTCGGTGCGCGGAATCAGCTGACCGCTGACCAATCGCAGCCCGGAATCGAACCCGGCCTTGATCCGCCGCGTCCAGTCGGGGGCGGGCAGGCAATCGGCGTCGGTGCGTGCGAGGTAGGTGCCACCTTGTGAAATCGCGTGCCGCATACCGGTATCGGCGGCAGCGCCGGTGCCCTTCTGGTGGTCGTCGATGATCACGATGCGCGGCACCGGATGTCGCGAAGCGAATGCGCGGACCACCTCGACGGTGCGGTCGGTCGAGTTGTTGTCGACCACGACCACCGTGAAATCTGTGTCCTGTTGCGCTGCGATGGCATCCAGCGTCTTGCCGATGCCGAGTTCCTCGTTGAAGGCTGGAATCACCACCCACAGATCACTCACGCGTCCTCCAGCAGCTGATCGAGCCCGCCGACCTGGTCGACCCAGCGGTGGAAGTTGTCCAAACCGGTCGCGAACGGCACCGTGGGCCGAAAGCCGAGTTCACGCGACGCTCGCGAGATGTCGTAGGTCGCCGACCGGGTGACGAGCGCGACCGCGTACCGCGACAGCGGGGGAGTCCACCGCTGCGCGACCGCCGGTATCCGCCACAGTGTTTCGATCGCCGCCAATGCCGCGCCCACCACAGGCGCGGGTACCGTGACGCTCGGCCCGGCCAGCGAGAACCGTGCCGCTACGGCGTCCAACGTCGGCCACACCGAAATCGGCTCCGCATCGGCCACGAAATACGCACGTCCACCGATCTTTTCGGCTTCCAACGCGCGGAAGACGGCGTCGACGAGATGGTCGATGTAGCACAGTGAAGCCTGAACATCGCGTCCGCCGGAAAGGTCGGGCAACCGCCCCTCCCGCAACTTCGCCAGCAGCTGGACGATCGGCCCACGCCGATCCCCCGGCCCCCACACCGCCCGCGGCCGCAACGAACATGTCGTGAACCCCGGGGTATCGGACGACAACACCAATTGCTCTGCAACAGCCTTGGTTTCGCAATAACTGTTCATAAATCGCGCGGGGTAGGGCACGGTCTCATCGATCCCCACCTGATCCCCGCCATCGGGCGCCATCAACGCACTCGGGCTCCCGATGAACACGAACCGTCGCACCCCGGCCGCCGCGGCTTCCTGCACCAGTCGATCGGTCCCCGCCACATTCACCGCGAAGAATTCGGCGGGCCTGCCGAATTCGCCGAGCAGGGCCGCCGCGTGCACAACGGCGCGCACCCCGGCCACCGCCGCCGCCAGCGCACCCGCGTCCGCGAGATCGGCAACCGCCACCTCGACACCCGCAGGCGCCGACGCCGGATCCCGGACCATCGCCCGAACCGGCACCCCACGCTCCACCAGCCCGCGCACGATCGCCCCACCGACGAACCCGCTAGCGCCGGTTACCAGCACAGTCATCGCGCCACGCTATCCCCTCGGCGAATGGCGCTTGCCGCGGCCGGGCGAAGCCGCCTCGATCACCGTTGCGCCTCGCCCAGCGTCTTCCACCAGGTCGCGCCGAGCAGCATTGTCATCACGGCGGCGCGACGTCCCGAGATGCCCCGTTCGGCGGCCACTTTCCGCGCCGCCGGGATCTGCGCGGCATGCACCCCGACACTCAGCACCACATCGATCCAGAAGGCCACCCGCAACCACTTGGCCCGGAACGGCCGCACCACACCGACGATCAGAAATACCCAGCCGACCACCGGAATCGACCGCAAGGCCAGCACCGTTCCCCGGCTCGGCACCCCCGCCGTGGTATCGGCGGCGGACGCGCGATGGCGGCCAGGTTTCGGCGTATTCACCGGATCCGGAACAACATGCAGAGAGCGCGTCACCGCACACCAACCCCTCGATAGGTCACCGCCGCCGCGGTGGGTCCACCGTCAGCGGCTACGAACAACAACGGCCGATCGGCCAGTCCCGCATCACGTGCGGCCACGAACGCGGCGGTCAGCGCGGAAGTGTGCGCGTCCGCAGTGAAGTCGTCGGTCACCACTGCACCCACGCCGAGCTGGGCAGCCAGTTCCCCGGCGAAATCCGCCGTCGGTTTGCCGCACAGCAGCACCACCTGCGCGGCGTCGATACCGTCGGCCGCCAGCGCTTCGCGCGCGGCGATCGTGGCGTGTTCGACGAGTTCCGCTGTTCCGGTGAGCAATTCCACTGTCAGCGACGAGCGACCTTCGGCTCCCATCGCGGACAACTTCACATACCCCTGTGGATCGGGCAGCACGTCACCAGCGCTCACATGGACGCCGCCGAAACCCGCGGCCTCAGCGGAATTCTCGAGGACGAAAGCCGCTCCGACAGGCTCGAACGCGAACTCCGCGTCGGCCAGCCCCGACGGATGCGCATCGCCCGAAACCACAACCACATGCCCGGAAGGCAGGTCGGCGAGCAACGAGGCGGCCACCCCCACCGCGTTCACTACCCCGCAGGCACCGTTCATCAGATCGAACGACAGACACGGCACGTCGCCGCGCCGATAGTCCAACCCGATTCCCGCGGCCTGCTGGATCAGCGCCGCGACCGCCGGTTCCACGAGGTTCGCATCGCGATAAACCCCCACGTTGATCAGCGCGTCGACCTGCTCGGGCTGACAACCAGCCCCCGTCAACGCCGCGCGGGCGGCCTCGGCCGCCTGACCCACCGAACTGACGCCGCCGCTGCGCGTCGTGGCTGAAGAAATGATGATTCCCATACTGTCCTATACCCGCAGATCGCCGATTGTCACCGACAAGAATCCGGCGACCACCCCGGAAGCCGCCGGTACCAGCAATACTCTCGACCCCGGCGCGATCAGTCCCTGCCGCAACGCGTCGTGCAACACCACGAAATGTGAGGTCGACGCGGTGTTGCCGTATCTGTCCAGCACCGCGAGCCCTGGTGGCATCGCCGCATCGAATTCGCGCTCGGCGATCTTGTTGATCAATTCCACGGCAGGGCCGCTGAATTGGTGATGGATCAGGTAGTCGTAACTCTCCTCGGCGAAGCTGGAACCGCGGGCGGCGAGGAACTCCAGCTGCCGCGAGGTCCACAGCAGGTACCTGGACTCGTTGTGCATCGCGCGATTGTCGGTGTAGAGCGCGACCCCCGGTCCCTGGTCGCTGGGCATCCCGAGGCACAGCTTCGCGAAAGCGGCGCTGGTGTTGAGCTCCACGTAGTCGAGGCCTGGCCCGTCGGTACCGTCGAGCACCACGGCCGCTCCGGCATCACCGACGGTGAGCGAGGCGAACTGCGGGTCGTACTTCTGCGAGATCTCCCGCACCGCGGTATCGGCGATCGGCGTGATGCATTCCCCCGACACCACCATGCCGCGACGCACCGCGCCGGATCGAATCATCCTGTCCAGCAGCAGAACTCCGGTCATCATCCCGGCGCACGCATTGGACACGTCGAAGTGGATCGCCCGGTTCGCCCCGAGCACGGTGCGCAGCATCAGGGCGAACGACGGTTCGAGGCAGAAGTCCTCGCCGCGGGTCCGGGTGATCGAGCAGGAGATGATCACATCCAGATCGGCGGCGTCGTAGCGCGAATTGTCCAGTGCGCTACGGGCAGCGGCGAGGGCGATGGTGAACGAGTCCTCGGATTCGCCGCGCACCCTGCGCGCCCTGACCCCGCTGACCTTCTCCAGATCCAGCGGCGCGTCGACAGCCAGCTGCGCCAGCAACTCCGCCGTGGTCACTTCCATGGCCGGCAGATACGCGCCGACGGCTTCGATTGTCGATCTCACCATGCTTGTTCACTTCCAGATATCGCGTGATGCACAGATCACCACCAGCGCATCTCGCCGATCCTAGCCACAGACCTTCACTAATCGGGCCTGGTCGATTAGATTGTGCCGGGGTGTGGAGCTCTGCCCGACGCCATGAACTAACCCTACTCGCCGCAGGTCAACCCTGGTTGCCTGGATTATTGCTGCTGGGCAGGTTCGCGCGGCCGATCCGCAAGGTTCGCAAACTCGGCTGGTTCGTGGCCGATCCGCTGGTGGCCCGCCAGATCTACAACGACAGCACGCATTTCAGCATCGTGTCCGAGGGTGCGGCCGGGCACTGGTGGGCGCAGGTCATCGGCGACTGGGTCGAGGATCTGTTCGAAGGGCCTGGCCATACCGACCTGCGGACCAAGGTGCGCGACCTGTTCACCCTCACCCACACCGACGCCCTGGTCGAGCGCGTGATCGGCCCCGAGCTACGTGACCTGCGCGAGCGGCTCGCCGCGGGGGAGACCGTCGACATCGCCGCCCGCGCGCAGATCCTGGTCGGCCGCAGCGTCTCCGACCTGGTCGGCATGCGCCCCGAAGACATCGCCGCGGCCATCGGCGGCGACTACACCGACTCCACCGACCACGACGCCCTGTTCCTGCGGCTGTTCCATCATGTCGAAGAGCTGGTCAACCTGGGTTTCGGCACCATGGCCTCGACGACGCTCGACCCCGTCGCCCTGGCGCGCGCCCGCGAGCTGGCCACCCAGCTCGCGGTGAATGTGCCCGATGCGTACGCCCGCGCCGAGCCCGACACCACCCTCGGCCGCTGCCGTGAACTGGGATTGGCTGTGGAGCACGCGGGCGGCTTGGCGATCCTGATGGCCGTGGCGGGCACCGACACTCTCGCCAGCGCCATGACCAGAATGGTCGCGATCATGCACGACACCGGCGAGCATCGCGCCCTGCTCGCCGCGCCCGACCGGCTCCCCGACGCGGTCCGCGAGACCCTGCGCGTCACCAGCCCCGCCTACCTCGTCGGACGCTCGGTCACGGCGGACGTCCGCATCGCCGACCGCGACCTCCGCGTCGGCGAACACGTCAAGATCCTCACCTGGACCATCAACAACGCCGCGGGTGAGTTCCGCGTCGACCGCGACTACAACCCCGAAACGCGCCAGCTCTGGTTCGGTGGCGGCCGCCACCTCTGCCTCGGCGCCCAACTCGTCCACTCCGAACTCACCGCGCTACTCGAAGCGCTGACAGCCGATGGCCGTCCGTGGGAGATCGTCGAACGTCGTTACCGCAGAAAGGTTTTCATCCCCACCTACGAGAAGCTGCGTATCCGTCTCGCACCGTGAACTCCCACGAAGGCCCCGTCCGGGTGGACGGGGCCTTCGCGACGGCTACTACTGGTTTTCCGGCGCGTTGATCCGGTTGTGGAAGCCGATGCCGATGGCGATCGCGGCGGGGACGCCGGTCAGCACCAGGCCCGCGGCCGCGCCGAGCGGGATGCCGACGGCGGCACCGGCGAGGCAGCCTGCGACGCCGGTGGCGCCACCGAGGGCGAGCACCGGGACGCCGAGGACCAGGCCGCCGACGCCGCCGATGGCGCAGCCCGCGAGGCCGCCGGTGAGGGTGCCGACGAGCGTGCCGATGGCGGTGATGATGCCGAACTGGGTGGCAGCGGCGCCGACGGCGTCATCGAAGGCGTCCTGTCGAACGACGTCCTTCAGCAGCGTGGACGGGCGGGCCGAGGCCGCGTCGGTGCGCGGGGTCAGGGTGGCGCGGGTGCCGTCGACGACGGCGTCGATCGGGTACTCGAGGTCGTCGAGCGTGTAGGCGAGCGGCAGGGCGGCGACGATATTGCCCTGGTTGTCGCGCACCTGGAACTGGTTGTTCTCGGTGGTGAGCGAGCCCGCGTCGGTCTCGACGACGACCGCGTCGCCCTCGATGCCGGTCTTCCAGTTGATGCCGGGCAGCACCTGGTTCACGCCCTGGTTCACGCCGTCGAGAAAGGCCGCGACGGGCGCGGGAGCAGGCGCCGGGGCGGCGTGCGACGTGCCGGTGGCGACGCCGAGCGCGGCAATGACAAGTGCGGAGGTTGCGGCAACCTTGCTGATGTTCATGAATGCAGTCTTTCCCTCAATGGCGATGCTCCCGGGGGAGCGCAGGCCCTCGATCGAGCACCCATGATCAAGTGTCCAACTGTTTGTTGCTGAAATGTAACTTAGAAAGTCCTAAGAGTTCAAAACGGACAGTGACGTGCGTCATTCCCGATGAATTCGATTAGCTGTTAAGAACTTTCGCTCGCAATTAGCCCTACGTGATCTGAAGCACATCAATGTCACAGTCCGGTGATCAGCCGCAATCGCCGTGAGAGGTCGGAGGCGAACACCCGCTCCGGGTCGACTCGATCCCGGACCCGGCGCCATTCGTCGAGCCGCGGGTACATCGTCGCGATCATCTCGGGCGTGGTCCGCGATTCCTTCGCGAGATACAGCCGCCCGCCCGCCGCCCGCACCCGTTCGTCGAGGTCGACGCAGAACCGGTCGAGCCCGCTGGTCAGCGCGAAATCCAAGCTCAGCATGTATCCGGGATGTGGCCACGACAGCGGCGCCGGGTTGCTCGCTCCCATCCGCTTGAACACATTGAGGAACGAGTGGTGCCCCGACTCGGCGATAGCCCGCACCGTGTCGGCCAGCTGCTGCTCGGCCCCGAACGGCATCGAGAACTGATACTGAAGGAACCCCCGCTTGCCATAGGCGCGATTCCATTCACCGAGCAGATCGAGCGGGTGATAGAACTGCGTCAGATTCTGGATCCGCCCACGCGCCCGCCGGGGAAACAGGCGATGAGCGGCCTCGGCGGCAATGCGCGTGGTCACCGAATTGACCATCCCGTTCGGAAAGATATCGGGCACCGTGAACAATTGCGGCGCATCGAAATTCAAGGGTTTGCTGCGCAACCTCAACGGCAGCTGATCGACAGTGGCCAGCGACCCCCGGCTGAACCCGGCCCGCCCGAGTTTCGCCCCGGTCGAAATGGTGTCCGGCACCGCCATCGAGTAGTCGTACCCGTCATCGGAACCACCGGTCAGCAATTGCATCGTCTCGTCGAGATCGCGCGTGCGATCGTTGTCGACGATGAAATACGCGGTCTCGGTGTGCTTCAACCGGACTCGCGCGCTCACGATGATGCCGGTGAGGCCCATCCCGCCCACCGTTGCCCAGAACAGTTCCGGGTCGGGCCCTTCCGGGGTCGAGGTGCGCACCGATCCGTCGGCAGTGAGCAGGTCCATCGACACCACATGATTGCCGAAGCTGCCCTGCGAATGATGGTTCTTCCCATGGATATCCGCGCCGATCGCCCCACCGACCGTCACCTGCCTGGTTCCCGGCAGCACCGGAATCCACAGCCCGAACGGCAGGACGGCCCGCATGAGTGTGTCCAGGCTGACACCCGCGTCGACCTCGACGATCCCGCTGTCGGGATCGATACTGTGGATGCGGTCCAGCGCGGTCATGTCGAACGACCAGCCCGCCCGCGTTCTGCGCCGGATCGCCGTAACTACGCCCGAGCCCGCGCGCGATCACCCCGCGCGGTCCCGCGGTCCGCACCCGTTCGGCGATCACCGCGATGTCGGGCGTGCGCAGCACTTCGGCGACGCTCGGTGCGGTGCGTGCCCAACCGCTGAGGCTGACTGGATTCCCGTGCGTGAATGTCACAGGGGCCCACGCTAAATCCGGTTCCTGTGTGCAGCCTGAGGTAATCGTGCGGTTATTGCGGAGATGCTTGCCGCGGGGTGAGTGTGCCCTCGTGCATTGTCGCGATGCGAGTGCAGGCGGCGTCGAGGAGGGGCTCGTCGTGGCTGATCAGGAGGACGCCGAGGTTGTCGGTGGCGTGGGCGGTGACCAGGCGGATGATGGTGGCGGTGGTGGCCGCGTCGAGCATGGCGGTGGCTTCGTCGAGGATGAGGTAGCGGGGGTTCTGGGCGAGGGCGCGGGCCAGGCAGGCGCGTTGGAGCTGGCCGTCGCTGAGTGCGTGCGGGCGGCGGTCGAGCAGGTCGGGGGTGAGGCCGACGGTGGTGGCCAGTGCCGCGAGATCGGGGATCGGGGTACGGCGGATGCGGGCGGGTTCGGCGATGATCTGGGCGACGGTGAAGTGGGGATTGGTTGCGGCACGGGGGGATTGGAAGACCATGGCGATGGCGCCGCGGGCTTGCCGTGGTGGCTGTCCGTCGACGGTGACCGTTCCGGAGGTGGGCGTCAGCAGCCCCGCCATCGTCCGGGCGAGCGTGGTCTTCCCTGAGCCCGAGTCGCCGGTGACCCCGACGATCTCTCCCGGGGCAATCCGCAGGTCGACCCCGCCGATGACGGGTTTCGAGCCGTAGCCCGCGGTGATGGAATCGGCGATCAGCATCAGGACCTCGGCCGGCGAATCATGCGCTGCTGCTGCGGAATCAACTGCGTCGGGCCACCCGCGTAGGGGCAGATCTCGGACAGGTTCGTCAGCGCGCGCGGGGCATGGGGGAGCGGGTGCAGGCCGCGTTCGGGCAGGGCGGCGAGCAGGTCGCGCGTGTAGTCGTGCCACGGATCGTCGAGCACCTGCGCGCCGGGGCCGACTTCCATCAGGCGTGAGGCGTACATGACCGCGACAGTGTCGGCGATGTCGGCACGGATCAGATGCCCGAGATCGTGCGTGATCAGCAGCACCGCGGCACCACCATCGGCACACTCGCGCAACAGTTTTCCGATCTGGTCGGTGCGTGCGCGATCGAGCCCGGAAGTGGCTTCGTCGGCGATGATCACCTCGGGGTCGCCTGCCAGGGCCGCCGCCACGGCTGCCCGTTGGGCCATGCCGCCCGAGAGCTCGTGCGGATACAGGTCGAGCGCGGCGACGGACAGGCCTGCGCGTTCGACGAGGTCGGCGGGGGTGTGTGCGGTGCCGAGTGCGGTGATCGCTTCCCTGAGTTGGGATCCGACGGTCCGCACCGGGGTGAAGTAGGTGCTCGGCGACTGCGGGACCAGGGCGATGTGACGGCCGCGATACGCGGGGTGGTCGGCGAGGATGTCGATGGGTTCGGCCGTTGCGTGAGCCGGGCCCGCACCGCCGAGTTGTAGGCAAACGGACCCGGTGGTGACGGCTTCGCGGGGCAGCACGCCCATCACCGCACTCGCGACAATCGATTTCCCGCAACCGGATTCGCCGACGAGTGCGGTGATCGCGCCTGCCGCGATGTCGAGGGACAAGTCGGTCACCGCGTGCACCACATCGCCACGGCCGACCGGAATTCGCACGGTCAGCGCGTCGATGGACAGGAGGGTGCGCGTATCCGGCTCCTGATGCCTCGCGCGGGTCACACGGACTCCTCGGCCGTGGCAGCCCGACACCGGCGGCGAGGGCCATATCCCGGCAATGGTGAGTTTCGTGCTGCCTGACGCGGGGAACCGGGCCTGTGTCGTTTCATCGCGGCATCCTCGAAGGTTTCGGCGGTGCCAGTAGCCCGCGCAGTGATGATCCGGCGACAGCGACCGCCACTGTCGTCAGCACCAGGAATCCCGCCGGGAACACTAGCGTCCACCACCCACCCAGCAGTAGCGAAGTGCGCGCTTCCTCCAGCAGTGTGCCAAGGCTCGGTTCGTGCGGCGGCAACCCGAACCCGAGGAACGACAACGTCGACTCGTGCCAAATCGCATGGGGCAGAAGCAGAACCACCGCGATCAACGCCTGCGGAGCGACAGCGGGCAGGAGATGCCTGATCAGCAGATGAGTGCGATTCGCACCGGCGAGTACCGCCGCGGACACGTACTCGCGCTCGCGCAGACTCAAGCTCTCCGCCCGCACGATCCGCGCCACCTGCACCCAGTGCGTGAGCCCGATCGACAACACCACCGCCACCGCGTTCCCCCGGAACAGCGCCACGATCACAATCCCGAGCAACAGATGCGGCAGCGCGTTCGCGGTATCGGCGAAGCGCATGACCAGGCGATCCACCCACCCACCTGCCAGCGCGGAGACCGCACCGACCAGCACCCCGATCACCGTCGACACCGCCGCCGCACACGCGGCGACGATCAGCGAGGTCCGCAATGCCGCCGCGATCCGCACGAACAGCGACCGGCCCGCCGAGTCGGTCCCGAACCACCACTGCCCCGACGGCGCCTGCCGCGCACTCGCGAAATCGGTCAGCCGATCATCGACCCCTCCCACCCACGGCACGATCACCGCGTACAGCACGACCGCGACCAGCACCGAAAGCGCGAGGTACAACCGTCGCTCAGCAGCCCCGTGCGTGAGGTCGCGCCACCGCTCACCCATCGGCGCGCACCCGCGGATCGAGCAGCACCACCGCGACATCGGCCAGCAGCGACCCGAGCATCACCGCGCAGGTCGTGCCGACAGTGAGAACGGCCAGCAGCGCCATGTCCAGATCCTTCGCCGACTGGACGAACGCGCCCGCGATCCCCGGCCACGAGAAGATCTCCTCCACCAGCACCGCCCCGACCACGACCTCCGGCAGGCGCGCGCCGAGGATCGTCACGAACGGGGCCAGCGACGACGGCAGGATGTGCCTGCGGGTGATCGTCGCGGTATCGATGCCGCGGGTGGCCGCCCCGACCACGAAATCCTCACCGCGATTGCCCGACACCGATTCCCGCACGGCCAGCAGTAACCACGGCACCTGCGAAACCGCCAGCGCGGCGGCGGGCAGCACGAGATGCCGCACCACCTGGCCGAATCCGACCTCGGCCCCCGCATCGGTGAGTCCCGCGGGCGGCAACCACCCGAGCCCGACCGCGAACAAGGCGATCGCGGCGAGCGACACCACGAACGGCGGCAGCCCCTGCATCACCACGCACGACGCGGTGACCAACCGGTCGATCAGCCCACCACGGTGCATACCCGCCCAGACACCCGCACCGAGCGCGACGGCGATCGCCACGCTCATCGCGACGACGACCAGCAGCACCGTCCACGGAATCCGTTGGGCGAGCAGGGTACTCACCGGCTGCGCGAATCCGCGCGAAATACCGAGATCGCCGCTGAACAGGTCACCGATCCAGCGTCCGTACAGCTGGTACCAC
This sequence comes from Nocardia sp. NPDC058518, assembly GCF_042719655.1. Classification (NCBI taxonomy): domain Bacteria; kingdom Bacillati; phylum Actinomycetota; class Actinomycetes; order Mycobacteriales; family Nocardiaceae; genus Nocardia; species Nocardia sp. NPDC058518. The sequence goes on from NZ_JBHXNJ010000002.1 coordinate 470,509, forward strand.
GACGCGTCGAGCCCGAGCTGATTCGTGAGCAGGATCCGATCCGACGCGCTCGTGGTCTCGTAGCGAGCGCCGAGATACCCGACCAGCGGATCGAACGGCGACACCGCCGCCGCGGCGAACAGTGCGGCCGACACGGCGACGAGCACCGGGATCAACGTCACCAGGCGCCACCCGACCATCGCCCGGAGGCCGCGGCCGCGAAAGCGGCTGCGCACCATCAGCGGGTCCAGGTCTGCAGCGACCACCACGGTCCCCAGGTGACGCCGTGCGCGTGCGGCTCGAGAATCGGCCCCGACATCTTCCAGGACGAATCCTTCACCACATAGGTGTGATCGAGATGCACCAGGAACACGTGGCTCGGATCCTGGGCATACCGGCTCTGCACCTCCCGATACGCGGCGGCGCGTGCGGCGGGATCGGTGCTGCGCCTCGCGGTTTCGAGTTGCGCGTCGATCGCGGGATCCGCGTGACGGCTCGCATTGTCGTACGGGCTGCCCGCGCTGGGGTCCAGCAGCGGCGAGTGCAGGGTGTTGTAGGCCTGGGTGTCGGGATCGTAGGGCTCGCTACCGCCGCCGAGCAGGATCGCGGACTGCGCGATGCGCGGCTCGATCCGATCCCAGGAGAGCGCTTCGAGATCGACCTCGATACCGACCCGCCGAGCGTCGGAGGCGAAAGCCATCGCGAGATCACGGCGCAACGTGTCGGTCGAGTTGTACATCACGGTGAATCGTGCCCGCACACCATCTTTCGCGCGCACACCCTCCGCGCCGACCCGCCATCCCGCGGCATCGAGGATCTGTTCGGCGCGGGCCCGATCGAAGGCGAAAGAGACTGCTGGATTGTGGGATTCACCGTAGACATCGGCGAAAGGCGTGTAGGCCGGGCGGCCGTAGCCACCGAGAATATTGTCGATCATCGACTGGCGGTCCACCGCGTAGTTCAGTGCCAGCCGGACGGCGGAGTCCCCGGCGACGGGATCGCCCTCGGGCATCGAGACACCGCGCCAGTCGGCGGAAGTGTTGGCCTGCACCGACATTTGCTGCTCGAAGGTGGCGGCCAGCAAGGGTGGCAGCGAGGTGCCGTCGAGTTCGCCGCTGGCCATTCGTTGCGCGCGGGTGTTGTCGTCGGGCACGTAGAGGACCGTCAGGCGCTTCACCGAAGGTGCGCCACCCCAATAGCTTTCGTTCGCCTCGAATATCGCCCGGGTCGGCTCCAGCGCGGTGAGCCGATAGGGACCGGTGCCGATGGGGGCGGTATTGAGCGGCGATTCGGTCGCGGGTCCTGGCGTCGCGACGGCCTCCGACGGAACGATCCCGATCAGCAGCTTGGTCGGGAACGCCGCATAGGGATGACGCAAGGTGAACCGCACCGACAGCGGATCGACAGCATCGACGCGCTCGATCATCGAAAACGACGACCGCACCTCCGAGGCCGACGCCGGATCCAGAATCGCCCGATAGGTAGCCACCACATCGGCGGCATCGAACGCCGACCCGTCGCTGAACCGCACCCCGGGGCGCAGCGGTGCCGTCCACACGGTCGCGTCGGCATCGGGCTTCGGCAGTTCCGTAGCCAGTGCCGGGGTGAAGCCGGGCATGCCGGTGCCGCCGGTCAGCCGGAGCAATCCGTCGTAGACCTTGGCCTCGCCCGCCGCGCCGTAACCGGCGACGGGGTTGTATCCGCCCAGTTCATAGGCATCGGCGAGGACGAGCGAGTCGGTGGACCCGCTGTCGGGCGCACCGCACGATGTCAGCACGACCGCGAACGCGGCCCCTACAGCGAACAGCGGCCGAGTGCGCATCCCGCATCCCTACACTTCTCATGTTTATCTGAACAGATGAACAGATAATAGTCGCGGGCGGTGCCGTCGTGTCCACTCGGCGATTAAGCTGGGCAGCGCCATGGGAGAGCCACGCACACTGCACGGGTCGCCGGTCGAACTCGGCCGTCGCGCGATCGGCGATGTCGAGATCCGGGAATGGGCCCAACGCTTCGACCTGCTGTCGGACCCGGGTCGCCTGGAAATCCTGCTGTGCCTGCACCGCTCACCCGGCATCAGCGTCGGCGAACTGGCCGCCGCGGTCGGCCGCAACGAGAACGCGATCTCCCAGGCTCTGCGCGTGCTGCGCCACGAGGGTTGCGTCACCTCGAGCCGTGCGGGCCGATCGGTCACCAACCGGCTCACCGACCCGATCATCCACGAAATTCTCCACACCATCGGCGCCGAGCACTGACGTCGAAAGTTCACTCCTCGGAGGCGATGATGGCGAAGATCCTGTTCGTAATGACCGGTGCCGATCATTGGACGTTGTCCAGCAATGTCAAACGCCACACCGGCTTTTGGGCCGATGAATTCGCCACCCCCTACCGGGTTTTCACCGAGGCCGGGCACGAAGTCGTCGTGGCGACACCGGGCGGAGTGAAGCCGCCGGTGGATCTGGCGAGTCTGGCGCCGGTCCCGAACGGTGGTGAGGAGGGTGCGCGGAAGGTCGCCGAGACCATCAAGAACGCCACGCCACTGGACAATCCGGTCCCGCTCGGCGACGTGCGGTCGGCCGATTACGACGTGGTGTTCTATCCGGGCGGCCACGGGCCGATGGAAGACCTTGCGGTGAACAAGGATTCGGCGGCGCTGCTGGTCGATACCTTGCACTCCGGCAAACCGCTCGCGCTCGTCTGCCACGGACCCGCCGCGATCCTGGCAACCGCCGCCGACGGGCCCTCACCCTTCGCGGGCTACCTCCTGACCGCCTTCAGTGATGCCGAAGAACGTCTGGGCGGGCTCGCCGACCAGGCCAGATGGCTGCTCGAAGACCGGCTGATCGAACTCGGCGCGGACTATCACAGCGGCGAACCGTTCGCGCCGTTCCTGCAAGCCGACCGCAATCTGCACACCGGTCAGAACCCCGCCTCGGCCGGTCCGCTGGCCGTGGCGGTGCTCGGCGTTCTGTAAATGCTTGTCACTCAGGTGAATTCGGCGACGACCTCGTAGAGGGCGGGATTGGCGCGCGCGACCTGACGCGCCTGGTCGACCGAAGCGACGACCGTCGGGTTGAGTCCGGCGGCCTCGCACGCCTCGGCGCTGTCCCAGTGCGCGACGTTCACCAGCTGGAATCGCGAATCGGGCAGCAGGGCACGGTGCAAGCGGACATCGCGGAAGCCGGGGGCGGTGCGCATGTGCGCGGCCCGCTCGCGCCACTGCGCGACGAACCCCTCGATGTCGTCGGCGGAAACCTCGATCACATTGATGAAAGTGACACCGTGGTCGGTCATGTGGAGCTCCTGTTCGTTCATGTGGCGGATCCGGGACGGACGATCATGAGCACGACCACGGCCGTCCACAGCAGGTTGTAGATTCCCGCGAGCATCGACAGCACACGCAGGCGCTTGCCGTCGTCGGGCTGGTCGAGGGCTTCGCGCTGCATCGGCACGATCTGCACGGCTAGCAGCCCACCCGCCACGGCCGTGGTCACCATCGCGGTGGTGATCCAGATTTCGTTCATCCGGCCCTGGATCGTGGCCAGCACGATGCCGATCACCGGCACGATGATCGCGAGTTTCGCGTAGTTCCCGGTGATCCGGTGCATGGCGACCGCGACCGGCCTACTGCGCACCGACTCCGGATCCGGCCCACCGGCGACCGGCGCGTACCGGGGAAAAAGACTGGTGGCGACCGCTGAGCCGCCGACGAAGACGATGCCCGCGAGCACATGCACGGACAACAAGACGTGTTCCAACTACCGACTCCCTCCGACCTTCAATGTGTTTGAAGCCTAGCTCGAGCTTCAGCCATATTGAAGGTCGGATTCGTCACGCCTGGGGTCGAGGCGGGAATTGCCCGGCGAACGCGTCGACGATGGCCGCGCCGACCCGCCGCAGAATCGGATCGGCTTCCGCGCCGAACAGCTGAGTGTCCACCCGTGTCACCGCCTTCCGCGCCTCCGCGAGCAGCCCCGCCCCCGCCTCCGTCAACTCGATCGCCGACGCCGACCCCGCCCGCGCCGTCCGATCCTGCACCAACCCCGCCCCGACCAGTCCCTTCACCGCGGCATGCACACTCTGCACGCTCGTCCCCGACATCCGCGCCAACTCGCTGAACGAGGCCCCCGGCACCCCATTGATATGCCCGAGCAACCCCAGCCGGGCCACCGTCAAATCCAGCACACCCAACTCCACCCCCAACGCCGCCTCCACCCGCCGAGACATCGTGATCACCAAAATGCTCGGGCTCATAGCCGGCGGTCCAGGACGCTCGTTCTCGGTGGTCACCACCCCATTTTCCCGCACGCGACCGCAACAGTCGTATTCCGGGAGGTGTATCAACCGCGCGCCCCTGAAATAGTTTCGGGGGGGGGGCGCGGGTGTGTGTGTGTGGGTGGGGGGGTGGGGGGGCGTCGGGCGC
>NZ_JBHXNJ010000002.1:474920-494699 GCF_042719655.1 Nocardia sp. NPDC058518
GCCGTAGATCGCTACCGGCGCTTCGCCCGATTCGGCTATCTGGCAGACCAATTCGTCGACCCCCTCGCCCCCCCGGGGCAGCGGCGGATGTTTCGCGCCCTCCACGCGGGCGGGCCGCGGGGCCCCGCCCCCCCCCAACTCGGGTGCGGGACTACTTCAGGGCGACGCGGGTTCCGTCGGAGAATGCCGAGTCGTGGAATTCGATCGCTGTGGGAACGGTGCCTACCGGGACGTCGAAGACGAGGACCATCGAGGTCTTGTTGCCCGGGTTGATCTCGGCGGAGAGCTGGTCGTTGACGTTGATCTCGGCAGTGGTGTCGTTGGCGAACTCGCGGCCCTGATCGTCGATCAGCTTCTGATTCGAGCCGAAGTAGCTCTGGGCGGCGGTAGAGGTATTGACGACGTCGACGTAGACAAGGATGAACTCACCCTGCGCGGTCTTCTGCAAGAACTGGTTGTCGCCGACGGTGGTAACCGGCGGATCCACCTTCGTCACCGTGAATCCGAACTTGCCGTCGCGCACCTCGGTGCCTGCGGGTGCCGCGATCGCCTTGGTCTGCTCCGCCTTTGCGACCTCGTTGGCGGCCGTGCCGATCAGTGCCACACACCCACCGAACAGGACGAGCACGGCAAGGGCGAACCCGCCGAGCACCCACGGCCACACCTTCTTCTTGCGCGGCGGCTGCGGGTAGTGGGGCTGCGGGGCAACGGGGTTGGTCGGGTACTGGGGATTGGCCATGATCGTCCTCTTCTGGGAAACGCCGTCGGTCGCCGTGGCACGACCGATCGCGGCCTCGTTGGGCCGTGCGGTGCGGGATGGGGCATCGACGAAAGAATGTGCGAGAACTGTTGTCTCACAACGATATTCGTGTGCCGGAAGCGGCTGTTCAGGTTGTTGCCACTTCGTTGAAAAAGACGCTACACCTACGCAACGCCGATGGCAACCGGGAAACAATGTTTTCACTGCGAATGTTGAAAACATGTGTACTGACGTCGGGTTATGTCAACGATGATGTGTAAGGTTTGACCTTGACCAGAGGAGACCCCTTGTCAGACTCGACGCCCGCCGTCGCCGCCGCCGAGATCTCCCGGCTGGCCGGCGTCACCCGTGCCACCGTGAGCAACTGGCGCCGCCGACATGCCGATTTCCCCGCGCCGGTGCCGGGGGGCTCCGAATCGCGGCCGCTGTTCGACCTCGCCGAGGTGCAGCAGTGGTTGCGTGGGCATGGGGTCACCGCGGCGGATTCTCCCGTGCAGCGCCTACGGACCGTGCTGCGTTCCGAGGTCGCACCCGAGGATGTCGCCGGGCTGATGGCCTTCGTTGCGGACCCGGCAGGCGAGGCGAAGGACGCGGCGCACGAGGCGGTGCGTGCGGCGATCGGCGAAGTCGGCGTGCAGCAGACACTCGCGGTGCTGGCCGAACGTGGACTCGACGGTCCGAGCACCGGCATCTACCCGACCGATCAACCCGTTGCCGCGTTGATGGCCGATGTGCTCGCCGCATCCGCGTCGCCCGCTCCGCGCTCGGTGCTCGACCCGGCTTGCGGTGGCGGCACCTTGTTGCTCGAGGCCGCTCGGATCGGCGCCGAACGGCTCGACGGTCAGGACATCCTGCCCGTGCAGGCGAGTCGGACCGCCGCGCTGCTCAGCACACTCGCCCCAGGTGCCGACGCGGATATCCGCGCGGGCGATGCTCTGCTCGCCGACGCGTTCACCGATGTCGAGGTCGACGCGGTGCTCTCGAATCCTCCCTATTCACAACGTGATTGGAGTGCCGACGAACTGGCGTTGGATCCGCGGTGGGTGTACTCGGTGCCCCCCCGCAGCGAATCCGAACTCGCCTGGGTCCAGCACGCCATCGCCCACCTGCACCCCGGCGGCACCGCTGTTCTCCTGCTCCCACCCGCTGTCGCGGCCAGGTCCTCGGGTCGCCGGATAAGAATGGAACTGTTGCGGGCGGGCGCATTACGTGCCGTGATCGCCTTGCCGCCCGGCGCGTCGACTCCGCGACAGGTGGGGCTGCAACTGTGGGTCCTTCGGCGTCCTGGCAAGGGGAATCCCAGCGACACATTGCTGTTCGCCGACACGACCCGCTTACCCGATCACGGTGGAGACCAACCGGATTGGCAGGTCCTCGCCGAAACGGTCGTCAACGCGTGGCATGCCTTCGACAAGGGTGACGACGCCACCGTCCCCGACGTGACCGCGGTGGTCCGGGTAATGGACGTCCTCGACGACGACGTCGACCTCACGCCCGCCCGGCAGGTGCGCGCCGCCGTCGACCCCGACAGCGCCTCGGCCTCGGCCCGCGCCGCCATCGGTCAGCTCGGTGCGAACCTTACGGAACTGCATTCCATCGCCGATGCTGTCCGCGAATGGGATTCGGCGCCGGGCACCGTGTGGCGCTATGTGGCCGTCGGCAACCTGATCGCGGGCAAAGCCGTGCGTATCGTCAGCAGCAGCCCCGACACCGTCGCCGACGATGCCCCCCAACGCCCGGTTCTCACCGGCCACGACCTCCTCAACAGTCGCGCCCCCTCTGGTCTTACCGCCCCCGGTGCTCCTGTCGGTGAGCCGATCGAAGAAGGCGACGTCCTGGTTTCCCGTCTGCGCGACGACCACGGTGCCGCCCAGGGCACGCGCGTCGCCGAAGGCGCCGACATCGGAGCCGTCCCCGCTCCCGGCGTCCTCGTCTTCCGCACCGACGCCACCCGCATAGACCCCTGGTTCTTCGCCGGCTTCATCGGCAGCCCCGACAACGCCGCCGCCATGTACGGCACGACCACCATCCGCCTCGACCCGGCCCGCCTGCGCATTCCCATGCTCGCCCTCTCGGACCAGAAGACCTACGGCGAAGCCTTCCGCCGACTCCACCACCTGCGAGTAGCCGCTCACACCACCGCCACCGCCGCCCACCGAGCCGCCGACCTCATAGCCACCGGCCTCACCGCAGGCGCCTTGGAACCCCACCCCGAAAACTGACCGGCCCACCTCGCGCGCCGCGCGTGTGAACTGCTGTTCCGTCGGCCGGCTCGACGATGCCGCAGAAGGTGAGGGCGCAGTATCGTGCGATGGACCGTATCGGGCGTTGGGTGGGAGGTTGGGGTGCGCGAGGTCATCGACGGGCGGTATGAGATCTCTGGGGCTTTGGGAGCAGGCGGGATGGGGGAGGTCTTGTTGGGGTACGACGTTGTTTTGGATCGAGCGGTAGCGGTCAAGCGAATTGCTGTGGGGCAGTTCGCTTCTCGGACGGACCTGGCTGAGGAGTTCGTTGCGCGGTTTCGGCGGGAGGCCAGGGTGACCGCGCGGATTCGGCATCACGGTGTACCGCAGGTGTTCGATGCCGTGCTCGACAAGGGCGCTGAGAGTGTGTATTTGGTGATGGAGCACATCGATGGCGTGACGTTGCGGGACTTTGTGCACGGGGTGGGGATGCTGCCGATCGAGTGTGGGGTTGCCATCGCGGCGCAGATCGCGACCGTGCTGTCGCACGCCCATGTGTTGCCGGTGGTGCATCGCGATCTGAAACCGGCGAATGTCCTGGTGGCAGGGGACGGCACGGTGAAGGTGATCGACTTCGGGATCGCGGCTTTGCTCGATGGGAGTACGAGCCGGATCACTCGGACCGGTTCGGTGCTCGGGACTGCCGCGTACATGTCGCCGGAATTGGTGAACGGGCAGGATGTGGGGCCGCGGGCCGATCTGTACGCGCTCGGCTGCATCATGCACGAAATGTTGAGTGGGCGAGGGGTATTCGAAACCAGGTCGGAGTTCGATACGCACAACCGGCATCTCTCGGAGGCGCCGACGCCGTTGCGCGCGCTCCGCCGCGAGGTGCCCGCACAGATCGAACAGCTGGTCCTGGACTTGCTCGCGAAGGATCCAGCCGACCGGCCGGCCACGGCACGCGATGTCTACGACCATCTGCTGCCGTTCCTCCCCGGACCGGGGACGCCCGAAAGCCCGGCTCCAGCTGGGTATCCCGATCCGACAAGAATCTTCCGCCGCCCCAACCCGCCCGCCTATACGGCACCGGAACCCGTGGCGCGACGGTCTGCTCCCGGTAAGCCCGCGACCGCGACCGGCGGCCTCGTCGACATCGCGGCACGCTACCGCGAACTGTGCGAACTCGGCCGCTTCGCCCAGGCCGCCGAGGCATTGGTCACCGTCGTCGACGAGGCGGAGCAGCGCTACGGCTCACACAGCCCTCAGCTCGGCGAACTGCACCGCGATATCGCCACCGCCTTCACCCGCAGCGGCGAACACCGCCGAGCCCTGAACGAATGGGAGCGAGTCGAGACGATCGAACGGCAGGTGGGGGCCACGAGCCGGGTGTGGCAGGCGAGGATCGCCGCGGTCGAGTGTCGGGCCATACTCGGCGACCTCACCGCGGCCGCCGCGGTGGACGAGTTGTACCGGCTGTTCGGTGAAATCCGCGCCGCGGAAAACGAATTCGGTGATGCCGCCGTGGCGGTGCGCGTCGCCATCGCGGAACTCCTGCCCGCGGTGGGCGATCAATCGAGGGCGCAGCGGTTCCTCACGCAGCTCCGAGACGATCTCGAAGTGCTTCGGCCGCCGGAAGATCCGGTGCGTCGGCGGGTCGAGCAGCTGGCTGTCGAACTGCGCCGCTGACAGGTTCGACGGTTCTGCTCGGCGCGGCTGTCCGAGCAGAACAGGGCTGCCGTCGAGGCTCGGTCGCGGGCATCCCGGTCGTCGGGCCCGCCGAGTATGCTCCTCGCATTCGCCGGCGGGGGAGCGCGTCGGCAGTCGGTGTGGCCGCGAACAGGTGGTTCGCACGGAAGTGGAGTGGGCCAGGTGCAGGTGTTCGCCAAGTTCGGGTGGGTCGTCGGGCTGCTGGCCGGTGCCTTCAGCATTCTTCTCGGGATCGTCGGCTACTTCACCGGCATCGACAATGCCAGCACGTTCGAGATCGTGCTGGCGGTGGCCTTTCTGGTACTCGGTACCGCGCTGGCGGGGGCCTCGATGTGGCAGCTCGTCGTCGGCGACCGGCGCAAGCGGCAAACCTTCTACCCGCACGGCGAACGGCATCGGCAGACCGATCCCGGTGCGCCACCGCTCGGCTATGGGCCGTCCTGGAATGCCGGTGCGCCCCCGATGCCGGCGCCCCCGCGTCCGGCAACGCCTCCGGTTCCCTATCCACAGGTGCCCTACGTTCCCCCGGAATCGCCGCCGTACCCGCAATCGCTCTACACCCCACCCTCGGCGCCGATCGCGCCGACGGTTGCGCAAACCCCTGACTGGCAGACCCGTACCCGCACCGCGCACCACTGGCTGCCCACCGGGATCCCCTACGCGAGCGCGCCCACCGGAGTCCTCGGTTCTCCCGCCGACCTCGACCGCGACAGTTCCGCTACCATCCCGCTCCGCGTGCGCGACGCTGTCCGCGAAACGATCGCCATCGAAGGACCCATCGAGCGAAGCCAACTGGTAGCGCGGGTCGCCCAGCGATTCGGTGTGCACAAACCCTCGGAGAAACAGCAGATCTGTGTCCTCGGCGAGGTGCCGGAATCGCTGATGCGCGCTACCTCGTCGGGCGTGTTCGTCTGGCCGTCCGACCTGGACCCGTCGACCTGGCGCGGCTTCCGTTTCACCCCGCCCACGGTCTCGCGCGCCATCGACACCATTTCCGCCGAGGAAATCGTCAACGCGATAACCCATGTGGCACAACGTAATCAGCAATCGTTCGACGAGATTGTCTGGGCCACGCTCACCCAGTTCGGTCATGAACGCACCGGTGCCGCGGAGGACCGCATCGAAGCGTGTCTGACCATGGCGGTGCGGCGTGGACGCCTCGCCCGCGACCCGAACGGCCGCTACCGCGCGCTGAACTAGGCGGGGAGTGCGGGGAGGGTTCTCGCGTGGGTTATTTCGGGGGAGACCGTGATGATGTCGCAGGCGGCGACGATGCGGTGGGGCAGGTCGGTGCCGAGGTGGGTGAGGCTGGGGGTGACGATCGCGGCGGCTTCGGTGGTGGTGACCACGTCGAGCAGGCGGCCGATCGGGTCGTCGGTGCGGTCGCTGAAGACCACGGTCTTGGTGAAGCGGTAACCCAGGCGCTCGGCTAGGGAACGGATCTGCGTTTCGTCCCAGGACTGCGCGACACCTGAGATGTCGCGGCGCAGGTAACCGATCGCCGGTGGCTTCATGGGCATGACGGTACCGGCGGACCGTGTCGAGGTTGTGAACGCGAGCCGACGCGAGTCGAATTCGAAATCTGAACGAGATCTATTTCGGATTTCGTTCCGCCGGGTACGCGGGCGTGATCTACTGCTCGCCACTCGGGCGAATCAGCGCCTCGACGACGTCGAGGGCGTCCGGCGTACTTGGAGACGATGATGGTGGACAGAAGAGTGCAGCGTGTGGCCACGTTCGCGGCCGCGGCGGGGCTGGCGATGGCGGCGTTTCCGGGATCGGCCGTGGCCGCTCCCGCGGCGATCACCTGGGACGACGGCAACAGTCGTTTCACCAGGACGGTGTCGAACACCAACCCGGTGGTCGGCGACACGGTGACCGTGACGACGAAGTTCGAGCGCACCGGCATTCCGGTGGAGTACATCTACTCGATCAAGGACCTGCACCCGGCGTGCCTGACCCCGGTCGCGGGCTCGGCGAAGATGTCGGGTGACGTGGTGTCGATCGACACGTCGTCCTCGGACTGGGCCCGTGCCGAGTTCGGCATCACCAAGTACCCGGTGTACCCGAATATTTCGCCGAAATCGCAGACTTTCGAGATCCAGTACAAGGTCGGCGTGAACTGCGCCCGCGATACTCCGCTGCCGACGTCGATGCACTATGGCGGCTCGCTCGGCGACGGCATCTATCAGGGCAAGGGTCCGGCCATCACGGTGTCAGGTGACGCCGTGTCCAGCACCACCATCACCGAGGTGTCGGGTGCGCAGGTCGGTAAGGCCGTCACGCTGGAGGCCAGCGTGACCCCGGCGGCCGCGGGCGGCACGGTTCAGTTCAAGGCGGGCGACAACGTGCTCGGTGACATCCCGGTCGGCGCGAACGGCAAGGCGAGCATCGTCTGGACGCCGGGTGCCGCGGGCTCCTACAGCATCGGCGCGGCCTTCTCCGGGCGCAGCGGTGTGGCGAGTTCGTCGACCACCAAGACGGTCACCGTGGCCGAAGTGCCGACCGACGGCGGCGGTGGCGATGGTGGCGGCGTGAATACCGGGTCGTTCAGCTTCTAAAGAGTCGGCCCGGCACGGAATCGGTTGCTACCAAGCATCGTTGGAGATCAGGGCGGTGAGCAGCGTGCGAATCGCGGCGACCCGCCGTTCCGTGCCGGGCAGCTGATCGAGCGCGCATTCCGGATCGGCGGGCGGGCCGAGGTGGGTGCAGCCGCGCGGACAGTCCTCGATGGCACCGGCGAGGTCGGTGAACGAGGCGATCACATCGTCGGGAGTGATGTGGGCCAGACCGAACGAACGCACGCCGGGAGTATCGATCACCCAGCCGCCTCCGGGCAGCGGCAATGCCACCGACTGCGTGGAGGTGTGCTTGCCCTTGCCGACACCGGAGACCTCGCCGACCGCCCGATAGGCGTCGGGCACAAGACGATTCACCATCGTCGATTTGCCGACACCGGAGTGTCCGATCAGCGCGGTGAGCCGGTCGCTCGAGATCTCGAGCACCGGCTCCATCGGATCGTCGATGCCCGCGTAGAGAATCTTGAGATCGAGACCGTCGAAGGCCGAGGCGAATTCGGATTCCGAGACCAGATCGCGCTTGGTCAGCACCAGAATCGGTTCCAGTCCACCGGCATACGCGGCCACCATCGCCCGCTCGACGAAACCCGTGCGCGGCGGCGGATCGGCCAGCGCCACAACGATGAACAGCTGCTGGGCGTTGGCGACGACGATGCGCTCGAACGGATCGGTGTCGTCGGCGGTGCGGCGCAACACGGTGCTGCGCGCGCTCACCCGCACGATTCGGGCCAGGCTGTCCGGCCTGCCGGTGAGGTCACCCACCACGTCGACCTGATCACCGACGACGATCGGGGTGCGGCCCAGCTCGCGGGCGCGCATGGCGACGATGCGCCGGTCGGCGTCACCGTCGAGCACGCACCCCCAGCGGCCGCGGTCGACGGCCACCACCATGGCAGCCTCGGCGTCGGCGTGCTGCGGACGGGTCTTGGTGCGGGGACGCGACGACGCCTTACCCGGGCGCACCCGGACATCGGATTCGTCGTAGCTGGCTGAGGATCGCCCCTGGCGGCTCAGCGCGCCACCCCCTCGCCGGATAACGCGGGTGCCAGCATCTGTTCCCACAGCGCGACGAAGGTCGGCAGGGTCTTGGCGGTGGTGCCGATGTCCTCGATCTCCACGCCGGGCACTCGCAGCCCGAGAATCGCACCGGCGGTGGCCATTCGGTGATCGGCGTAGGAGTGCCACCGACCGGCGTGCAGCGGGGCGGGCACGATCTCGAGGCCGTCCTCGGTCTCGGTGACATTGCCGCCGAGGCGGTTGATCTCGGCGGAAAGTGCTGCGAGACGGTCTGTTTCGTGCCCACGCAGATGGGCGATGCCACGCAGTCGCGAGGGCGAATCGGCCAGTGCGGCCAGCGCGGCGACGGTGGGGGTGAGTTCGCCGACGTCGTGCAGGTCGATGTCGATGCCCGCCAGGCGTTCCGGGCCTGCCACGGTGAGAATGCCGTCGAAGATGCGGGCCTCGGCGCCCATCCGGACGAGGATCTCGCGGATCACGTCACCGGGCTGGGTGGTGCCGCGCGGCCACATCGGGATGCTCACCTCGCCGCCGGTCACCGCGGCCGCCGCCAGGAACGGGGTGGCGTTGGACAGATCGGGCTCGATGTCCCAATCGACCGCGCGGATCGGGCCGGGTGCCACGGTCCAGGTCTGGGCGTTGCCGGAATCGGCGGGGGTCTGCACGGCCACGTCGGCGCGACGCAGCATTTCGACGGTCATCTCGATGTGCGGCATCGACGGCAGCGCCTTGCCGTCGTGGTGGACGGTGATGCCCTCGTCGAAGCGGGCGGCCGAGAGCAGCAGGCCCGAAACGAACTGCGAGGAACCCGAGGCGTCGATGGTGACGGTGCCGCCGCGCAGGGCGCCGGCGCCGTGCACGACGAACGGCAGCGCGTCACCGTCGACATCGAGACCCAGCTTGCGCAAGGCGTCGAGGATGGTGGTCAGCGGGCGCAGCTTCGCCTGCTCGTCGCCGAAGAACGCGACATCGCCCGTGGCCAGTGCGGCGGCGGGCGGCAGGAATCGCATGATGGTGCCCGCCAGGCCGCAGTCGACCGCGGCGCTGTGCAGGGGAGCCGGGGTGACCTCGAGCGTCTCGGCGTCGCCGGTGATCTCGGTGCCGAGGGCGCGCAGGGCCCCGATCATCAGGTCGGTGTCGCGGCTGCGCAGCGCACCGGTGAGCGTGGACGGCCCATCGGCCAGTGCGGCCAGGATGAGCGCGCGGTTGGTGATGGACTTCGAACCGGGCAGGGTCACGGTCGCGTGGACGGGGACCTCGATATGGGGCGCAGGCCAGAAACTCACGCCCCCATCTTCGCTTATGTGCGGTTCGAACACACCGGTGGTGCGCATTTCGGCGTGGGGTGGGGTCGTCAGCAGGGTCTTCTGTCGGTCCCCGCGCGTATCTTGACCTTTATGTGTGGACGATATGCGACGACCACGAATCCGGGCCGATTGGCGGCCGAACTGGACGCTGTCGACGAGACGGGGCTCGACGAGCCGGATGCCGCCGTCAGCTACAACGTCGCGCCGACCACCCAGGTGCTCACCGTCGTGGAACGGCACGCGCACGGCGAACCCGACGACGATCCGCGCCTGCGGATCCGGCGCATGCGCTGGGGCTTGATCCCGCACTGGACCAAGGCGGCCGAACCCGGCGTGCCCGCCAAGGGGAAGCCGCTGTTCAACGCGCGTGCCGACAAGGCGAGTACCGCGCCGTCGTTCCGCGACGCGGTCAAACACAAGCGCTGCCTGGTGCCGATGGACGGCTGGTACGAGTGGCTGGTCGAGCCGGCGCCGACCGGCAAGGGCAAGGCGGTGAAGCGGCCCTTCTATATGTCGCACAGCGACGGTTCCCTGCTCTATATGGCCGGACTGTGGTCGGTCTGGCGTGACCGCGGCCAACCCGACTCCGAGCCGCTCATGTCGTGCACGATCCTGACCACCGACGCGAGCGGCGAGCTGGCCGACATCCACGACCGGATGCCGTTGCCGATGCCGCGCGAACACTGGGACGCGTGGCTGGACCCGGACCACCCGGCGCCGGCCGATTTGCTGTTGCCGCCCTCGCGGGCGGAGCTGGCGACGATCGTGGCGCGCCCGGTCTCCACCCTGGTGAACAACGTGCGAAACAACGGCCCAGAACTGCTCCTGCTCGACGCGAACCACAACGACGAGGCCGGGCAGACCACATTGCTGTGATCATGCCCGGCCTCGGGTACCGGATTCAGAGCGAGCAGGGCACCGAATCGGTGGCGATGTTCAACCCGCACTTGATGATCCCGGTGACCAGATCGATAACCTCGGTGGCGACCCCGCCGCCGAGCTTCTCGGCCTTATCGGCGCTCTGATCGGTTTCCGGCGAGGTCCTCGGTGAACTCCTCGGCGTGGCGCCTTGGCCGTTGAGCGGATAGTCGCCGGGTTCGGCCTGCGACGGCGGGACCACCTGCGGAGCCGCGGTGGCAGGGGCTAAAGCGGCAGCGCCGAAAGTGATCATCAGGGCACCGGACAGGGCGGCGATCGTCGAACGAGCGGACATTTTCGCATCACATCCTCTGGTCGAATCGAATCGGTCGTACCGGGCGCAGAATGCACCGAAGTGAATTCGGAGCCAGGAGCCGATCGGATTGCCTCAGCTGGTGATCGGCGCGGTGACAGCCGCGCAGGCGCGCACCAGGTCCGCGGGCGCCAACTCGATTTCGAGACCGCGTTTACCCGCGCTGCACAGCACCCGATCCCAGTCGAGCGCGGAGGCGTCGACAACAGTGGGCAACTTCTTGCGCTGACCCAGCGGCGAAACCCCGCCGAGCACATAGCCGGTGGTGCGCTCGGCCTTGGTCTTGTCGGCCATACTCGCCTTCGACGCGCCGAGAGCGGCGGCCGCCGCCTTCAACGACAACCGCGCGGGCACCGGCACAACGGCCACCGCCAGCGCACCGGATGAGAGTTCGATCACCAGCGTCTTGAAGATCTGCGCGGCATGCACTCCCAGCTCGTCGCCGAGTGCGTCGACGGCCTCGTCGCCATAGGACTCCGCCCGCGGATCGTGGGAATAGGAGTGGACGCGATGCGCGATACCGCGCAGCGCCTTGATCGCGGGTGTCGACATAGCGGTCACCCTAATCGGGGCCACACCCCACCCGGCAACCACATTTCCGCCCGGTACGGGAACACGAATGCGGGGGTGCATGTTGCACACAAGTGACAAGGCAACGCGGTCCGGGAAGACGTGAAGGAGAGATAGTGACACTGCTGCTCGAGGAACGTCCTCTCCTGCCACGGGGTGCGCGATTGCCGATCGATTCCGTCGTGCCGGTAGATTCGGTTACTACGGCGATCGAAGGGATTGGTGTGACGAGCGACGACGACGTGGTGTCCGACGGTGCGTCCGGCACAGAAGTCGACGAAGCCGAGCTGGCGGCCCGGTTCGAGCGCGATGCGCTCCCGATGATCGACCAGCTCTACGGCGCCGCCCTGCGGATGACCAGGAACCCGGCCGATGCCGAGGACCTGGTGCAGGAGACGTTCGTGAAGGCGTTCCAGGGGTTCAAGTCGTTCCGGGAGGGCACCAATCTGCGTGCCTGGCTGTACCGGATCCTGACCAACACCTACATCAACTCCTACCGCAAGAAGCAGCGTCAGCCCGCGCAGTACCCGACCGACGAGATCACCGACTGGCAGCTGGCGGCCACCGCCGAGCACTCCTCGGTCGGCCTGCGCTCGGCCGAGGTGGAGGCGCTGGACGCGCTGCCCGACGACCAGATCAAGTCCGCGCTGCAGCAGCTGCCGGAGGAATTCCGGATGGCGGTGTACTACGCCGACGTCGAGGGCTTCCCGTACAAGGAAATCGCCGACATCATGGGCACCCCCATCGGTACCGTGATGTCTCGGCTGCACCGCGGACGCAAGCAGCTCAAGGGCCTGCTCGCCGACGTGGCGCGCGAACGTGGATTCGACCGTGGGGAACGCCAGGAGGTAGTCAAGTGAGTGACGATCCCGATCTCGACATGGACTGCACCGCGGTCCTCGCGGATGTGTGGCTCATGCTCGACAACGAGTGCGACAACGCCACCCGGGAGCGCCTGCAGGAGCACATGGACCACTGCAGCCCCTGCATCGAGGCCTACGGCATCGAGGAGAAGATCAAGGGTCTGCTCAGCCGCAAGTGCGGTGGTGAGCACGCTCCCGATGGTCTGCGCGAGCGCCTGAAGCTGGAGATCCACCGGTCGATCACGGTTGCCAGGATCGAGACCACCGAGGGCTGATCAGCCCTGAAACGACAACAGCACGCTCTCATCGAGAGCGTGCTGTTGTCGTCTGTGCGCAGCGGCACGACTCAAGCGTTAGGACGCTTGCCGTGGTTTGCGGCGTTGCCCTTGCGGCTGCGCTTCTTACGTCCACGCTTACCCATGGGAGCTCCCTTCTATGTCTGGTCGAGAGCCATTGTTTCACGTGTGGTTGGCTGTATCTTCGGCGGATACCGGCCACCGTCGCATCGCGGTGGCCGCACGACTATTGAACGGGGTGCCATGCCTGAAGAAGTGCGCGCGGAGATGGTCTCGACCGTGCTCGCTGTGGAGGTCACTGTGGGCGAGCACGTCCAGGTCGACCAGACCCTGGTGCTGCTCGAATCGATGAAGATGGAGATCCCGGTGCTCACCGAGATCGAGGGCGACGTCACCTCGGTCGACGTCACGCCGGGCCAGGTTTTACAGGCGGGCGACCTCATCGCCACCATCGCGTAAGTCACACGAAAACGAAGCGGTAATCCAGCGTGGCAACACTGAGCGAGCTCCTGGCCGAACACACCGACCTTCCCGGCATCGCCGTGGACCATCTGCAACGGGTGGTGGGCGATTGGCAGTTGCTCGCCGACCTCTCGTTCTCCGATCTGCTGCTGTGGGTGGGCGCGGGCCCGGTCGTCGACGGATCCGATGTGGTCTGTGTGGCCCAGATCCGGCCGACGACCGCGCCCACCGTGCATCTGGACGACAAGGTCGACACCACCGCCTCGCGCGCCGATTTCCCGCAGGTCTTCGATGCCCTGCTGAGCGGAAACACCGTGCGCACCGACACCGAGGTCGAGGTGAGCGGGGTCTATCACCCGAGCCCGGTACACGCGGTGCGCGAAGCGATTCCGGTGCGCTGCGGCGACGACGTGATCGCCGTGCTCAGCCGTGATTCGGACCTGGCACGCGCGCGGGTGCGCAGCACCCTCGAAACGGCCTATGTGTCCTGCGCCGACGATCTGTGCCAGATGATCGCCGACGGCAGTTTCCCCACGCCCGAGGATCGGGCGGCGACGCACTCCAGCCCGCGGGCGGGCGACGGTTTCATCCGCCTCGACACCGAGGGCACCGTCGTCTACGCGAGCCCGAACGCGCTCTCGGCCTATCACCGGATGGGGATGCAGGCCGATCTCGTCGGTCAGGATCTCGCGGTGACCACCCGTTCCCTGATCACCGATCCGTTCGACGCCCAGGAAGTGGTTGCCGATATCCAGGCCGCACTCGCCGGGCGCACCGGTCGCCGGATGGAGGTCGAGGCACGAGGGGCGACGGTGCTGTTGCGCACGCTGGTGCTGCGTCCGGGTGGGGAACTGGCCGGGCCCGCGGTGCTGGTGCGCGACGTCACCGAGGTGAAGCGGCGCGATCGCGCGTTGCTGAGCAAGGACGCCACGATCCGCGAGATCCATCACCGGGTGAAGAACAACCTGCAAACCGTGGCGGCCCTGCTGCGGTTGCAGGCCCGCCGCACCGAGAACCCGGAAGCCCAAGTGGCACTGACGGAATCGGTGCGCCGGGTCACCTCCATCGCCTCGGTGCACGAGATGCTGTCGATGTCGGTGGACGAGGAAGTCGACCTCGACGAGGTCATCGACCGGCTGCTGCCGATCATGGCGGATGTGGCGACGGTGCACACCGCGCGGATCAAGGTCCGCCGGGCGGGCTCGCTCGGGGTTTTCTCCGCGGAGCGGGCGACACCGCTGGTGATGGTCCTGACGGAACTGGTGCAGAACGCGATCGAGCACGCCTTCGACGCGGGCGAGAACGGTACCGTGACGATTCGCTCGGAACGTTCGGCGCGCTGGCTCGACGTGATCATCTCCGACGACGGCCGTGGCCTGCCCTCAGGGTTCAGTCTGGAAGGTTCCGACCGGTTGGGATTGCAGATCGTGCGCACCCTGGTGACTTCGGAACTCGGCGGCTCGATCGGTTTGCATCCCGGTGCCGAAGTGGGCACCGACGCGGTGTTGCGGGTTCCCCTCGGACGTCGTTCCGGGCGCTGACAATCTCTGAGAAATACTGGTAGGCAACAATAAACCCGGCACCGTAAGGTGCCGGGTTCTCACACATGCGTTACCGGGCCGGGGCTGAAGGCCCGGCAACGCCAGGTCCGTCGACTTAGACGGAGGTACGCGTACGGGTGCGCGCATTGCGCCGCTTGAGCGCGCGACGCTCGTCTTCGCTCATTCCACCCCACACGCCGGCATCCTGTCCGGACTTCAGGGCCCATGACAGGCAATCGGCCGTGACGGGGCAGCGGGCGCAGACCAGCTTGGCATCGGCAATCTGCGCGAGCGCAGGACCACTGTTACCCACCGGGAAGAACAGTTCGGGGTCCTCATCGCGACAGATGGCCTTGTGGCGCCAGTCCATTCCTCTGCTCCTTTGCGAGGGCGCCACAAAGGGCGCCTGTAGTTAGTGGATCGTTCACTTGTGCGACTCGAATGTTTCCGCACGGTTGCTTGTGAATGCTTTCACGATCACCGTAGATGTCAATAGGTCTCCGGCGCACCGTGGGGGAGATCACGCTCTAGGCCCCCACAAGGGGAACCTGCCCGGTCCTTTGTACTCGCGTCTCCAGGTTTTCGCAGCGCAACCTGGAGATTTTTCTTGACGTCCAGGTGTCAGGACGGCTTGGGGGCCACCACGTCGAGCACACTGGGGACAGATGTGAAATGCACCATCTTGCGTTTTCCGATGAAGTCGCCATCGATTTGCAGGCCGATCTCCTGGCCCGTCTCGATTCGCACAGACGGCACATCGTCGGCGCGGAAAAGCATGGGCGACTTGGGGTTTCCATTCTCGGCCAGCAACTGCCGCGCAAGCAACAGGGTGCGCGTCACACTCATCGACTTCACCGCGAACACACCGAGGCCCGATTCGAAGGTGGTCGTGGGATTCGTGCGAATCGGACGGTCCTCCAGATAGGTCCACGGACTCGAATTCGTGACGAAGGCGTAATAGACCTCCTCGAGCGGATCTCGTCCAGGTACCTCGACCGTGACGCGCGGATCCTGGCGCCGGGCCCGGAAGAACTGACGCACCGTGGTGCGCAGATAGCGCGCGGGCGTCGCCTTGCGGCCCTTGGCGCGGGCGGCGTCGATCGCCTCGCACACATCGGCGTCGAGGCCGACACCCGCGCTGAAGGTGAACCACCGGTCGTCGGCGAGGCCGAGCCCGATCCGGCGGTCGGCGTCGCGAGCCAGCAGATCGATGAGCTGGTTGGTTGCTGTCACCGGATCGGGGGAGATGCCGAGCGCGCGGGCGAAGACATTCGCCGAACCGCCGGGGATGATCCCGAGGCGCGGGCGCCACACCTGGTCGTCGCCGACCTGGGGCACCGGCAGGAAGCCGTTGATGGTCTCGTTGACCGTCCCATCGCCACCGTGCACGACGATCAGGTCCATTTCCTGCGTCGATGCCCACTGGGCCAGTTCGGCCGCGTGGCCGCGATGCTGGGTGTGCGCAACGGTCAGCTGCGTTCGGCTCTCCAAGGCGTGAGCGAGCAGATCCCGGGTGGCCGGGGTCGTCGAGGTGGCATTGGGATTGACAATGAGCAGCGTCCGCACAGTGCCGAGGGTAGTGCGCGCAGGCGAACAGCCGACGCCCGCCGGGCGCCACGACGCGTCGTCGTAGGCTGGGCACGTGGCAGAGCAGGACGTGACAGACGGTGACCAGCGCGAGGGCGGCGAACAGGTGCCGACCGGCATCCCGATGACGGTGCGGCTGGCCGGTGGGCTGGTCTCGCTGGAGGGACTGGCCGGGGTGGTGACCGCGATCGTGCTGATCGTGCGGGCGCTGACCGGGCACGATCAGTCCGAGGCCAGCGGGGTCGGTACCGCGATCTGGTTCGGGGTGCTGTTCGGCGGGGTGCTCGCGGCGGGCATCGGGCTGCTGCGTGGCAAACGCTGGGGACGGGCCATCGCGGTGATCGCGAATGTGTTGTTGCTGCCGGTGGCCTGGTCGTTGCTGACGGACTCGCACCAGCCGCTGTGGGGGAGTTTGCTGGGCCTGGTCGCGATCGGCGGACTAGCGACCTTGTTCGCCCCGGCCACCAGCCGCTTCATGGCTCATGATTACGGCGAAATTCCCGAGGACGACGAACGCGCTTAGTCAGCCGTCGCCGCGCGCAGCGCCTCGCGGCACAGGTGATCGGCTCGACGGGTGGTCTCGGGCTGCCGGAAACCCTGGGTGAGGGCAAGCACCTGTGCGCAGGCGGTGTCGAGGTCGATGAGGTGACCGACCGAGACGAACAGTGGCTTCACCTCGTCGCGCGTGCGCAGTGCCCGGCCGACGACCTCGCCGTCGATGGTCACATCGGCGGCATCCCCGCGGCGCGGGCCGGGTGCGCGGTATTCGCCCCACACCGATTTGGCGACACCGATGGTGGGAATTCCGGTGAGCAACCCGACATGGCAGGCCAATCCGAAACGTCGGGGATGCGCCAAACCCTGCGCGTCGCACACGAGCAGATCCGGTGTGGCGGTGAGCTTTTCCAGCGCGGCGACCGTCGCGGGCAGTTCCCGGAACGCGAGTAGTCCCGGTACATAAGGGAATTCCGAAATCCCATGTGCTACTGCCGATTCCACCGTTTCCATGGTGGCGATGTCGACAATTACCGCGGCTGTCGCGACGGTGCCGTCTTCGGCATAGGCCGAATCAATTCCGGCCGCAGTCGAAAATTGTGGCGGCGCAACGTTTTCCGTCGACACCTGGGGGCGGAGTTCGTCCTGGAGCGCGATCGCCTCTTCGGGTGTCCGCGGCCAATCGTGGGGTAACGCGATACGCATACGGCTCAGCTCGCGGTCGCGGCCAGTGCCGTCAGTTCGGCACCGGCGAGGCGATAGCCGATCCATTCGTCTTGCGGTGCGGCACCGAGGGATCGGTAGAACTCGATCGACGGTGTGTTCCAGGTGAGCACCGACCACGACACCCTGCTGTAGCCGTGTTCGACCGCCTCGGCGGCCAGGGCCGCGACCAGTGCGCGGCCGAGTCCCGTGCCGCGGGTCTCGGGGCGCACGTAGAGGTCCTCGAGGTAGATACCGTGCACGCCGTCCCAGGTGGAGTAGTTCAGGAACCAGATCGCGCAGCCCGCCACCTGCCCGTCGTGCTCGGCGACGTGGGCGAACAGCGCGGGCGCCGGCCCGAACAGCGCCGATCGCAACTGCTCCGGGGTGAGCGTGCACTCGGCGGGCGCCTTCTCGTACTCGGCCAGATCGTGGACGAGCCCGACCATCGCGGGCACATCGTCGGGGGTGGCACGCCGGACGAGTGCGCTCATCGCGAGACTCCTTCGATCGGTTCGGTGCGGGTCGTCAGGTTGTGGCCCCAGATGGAGCGGGCGTCGTGGTCGAAGCCGAGCACGCTCACCGCGCCGGTGGACATCGCGAACCGGCGGCCCTCACGCACCGCGAACTCCGCCCAGCGCGCGATCAGCACCCGCGAGAAATGCCCGTGACCGACCAGGATCACGTCGCGCTGTGGCAGCTGCGGCTCGGCCCGGGCGAGTACCCGGTCGGCCCTGGCGCCCACCTGCTCGGCCGTCTCGCCGCCCGGGACGGGCGCGGTCCACACGGTCCAGCCGGGCACGGTTTCGCGGATCTTCGCGGTCGTGACGCCCTCGTACTCGCCGTAGTTCCACTCGACCAGATCGTCGTCGACCTGGATCGGGGACAGTCCGGCCAGTTCGGCGGTGTGCCTGGCCCGCAGGCGCGGGCTGGTGAAGCAGAGCGGATCGCGCAGGTCCAGCGATTTCAGCACCAGCCCGGCCGCCACGGCCTGGGCTTCGCCCTGCTCGGTCAGCGGCAGGTCGGTGAAGCTGGTGTGCTTGCGCTGACTCGACCACTCGGTTTCGCCGTGGCGTAGCAGGACCAGGCGGGCATCGGGTGTGGACATGGGTCCATCATGGCAGTGCTGGTTCAGCGGAGCGCGTACAGCTGTCCGCCACGGTGTTCGAACACCGTGTTGCCCAGGACGGCGGTGGCGATGGTGTCGCCGCGGTAGTCGGTGCGCTCGATCGGGATCTCGGCGACGGTCGTGCCGTTGCCGCTGTCCACCGCGAGCTGCCCGTCGGGGACCGGGACCAGTAGCCTGCCCGCCATCAGCGCGGGGGTGCCGATCGCATCGCGAACCGTCCACACCGGCTGTAATGTGCTGGAGCTCAAGGCGATGAGACTGTCGCCGGTGAAGACGTAGATGGCCGAGCCGAGGCGGGTCACCGTGGCGCGCTCGTCCCACGGCGCGGCGAGCTGATGGGTCGCGATCTCGTTGCCGGTGCCGTCGTGCACGACGATCCTGGCGGGCAGTCCGAGGCCGGTGGCAGTGGGTGCCGTCGGGGGGTAGTAGACGGCGATCTTGTTGTCCGACACCGCGATCACCCGCATTTCAGGCGTGTCGGCGCCCGGTGCGGTGAGGACCCGCGAGCCGTACTCCTCGGGGGCGGTCGATTCCTTCGGTGCCGGGTTGAGCACGGTCAGCCGGTCGGTCGTGTCGCCGGGGCAGCGTTCGAGCACCGCGAGGCGCGAGGAACTCGACGCGGCCGACCGCAGCGCGCATCCGTTGCGCGGCTGGGTATTCGGATTCACCGGGGCATCGACGTAGCCGTACTCGAGGGTGCGCACCAGATCCGAACGCCACATCTCCAGCCGGTCGGCGCCGAGCGCGAGCAGATAGGTGCCGTCACCGGTGACCCGAATCTCGTCGTCCATGTAGCTGCTGCGCGCGACCCGGCGCTCACCGGTATCGGCCTCGAGCATCACGGACTGACTGCACCCACGCTGATCGCGATAGGTGGCGATCACCGTGCCGAACTGCGACTCGACCCCGCACAGCGGCATATCCCGGCGATACCACCACAGCTGCTCTCCGGTGACCGGATCGCGCCCGCTCACGGTGCCGTGGTCGCCGGTCACCACCACATTGCCCGACGTGAGCGCCCGCCTGCTCGACTCGTCGGCGGCATGCCACTGCTCACGCAAGGTGGTCGGCAGCTGGGTAGCCGCGGTGACGGTGGGCGCGGGAGACGCCGCGGTGACCGAATCGGTCCCGGTGGCATCGGCACGCGCCCAGACGACGAACGCCGCCACTACGAGAGTGACGGCGATCGCGACTGCCACGAAGACATCGGCGCGCGTCCGCCGTTCGGGTGCGAGCACGACAGCGACACTAGCAGTGTCGATCGGAGTGCTGGCGCACTCGTATCCGCGGCCCTGAGGGGCCGCCGGTTGGACGCCGTTGCTTGCTCCTTCGTCGCGTACGCAACGG
>NZ_JBHXNJ010000003.1:0-53079 GCF_042719655.1 Nocardia sp. NPDC058518
CACTGCGACCTGGATGGCGTGATCAGTGAAGGCGCGGCGGAGATCGGTCCGTTCGCGCGCCTGCGCCCGGGTACCGTGCTGGCCGAGGGCTCGCACGTCGGCAATTTCGTGGAAACCAAGAAGGTCGTGCTCGGCGCCGGCAGCAAGGCCAACCACCTCACCTATCTGGGCGATGCGGTGATCGGCAGCAAGGTCAACATCGGCGCGGGCACCATCACCTGCAACTACGACGGCGTGAACAAGTCGCAGACCACCATCGGCGACAACGCCTTCGTCGGGTCGAACCGCTGCTCACCCGCGGTTACGACCAGCCCGTACGTTCGGGTGTAGCCGGAGCCGTAGGCGCTCGGCGCGTAGCGGCAGGTCATTACCAGGCGTGTGCGGTCACCGTCGCGGACCAGCTTCACCTGCGCGCTCACCGGGGTCTGCTCCACCGCCTGCATCTGTTGCTCCGCGACGATCTGTTCGGTCGGCGTGTCCGAGCGCGCCATGGTGATCGTGACCGGAATCGCGATCGCCACCGCGGCCGCGGCAGCCGCCACCGCGCTCCCGACACTCACCCAGCGCCGCCGCTTCCTGCGCCGTTCGGCGGCCGCGGCCAGTGCCGGGAGCAGGTCGGGGACCTGCGGCGCATCCGGCTCCGGCGCCTCGATCATCGACAGCGCGGTATCGCGGTCGACCAGACCGAGCATGCCCGGCATCCCGGACAGTTCGGCGACCGCCTGCTGGCAGTGGGCGCAACCGAGCAGGTGCGTCTCGTATTCGCGCCGCTCAGCGGCACCGAGCGAGCCGAGGACATAGGCAGCGTCCCAGGTGCTGTACTCGTCGGCGAGGTCGGTCATCGGTTCGTCACCCCCATCTCCTGAAGCGCCAGTCGCATGGCGCGCATGCCGTAGTGCAGGCGCGATTTCACCGTCCCCGGTGGGATGCCCAATTCGTCGGCGATCTGGGCCATGCCGAGGCCGCGATAGTAGGCACGCACGATCACCTCGCGATGGTCGGGGCTCAGCGTGCTCAGTGCGTCGGCGACCAGCCAGCCGTCCAGTGCCCGATCCGATTGATCGGGGCTCACCTGCTCCGGTGGGGTGTCGGTGCCGAACTCGCGGCGGTGCCTAGCGCTGCGATGTTCGTCGACCGCGAGATTACGAGCCACGGTGAACAACCATGCGCGCGGTGAGGTTTCGGTCTGCTCCAGCACGGCGGGGCGTTGCCAGGCGCGCAGCAGCGTCTCCTGCACGATGTCCTCGGCCCGGCCGGGATCGCGCACCAGCCCGAGGGTGAAACGCCACAGTGCGGGTGCGTGCTCGGCGTAGAGCGCGCGCATCAATTCGTCGCGACCATCGTTCATCGGCGGCCCTGGTCACTGCTCGTCGTAATTCATGAGTCACTCCTGCTCGTCGAAGGAGTAACGGCGTCAGTTGCGTTCGAGTTCAATCGGGTGTGTCGCCAGCAGGGCCAGCGGCAGCGGCTGACGCCGCAATACCGCGGCCCACAGGTCATGGCGGTCGGTGGCGATCGGGTCCGAGGGCAGCGCCGACACCACGATCCAGTCGTCGTTGTCGAGTTCGCCGTCGAGCTGGCCCATCGACCAGCCCGCGTACCCGGCGAAGATCCGGATCTGCTCGATGAGCGGGCCGATCTCGGCGGGGTCGGCGTCCAGATCGACCAGCACCACCCGGCCGTCGACCCGGCGCAGCCCGCGGATATCGGAGATGTCGACGCCCGCGCGCAGCACCGCCAGGCACAGCGCAGCATCGCGTTTGACCGGGCCGCCGATGTAGAGGTCGGTCGGGGCGGCGGCCAGGTCGGCCCAGGCGGGCAGCACATCGATGACCGGGGTCTCGCTCGGCCGGTTCAGCACCACGCCGAGGCTGCCCGCGTCGTTGTGCTCGATCACGTACACCACGGTGCGCCGGAAAGTAGGTTCCACCAGGTCGATCGCGGACACCAGCAGGTTGCCCGCCCGGACGTTCACCGCGGGCTGACCGCGCCGCCGATCGTCACCGTGCCCGTCGCGAGTCCGGCGCTCGTCCGGGTCGTCTCCGCCTGCCACCGAGTCATCATCGCATTGGAGCGGCGGTACGCGCTTCCCGCGGACCGGATCGGAACCGGAATTTCTTCACGCGCGTGCCCGTGGGATCGCCCGGTAGGGTCGCGCTATGCACTTGCCCGAGGTCCTGCTCGACGACAGCGACGCCGTGTACGACTACTACCTGCGGCATCAGCAGAACAGGTGGAAGGCGCTGGCTTCGTACGCGGTGCTGGCCCGGCGGTTCCGGCCGCGCGTGATGTTCACCGATGGCGCGAAACAGCAGCTGAAGGCGCTGGTCCGCAGTGGGCGTCCGGTGATCTTCGCGATCAACCATCTGTCCACCAGCGACCCGTACACGATCGCGGCGACGGCGTGGCGCTCACCGTTGCGCTCGAAGATCGGGCGGATCCGGGTGCTGGCCAAGGATGAGCTCTTCATCGATCCCGAGCAGCGCCGCAAGGTGGACATGATGGGTGGGATCCCGGTGTTCCGCGGCAAGGATCATGGGATTCGGGCGGTCAATGCCGCAGGTCAGCGCATGATGGATGTGTGCGCGCAGCGGTTGGCCGCCGGTGACCACCTCGCGATCTTCCCCGAGGGGACCTGCAATGAGGTAGATCACACCAAGGTGCAGGCGGTCGGTAGCGGGATCGGGCATATCGCGTTCCGTGCGGCCAAACTGGATGCCGCGCCCGCGCTGGTCGCCATCGGCATGAATTACGGGAACCGCGACGCTACCGTCGAAACGACCGCTGCCGAGGTGGTGTCCGGGGTCGCGTACTTCCGGGCGCCGATTCTCGAGTTGCCGCAGCGGCCCGCCGACATCGCCAGGCTCGTCAAAGAAGAGCTGCAACTGGCTGTCGACGGGGCCGTCGCGCATTACTGAGGTAGGCCGAACAACTCTCTGGCTCGCTGCGGGACATAGGCGATGTAATCGGGATGGGTGGTGATGAAATGCAGAACCACCGGGCACATCGGCAGCACGCTGAAGCCTTGGCCGCGGCTGGCGTCGAGTGCCGACTCGACGAGGATGTTCGCTAGTCCGCGGCCTTCGAACCGGGGATAGATCTCGGTGTGGACGAGCGCGCGTTCGTCGCCGGTGTCCTGGTATTCGATGTAGCCGGCGGGTTGACCGTCGGCGGTGAGTTCGAACCGCTCGAGCGCGGTGTTGTTGCGGACCTCGGTCGCCATAGGTTGACGCTACCGTGTTGGTTGGTTTTGGCCCTTATTGTTCGGTGGTCCTTGGGGTTGCGGGATGACCGGGCGTTGGTAGTCCCAGGCAGGTTTGACGCTGTGTTTATTGGAGCGCTGGCGCGCTCGAGTCCGCGGCCCAAGGGGCCGCCGAGAAACCCCCCCGGGCACCCGCAGCACAGGCCCCATCCCGGCCGCCCGTCAACTACCTCTGCCCGATACTCCGGGGGGCGGCGCTCCCGCTACCCCCGGCCGCCCGGCCACTTCGTGGCCGCCGCTCCCCAGGGGTCGCGGGTGCGGGTTGGGAGTGCGGTCATGGCGGTTTGGGGTGAATGGTGTGGCTGGAACTGCGGGGATGCGGGTTTTGGTCTCAGGGCGGAAGATGTCGGGATGACTCGTGGACCGCTCGTTGTGCTTGCACCGGACAAGTTCAAAGGTTCGCTGTCGGCACCCGAGGTCGCGCAGGCGTTGGGACGGGGGATTGCTCGGCGGGCGCCGGGGGCGCAGGTGCGGTGTGTGCCGGTCGCCGATGGCGGCGATGGGATGGTCGACGCGTTCGTGGCGTCGGGGTGGAAACGCGTGGAGCTCGCCGCGCCTGGGCCGACGGGGGAGGTCTCGACGGCGGTGTACGCGGTGCGCGGCGATACCGCGGTGGTGGAGCTGGCGGCGGCCGTCGGGCTGGTGAAATTGCCGGGTGGGCGGCTGGATCCGCTGCGGTCCGACACCTTCGGGCTGGGGGTGGCTATCGCGCACGCGCTCGACGCGGGGGCTCGCGAGATCGTGCTCGGGCTCGGTGGGAGTGCGTCGACCGATGGCGGGGCCGGATTGTTGCGGGCGCTCGGGTTGCGGCTGCTCGATCGGGAGGGGCGGGAACTGGCGGGGGTCGCGGATGTGGCCACGATGCTCGAGCAGGTTGCCTCGGTGGATCGAGCCGGGCTGCATCCGGCGGTCGCGACGGCTCAGTTCACGCTTGCCTGCGATGTGGACAATCCGTTGCTCGGACCCGCCGGGGCGGTGGCGGTGTACGCGCCCCAGAAGGGGGCCAATCCTCGGCAGATGCTGAAACTCGAAGCAGGGCTCACCAATTGGGCCGCCGTGCTGGGTACGGGCTATGCCGAGATCGGCGGGGCGGGCGCGGCGGGTGGTACCGGGTTCGGAGTGCTCGCGGTGCTGGGGGCACAGGTGCGGAGCGGGATCGATGTGCTGCTCGAGCTGCTGGAATTCTCGACGCTGGTCGACGGGGCCACGCTGGTTGTCACCGGTGAGGGCTCGCTGGATCATCAGAGCATGCACGGGAAGGCGCCGGTCGGGGTCGCGGCCGCGGCCAAGAAGGCCGGGGTGCCGGTGGTCGCGGCGGTGGGCCGAACTCTGCTGTCGCCTGGGGAGATTCGAGCCGCCGGGTTCGCCGCTTGCTACCCGCTCAGCGACCTCGAGCCCGATCCCGCGCGTTCGATCATGGCCGCGGCGAACCTGCTCGAGCGAATCGGCGAGCGAATCGCCGTGGAACACTTGCTATGACGCGCTGATACCCACCGCGCGATTCGACGAGGGCGAAGGCGCCGGGGCGGACGTTCGGGCGGCGGTGCTCAACGCCGCGCGGTGCTCGTCGCCCCAGGATTCGAGCGGCTCCAGTGCCAGGCGCAGGGTTTCGCCCAGCTGGGTGAGCGAGTACTCCACCCGCGGGGGGATCTCGGGGAAGATCTCGCGGTGCACCACGCCGGTGCTTTCCAGATGACGCAGGTTCTCGGCGAGCACCTTCTCACTCACACCGTCGAGCATCCGCCGGATCTGGCCGAACCGCTTCGGCCCGGCGCCGAGCACCCACATCAGGTGCAGCTTCCATTTGCCGCCGACGACATCGATGGCCAGGCTCATGCCACACACATCGTGATCTGCGTCACTATTCATCTTCGGCACACCCTTCTGACCGTATTTCGAACCTCTAGGTAAGCAACCACACCCCAACGTTCGGTCTTCCCGACGATACCCGCGCCGACCACCATGGAATGCGGCGCCGAACCATCCAGTTGTCGAGTATCGAAGGGCCACAACATGTCCGAGCAAACCGCTTCCGTTTCCGTTCTCGGCCTCGGCCCGATGGGCCAGGCCATGGTCAAGGCCTTCCTCGAAGCAGGCGTCGAGGTGACGGTATGGAATCGCAGCACCGCCAAGGTCGACGCGCTGGTGGCGCTGGGTGCCAAGCGCGCCGACACCGTCGCCGACGCGCTCGCCGCCAACGAGGTCTCCGTGCTCAGCCTGACCCACTACGACGCCATGTACGACGTGCTCGGTCAGGCCGTCGACCAGCTGCCAGGCAAGGTCATCGCCAACCTGTCCTCCGATTCACCGGACAAGGCGCGGGCGGGCGCGAAGTGGGTTCGTGAGCGCGGCGCCGAATTCCTCTCCGGCGGCGTGATGTCGGCGGGCGACAATATCGTCCACCCCTCGTCCTACATCTTCTACAGCGGCCCGAAGGCGGTATTCGACGCGCACGCCGAGCTGCTGCGCCCGCTCAGCCCGCAGGAATACCTCGGCGCCGACGACGGCTTGGCCCAGATCTTCTACCAGGCCTTGCTGATCACCTTCCACCCCTGGTTGCTGGCGTTCGACCAGGCGTCGGCGATGATCGCGAACTCCGGTCACAGCATCGACCAGTTCGTGCCGTTCGCCGTCCGCTCCGCCGGCGCCTACCCGTTCTTCATCGAACAGTTCGCCGAGGCGAACAAGGTAGGCGGCTTCGCGGAGCTCTCGCACCTGAAGATGATGGACGCGGGCGCCCAGCACATCATCGACGCCAGCGAGGAGGCAGGCGTCGACGCGAGCTTGTCCCACCTCGCCCAGTCGTTCTGGCGCAAGGCTGTCGCCGCCTCCGAGGCCACCGGCAAGCAGATCTCGCCGTACGCGTTGTTCCGCGGCGAGGCGTCCTGATGCCGATCTCGGGCCGGGCGGCCGATGCGGTCACCGTCATCGGCCTCGGCCCGATGGGGCAGCAGATCGTGCGCACCTACCTCGCCGCAGGTTTCGCGGTGACGGTCTGGAATCGCACCCCCGGCAAGGCCGACGGTCTCGGTGCCCATCGCGCCGAGACCGTGGCCGACGCGGTGGCTGCGGCCGAGCTCATCCTGCTCAGCCTGACCCACTACGACGCGATGGACGAGGTTCTCGGCTCCGTGGATCTAACCGGCAAGGTCGTGGTCAACCTGTCCTCGGATTCGCCGCAGCGGACTCGGCAGGGCGCGGCGTTCGTCCGGGCTCGCGGTGGCGAGTTTCTCGCCGGTGGGGTGATGGCTCAGCCGCACGAGCTCGCTGGACCGGCGGCTTTCATCTTCTACAGCGGCCGGCCTGCGGTCTTCGAGGAACGACGAGAGTTGTTGCGGCCCTTGGCGACAACGGAATATCTGGGTGCGGATGACGGCGCGGCCCAGGTCTTCTACCAGGCCGTGCTCGCCCTGTTTCTGCCTTTGCTGCTCGGCTACGAACAGGCGCTGGCGATCGTCGACCGGTCCGGTTTCGAGATGGCTCGGTTCGTGCCCTACGCCCAGCGTTCACTGGGCAGTGTCGGCGAGCTGTACGCCGCGTGGGCGGGAACGGCCGAGGACGATGGGCCTGCCGATCCGGCGTACCTGCGGATGATGGCCGCCGGCGCGCGGCATGTGGTGGCGACCGGTGCCGCTGTCGGTGTGGACACCGTGCTGGCCGAGTCGGTTTCGTCTTATTGGGAGCGTGCGGTCGACGCGTCCGAATCGACGCTGCGGGTATTTCGCGGATGACATGCCGAAACCGTTCGGCGTGGTGCCGAACGGTTTCGGGTGTTCACGCGGTCTCGGCGCCTGATCCCAGTCTCGGGAACGGCTCGGTGGAGAACACCACTTCCACCGCAACCTCGAAATAGGCCGCCAGTCGCAGGGCGAGGTGCAGGCTGGGACTGTATTCGCCGCGTTCGAGATAGCCGACGGTTTGGTAGTGCACGCCGAGCGCTTCGGCCAGGTCCCGCCGCGAGATGCCGCGTTCGGCACGCAACATCGCGATGCGGTTGTAGATGACCTCAGAAGGCACGCTGCATCGCTTTCTCGCGGCGGACGGCCACGCTGGATCCCGACTCATGGCGGGCCGCTCGCCGCAGCACGATCGGCGCGAGCAGCAACCCGACGATCGACCATACGCCGAGCACTGCGACGGTCTCGAGGTGCCGCCACGACCCGTCGATCTCGATCGCCGCAGCCTCGGCGGGCAGCAGTGCCGAGCGCATGCCGAGGCCGAGCCAGTACATCGGGAAGAGCTGGGCCAGTCCCTGCACCCAGCCGGGGAGCGCGGTGATCGGGTACCAGATGCCGGAGATGGCGATCAGTCCCATCAGCGGCAGGGTCAGCAGGAAGATCTCGCGGGCGCCGACCATCAACCCACCCAGAATGGCGCCGATCGGCAGGGTGGCCAGCAGCCCGAGCACGATCACCCAGGCCAGTGTGATCAAGGCGCCGCTCGGTGTCGACAAGCCGCCGACGATCACGGCACCGATGGCCAGCACCACCACGACCTGGACGAGTACAGCGCCCGCGGTCGTGCCGATCTTGCCGATGAAGTAGCCGAGGATCCCGTTCGGAATCGTCTTGGCGCGCAACAAGGTTCCGTCCTCCCGGTCGAGCGCGAGGACTTCGGCGATGCCGTACAGGCCGTTGAAGGCGATGATGCCGCCGAGCAGTCCGGGCACCGCCAGTTCACCGAGGGACAGCTCGGTGTCCTGGTAGGACCGGTCGCGAAGGAAGAAGATCGCGATCAGAAACAGTGCGGGAGTGAGGAACTGGCCCACCAGGCTCGGCCCGTTGGTGTACAGCTGCCGCAGCTCGATCCACATCGCCGCCAGGCCGCCCCTGATCGCTACCAGCGTGGGATTCATCGCGTGACCTCCTGCAGTGAACGGACGGGTTCGGCATCCGTGCCGGATTCGAAACGGCGGACCAGCGCCATGTAGGTGTCCTCCAGCGACGCGCGCTGCACCTCGAGGTCCTCGATCAGTTCACCGTGCTGCTTGAACAGTTCGTGGACGTATTTGGTCGACTCGGTCGTCGTGTGGACGAAACGTTGACCGTCGCGGGTCCAGCGCACCTCGGCCTCGCCCGCGGTGGCGGAGCTGAGCTCCTCCGGGGAGCCGTCGGCGATGATCCGACCACCCGCCAGGATCAGGATCCGGTCGGCCAGTTTCGCGGCTTCGTCCAGGTCGTGGGTGGTGAGCAGGACGGTGGTCTCCTCCAGATCGGCCAGTCGATGCACCAGGTCGTGGAAGTCGCGGCGGGCGGCGGGATCGAAGCCGGCCGTCGGTTCGTCCATGAAGAGCAGTTCCGGTCTGCCGACGATGCCGATCGCCACATCGAGTCTGCGTCGCTGACCCCCCGAGAGGGTGGCGATCTTCGCATCGCGCTGTTCGGTGAGACCGACCAGCTCGATGAGTTCATCGGTGTCCCATGGTCTTACGACGCGGTCTGTGGAATACGGCCGGTAGTACCCACCGAGATGGCCGAGCAGTTCGCCCACCCGCCATCTCGCGTGGTCACGCCAGGATTGGAGCACGACGCCGATGCGGGCGCGCCAGAGTTCGTCACCGTGTTCGGGATCGGCCCCCAGCACGTCGACCCGGCCGGCCGACCTCCTGCGGAACCCCTCGAGGATCTCGATCGTGGTGGTCTTGCCCGCGCCATTGGGTCCGAGCATGACGAGTACTTCCCCGCGCTCGGCTTGAAACGTCACATCGTGCAGGACGTCTGTCTCGTCGTATCGCATCCGTAGTTGCGCGACATCGAGAACGACGTTGTTGTTCGAAGTCATGAGTCCTCCCAGTCATCGACCTTCGATGAGATGTAGCATACGTACTACATTCCATCGCGGCAATACTTCACCGAATAGGGGGTCTTCGGAAACTGTGAGCACTGCTCTTGACTTTGAGGCGCGGGTCGCGCATGCTTGTACTCAACAGAGAGCAGTGCTCACAGTTTCAGGAGTGATCATCATGGACAACGCGACCCGCCACCTCCCCCCGACCGGCATCGATCCGATCGTCAACAAGATCGCCAACCTGCTGCCAAAGCTGGGGATCAGCATCATGGGTTCGCGGCTGCTGGCCGTGCGCGGCCGCAAGAGCGGTGAATGGCGCACCACCATGGTGAACGTGATGACGGCCGCCGACGGCGAGCGCTATCTGGTCGCGCCCCGCGGGCACGTCCAGTGGGTGCGCAATCTGCGCGTGGCAGGCGACGGCGAACTTCGCCTCGGCCGCAAAACCGAACAGTTCACCGCCACCGAGGTCGCCGACGCCGACAAGGTGCCGCTGCTGCGGCTGTACCTGGAGAAGTGGGGCTGGGAGGTCGGCAAGTTCTTCGACGGCGTCACCAAGGACGCGACCGACGCCGAATTGATCGCTATCGCACCGGGTTTCCCCGTTTTCCGACTCGCCTAGGGCGTGCTCAAGAACTCGATGGCGGCGGCGTAGCCATAGATTCCCAGCCCCGCGACGACCGCGGTGGCGATCGGGGAGATGAACGAGTGGTGCCGGAACTCCTCGCGCGCGTGCACATTGCTGATGTGCACCTCGACGATCGGCACCTCCGGGATCACCAGGGCGTCGCGTAGCGCGACCGAGGTGTGTGTGAGACCGCCGGGATTGATGACGATGGCCGACACCTCGCCGCGGGCCTGCTGGATCCGATCGATCAGCGCACCTTCGTGATTGGACTGGAACGCGACGACCTCGCGGCCGAATCGGGTGGCGGTTCGTTCGCACAGCGCGACGACATCGTCGAGGGTGTCGGCGCCGTAGATCTCGGGCTGACGGGTGCCGAGCATGTTCAGGTTCGGTCCATTGATTATCAGGATCGGACCAGTGGCCTGCGCGGTTTCCATGTGGGCAACTGTATCTAGGTGTACCCGCCCCGGATCGTATGGTGGCTGTGTTTTTGGAGCGCTGGCGCGCTCGAGCGGGCCCCTGGGGGGCCCTGATCTTCCCTCCCTCCGGGTACTCCTTCGTCGCACCCTCCGGTCAGTCCAGATCAGGGCGGGGCCCTTTGGGTAGAGACATACGGGCTGTACCCGTTCCGCTGGGGACTACAAGCCCGTGGGTCCCTCCGAGCGCAGGTCGTCGACCTTGCGCATGGCTTCGCGGAGTTCGGCCAGCCAGGTTTCGGCGTGCTTGCCCGCGAGTTTGACCGTCCAGGCCAGGGCGTCGGCGCGGGAGCGGGCCACGCCTGCGTCGATGAGGGTGTCGAGGACCTGGCGTTCGGGCTGGCGTAGGCGGGTCATCACGGGGACGGCCAAGTGGGTGAAGATGATTCGTTCGCCGTCCACTTTCACGCCCCAGGCGACGCTGCGGCCATAGCGGCGCTGGGCCTCGTCGGCGATCTGCATGCGGGCCGGGCGGGTCGACTCGCGGAAGCGGGCGAGCGCGCCTTCTTTGGTGGCTGCCGGGGTGCTCGCGTCGCCGGAGACGGGCAGTTCGCCGACCACGACGATCTCGTCGCGGTCGATCTCGATCTCCACCGGCCCGGTGAACCAGTCGGCGGGCAATCGTCCGGCGAACCAGTCGGGGGCGTCGGCGGGATCGGGAAGGTCGGCTTGCTGCCAACCGCCGGGTCGGCCGAATCCGCGTCCGCGTTTGTCGTTCCGCATGGAAATCACCTGCTATCTCTGTTGCGCACTTTGCGTTGATTACAAGATTACGCCGATATCAGCGCGTTGGATTCCGCTCTGCGTGAACGGGTGCGCACCGGCCCGGCACGGCCGACGCCGTGCGGTTGGATGGAGATGGCCTGGGTACCCTCGCGTTGAATCGCCGGACAAATGCGAGATCCGCACCACGCGGCGCGGCTGTCGGTACGGTTGACACAGCAGTTGTTGCCGCTTACTGGGCGAGGTTGGAAAACGGACCCTCATTCGGGCGAGATTTCCGGCACAATCGAAGCGTCGAGGTCGGGCAGTGGCCCGACTTACCGGGGCATTGGAGACGGGTCAACTTCCGGTACGGTGGATTTGTTACCGGAGTGGCAAGAGTGAAGAGTGGGCGATATGGATGTGTGGGGATCCCGCCGCTTTCGCGTCCGGGGCGCAATGGCGATCGCGGGGGTTGCGACCCTCGCCATGGCACTGTGCTCGTGCGGAGTGGGTGGGAAGACGAGTGAGTCGGAGACGGTGGTCCAGCGGTTCACCGAGCTCCTCGATGTGCAGGACTACGGCAAGGCCGCCGACCTGACCTCGTACCCCGCTGCCGCGTCGGCAACCATGAAGCAAATGTTCGAGGGCCTGCAATCGGGCACCGTCGACTACGAGGCGTCACAGGTCATCGACCTCGACAAGCAATCGGCGATCTTCAGCATGGAGGTCGCCTGGAACTTCGGCGAGAAGAAGGACTGGACCTACACACTGCAGGGCACCGTCCGCAAGCTCGCCATCGGCTGGCGGATCTCCTGGGAGCCCGCGGTGGTGATGCCGCAGCTCACCAACAATCGCACCGTCAAGCTGGTGCGCACGAACGCGAAGCCGCCGCCGAAGGTTGTCGACCTGCCGGGTGAGGCGCTGATGACCGAGCAGACACTCAACGTCATCAAGATCGACCCCAGCCGCACCGGCGATCTCGTCGGCACCACCAACGCGCTCGCCGACGCCATCGAACCGGTCGCATCGCTCATCACCGGGCCATCGCTGATGCAGCAGTTGGCGGTCTCGCAGGGCAAGCCGATCGTCGCGGTGAACCTGCGAGAGGGGGATTTCGCGATCCTGGAACCGCGGATGGCCAAAGTGCCGGGCGTGGTGATGGAGAAGCAGACCAAACTGATCTCCGCCGACCGGCGCACGCGCTCGCCGATGCTCGACGCGCTGCACAAGGTATGGCAGGACAGCCTCGACGCGACGTCGGGCTGGGGTGTGCAGATCTTCGAGGCCGACGGCAGGTTCGTCAACCAGGTGGCCGGATATCAGGGGCCTGCCGGGCCGGATATCGCCGCGACGCTGGATCAGCGACTACAGCGTGCCGCCGAAGCCGCGGTCGTGAGCGTGGGGACCGCGGCCACTGTCGTGGCCATCCAGCCCTCGACCGGCGCGGTCGTCGCGGTGGCGCAGAACTCCTACGCCACCGCAAAGGGCCCGGTCGCCTTCACCGGGCTGTTCCCGGCCGGCGGCACGATGGAGTTGTTCCGCGCCGTCGCTGCGGCGACCAAGAACAAGCCGCCGCAGGACGTGACGGTGCAGGAAGCGGCCGAGGCGGCCACCGCGCTCGGCGTCGGCGTCGACTTCAAGGTGGCCGGGCTCGACGAGGTGACCGGGCGGATCAGCGCGCCCGGCCGCAGCACCGAACAGGTACGTCAGGGTGCGGGTGCCGATGCGGTCCAGGTCAGTCCCTTCGGCATGGCCATCGCGGCCGCCGCGATCTGGCGTGGCTCGGTGGTGCCGCCGATGATCGTGGCGGGCAATCCCGGCACGACCGATACGCCCGTTCCCGCGCTGTCCCAGCCCGCGGTGGACCGGTTGCGCGCGATGATGCACGAGGGCATCGGTAAGCCGGAAACCGCTGCGCTGCGCGGATTCCGCGATATCACCGCGTTCGCCGCGACCGGCGACACCGACGGCTGGCTGCTGGCCACGATGGGCGATCTGGTCTTCGCGGTGCACATCGCCGACGTCGACAGTGGTGACGCCACTTCACGCCTGGCGGCTGTACTCCTCAAATCTCTGGCGACGCCCGAACCCTGATACGCGCGATAAGCGCTGATCAAGCGGGTACATGGGTAACTCGCCGGGGACGGGCTAACATCAGTCGGTCCTACCGGCGGCCGCGTGGCTGCTGATAACGCACCTGAATCTGGCCCAGAGTCGCGGGGAGGCGGAAATGCGATACGCGCCGTTCGGTATCGATGCTCTATTGGTGATCGTCTTCTGTGCGATCGGGAGGCGCAGTCACGACGAGGCCGTCCTCGCCGGTCTGCTGAAAACGGCGTGGCCCTTCGGGTTAGGGCTGATCCTCGGCTGGGGGTTAGCGGTGCTCGTCGCGCCGAGTACGCGGTTCGACGCAACGGCGTTGTGGCCGAGCGGAATCCTGATCTGGGCGGGCACCTTCGTCGGCGGGATGGTCTTTCGCGCCATCAGCGGACAGGGTGTCGCGCTCAGCTTCATGATCGTCGCGGCGAGCGTGCTCGCGCTGTTCCTGCTGGGTTGGCGGGCGGCCATTCGCGCGTTGCGGTGATCAGATTCGTCGCTGCTGCTTGAATTCCTGCTCGTATTCCTCGTCGTCGGCTTGCGGTGTGCGGAACAGGAACGCGAACACGATCCAGCCCACGACGGCGACCAGAATGAAGCTGACCAGCCGGTAGACGAACGCGGCCGCGACGGCCTGCGAGGCAGGCAAGCCCGCGCCGACGGTGAGACCGTAGATCAGCGTCGCGTCCACGTAGACGATGCCGCCCGGCGCGAACGGAATGGACCCCACCGCCTTGCCCGCCGCGAACGCGATGAGCAGCCCGGACAACTTGGGATCGGCACCGACCGCGAAACAAGCGGCCCCAAGACACGCCACGTCGGCGAACCGGTGCACCAGCGCCCACACCCCGACGAGCGCCGCGTCCTTCTTCCCCAGATCGACCGACTCGAGCTGAGCCCGGATCTCGGCCAGATTGGTGATGCCGTGATCGGCGGGCTTCTTCCGCAGCCGGTTGACCAGCCCGAGCACCCGCCGCAGCACGGCCTCGAGCGTGCCGGGATGGCGGGCGAGATAGTTGCCGATGAACACGACCAGGCCGAGCACCACCAGCGAGACGACGAATT
Organism: Nocardia sp. NPDC058518; assembly: GCF_042719655.1. Taxonomy (NCBI): domain Bacteria; kingdom Bacillati; phylum Actinomycetota; class Actinomycetes; order Mycobacteriales; family Nocardiaceae; genus Nocardia; species Nocardia sp. NPDC058518. The sequence continues at coordinate 14,021 of NZ_JBHXNJ010000003.1, forward strand.
TGAACCCGATCCCCTGCCCGACCAGCGCGGCACCGCCGATTCCGAGCAGCGCCAGCCCGGCGGCGGCGACCACACCCGAGAAGACCAGCTGCCAGGAGGCGACGATCGGGCTCGCGCCCCAGCGCCGGGTCTGGCGGTAGGTGAACGCGGTGGAGAAGACCTGGCCCGCGGGCAACGTCAGCGACATCGCGGTCGCGCCGTAGACCACCGACACCGATTTCCCCTGGCTGACATCCACCCCGCCCGCGTGCAGCAGCTGCTTCTGCACGCGCCCGAATCCGCTCATCGACATCGCCTGCAGGACGATGCACAGGAACAGCCAACCCCAGTGGATCTCAGTGAGCGTGCGCCAGGATTCGTGCAGGCGGGGCCACAGATACACGCCTTCGCCGACGAGCAGCGCGAGGACCACCGCGCCGAGCACCCACTTGACCCACCTGAACCGGCGGCGGCGCTCGGCCGGTGCCCCTGTTAGGTCGCCGTCGGCCGTCACGGTCTCAGCCTAACGAACGCATCTGTTCTCCCTCGTCCTCGCGCGGCGCGGCGATCGCGGACTTCGGCCAGGCCAGGCGGGTTTTTCTGCGTCTGCCGCGCAGTTGGACCTCGTCTCCTGTTATCCAATGTTCTTGCTCGCTTTCGTCGGCGAAGTAGAGCGCGCTGCCCGAAGCGAGAACGCGGCCGGGATGATCTTTGGCCAATTCCGTGAGCCGCGACGCCTCGTTGACGGGGTCGCCGATCACGGTGTATTCGAAACGATTCGCGGCACCGATGTTTCCGGCGACCGCCAGGCCCGCCGAGACGCCGATGCCGATGTCGAGGCTGGTCACCTCGCGCAGTGCCTCGCGCAGATCGCGGGCCGCGGCGAGCGCGGCACTCGGTGCGTCGGGGCGATCCAGCGGGGCGCCGAAGATGGCCAGCGCCGCGTCGCCGACGAACTTGTTCACGAATCCGTGATGGCTGTCGATCACGTCGACCACCACCCGGAAGAACTCGTTGAGCAGGCTGACCACCTCGGTCGGCGGGCGTTCGGCCGCGGCGGCGGTGGAGCCGACCATGTCCACGAACAGAACGGCCACGAATCGGGTCTCACCGCCCAGTTCGGTGCCGTAGTCCAGTGCCCGTTGCGCCACGTCCTCGCCCACGTGCTGGCCGAACAGCTCCTGCAGCTTGCGCCGCTTGGCCGCCTCGTCCATCATCCGGTTGAAGCCGACCTGCAACAGCCCGATCTCGCTGCCGTCGTAGACCTCCACCTGCACATCACGCGAGCCGCCCTGCACCCTGTTGATGGCTTGGGACAACTGGCGCACCGGGTCGGAGATCGACGAACCGGTCAGCATCGACAGCGCCAGCGCCTGCAGGATCACCACGCCACACAGCAGCAGGATCGAGATCGCCAGGGACTTCGCCGAGAACTTCACATCCGAGGAGATCTGGGTGACGCACAGCAGCACGATCGCGATGGTCGGCGCGAAGGTGCCCATACCCCAGGTCATCGCCATGCGGGTGCCGACGCCGGGCGTCAGCGTGTGGTCGAAGGAGCCCTCGGTCAGCGCCTCGGCGGCCACCGGGCGCAGGATGCGCTCGCCGAGCATGTAGGTGAAGCCGAACACGATGGTGGCGGCCATGCACTCGGTGACGATCACCGCGCCCGCCAGCTCGGGCGATTCGGTGATGATCATGGCGGCCAGGATCCCGCCGCCGATGATCCACAGCACCAGGTGCACGATCGACTGCCGCAGCGGCACGTGCAGCGCCGCCATCTGCTCACGTCTGCTCGGTGGCCCGCCGCGCATCTGCCAGCGCATCACCGGCCGCAGCATGAACGCGGCGGCGCAGATGCTCAGCACCGCGGCGACACCGAAAACGAGCAGGGGCGCGAGCAGACCGGTCTGGCGCACCCCACCCGGATCGCCCTCGGGAACCGGCAGGCCGTATTGGATGAACGCCCACACCAGCACCGCGCCGAAGGCATTGGCCAACAGCACCGACGTCAGATACAGCGGCCAGCGCGTTCGCATGGTCTGTTTGACCGCTTCCAAGGGCGCCGACACGACCACCAATCTAGCGTTCGGACCGATAGGCTCTGTCGGGTGACCGACCAGAAGGTAGTTTCGGGGCCCACGTCGTCGCCGTGGAGCTCGGACGCCGAGGCAGTTCATCCCCTGGTCCGGAAAGCCGCGGCATGGAGCTGGCGGTTGCTGATCATCTTCGGCGCGTTGCTCGCGGTGGGGATGCTCGTGCAGAAGTTCGCCACGGTGGTGATCCCGCTGGCGATCGCCCTGCTCGCCGCGGCGCTGCTCGCGCCGCTGGTCGATTGGATGCAGCGGGTCGGGATCCCGCGTTCGCTCGGCGTGTTCGTCGCGCTGCTCGGGTCGATCGGGCTGCTCGCGGGGGTGCTGACCTTTGTCGTCGAACAGTTCGTCGACGGTGTGCCCGGACTGTCCAACGAGGTCACCAACAGTGTGCACAAGGTGCAGGACTGGTTGATCAACGGTCCGCCGCACCTGAGCGATCAGCAGATCCGCAGTGCGGGCGACACCATCGTGCGCACCATTCAGGACAACCGCGAGAGCCTGACCAGCGGCGCGCTGACCACCGCCACCGCCATCGGCCACATTCTCACCGGCGCGTTCCTGATCCTGTTCATCCTCATCTTCTTCCTCTACGGCGGGGATCAGATCTGGAACTTCATCACCCGGATCATCCCCACCGCGCACCGCGAAAAGGTCCGCACCGCCGGCGAATTGGGCTTCGGGACGCTGGTCGGGTTCGTGCGCGCCACCGTCGTGGTAGCGGCGGTCGACGCGATCGGTATAGGAGCCGGGCTGGCGATTCTGCATGTGCCACTCGCGCTGCCGCTGGCCTCGCTGGTGTTCATCAGTGCGTTCATCCCGATCATCGGCGCGTTCTTCGCCGGGTTCGTCGCGGTGTTCATCGCCCTGGTCACCAAGGGTTTGGTGACCGCGCTGATCGTGCTCGGCATCATCATCGCGGTGATGCAGCTGGAAGGCCATGTGCTGCAACCGCTGCTGCTGGGCCGGGCCGTGAGCATCCATCCGCTGGCCGTGGTGCTGGCCATCACCGCCGGTTTGGTCGTGGGCGGGATCGCGGGGGCACTGCTCGCGGTGCCGTTGATCGCGGTGGGCAACACCGCGATCCGGTACCTGCTCGCAGACAGCCCGGCGGAGGCCTTCGGCGAACTGGTCGCCACCGAAGAGCGAAAACGGTTCACCGCCGAGCCCGACAAACCGGAGCCCCCAGGCCGCTTCGACGTGGCGAAGCGGCTGCGCAAGGAAGAAGCCGAGTCCGGCGATGCGGACCCACACAGCTGAGCTGAGCTCGGCCGATGCCGCGACCGCGCCACTGTGGCGGGCCGCGCAGGCGTTTCGGCTGGTCACGCTGCTGTACGCGATCGGGCAGCAGATCGCCTCGGTGCCGTATTACGAGCATCCGCGACTGAGCTGGATGCTGATCGCGATGATGGCGATCTGGTCGGGGAGTTCGGCGCTGCTGTTGTCGCAGTGGTACTTCCCCGAGTCGACCGGGAAGATCCGCGGCTGGGTGGTGTTCGGCGATCAGGTGGTGACGATCGCGCTGATCGCCTCGACCAGGCTTGTCGCGGATTACGATTGGTACCACGGGCATCAGACCCTGCCGACGACGTTGTGGATCGCGAACTCGGTGATCTCCATGGCGATTCTGCGCGGCCCGGTCGCGGGTGTGGTTGCCGGACTGGCGATGTCGGCTGCCGTAGTAACCGTGCGGGATCAGTGGGGACAGGACGTTTGGGGCGATGCGACCGCGCCGGTCCTCGTTTCGGTGGGGTTGGCGCTCGGTCTGGCGGCCAATACCGCTCGACGGGCGCAGGGACAGCTGGAGCGGGCATTGCGGATCACGGCGGCGGCGCAGGAGCGCGAGCGGTTGGCGCGCGAGGTGCACGACGGGGTGTTGCAGGTGCTCGCGTACATCAAGCGGCGCGGTGGCGAGATAGGCGGGCCCGCACAGGAACTCGCGCAGCGAGCGGGCGAGCAGGAGGTGGCGTTGCGGGTGCTGTTGTCCGAACAGGCGCAGCAGCCCGACTCCGGTTCGGGGGAAGTGGATCTGCGGCCGCTGCTCACCGCGCGCGCTACGCCGACGGTGTCGGTGGCCACGCCGGGCGATCCGGTGCGCGTGGGACGGGTGGTCGCGCAGGAGATCGCGGCGGCGGTGACCACCGCGCTGTCGAATGTGTCGCTACATGCCGGGGCCGACGCGAAAGCCTACGTGCTGCTGGAAGACACCGGCGACGTGCTGGTGGTGAGCGTGCGAGACGACGGTGTCGGCATCGCGGCGGGGCGCCTGCAGGCGGCCGAAGCCGAAGGGCGGATGGGGGTTTCGCGGTCGATCGTCGGGCGTGTCGAGGCGCTGGGCGGTACCGCCGAGTTGCTGACCGAGGGGGAGGACCTCGGTACCGAGTGGGAATTCCGGATTCCGCGCCACCCGGCGCGCTGAGAAGAGGAGTTGGGCGATGCCGGTCATTACGGTGATGGTGGTCGACGACCATCCGATGTGGCGTGAGGGAGTTTCCCGCGATCTCGCAGAAGCCGGTTTCGAGGTGCTGGCCACCGCTGACGGCGTCGGAACGGCTTCTCGGCGCGCCGCGGCCGTGCAGCCGGATGTGGTGCTGATGGATATGCAGCTCACCGACGGGAACGGGGCCGCGGCGACCGCCGAGGTGTTGCGGGTTTCGCCGCACAGCCGGGTGCTGGTGCTGTCGGCTTCGGCAGAGCGCGACGATGTGCTCGACGCGATCAAGGCCGGGGCAAGCGGGTACCTGGTGAAGAGCGCTTCAGCTGCCGAGCTGATCGATGCTGTCACGGCTACTGCCGCAGGTCAGCCGGTGTTCACGCCCGGGTTGGCCGGATTGGTGCTCGGGGAGTACCGGCGGATGGCGACCGCCCCGGCGGCCGCTGATCAGCCGCATCGGCCGTCGTTGACCGAGCGGGAGACAGAGGTCTTGCGGATGGTGGCCAAGGGCTTGTCGGCCAAACAGATCGCTACCCGGTTGAATCTCTCGCATCGGACCGTGGAGAACCACGTGCAGGCGACGTTGCGCAAGTTGCAGCTCGCGAACCGGGTCGAGCTCACGCGCTATGCGATCGAGCAGGGCCTCGAGTAGTCGTAGTGATTAGGGGTTTGCCCTGATGTGCTCGGTGGGTGTGTCTGGTTACCCTCGATGACATGGGCGGTCCTGAATCCCTCTTCGTACCCGGCGCCGCGACGGCTGGTCCCGTCGGTGATCGTGAGCTGCGTGTTTCCGATGCCGAACGTGAGCATGTCGGCCAGTTGCTCCAGCGTGCCGTCGGGCTCGGCATGCTCTCGCTCGGGGAGTTCACCGAGCGGATGGATACCGCGCTGGCCGCCAAGACCCGTGGTGAGCTCAACGCCGTGCTGGTCGACCTGCCCGGGATGCGGGTGGCGGGTACGCCGCAGCCCGCGGCTATGCCGCGCCCACGACACATCCCGGTCCCGTCCGGTGGGTCCAATCCGAGTGCGATCCGTAGCCGGTTGTCGGGGGTTCATCGACGGGGACCGTGGCAGGTGCCGCCGGTGCTGCATCTCAACAACCTCATGTCCGGGGTGACCTTGGACTTCACCGAGGCGGTCATGCAGACGCAGATCGTCGAGATTCAGGTCGACGATTACTGCACGAGTTTGACGTTGCTTGTTCCGGCGGCTGCGACCGTCGACCTCAATGGTCTGGATTTGGTGGGGTCTTCGGCCAACAACAAGGTCCGCACAGGGCCGCCGATCGGGCCGTTGCATCTTGTTGTGCACGGGCGGATTCGGTTCGGTTCGGTCACCGCGAAGTATCCGTTGATGGTGCAGTGGAGACGGTTCCTCGGTTCGTAGGGGCACATCCGGCTCGGGGTGGTAGGCGGCTGCTCGGGGCGCGGTTCGAATTCGGGTAAGAACAGTGGGCAGGGCAGGGGTTTCTACTCATGTTCGGCGTTCCTCGCGCGCCGACTATTGGGTTATGAGTACTGGTATCGATCCCGCGCTGGTTGCGCGGCTCTCGGGTGAGTTCACCGCGCTCGGCGCCCGCATGGGTCAGCTGGGGGGCGATCTGGATGTGCTGTCCGCGCAGTTGCGGGCGGAGGTGTCGCCTGTCGCGGGTGAGGCCCCAGATGCCGGAGGCGCGCAAAGTGTTGCGAGGCAGGCAGTTCCGGGTGCGGCTCCTGGGTATGTAGGTCCGGTTGGTGGCCCGGTGTACGGGTCGGCGGACTGGCAGGCGGGTGTGCGGCACGGCGGGCCGATGGGTGCCGCGCCGTACGCGCCGAGTGGAGTGCCTGCGAATTGGGTGGGTCCGGCTGGGGCGCACGGTGGCCGTGCTGCGCCGTACGGGTCGGGAGGGGTCCCGGCGAATTGGATGGGTCCGACTGGGCCGCATGGTGGGCGTGCTGCGCCATACGGGCAGGTAGGGCAGCCGCCGGGTTGGGCGGCCGGTCGGCCTGGGGATGCGGGGCGTGGCGGGAAAGTTGGGCCTGCGCGGGAGGCCGGGGTGCCGTGGTGGCAGCGGGAAGGGGTGATTTCTCGCGTGCTAGCGGTGGCCGGGGTTGGGGTGACCCTCGTCGGGGTGTTGATGCTGTTGGTGTTGGCCGCGCAGGCGGGGTTCTTCGGTCCGATGGCGAGAGTTGTTGCCGGAGCGGGACTGTCGGTGGTTCTGGTTGGCCTCGGCTGGCGCGTGTTCGGGCGGCCGGGTGGTCGCGTTGGTGGAATTGCCTTGGTGGCCACCGGTATTGCCGGGTTGTATCTGGATGTTGTCGCGGTCACCGGGTATTACCGGTGGATTCCAGGTGGAGTCGGGCTTGCCGTGGCACTTGTGGTGGCGTTGGCCGGGGTGGGGATCGCGGTGCGGTGGCAGTCTCAGCCGTTGGCGGTGGGGGTGGTGCTGGGAGCGGCGGTGTTGTCACCGGCGTTGACCACCGAATTGATGTTGCTCGGGTTCTTGGTGGTCTTGCAGGCGGCGGGGGTTCCGGTGCAGATGCGCAGGGATTGGCCGGTGCTGCACGTCGCACGCACCTTGCCGGTGGTGCTCGCCGTGCTGGGGATGGTGGCGCTCAGCGGGATCGAGGGGGCGATCTCCGGCACGGAGGCGGAGCAGCGGCAGGGGCTGCTGCTTGCCGCGATCGCCTGTGCGGTGGTCGGGCTGGTCGGTGCGCTGCTCGCCGTGCGACGCAGGCCCGGCGACATCACCGCGAGCATCACGATCGCGCTGACCGCACTCCCGGTGCTCGCCGCCGCCGTGCTGTTCGACCGCGTGGTGAGCGCCTCGATCACGGCCGTACTGGCCACTGTGCTTCTCGGCCTCGCGGCCACGCTGATTCCGCGCCTTTCGACTGAAATCCGTAGGCACGCGGAGTCGACGGCAGGCCCCACGAAAGCCGCGACAGCTCCCGACGCACTTTCCGGCCACGCGAACGCTGCAGCCCTGGCCGGCCCCGCAAGTGCCACGGTGGTTCCGGGTCCCGAGGGTCCCGGGCTTGTCGGACCGTTGCGGATTGCGCGGCACACGGCGCTGGTTGCGGGATTGACCGGAGCCGTCGCCTTGTTGCAGACCTGCACCATCGCGTCGGGCGGTCACCCTAGACTGCTGCCGACCATGTTGTTCGCGGTCGGCCTCGCGTTCCTGGCGGTTGCCGCGGCGAGTCGCACGCGGGTGGCCGCTGGGCTAGGTATCGCCTTCGCTTTGCTGGGCGGGCTGGTGATGCTGGCGATCGCCACGCCGGAAACGCTTGCACTGCAACGACTTGCCGACGACAAACTCGATGTCTCGACGGCGGTGGCCGCGGTGGTCGGGCTTGGCGTGGCGGCGATGGTGGCGTGGACTGTGCCGCGGTTGCCACGGTGCGACGATCCCGCGCTTGTCACCGGTGTATGGATCGCGGTGAGCATCGCCGGGCTGTACTACGTGCTGGTCGCCGCGGTGTCGCTCGGCGTATCCCTAGGCGGCGCGGACGGTTTCATTATCGGCCACAGCCTCGCGACCATCGTGTGGATGGTCGTGGCGACCGGCTCGCTGTTCTACGGTCTGCGCCGACTGTCGAGTTCGCCCGCAGTGGCGAAAGTCTGCCTGGTCTCCGGCCTGCTGGTCGCCGCGGCCGCACTGGCGAAACTGTTCCTGTTCGACCTCGCGACCCTGTCCGGCCTGGTCCGCGTCACGGCCTTCCTGGCGGTCGGAATCCTGTTGCTACTCACCGGAACCCGCTACGCCCGTGCCTTCGCCGACGCCGCAACCCCGCGTCAGACCCCTTGAGAAACCGAAAACCGACCCGGCCGCAAACCTGGTGTGCGCCCTACTGAACTCCGTGTACAGCCTGGGCCGGGCGAACATCCGTCCACCGGCGATCCCCGAACTCTCAGTCGTCCTCACGTCGCCGCAGAAGTTCGTTCACGCTGACAGTCCGGCCCTCGTTACCGGAATGGCGACCCTCGTCCGCCGGTGTACCGCGGCGAGACGAGCGCAACTGAGCCATCCAGTTCTCGATCTCATTGCGGGTATCCGCCTGGGGTTCGCCGGATTCCGGTGCGGTGGAATCGGTTTCGACCGAGGCCGACGGGGCCGAGTCGGAAGGCTCCGAGGGCGAGGCGGCGGGGGTCGGGACGGCGGTGAAACCGGAAGGCGCCTGCCACTGACCCGGGGTGCCGGCCTGGCCGGTCGGTACCTCGTCGGCAGCTTCCCGACCCGGTGTTGCCAGTGAATCCGGCTGCCGGGGCGAAGGCGCGGTTTCGCGCTCGACCTCGGTGAATCCCGGTGGCGCCACCTGCGGACGCACCACGCCTGCCGGGCGAGTCGAATCCGGCTGGGCACCGGCTGAATTCGATGCACCGGCGAAGTCCGCCGGTTGCTCGAAGGCGGGACGGGCACGGTCGCCCGCACTGTCCGCCGAGGAGGGCGTGACCGGCGTGAACCGTGGTCCGCTGTCCTGGTCGGGCGTATTGAAACCGCGTGGCGTGCCAGGGCTCGTCATGCCGTTGTTCCACGGGGTGCTCGGCTGCGGTTCGACGGGCACCGCAGTGCCGAAAACGCTCTGCGGCGGGATCGGCGAATCGGGTTGGGTCTGCGCGCGAGCCGCGTTGCCGGGGTAGGCCTCGGCGCGATGCGCGCCGGGTGCCGCGGAGAGGTCGGGACTCGATGGCTCGAATCCGTGCGAATCCGTGTCGCGCACTGCGGCATCAGCCTGGTCGGACAGACGGCTCGGCTCGGCCGGGGTGCCCGAATCGGGTGCGGGAGAGTCGGGCGTGACCGGCCGGAGATTCGACGAGGTCACCGGGCTGAACCCACTGAAGGTTCCGCTCGGCGGGGTATCGCCCGCGCGCGGGGCCGGTGTCGCCTGGCTCGGCGGCGTATTGACGATCCTGGGTGCGGGCGGTGGCACGATCCCGCGGGGCGGCGGCGTCACCATGCTCGGCCTGGCCGGGGGGACGATGCTCGGCCGTTGCGGCAAATCCGCTGGGGGCGTACCGAATCCGGCGCCATCGCCGGTCTCGTCGGGCGTCGACACCCGAGGAGTTTCGCCGATCACTCCTGGCGTGTACCCCGCGGGCGGCTGCACGCGTGCGGAGCCACGCGGCGGAACACCGGTGACGATGCCGGGCAGGTCGAGGCCGGACCCGCTGTCGACCGGGCCGGGGCGGGAGATCGAAGGCCCACTGGGGGTTTCGGCGTCCGGCGCGGTGGTACCGGCGTTGCCGTTCGTCTGTCCGCGCCCGTTGGCGGAGCGAGTGGCACCGCCGGGGCCGGTTTTGGGATCACCGAGGTCGGTGAGAGGTATGGGGGGTGTGCCGAAACTCGGCCCCGAGTAGCCACGGTCTTCGTCCGCGGCGGTATCCGGGGTCGAATCGCCATGTCCCTGGGCGGGATCCGGAGTGTTCGGCTTCACGATCGGGAGAACCTGGGTCGGCTCGCCGGACACGTACTGCGGCAGGTCGAGACCGGAGTCCTCCTGCTTCGCCGCATCTTCCTGATCGGCTTTCGCGGGTGTACCCGGCTTGACCACCGGCAATTCCCGCGTCGGCTCACCCGAGGACAACATCGAGGCGCGGGGGCGCGTCGGATCGGGCGACATCGGCTGGCGCGCACGTGCGGGCTCGGCGGATTCGGCATCGGTGATCTTGTCGATGCGCTGGGTCGGGGCCTCGGCCTCGATCTCGGCGACCGTGCGCGGCCTGCGGGGGGTGCGGGCCAGCTTGGAGTCGGGGACCGCCGTCATCTGCATGGTCGGCGGGTCGGTGATCGGCGTGGTCTTCACCAGGTCGACAACGCCACCGTGCTCGGGGCGTTCGTCGTCGAGGATGGGTTCGCCCAGGCCGATCTTCTCCTGGATCCGCTTCATCCACTTCGGCGCCCACCAGCAGTCGTCGCCGAGCAGCTTCATGATCGCGGGGACAAGCAGCATGCGCAGGATGGTGGCGTCGATGAACAGCGCCGCGATCATGCCGTAGGCGATGTACTGCATCATCACCATGTCGGAGAACGCGAACGCGCCGGTCACGACCAGCAGAATCAGCGCGGCAGCAGTGATGATCCTGCCGGTTTGCGCGGTACCGATCCGCACGGCTTCGGTGGTCGACGCGCCTTGGGCGCGTGCCTCGACCATGCGGGAGAGCAGGAACACCTCATAGTCGGTCGACAAGCCGTAGATGATCGCGATGATCAGCATCAAGACCGGTGCGCTGATCGGCTGTGGCGTGAAGTTCAGGAGGGTCGCGCCGTTGCCGTCGACGAAGATCCACGTGAGGATGCCCAGCGTCGAGCCGAGACCGAGCGCGCTCATCAACGCGGCCTTGATCGGCAGCACCAGCGAACCGAACGTCAGGAACATCAGGATCGTGGTGGTGACCAGGACGATCAGGATCATCCACGGCATCAGTTCCAGCAGCGTGTCGATGCTGTCGGCCATGAGCGCGGGCTGACCGGTGACATACATCGTGACGCCGTCGGGTATTTCGATCGCGCGAAGGTAGTCGATGGTCGGTTCGGCGTTGTTGGTGGGATCGACCAGGGTCGCCGAGGTGCGGAACACCTCGGGGTTGGTCGGCGACTTGACCGGCACTTCGAAGGGGCCGACCAGCCCGGGAGCCTGGTTGGCTTCCTTCCAGACCTTGCCGATCGCATTGGTGTTGTCCGAGACGAAGACCAGCTGGATCGGGTCGGTCTTCTTCAGCGGGAAGACCTCATAGAAGTGCTCGAGCGCGGAACGAGTCTGGTTGTCCGGCGGGAGGTACTTCTCGTTGATGCCACCGAACGCCAGATCCTTGACCGGGATGATCAGCAGGAGCAGGCCGATGGTGATCGGGATGGCGATCTTGAGTGGGTGCCGCATGACCCAGCGGGTCAGGTTGCCCCAGAAGCCGTTCTCGACCTGCTCGGCGGTCTTGGTCTTGCGGAACCACTTGAGACCGAGCATGTCGACGCGCGGGCCCAGGATGCCCAGCATCGCAGGCAGGATCGTGACCGCGGTCAGTGCCGCCAGCGAGACGGCGGCGAGAGTGCCGTAGGCGACCGAGCGCAGGAATCCCTGCGGGAAGATCAGGATGCCGCCGATGCTGGCGATGATCATCGTCGCGGAGAACACCACTGTTCGTCCAGCGGTCATCACCGATCGCCGGACGGCGGCGCGCGTGGAGTAGCCCTCGGCCAATTCCTCGCGGAAGCGGCTGACGATGAACAGGCCGTAGTCGATCGCGAGGCCGAGACCGATCATCGAGACGACAGCGGTGACGAAGAAGTTGACTTCGACGAAGTTGGTCAACACCATGACGATGCCGGTGGCGCCGATGACCGTCAAACCGCCGATGATCAGCGGCAACGCGGCAGCGACGACGCCACCGAAGATGAAGAACAGCAGGATCGCCACCGCGGGGAGGGCAAGCACTTCCATCCGCTTGACGTCGTGGTCCATGGTGTCGGTCAGGGTGACCGCGATGGGCTGCAGGCCCGAGACCTCGACATCGACGCCGGGAATTGTGAAGACGTCTTGTACGGCACGGTAATTGGCCATCATGACCGTGTCGTTGTCACCAGCGATCGCGATGGAGGCGAACGCGTGCTTTTTGTCCTTGGACCCGAACGCTGACGGCACGGCGGGCGAGTCGCCCACCTTCCAATAGGCGCCGTTGATCTTGCCGATCTGATCGGGATGTTCGGCGACGACGGAAGTCAGGCTGTCGACGATCTTCTTCGAGAACTCCGGGTCATCGATCGTTTTGCCCTCGGGGGCGTTGTACATGACGATGACGTCGGCTTGGTGGTCGCGACCGTAAGACCCGTCGGCGATCTGCGCGCCCTGCACCGACTCCGAGCCAGGATCGAACCAGCCACTCTGGCTCAGCCGAGGCCCGAGCCCCATGCCGTAGGCACCCAACGCCAACATGGCTCCACCGACAACCACGATGACGGCGAAGCGGAACCGATAGACCAGATCGCCCCAGCGGGTGAACACTTAAGCGACTCCTTGACCAGGGCGAGAAGTGAGTAGTGCCGACAGCGGCCGGAAAGGCTGCAGCCAGGCACCCTCGTCGGGCAGCGACTCGAGACTCACCCGCGGTAGCGGTTCCCGGAACACGCCGGGGATGTCCTCGAGGTCGACGAACCCGAGGGTATCCGAAGTGACCGCCCAACTCGCGTGCTCACGGAATCCGAGCACCTGAGCTGGGATTCCTTTGGCCGCGATGGCCTCCAGCGGTTCACGGAACGCCTGACCATCGGCCGAGGCGACCATGATTCCGGCTAAACCACCGTCGCGTTGACGGGCCGCGATGTGCGCGAGCATGTCGGCGTCGACATCGGAGTCTTCATCGATCTTGGGCTTGGCGAACACCGCGAAGCCGACATTGCGCAGCGCTTCCACCCAGGGGCGGACCACGTCGGCGGTGCCGGGCGCGATATTGGTGAAGACGGTGGCCTCGGCCTCGATGCGCCCCTTGGAGGCGACCGAGATCTCGGCGGTGCGGGCCAGCAACCAGCGGCCGAGCGCATCGAAACGGGGGCGATAAGCGGCGGTGGGACGTCCACCGAGGATGGCGCCGAGCCCCATGTCGAGGTTCGGCGCGTCCCAGACCAACAGGACACGCCGAACATCGGAACCGCTCAACGCCTCGGAACCGGAGCCTGCCTGGGCGGGCACCGGCATCTCGGGGGCGATCTCACTCACGCTCATCTGTCGATCTTCCCCCATATGAACTCGTTGATGGCGCTACCGGCGCGCAGGCCTTTGCCTTCGAACTTGGTGACGGGCCGTTCGAAACCGATCGGCGCGGTCGTGCGGTTGGCGGCACTGTCGCCACCGGTGGTGTCGTTCAGGCCGGTGAACAGCGGTTCCTTGGAGCCTACTTCGAGAATATGCTCGGCGTAATCCGCGTGGTCGGTAGCCACGTGCAGCACTCCGCCCGGCTTGAGTCTGCTGGCGATCAGGGCGAAGGTCGGCGCCTGGAGCAGCCTGCGCTTGTGGTGGCGGGCCTTCGGCCACGGGTCGGGGAAGAACACCCGAACGCCGATCAGCGATTCCGGGGCAACCATGTTCTCCAGTACGTCGACGGCGTCGCCGCGCAGCAACCGGATGTTCTCGATCTCTTCGCGCTCGATCTGCTGAACCAGCTGGGCCAGACCCGGCTGGTACACCTCGATGCCGATGAGGTTCAGGTGCGGTTCGGCCTTGGCCATGGCGGCCGTCGCGGTGCCGGTGCCGGTGCCGATCTCGATCACCAGCGGCGCCTCGCGCCCGAACCAGGCGTCGGCGTCGACGGGATCGTTGGACACATTGCGCCCGATCACCGGCCACGTCTTGTCCCATGAGGCCTGCTGGTTCGGCGTCAGCGCGCCCCGCCGCGTGCGGAAGCTCGTGACGCGCGGGTACAGCCGGGAGCCGGTGAGCGAGCGTCGGCCCGCGTCGTTCGGCATCTCCGACAGCTTGTGGCTGGTCGGCTCGGCGTGGTCGGCGGCGTCGTTCACGTCGACCATTGTCCAGCATGCGCACAGCTGCGTCGCAGGCGAGTTCGTGCGACCGCTGATCCGCCCAGGTCGGCAGAAGGTTCGCCCGGCCCCTGCTCGGCCCGGATCTGACACAATGCCCTCCGAAAAGGGGGTGTGCGCAATGCCGACAGTCACCGAATTCGCACAGACACGGCCCGCGGACCAGCTCGACGAGCTGATCTCGGTTCTCAGTGCAGGTCGCGGGGGTGATCCGGGGATCGCCGACCAGGCCGCGGCCGCCGCGGCGCGCCGTCGCCGTCCGCTGCACATCCAGATCACGGGACGTGCCCTCAGCGGGCGGACCACCGTGCTGGCCGCGCTGGCGTTGTTGTCGGCACAGGAGACCGCGCCGGTCGATCAACCCGAGCTGCCCGACCCGGTGCTCGACGGCGATCTGGTCATCTATGTGCTGGCCGGTGCGCCGCAGGCCGCCGACTATCGCCTGCTCGCCACCGTGCCGCAGGGTCGCGGTGTGGTGGTGCTCAACAAGGCCGACGCGGTGGGCGCGCGCTGGGGCGAGGCCGTGGCCGCCGCGCAGCGGCACGCGCAGGAACTCGGGCTGCCGATCGTGCCGATCGTCGCCTCGGTCGCGGCCCGGACCAGGGCAGGCGCGGTCAGCGCCGACGATCTGAGCGATCTGCGCAGGCTCGCGGTCGGCCCTGATGTGCCCTCGGTGCTGGCGGCCGATCTGTTCATCGGCAGCGGCTCCGACCAGGAAGCGCGCAGGCGGCTGATCGCCAACTGGGATCTCTACGGCGTCGACTGCGCGCTGTCGGCCCTGCGCGCCGACCCCGACCTGCCCGCCTCGGCTCTCATCCAGATCCTGCACTCCGCGAGCGGGATCGATCCGCTGCACAAGCTGGTCCACCGCCGGTACGAGCAGGTGGAAGCGGTGCGTGGCGGCGAACTGCTCGACGAGCTCACCCGGCTGGCCGCCCGCGCGGTCCCCGGCGACGGTGGACGCGGCCGCGAGCTGATCGAGCACTATCTCGCCGGTGACGAAGCGCTCTGGGCCGGATTGTGCGCCGGATTGGCCTGCCCGCAGGTCTCGCACCTGGCCGCCGGCTACCCGTCACCGGCGCCCGCCGACGCCGACGAGGCGCTCGCCCGCGCCACCCGCTGGCGTGCCGTCGTGTCCAGCGACATGCCCCCCTCGGCCCGGCGCGCCGCGCTGCGCGTCCACAACGGCTATGTCAGAGCCTGGGAGCGGATGTCCAGTGCAGGCCTCTGAGGTCCCGCCCGATCAAGAATCGGCCGAGGATCCGGCCGCCCTGCCCTCAGCGGTGGACGCGGTGATCGACCGGTGGAACCCGCAGGGCGGCGCGCTGCTCCGGGCGATGGCCGAGGCGGGCGAGGGCACCAGCATCTCCTTCTACGCCCCCGACGACGCCAACACCACCCTCCTCCGCACCGAACTCGCCCGCTTCGAACCCCATATCGAGCTGGCCGACCCGGCCGCCCTCACCCCCGAAAACGAACCCGCCGCAGCCCTGATCCTCTTCGACGCGGGCAGTGTCCTCGGCGCCGACATGTTCGCCCTGATCGACCGCCTCCGCGCCGCCGACCAGCGAATCCTGCTCGCCATGAACGGCTTCCACGCCTATCAGGACTGGCGCGCGACCCGCGCCCGCAATCTCGAACTGCTCGCCGCGCGCGGCATCACCGACCTCGACATCGTCGCGGTCTCGGCGCGGCTGTCCGCCGCGGCCCGCGCCACCGACGACTCGGCCCTGCTCGATCGCTCCGGCGTGGCCGGACTGCACGCCACCCTCGCCGCGGCCACCGCGCGGCGACCAGCCGACGGTGCCCAGCGCCGAACCGCCGTCCGCGCCCGCGTACTCGCCGACACCAGGGCCAGAATCGACGAACAGATCACCGCACTGCGCTCGGGCACCGACACCGCGCGGATCAGAGAGGAACGCATCGGTCTGGTCGCCGAGCGCGACGGCGGCCGTCAGACCGGTCTGGCCGCCGTGCGTAGCCAGGTCCAGCTCGCCCGCGTCGACCTGACCACCGAACTCGGCGCCATGGTGCGCGCACTGCACACCCGGTGCCGCGCCGAGCTCGACCGCTGCGACCGCGCCGACCTGCGCGCCTACCCCCAGCGCCTGCAACAGGCGGCCGGTGAACTGTCGGTCGCGGTCGACGCCGTCATCGACGAGCGGGTCATCGAAGCCGCCCGCCGGATCGGCACCGCCGCGCCCACCACCCGGCGCCGCGATCCGGCGCCTCGGGTCGGTCCAGATCCCGACAAGAGACACCGTGGTGTCGAAGATCACCTCATGATCGCGCTCGGCGCGTCGGCGGGTGTCGGCCTCGGCAGGTTGATCGTTGCTCCGCTGTCGCTGGTCCCGACACTCGACGTGGCGAGCGTCCCGGTGACGCTGCTGCTCGGCGCGGGCGCGGCCGCCTGGGTCGTGCGCGCCCGCGGCCAGCTCGCCGAACGCAACCACATGGCCCAGTGGGTCTCCGAGGCACTGGTGAATATCAAAGCCCAGCTCGAACAGCGTGTCGCCGCGGTGCTGGTGGATATCGAGGCCGAACTGGCCGAGCACGTGGTGCGAGAATCGACCGCGCGGGCGGTGGCCGTGGACCGGCGTGTCACCGAACTCGACGCGCTCGCGCGCAGGCTCGTCGCGGAGCGTCCCGCGCAGCTGACCGCGTGCGAGCGTGACATCGTCACGCTCGATCAGCTGTGAGCGTGGGATTGACCGATACACCTGTGGGTACCTGTTAGGGAGCCCGATGCCGTATCGGTGGTCATATCGCGTTAACCTTGAGGCAGGAACCTGGGCGTCCGCTCTTGCCAGTCGATGCGCGGCCACCGTCCGTGTACGGCCTTCCTCAGCCGTCTATCGGGGTTGTGCGACGGTTGGTCACTGCGGACGCCTTACCCGCCCATGGTGGCGATCGATGGATCGAACAACCGCCCATCTCAGGAGAGTTTTCATGACCTCAGCGACCATTCCTGGTCTTCGTGGATCCGACGGCAAGGCGCCGACCGAGCACAGTGAACTGCTCGCCTGGGTACAGGAAGTCGCAGAGCTCACTCAGCCCGCTCGCGTGGTCTGGGCCGACGGCTCCGACGCGGAATGGGATCGCCTGACCACCCAGCTGGTCGAGGCAGGCACCTTCAAGCAGCTCGACGAGAAGAAGAAGCCCAACTCCTTCCTCGCGCTGTCCGATCCCTCCGATGTGGCCCGCGTCGAATCGCGCACCTACATCTGTTCGGCCACCGAAGCCGAAGCCGGTCCGACCAACAACTGGGTCGACCCCGCCGAGATGCGCGCCACCATGACCGAGCTGTACCGCGGCTCGATGAAGGGCCGCACCATGTACGTGGTGCCGTTCTGCATGGGCCCGCTCGGCGCCGAGGACCCCAAGCTGGGCGTTGAGATCACCGACTCCGAGTACGTGGTCGTCTCCATGCGCGTGATGACCCGCATGGGTGCCGCCGCGCTGGACAAGCTGGGCACCGACCGCCCGTTCGTGAAGGCGCTGCACTCCGTCGGCGCGCCGCTCGCCGAGGGCCAGGCCGACGTGCCGTGGCCGTGCAGCGACACCAAGTACATCACCCACTTCCCCGAGGACCGCGAGATCTGGTCTTTCGGTTCCGGCTACGGCGGCAACGCGCTGCTCGGCAAGAAGTGCTACTCGCTGCGCATCGCCTCGGCGATGGCCCACGACGAGGGCTGGCTGGCCGAGCACATGCTGATCCTCAAGCTGATCTCGCCCGAGAACAAGAACTACTACGTCGCCGCCGCGTTCCCGAGCGCCTGTGGCAAGACCAACCTCGCGATGATCCAGCCGACCATCCCCGGCTGGCGCGCGGAGACCCTCGGCGACGACATCGCCTGGATGCGTTTCGGCAAGGACGGTCAGCTCTACGCCGTGAACCCGGAGTTCGGCTTCTTCGGCGTCGCGCCGGGCACCAACAACAGCTCCAACCCCAACGCGATGGCCACCATCGACGCGGGCAACACCGTCTACACCAACGTCGCCCTGACCGACGACAACGATGTGTGGTGGGAGGGTCTCGAAGGCGACCCGCAGCACCTGATCGACTGGAAGGGCAACGACTGGACCCCCGAGTCCGAGGGCCACGCCGCGCACCCGAACTCGCGCTACTGCACCCCGATGTCGCAGTGCCCGATCCTGGCGCCGGAATGGGACGACCCGCAGGGCGTGCCGATCTCGGCCATCCTGTTCGGCGGTCGCCGCAAGACCACCGTCCCGCTGGTGACCGAGTCGTTCGGCTGGGAGCACGGCGTGTTCATGGGCGCCACCATGGGCTCCGAGCAGACCGCCGCGGCCGAGGGCAAGGTCGGCACCGTCCGCCGCGACCCGATGGCGATGCTGCCGTTCCTCGGCTACCACGTGGGCGACTACCTCAACCACTGGATCGACCTCGGCAAGAACGCCGACTCGAACAAGCTGCCCAAGATCTTCTACGTCAACTGGTTCCGTCGTGGCGACGACGGCCGCTTCCTGTGGCCCGGATTCGGTGAGAACTCCCGCGTGCTGGAGTGGATCGTCGGCCGCATCGAGGGCCGCTCTGGCGCCACGGCCACCGCGGTCGGCAACGTGCCTTCCGCCGCCGATCTCGACCTGAACGGCCTCGATGTGGTCGCCGCCGACGTCGACGAGGCGCTCGCGGTGAACGCCGACGAGTGGCGCAACGAGATCCCCTCGATCGAGGAATGGTTCGAGTTCGTCGGCGACAAGCTGCCCTCCGGCGTGCGCGACGAGTTCGAAGCACTCAAGGAGCGCTTGGGCTGATCCGCCCCGTAAACACAGAACCGCCCGTACCGTTTCGGTACGGGCGGTTCTGTTTGTCCACAGTTCGTCGGACGATTCCCTCGGACTCTTTCTGGGTACTTCTGTCGGTGTCAGAGAGTCGCTGGTGGCCTCAGCGGCGATGTCGCATATATTGCCTCTCGAGCTGAAACTCCTGCGAGACTCCTGTACCGCCACGCGGTCAACGACGAGATCGACGCTGAGAGGTGGTTTGACGCATGACCGATCTGGTGACCGGATCCGAGTCCGACACCTATTCGAGCACGCCCCTACTGCGCGTGGCGGGCCGCCTGGAGCGGGTCCTGCCCCCGGGCTGGCGGGTCGAGGTCGTCGACCTACCTGCCCGGGGTGAGGTTGCCGCGCAGCCGGTACTCCGGGTCCATATGCCGGAGAACTAGGAAGCGGTGGGCGCAGTCCATCCCATGGGCATGAGCACGGACTTCTGTTCGCAGAAGGCGTCGAGGCCTTCCGGGCCGTTCTCGCGGCCGATGCCCGAGTTCTTGTAGCCGCCGAACGGTGCGGTCGGGTCGAAGGCGTACCAGTTGATCGCGAAGGTGCCGGTGCGGATCCGGGCCGCCACCTCGACGCCGTGCTCGATATCGGTGGTCCACACCGAACCGGCGAGACCGTAGTCGGAGTCGTTGGCGATGGCGATGGCCTCGTCCTCGGTCTCGTACGGGATCACCGAGAGCACCGGGCCGAAGATCTCCTCCTGGGCGATGGTGCTCGAGTTGTCGACGTCGGCGAAGATCGTCGGCTCGACGAACCAGCCGCGCTCCACACCCTCGGGCCTGCCGCCGCCGAGCACCAGTCGCGCGCCCTCGGCCTTGCCCTTGGCGATGTAGCTCTCCACGCGGTCGCGCTGCTTTTCGCTGATCAGCGGGCCGAGCACGGTCGCGGGATCGGTCGGGTCGCCGGTCTGCATGGTCTTCACGTGCGCGACCAACGCATCGACGATCTCGTCGTAGCGACTGCGCGGGGCGAGAATTCGCGTCTGCGCGACGCAGCCCTGACCGCTGTTCATCAGCCCGGAGAACGCGAGCACGGGAATGCTCGCGGCCAGGTCGACGTCGGGCAGCACGATGGCGGCCGACTTGCCGCCGAGCTCCAGCGACACGGTCTTGAGCTGCTCACCCGCCAGCGCGGCCAGCTTCCTGCCGACGGGGGTGCTGCCGGTGAAGGTCACCTTGTCGACGCCGGGGTGGCCGGCGAGGTATTCACTGGCCTCGGCTTCGGCGGGCAGCACCGAGAGCACGCCGTCGGGCAGGCCCGCCTCGGTGAAGATGTCGGCGAGGATATTGGCGGTCAGCGGAGTCAGCGGCGACGGCTTGAGCACCACGGTGCAGCCGGCCAGCAACGCGGGTCCGAGCTTGTTCGCCGCGAGGAACAACGGGACATTCCAGGCGGTGATCGCGGCGACGACACCGCGCGGTTCCCGTGAGACACGCGAGGTTCCGAACAGGCCGACCCGAGTCTCGTTCCAGGCGAAGGTCTTCGCGAGCTCGACGAGCGCGTCCAATGCCGCGACGGCGGGAATTTGATTGAGCGTCAAGGCCGCTAACGTCGTCGCACCCATCTCGGCGGTGAGTGCGGCGAGCAATTCCGGCGAACGCTGCTCGATCAGCCGGGCAACCTTGCTGAGTACCTCGGCTCGTTCCAGTGGGGGCGTCGATGGCCACGGCCCGCTGTCGAACGCGTCGCGCGCCGCGGCGACGGCCGCGTCGACATCGGCGTTCGTTACCGCGGGCACGCTGCCTACGGTCTCCTCCGTTGCAGGGGAGACCACAGAAATGCGGTCACTACCGGCCGGGGTGGTCCACTTCCCGCCGATGAACAGACTGTCGTAGTGCATGAGAACACGTTACAGTTTTGCGAGCGAATTGTCTGCAACCTGTTCTAATTCGCTGTGGCGCAACGACTGTGAAGATTGCGAATTCCAACCTGTCGGTTCGCTTTTCGGGGAAACGCACTATTGCGTTCCGGTGGTGAAAAGGGGATGCTTTAGCTACTGATCAGCTCGCTCGATTCATCGGACATTAACAGCGAATTGGGGAGACCGACTCATGGCTGTGCAAGTGATCGGCCGATCGTTGATGACCAGCGACCAGACCGACCATCAAGCGAAAAGTGTGGGCAGTGGCGGATGGGTTGTCTCATTCCTGCCGGGCCGCACGCTGACGATCGAGCAGGCGACTGCCGCTATCCAGGCCGCTGAGGCGGTCGCGATGGTCGGCGCGCTGGCCGATCAGGTCGGCCTGACCACGTTGGAGACCGTAGGCCTGGCGATTCAGGAATCGCCGTGGGTCAGGGTGTTGCCCGAGCCGATACGGAGGTCACGCCGCTTGAGCTGGCTGGCGTGATCACACTTTGGTGGCAACCACTACCAAGTTGCTGACCAGTAGCTCCCGGATCACCGGAACTCGGACGAGCCACCAGGCCCAGCGCGGGTGATAACGCGGAAAAATTGTCCGCACATCAGCTGAAGTCGTTGCCGCCCAGTGCAACCCATCCGCCGCCGATACAGCGAACAGTGATCGCCCGAACCTGTTCTTCGGTTCGTGTCCGTGCTTGCGCCGGTATCGGCGGGCCGCGAACTCGCCACCGAGGTAATGCCAGAGGCCGGTCTCGTGACCACCGAACGGTCCGTGCCACACCGTGTACGAGTACACGATGAGGCCGCCGGGCTTGGTCACCCGCACCATCTCGTCCGCCATCAGCCACGGCTGCGGCACGTGCTCGGCGACGTTGGAGGAGAAGCAGACGTCGAAGGCGTTGTCGCGGAACGGCAATGCCATCCCCGACCCGCGCACCGAACCGGATACCCGCAGCCCGGCCGCGTGCATCTCCGACGGGTCGGGCTCCACCGAGACATAGCGTGCGCCTACCGCGGTGAACTCGTCGGCGAAGTAGCCGGGGCCACCGCCGACGTCGAGGATCACGGTGCCGGTGAGGTCGCGGCCGGTGATGTCGGCGTAGAAGTCGCCGATCAGCGCGGCGCTGTCGGTGGCGATGCCGCCGTAGAAGCGGGCCGGGTCGGACTGCTCGAAGCGGAAGCTGGTGAGCAGGCGCAGCGAGCGGCGCAGGTCGGCTCGGCGCGCGAACCTGGATCGGTCGCGTCGCGCGACGGGCTGCTCGGTTCTCGGCTTGGTGGCGGTCGACACGGGCAGGAGTTTATTGGGAGTGCGTTCGGGTGCGGCAGGTGTGGGGTGCGTTGGGGGCATGATCACGCGGTCTGGGCGGACACTGCCGATACATCCGTGTTGCGCAGACCACACCCGCTAGTGTGGGGGCCGACGTTTGTCTACCACCGAACCGATTGCGAGCCCCGACCGTGCGTGAAGTCCTCCTACTCTGCTGGCGTGACACCGGGCACCCACAGGGTGGCGGCAGCGAGCGGTATCTGGAGCAGGTCGGCGCGCAGCTGGCCGCGCGTGGCATCAAGGTCACCCTGCGTACCGCCGGTTATCCCGGTGCCCCCAAGCGCGAGCGGATCGACGGGATCGACATCAGTCGCGCGGGCGGGCGCTTCACCGTGTATCCCCGCGCGCTGGCCGCCATCGTGGCCGGTCGGCTCGGTTTCGGCCCACTGCGTGGCCTGCGCCCCGACGTCGTGATCGACACCCAGAACGGCATCCCCTTCTTCGCCACCGCCACGGGCGTGCCCTCGGTGGTGCTGGTGCATCACGGGCACCGCGAGCAGTGGCCGGTCGCCGGTCGCCTGGTCGGGCGGATCGGCTGGTGGATCGAATCCACGCTGTCCCCGCGCGTGCACCGCGACAACCAGTACCTCACCGTGTCGCTGCCCTCCGCCGAGGAGCTGTCGGTGCTCGGCGTGGACCGTGAGCGCATCGCCGTGGTCCGCAACGGTGCCGAACCGGTCCCCGCCGAGGTCGTCCCCGGCGACGACGCCACCCGCGCCACCCACCCGCGCATCGCGGTGCTGTCGCGCCTTGTCCCGCACAAGCAGATCGAAGACGCCCTCACCGCCGTCGCCCACCTGCGCGAGCGCTTCCCCGACGTGCACCTCGACGTCATC
This sequence comes from Nocardia sp. NPDC058518, assembly GCF_042719655.1. Classification (NCBI taxonomy): domain Bacteria; kingdom Bacillati; phylum Actinomycetota; class Actinomycetes; order Mycobacteriales; family Nocardiaceae; genus Nocardia; species Nocardia sp. NPDC058518. The sequence continues at coordinate 36,868 of NZ_JBHXNJ010000003.1, forward strand.
GGCGACGGCTGGTGGGCCCCCAACCTGCGCGCCGGTGCCGACGCGCTCGGCATCGCCGACGCCGTCACCTTCCACGGCCACGTCGACGAGCGCCGCAAACACGAGATCCTCTCGACCGCCTGGGTCCACGTGATGCCCTCCCGCAAGGAAGGCTGGGGCCTGGCCGTCATCGAGGCCGCCCAGCACGGCGTGCCGACCATCGGCTACCGCAGCTCCCGTGGCCTCACCGACTCCATCGTCGACGGTGTCACCGGCCTCTTGGTCGACGACGCCCCCGCGCTCGCCTCAGCCGCCGCCGACCTCCTCGCCGATCCCGAGATCAGACTGGTCATGGGCGAAAAGGCCCGCGCCCGCGCCAACGAGTTCTCCTGGGAACAGACCGGCGCCGGGGTGCACACGGTTCTCGCCGCCGCGGCTTGCGGAGAACGAGTCTCCGGGTTGGTCGCGTCGCGCGACTGAGCGCGCAGTCATCGACCGAGACGTCGCTGTCATTCGACTACGAGCAGGCCGGGCAATCGGCCGCAAGGATCCTCAGCCGCGCTAAGTGACAATCCGGCTCGCCGGACGGCGCTCCAGCGGTGTGCGGTAGGGGCGTAGCGCGGCGGCGATCAGTCCTGCGAGCAGAAGTCCGGCCCAGAGCAGGTGGGCTGCGGTGGAGATTCGGCGTTGGGCTGGGGTGGCGGTGTCGAGGGAAGTTAGGGAGGGGACTCGGTAGAGGGCCAGGTCGGCGTCTCGGTAGGCGAGTTCGGCTGTGGCGAGGGTGTTCTCGGAGGTGCCGAGGGGGCCGGGGGTGGTGCGCTCGACGAGGATCCAGCCGACGCCCATGGCTGCCAGTTCGGTGGCCGGGGCGCCGCGCAGTAGTGCTTCCTCGACGGTGCGGGCGCGGTTGCCTTCGCCGGTTACCGCGTAGCCGCGGACGCGGAGTTCGCCGGTTTGCAGGACGTCGTTGGGCAGGATGCGGGGAGCGGGGTCGAGGACGGGAGCTGTTCCGCTGTAAGGGAATCGGCGAAACATCCCCCCGGGGAGTACGGCTATGTCACCGGGGGTGTCGATATGGTCGACGACCTGTTGCCAGCCCGCGGGGTAGTGGACGGGACGCATCGCGCCGCCGACTCCCCAGGCCAGGTCGGCCAAGGGGAGGGTTATGAGAAGAATGAAAAGGGTTGCGGTGGCTCGTATTCCGAAGTCACGTCGGTGGGTTGCCGAGTGGGCAACGGATTCCGGCTCTGTGTCTGCTGAGTCCGCGTCCGGATCGCTGTCCGGCTGCCCATCGGTCAGCAGTCGGCGGCTCGCCGTAGCGACGGTTCGGCACGCGGCCGCGGCGCACAGCGCGTACGCGGGCATCGCCAAGGCGACGTACTTCTGCGTATCCCGCAGCAGCCCGGCCCCGGGAACGTGCACCATCAACCATTCCCCGGCCGCCAGCCCCCAGCTGGTCGCGCCGAGGGCGGGCAGCACGATCGCCACCGCGGCGATCACCAGCAGGGCCCGCCCGTCACGGCCGAGCGCCCATACCGCCCGCACCCCGCAGGTGACGATGCCGAGCAGCAAAAGCGTGCCGACCAGGGCGAGCGGGGTCGTGCGGCTCGCGGGCACGGCCTCGCCGTTCCAGATCCCACCGAGCCCGGCGAGGCTGCCGAGCGTGCCGAGCCACGGTTCGGCGCGTGCCGCGAACGCCGAGACCCCGGCCGGGTCCGAGGGCTCGGCCCCCGATCCGAGCGCGGTTGCGGTCAGCCAGGGCGCGCAGGTCGCGATCCAGACAACGATGGCAGGGAGAAAGGCTCGCCGCCCGACCAGCGCGAGCCCGATGACAGCGGCCAGCAACGAGCCGGTCGGCGTCAATCCGGCGGCGGCGAAGCTCGCGGTCAGCGCGGCCCACCCGCCGAGAGTTCCCCTGCGGGCGGCAAACCCGAAGCGTCGGGTTCCGCTGGGTTCCGTTCCGCCCGTGGCTGTTCGAATGCGCGCGGCGGCGAGGCCGGTCCATGGAAGGGCGGCGTACCCGGCGAGCAGGCTCCAATGCCCCTGCAGAAGACGTTCCGCGACATAGGGATTCCACAACGCGAGGGTCGCGGCGACCAATTGTGCTCCGGTGGAAGCGGAGACGAATCGTCGTGCGAGTACCGCCGCGCCGTATCCGGCCGACCACAGCGCGACGATCAGGATCGCCTTCACCAGAATCCCGCCGTCGATGACCGGCGAGAGCACCGCGAGCAAGGCGTCCTGTGGGACGGCGCGGGGTGCGGCCGCGCCGAGGCCGAGTGCTGAATCGGTGAGGTACGAGCGCGGGGTACTCACCGCGTCGCGCAGCAGCAGATAGCCCGATCCGGCCAGCGGTCCGACGATGATCATCGTGAGCAGCGCGCAGTATCCGGCCACCAAGGCCCTTGCTCGCGCGCTACTCGTCACGTCCACGCACCTTACGTCCCGTCGGGCGGCGCCGTGGGCAGGGTCGAATAGGCGCTGTTCGGGGCGCGGTCGCTCGAGGTGAGTCCGCTCGGACTCACATTTTCGGGGTAGGCGTGATGGCGAACACAGTGGGGTGCGACGATGAGGCGTGTCCTCAGTCCGCCGCCCGCCCGTCGTTGCCGATCTGACCTGGGTGACGGCTGGCGCGATGACCGCCAACGTCGCCGGTTACCTGCTGCAGTTGCTGGCGGCGAGCTGGCTGGGGGTCGAAGGCTACAGCGAGTTCGCGAGTCTGCTCGCGGTGCAGTTGTTGTGCGCGGTCCCCGCCCTGGCCATGCAGAACGTGGTCGCCAGAGAGGTGGTGCGCGGGTCGTCGACGCGGGCCGTGCGGGCGATGATGTGGCGGTGCGCCGCGTTGGTCGCGGCAGTCGCGGTGGTGTTGATTCCGGTGGTGGCCGGCGTGCTGAACGTAGGCGTGTGGGCCGCTGCCGCCGCGCTCGGTGCGGCGCCCGTGTTGGTGATCCTGTCCGGCGAGCAGGGAATCTTGCAGGGCGGCAATCACTTCCGCGCGCTCGCGACGGTGCTCGCGATGGCGGGTACGGCACGGGTGGTGCCCGCGCTTGTCGCGCTCGCGCTGGGCGGCGGTGCTGCCGGTGCGCTGTGGGCGGGTGCGGTGGGCATCGTCGGCGCGGCGATCGTCGCCGGTCGAATCGCTCGGTCGACCTACGCAGCGGATCAGGCGACCGAGCACGGCAGCGATGCCGGCAGCCGAGAACCGGCGGTCGATACGAAGGCCGTCGGCGTCATGCCGGTGCTGCGTGCTGTTCAGGTGCAAGCTGCGCTGATGGCACTGTCCTCGGTCGACCTGATCGTGGTCCGCATCGTGCTCGACGAGGTCGACGCGAGCCGCTACTCGCTGGGCACCATCGCCACCAAGATCGCGTTCTGGCTGCCGCAAGCGGTCGGCGTGGTGCTGTATCCCCGCATGGCCCAGCCCACCCATTCGGCCCGCGCGATCCGCGACGCCCTCTCGGTGCTCTCGGTGATCGGCGTCGTCGCGGTGCTCGGCGCCGCGCTGGCCGCTCCCTTGGCTCCCCTGTTCGCCGGCGCCGACTACGCGCCCATTCAGGGCATGCTGTGGCTGTTCGCCCTGCACGGCGCGATCCTGGCGGTCCTCCAGGGCGCCCTGCTCTCCGCGATCGCCGTCGAACGCACCGCGCTGGCCGCTGTCACATGGATCGGCCTGGCCCTCGAGATAACCCTGATGCTCACCTTCGCCCGCACCATCGAATCCCTGATCGGCACGGCTGTCTCCATAGCCGCAGTCACCACCACAATCGTCGCGGTAGTAGTCCTCCGAACAGCCCCCCGGACCCAGCTAAACCCCGGTATGTCCCTACCCGGAGGGGCCCGCCCCGATCTGGACTGACCGGAGGGTGCGACGAAGGAGTACCCGCAGGGAGGGAAGATCGGGGGCCCGAAGGGCCCCGACTCGAGCGCGTCAGCGCTCCAACAAACACAGCAAGGTACACCGCCCCGGGCCCGGTTTTACGTGAGCAGCAAGGTACACAGCCCCAGGCCGGTTTTACCTGAGCAGCAAGCTACACCGCGCCGAGCCCGGTCCAACCTGATGTTTCCCCAAAAACACGACAGCCCCGGTCAATGACCGGGGCTGTCGATCAGCATCAGTACTCAGGGACGCTTGTCGGTATCAATCTGCTCGGTCGGCGCGTCGTAGTCCCCACGGGGGAACTGCGTAGTCGGCGCGTCGTCGCCATCCCACCGACCGGCGGTGTCATCGGGCGCGGCAGTGGGCGCGGGCGTCGGACGCGACCTACGAGGGCTCGCATGAGCCGCAGTGCCACCACCGCGAAGCCCGAGGAACAACCCGGCCAGCAGCGCCAGCACACCCAGCACACCGAACACGATCGGCACCACACGACCGAACAGCGACAGCTTGTCGGTGTTCTCCTTGGCGATGGCGATCTGCGACTCGATGGTCGCCTCGTCGAACACGATGTGCGACTTGAGCGCCGTCACCTCGGGCTTGTCACCGGACCGCGCGTAGAACAGGTGGATCGCTTCCCCACCCTTGATCACGGTGCCGGTCTGCGGCTCGACCCACAGGTCACGCACGTTGGTGTAGTAGCGCGTCATGGTGACGGGGGTGTCGCCACCCTCGACGCCCCACTTGGCGGCGGGCAGGGTGAGGCGGTTGGTCGGCGACTGCACGACGTCCCAGGTGCTGGTGACCGGCGCGGTCATCTGGAACCGGTACACCTTCATGCTGTTGATCTCGGTCTCTTCGATGAAGTTCGCGTCGAAGGACTTGCGCACGTTGATGTCGAAGTACGGGTAGGTCTTCTTCTCGGTGCCGATCGGGAAGCGGTAGCCGATGCCGGTGTGCTGCACCGGCTCCATGACGCTGCCGTCCTTGTTCACGGTCACCGCGATCGACCCGTTGGGTTCGGTGTCCACCGGCATGCCGGTGGTGCGCGAGATGGTGACACGGTCGATGGCGGCGGTGAGCAGGCCGGTGTCGCCCTGCACATCGGTGCGCCGCAGCGTCTGACCGGCCTGCAGCGTCATCTCGTCGGCGTTGGAGGGCTCCTCGACGGTGACGAAGCGCTGGGAGATCAGCGGCACATCCTTGTTCACCACGGCGGCACCGTCACCGGAGGTCAGCGACTTGGAGTCGAGGACGAGGCTTTCCTCGCCCTTCTGATTCTCCGCGATCGTGGTGATCTCGAGATCGAGTGGAGTCTTGGCTACTTTGCTCACCGTGTAGGTGGGGATCATCAGCGCGGCGACGAGTAATGCCGCGCCCAGACCCACGAGCACACAGGCGACCGTTCTTCTGGTACCGGCACTCAGTGCCATGCAAACTCTCCTCGTCGTTCGAACACGGATGGCCCGGTGGTCTGGTATTGCGCCACAGGCACTCGTGAGCCCCGACACTAACAGCCCAGGCTCCGAAGGTGCGGTGCTGTGCCATGGAAATCGCCGACACGGCAGACTGGACATCGATGACGACCGCTACCGCCCCCGTTTCGCCCCCGCGTGCCTTCGTTCCCGCCCTCGAAGGGATGCGCGGGATGGCTGCGCTCGGTGTGCTGGTCACGCACGTCGCGTTCCAGACCGGAACGAGCCGGATAGCTGTCCTCGGCCCGATCCTGGAACGCTTCGATATGGCGGTCGCGGTGTTCTTCGCGCTGTCGGGTTTCCTGCTGTGGCGTCCGCACGCGGCGGCCGCGCACGGTCTCGGCCGCGCGCCGAGGACCTCGCGCTACCTGTTGCACCGGGTGGCCAGGGTCATGCCCGCGTACTGGGTCGTCGTGGTGTTCGTCCTGCTGTTGCTGCCCGGCGCGGCGCATTCGGCGAACCTGCGGGTGTGGCTGTCGAATCTGAACCTGCTGCAGGTGTTCGTACCGCTGACATTGACCGATGGGCTCACGCAGATGTGGAGCCTGTCGGTGGAGATGGCGTTCTACCTGGTGTTGCCGCTGCTGGCCTGGCTGGTCGTGCGATTGCGCGGCCCCGCGGCCAGGTGGCGGGTGCCGGTGCTGTGCGGGCTGGTCGCGGTGTGTCTGACCTGGAATCTGTGGCCGATCCCCACGCCGGACGCGATCCACGCCGACAATTGGCTGCCCGGCTACATGCCGTGGTTCGCGGCGGGCATGCTCCTTGCGGAACTGATCCACCTCGTTCGCCCTGAGGTCCGGTGGGCCCGGATCCTGTCGAGTCAGCCGTTGATGTGGGCTGTCGCGCTCGCGGCGTTCCTGCTCTCGGCGACCGAGTTCGGCGGCCCGGCCGGTCTGGAACGCGCGCAACCGTGGCAGTACGCGATGAAGATGGTGCTCGGCATGATCCTCGGCTTCTGCCTGCTCGCGCCCCTGGTGGTGCGCCGGGCCGACGCCCCGCACCGCTGGCTGGAATCGCGAACCGCCGCGATCCTCGGCCGCTGGTCCTACGGCATCTTCCTGTGGCACCTGGTGGTTCTCACCGTGGTCTTCCCGGTCTTCGGCATCATGCCCTTCCACGGCCACTTCCTCTACGTGCTCATCCTGACCACCGCCCTCACCCTCCCGCTGGCCGCCGCGAGCTTCGCGCTGATCGAAGAACCGGCGCGCCGCTGGGCGGCCCGCTGGGATCGGCGGGCCGCGGCCGCGCGCGCCGAACGCGAATCGGTCGAGAGTTCGGCTGCGAGCTGAGTCGCGGTCAGCGGCGGCGTGGGAGTGCCGCCACCCCGACGGCGACGACCGCGATGACCGCCGGTGCCTGGGCCCACAGCGAGCCACCCATGTATTCGGTACCGGAGCGCCAGGTCCCGGTCGACAGGGCCGCCGCCGAGACCAGCGTCCCGATACCCGCGAGCCAGGGTAGGGTCCGCGCCGTCGTTGCAGGCCGGAAGTAGCTGCAGCCCAACGCGATCAGCGTGCAGGCCGCACCGAACGGTCCGGAGATGACCGCGATCACGCCGGTCAGCCCGATCGCCGAGATCCAGTTGACACCCCAGGTGGTCGGTGCGGGCCCGGCATCGGCAACCGCACGTCGGCGCGGAATCGCGAGCAGCACAAGGGGAATCAGCAGCAACAGCCCGCCGAAGATCGCCAGCCGATACCAGCGGTCCGCCGGGAACGACACCGTGATCTCCCCGCTGGTTCCTGGCGGAACGAGCCACGCCTGCTGCCAACCGTCGACGACGATGGGCGAGAGCTCCCGTCCGTCCGCGGTGTGCGCCTGCCAGCCGACATTGGTGCTCAGCGGCAGAACCAGCACCTGAGTACCCGAATCTCCTGCACCGGCGGGGGTTTCCGGTGCCGCATCGGGAGGCGCGGCCGTGGTTTCGCTGGGATCGGCGGGGTCTTCCGGTGTGGCGTCAGTCGGGGTGCTGGTCTTGCCGGGGTAAGGGTCGGTGCGGGGCAGGCGTAGCCGGTCGACGGTGAACAGTTCGGTGGGGGCGACGGTGAGGTCGGGGTGGCCCGGGAGGAGTTCGATGTCTGCCGCGTCCTCCGGGCACGGTTGTGCGGAAACCGGAGCACCGGAGCGGAGTTCGTCGGAGGTGGCGGTGATGGTCGTGTGGACGGCGCGCCCACCGATGGCGATCACCGGCCCCGTGTCGCAGCCGATGGTGACGAGCCGGTCGCCGGGGGCATGCGCGGGGTACTCGGGGCCGAGCACCTCGACTTCGGCCAGGCCTGCGGGTTGGGTGAGGACGAAGCCGAGTGCGGTGCGGTCGAGCACCTCGTTCCAGCTCTGGATGCTGATCTCGACGCGATCGGTCTCGGTGGGGTACAGCGAGATTCGGGCCGGTTCGCCGTGCTCGCGTTCGGGCAGTTCACGGATCTGCGGGCCGTTGCCCAGGTTCACCGCGACAGAGGTTGCTGTCGCGGGCAGTCCGCCCAGCGCGGTGGTGATGTCGAGTCCGGTCACCGTCGTCGGTTCCGGAAGTTCAAGTACCAGTGTGGGTCTGCCGCCCGCGAGTCCGCGCACGGTGGACTCCGGTGCGGTCCAGGTGGTCTTCGGGTCGCCATCGGTGGCGGCGAAAGCGGCACCGCGCAGGTCGGCGACATCGGCCTTGCCACGTGCCACCGGCCTGGTCGGGTCGGTGAGCAACGCCTCCAGCGCGGGCCCGGGGCGGGTGCGCACGGTGAGATCGGTGCTGACGGTGAGCGGCTCCGGTACGGAGAGAGTGCGGCCGAAGACGCCGGGCTCTTCGGCGGGCAGACCGAGTCCCTTGCTGCAGTGCACGCGGTCGGGACCGTCGAAACAGTTACCGCGACCAGGGAATTCCTGTCCGAGATCCCACCCGCTGACAACTGTTCCTGCGGCGACATCGGGCAGCACGACCCGGTGCCGGATGTCGACGCGCACCGGCTCTTCCCGATTCGAGTAGTCGTCGAGCGTGAGCTCGCTGATCCCGAATTGCCCACCACGCGTGCCGGTTTCGGTGCGGGCGGCGGAGATCATCACCCAGTCGGATTTGCCCGCGGGCAGCGCGACAGACACGGGCTCGCCGGGTTCGGTGATCCGCGCCGACACCGTCCCGCGCGAGGTGCGGACCTCGACCCACTTCACTGGATCACCCAGCGCCGCCGCCGTGGTGGTGAAGCGCAGCGAGCCGTTGGCGATCGGCTTGTCCAGATCGAGTCGAATCCATTGCCCGAGAGCCGATTCGGACCCATTGCTGATCCACGCGGTACTCGGATCGCCGTCCACGGCGGCCGCGGTGGAGCTACCGGGTGCCGCCCCGCCGATCTGGGTGGCGTCGGCGGCGGAGCTGGACGCGGTGACCTTCGCGCCCGACCACTCGCCCTGCACGAGTTCGGCGCCGTCGACCGGGTAGTCGGGGACCAGATTGTGGGTGCGCCGGGCGTCGTCGGCGGCGCGGACCGCCGAGTTGTGGTTGTCGACCCGGCCGAAGTCGGACTCTCGATCCATCGGGGTGTCGGTCACCAGTGCGGGCTGCGGCGGTAACCCGGCACGTCGTGCGTCCGCTTCGAGAAGTATTGGCGTCGTGGGGTTCTCGCCGTCCCGGCGCACGCGCTCCAGAACTTCGGGACCGCCCTGGACGACAGGGATCGGATCCAGCGGGGTGGTGTACGCGCCGGGGAATCCGGGCGGCGCCCCGGTGCCGCTGCGCACGTCGACGGGTGTGCCGGGCGGCGGCACGTCGACCCGGTAGATCTCGACCGCCGGATAGGCGGGCAGCAGATCGTTGTCGACCACCAGTCCCGCGTCCGCCGCGCGCGGCCCGATGTTAGCGCCGAACGAGGCCACCTTGGTCAGCCCCGGCGAACCCTCGATCGCGCGGTGCGCCAGTATCGGACGCGTGGAACGCGACGTCTCGGGGTCGAGGTCGTTGCGCAACACCAGGACTCCGATGCCCTGGTCGGCGAGGGTGGCGGCGAGACCGGTCGACGGCCTGCCGTCGGCGATCAGCCGCTGCACCGAATCCATCGCGCGAATCGTGCCCGGCGGATTCAGCGGTACCGCATCACGTACGGCCCATGGGGTACTCGCCAAGGCTTGGAGCGGTTCGTCGCGGGTGAGTCCCCAGATCTGACTGCCGAACGGCGCGCCGGGCACGACCAGCGCGCGGGTGTCGGCGGCATTGTCGGCCAACCAGTCCGCGGTATCGGTCCAGTAGGCGGGCACCCGGTCGTAGGCCCCGCGCGGGGCGAGCCTGCCGGTCCACGCCAGTGAGGTCGCGAGAGTGAGCGCGGCCAGGATCAGCGCCGCGACAGCGACCATCCGATCGCGCTCGGGATGGGCGAAAGAGCTGCGCCACACCGGCATCGGCACCGAAGCGGGCAGCGCGACACGTCCGAGCAGGTGCGCCAGCCCCACCACGAGCGGCAGCCGGATCAGCGGTTCGAGCTTGTGCACATTCCGCAGCGGCGCACCGCCGGAGTCGAGGAAGATCCGCACCGATTCGGCGAACGGCCCACCGAGCGTCCCGACATACCCCGCACAGATCCCCGCCAGCCCCACGCACAGGATCAGCGCGAACCTGCCCCGATACGGCATCGACGACCGCGCGAGTCCGGCCATTCCCGCTGCCGCGAGCAAGCCGGTCGCCAGCACCGCGGCGGGCTGGGTCACCAGCACCGCACCGGCGATCCGCTCCGGCGAGACGAACGGTGTCCAGCTATCGGTCCCGCGCAGCACCTCGCTCAACGCCGCCCACTGCGTCGTCACCCCCGACGACTCGATGAAATCGAGGAACGGCGGACTCACCTTGCCGAGCAACAGCAGCGGCACCACCCACCAGAAAGTGGCAAGGACCAGCAGCGGAATCCACGCCCGGGTGAACCGCCACCACTGCCGATTCGGTCGATAGGTTGCCCACCACAGCGCCGCGGGCAGGAACGCCGCCACGGTAGCCACGGCATTGACCGATCCCATCAGCGCCAGCGCCAGCGCGCTTCCCGCGGGAGAGAGCGGGCCGCCGCGCCGTCGTTTCAGCGCCGTGCCGAGGGCCGCGGGCGCGAGCAGAACCCACGGCGCCAGCATCATCGGCAAGGTTTCCGAGGAGATCGAGCCCAGCGTGGTCAGCACTCGCGGCGACAAGGCGAACGCGATGCCCGCGATCACGCGCGACCCGCGCGAGCCGATGCCGAGCGTTTCGCACAGCTTGACGATTCCCCAGAACCCGGCGAGCAGCAGCAGCGCCCACCAGACGCGCTGGGTGACCCACGCGGGCAGTTGCAGGAGGTGCCCCGCGGAGAAGAAGGTGCCGTGGGGGAAGAAGTAGCCGTAGGCCTGGTTCTGGACCTGGCCCATCGGGGCCTGGCTGCTCCACAGGTGAGACGCCCGCGCGAGGAAACCGAGGGGGTTCTGCGCGAGGTCGTATTTGGTGTCGGCGACGGTGAGGCCAGGCGCCTGCGCGAAGGTCAGTACGAAGGCGGCTACTACCGAGCCGACGAGCCAGCGCCAACCCAGTGGCGCCTTGTCCGGTTGCCCCGATGCGGGGCGCGACGCGCGGGCGTTCGCCTCAGCGGCTGCCGTATTCAGGGGCGTTGAGCAGCGAGGAGTCTTTGTCACCGCTGCGGTCGATCGAGGGCGCCGTGTTCTGCTGGACGGCCGCCGTGATTGCGAAGACGGCGATCGCGCTCAGCAGGGCGCCGCCGACCGCGCTGGCAACAGCCGGAACAGCAAACTTCATCGCGCACTCCAATACGCTCGACGTCGGGGCCTGTCTCCGGTCAACCTAGCAGGTCTATCGGGCTCGGTCGGTCGTTGGGCAGCTCGCAACGCAGGGCGCCGAGCAGGGTTCGGAGTTTGGCGGTGGTCTCGGCGAGTTCGGCCATGGGATCGGAGGCCGCCACGATCCCGCCGCCCGCGCTGGCTCGAAGGACGCGCTGATCGGCCGATAGTTCGCCGCCGCGAATCGCCACGACCCATTCGCCGTCGCCGTCGTCGCCACACCAGCCCACCGCCCCGCCATAGAACCCGCGCCACGGTTCATCGGTGGTGATGGTGTCGAGCGCGGCGGCGAAGGGCGTGCCGTTGACGGCGGGCGTCGGGTGCAGCAGCAGTGCCAGGTCGAGTGCGGTGGTCGACGAATCGCGCAGCACGCCGTGGATGGGCGTGGCCAGGTGCCAGACCTGTTCGGTGCTGAGGAGTTCGGGCGCGTCGGGGATGTGCAGCTCCGCGCAGACCGGCGCCAATTGCCAGCGGATCCAATCGATCACGAAGGCGTGTTCGTCGTGATTCTTGGCGCTGGACAGCAGCGCTCGGGCCTGTGCCGCGTCCTCGGCGGGGTCGGCGAGGCGGGGGAGGGTGCCTGCCAGCGGGTGCAGACTCACGCGATCGCCGTGTCGTGCGACCAGCACTTCGGGCGTCGCGCCGATCAGCGTCTCGCCTTCCCGCCCCGCCGCGGACAGGTCGACCGCGTACACAGCGGCATTCGGATGCCTGGTGAGCAGGTGGCCGGCCAGCACCTCGGGGTCGAGCGGCGCGTCGGCCTCGAGCACCATCGACCGCGCGGCCACCACCTTGCGCAGCTCGTTCGCGGGGTCACCGAGCTGCTCGACCAGCTTCGTCACCCGCGCCACATGCTCTGCCGCGCTCGGCATCTCGGCCACCACCCGCACCCCGGGCAAATCCGGCAGTGCGGCGGGCCGCCACGGACCCGCGGTGTGCAGCACGCTCTCGGGCTGCCAGAGCGCGGCGGCCGCCCGCGGATCGAACGGCAGCGCACCGACGATCACCTTCGGGGCGGCGGTCCGGCGCAACGCCTCGACCGCCTGCCTGGGATCCGAATACGTCGCGCGCACGCCCGAGGTCCGCAACACCGCGTCGGGTCGAGCGAGCAGGAATTCGTTCATGGTGCTTCGACCATAACTCCGTCACCGTGGCCCCGATCCGGGAGAGCGACCGAACTCTCACTGCTCGGCGGCACCACGAAGACCCGCCGATCGCGGCGAACGGCTACTGCTCGGGCGGCACCAGGAAGACCGGCCGATGGCCGTGCTTGAGCACCGCTTCGGCGACGCTGCTGTGCAAGAGCGCGCGTAACCCCGTGGAACCGCGCGTACCGGCGACGATGATGTCGACGTCGAGCTCATCGGCGCAATCCACGATGGCGTTCCAGATCGTGTTCGTGCACTCGGCGGTGCGCGGTTCGGCGTCGATTCCGGCCAGTTTCGCCAGGTGCACGCCTTCGGCGTTGATCTTGCGTGCATCGGAGTAGGCGATGTCCTCCACCTCCTCGTCGGGCACCCAGTCCGGCTGCATCACCCCGGCGAGCCCGGAGATGCGCGCGGCCTGGCGCACCATCGGTTCCCATGCGGTGAGCAGAATCGCGCGTTCGGCGGTGAGGAACCGCCCCGCGTACTCGATGGCTCGTTTGGCGTGTTCGGAACCGTCGTAGGCGATGAGCATCCGATCGCATGCCATGACGACCTCCTGCGCTGGTCGGAGCGGCTTTTCCATCAGATTACCCCCGGACGGCGTGTATCAATCCGAACCGCGGTGGTGGGGTTCGTGCCGGGAGCGAGCTACCGTGGAGCGCATGCGGAAATCGCCTGTGGTCGTGTTCGCAGTCCTCGCCGCCGTTGCCACCGCCTGTTCGGGAGGTTCGTCGACCGAGACGGCGCCCGCGGCGACCAGCAATGGAGTGGCTGCCCCGTCTGCCGCCGGGGATCCTGGTTCGCCTGCTTCGGCGACCCCGATTCAAAGCAGTTGTGGCGCAGACTATCTCGCGAAACTCTCCCAGCGAGAGAAGCTCGCCCAGTTGCTGACCGTTGGCATCACCGGTTCGGCGGACGCCTCGAACGTGGTGAGTACGGAGCAGGTGGGCGGAATCTTCGTCGGCAGCTGGACCGATCCGAGCCTGCTCGACCGCACCGCGCTCGACGCGGTGAAGGCTCAGGCCAAGGTGCCGCTGATGGTGACCATCGACGAAGAGGGCGGGCGTGTCTCGCGCGCGAAGAACGTGATCGGCGCCGTGCCGTCGGCCCGCGAGATCGCGCAGACCCAGACCCCCGAGCAGTTCTACCAATTGACCCTGACCAGGTCGAAGGCACTCAAGGACGCCGGCATCACGGTCAATTTCGCGCCCGATGTCGATGTGAGCAGCCAGCCTGCCGACAGCGTGATCGGTGACCGCTCCTTCAGCGACGACCCGAAGGTCGTCTCCGAATTCGGGGGCGCCTACATTCGCGCGTCCAACGAGGTGGGCCTCGGCTCGGTCATCAAGCATTTCCCCGGCCACGGTTCCGGTTCCGGCGACTCGCACACCGGCGCCGTGACCACCCCGCCGCTGGATCAACTGCAGGACTCCGACCTGGTGCCGTTCCGCGACCTGGTGACCTCCGGCGCGGCGGTGATGGTCGGTCACCTCGACGTCCCCGGCCTGACCGAGCCCGACGTGCCCGCCAGCATCAGCCCGGCCGTGATGACGCTGTTGCGCGAGGGCAAGGGCTACGGTGCTCCGCCGTTCGACGGCCCGATCTTCACCGACGATCTCAGTGGCATGGCCGCCATCACCGCCCGTATGTCCATCGCCGAGGCGGTCGAGGCCACGCTCGTCGCGGGCGCCGACAATGCCCTGTGGATCAGTACCGATGCGGTGCCGCAGGTGCTCGACCGTTTGGAACAGTCGGTCTCGAGTGGCAAACTGCCCGCCGACCGGGTCGACACTTCCGTACTGCGGATGGCGCGCTACAAGGGCGTAGCGCTGGGCTGCTGATCGCACCCGGCGACTGTGCGGCAAATGAGCGCGGGTGAACTTACCTTGAAGTAAGATAGGTGGTTCACCCTGCGGTAGGAGAGTGGATGGCAGGCGGGACCAAGCGACTTCCCCGGGCGGTTCGCGAGCAACAGATGCTCGATGCCGCTGTCGAGGTGTTCGCGCGCAAAGGCTTCCACGACACGTCGATGGATGCCATCGCCGCCGAGGCGAAGATCTCCAAACCCATGCTCTACCTGTACTACGGCTCCAAGGACGAGCTCTTCCGCGCCTGTATCCAGCGCGAGGGCCTGCGTTTCATCGAAGCTGTCGCGCCCGCGGGCAACCCGCAGCTGACCCCCCACGAACAGGTCCGCACCGCCCTGGAGGGCTTCCTCGATTTCGTCGACCGCAATCGGCAGTCCTGGCAGGTGCTCTATCGTCAAGCTATTGGTCAGCAAACTTTCGCCTCGGAAATCGACAATGCCCGTGAGCGGGTCATCGAGCTCACCGCGAAACTGCTGGAATCCAGTGCCAAGAACGCCGACCCCGGCACCAATTTCGAGGTCGTCGCGGCGGCGGTGATCGGCGCGGGTGAGGCCATCGCCGACCGGGTGGCCAGCGGGCGGATCGAAGTGGCCGAGGCTGTCGACCTGCTCGACGATCTCGCCTGGCGCGGTCTGGCCGGCCGGAAGAAGATCGACTAGCGGTTGCGGCGGCCCCGTCGGCCTGCGAAGGTGCACGGTTGACGTTTCACGACAGACGGGGTGGCAGTGTTCGGTGTGTTGAAGCCGTGTGCGCACGGTGCGGCGAAATATGGCATCGATCCGGGGCAGTGGCAGGCACACATGTGCGGGCTGTGTCTGGGTCTGCGTGACGGGCACGGTCAGCTGGCCCGCGCGGCAACCAATACCGATGCGATCGTGCTCAGTGTGCTCACCGAGGCGCAGGCGGGTGCGGGCGAGCGCACGACTGCCGGTCCGTGTCCACTGCGCGGTATGAAACGCGCTTCGGTGGTCGCCGCGAGCGCGCCGGGCGTGCAATTGGCCGCGACGGCGTCACTGCTGTTGGGGGCGGCCAAGATCGGCGATCACGTCGATGACGGAGATGCCGCTGCCCTCACTCGTCGACCGATGCGGAGGGTGTCGAACACCTGGGCCGCACGAGCCGAGCGGCAGGCCGATCTGATCGGGCTCGACGTGCGGCCCATGCTGAGCGCGATCGCTTCCCAGTCCCTGCTCGAGTCCCGCGCGACGGCCGCGCGAGCGCTCGCTGCGGGTTCGGCCGCCGACTCGGCTGATTCTGTTGCAGGGCACCGTAGTCCGGGAATTCAGGCGGTCGAGGTGATCACGCTCGATGAGCTCACCGGCCCGACTCAGCTCTGCGCGGCTACGCTGTTCGGTCATACCGCCACTCTGGCCGGTCGCCCGGAAAACGTTGCGGCTCTAGAGGAAATCGGGCGGCACGTGGGTCGGATCGCGCATCTGGCCGACGCCATCGAAGACCTCGAACGTGACCGTGCCCGTGGCCGCTTCAATCCCCTGGAAGCCACCGGCACGGATATGCCACGTGCCTATGATCTGCTGCGCGAGAGCGAGTCCCGCATCCGCCAGGTCGCGGCCGAGGCCGAACTCGACCAGCTGCCGACCGTGCGCTGGGCGCTGCTCGATCCGCTGGCGAGCCTGCTGCGAAACCTCGGCAAAGGTCTGGGCATCGTGGTCGGCCACGTCTGCCGCGCTTCCGTCACGGCGCAACAGCGTTCGCCGTACGAATTCCCGTCCCCGCCCGAACAGCGACCGAACCGGCCCGGTCCGCTCGAGACGCTCGGTGTGGTCATGGGCATCTATTGCACCGGTCTGGCCTGCTGTTTCGACCACACCAGCCCGTGTACCGGCGAGAAAAAGGATGCCTGGGCCAAGCGCTGCGATTGCGGTAGTTGCTGCGATTGCGGTGAGTGCTGCGGTGGTTGCTGCGGCGAGGACGGTTGCTGCAGCGGTTGCGGTTGCGACAGTTGCGGTTGCGACTGTAGCTGCTGACGAAAAAGGCTCGGGGGGGGGGGGGTGACCCCCGCGCGCGGGCCCCGGTACAGGGGGTGATATACACACACCCGCGCCCCCCCGAGCGAAGAG
>NZ_JBHXNJ010000003.1:53089-108202 GCF_042719655.1 Nocardia sp. NPDC058518
CCCACATTGGCGTTCGAGACTTTAGCTCCTCACCAAAAACGCACGCGGGGGGGCCAACCCGCCGCCCGCGCGAGCCTCTTACCGTCGAACCCCTACTCGCACTTGACGACCGGGATCGGGTCGTACTTCACCGTCCGCGTATGCCGCGACACCTGGGTGCCGGACTTGGCATCGGTGATCACCCTGGTGTCGGAGATGGTGAAGCCGGGCGCACCCTCGGAGGCGATGCAGTCCTTGCCCTTGGGCAATACGACCTCATTGGGCTCGGTCGGCTTCGACTTCTCACCCGTAATCGATTCCACGTTCACGGTCTTGGTGCCCCACAACCGAACGGTGATGTCGGATCCGGTGGCAACCGCCTGAATGTAGACACCGGTCGTACCGGTATTACGGAACGCCAGGTCGATCGCGCCGTCGAACACGGTCGCTTCCCGGGCGGCCGGGTAGCGCGAGATGTAATAGCTGTGCTCGGTGTGTCCGCCGTCTTCCATCCCGGCGAAGTAGGCCGCGTTGTAGAGCGTGGTGGCGAACTGGCTGATGCCGCCGCCGACCGCGGTACTCGGCCTGCCCTTGTCGATGATGCCCGACTCCACGTAGCCCTCCGCGGCGGTGCGCGGACCGGTGAACCCGTTGAGCGAGAACGTATCTCCCGGCTTGATCACGGCACCGTCGACCTTGGCGGCGACCGTGCGGATGTTCACCCCGGAGGGACCGCTGAAGCCGCCGGTGGTGAACTCGCCGATCTTCTCGTTGATCCCGAGCGCGCTCGCGGCCTCGGTGGTGAGCTTGGGCTCGATGCGCTGATACACCACCGGGCTGGTGCGCGGACCCGGCTGCGTGAGCAGGGCGGGTAGCTTCTCCAGCGTCTTGGGCCAGTCGACCTTCTCGCCGACCACGGCGGGCACGACGGTCGGCTTACCCGCACCGACGGTGAAGGTGGCGTCCTTGGGCTCTACCTCGGACTTCGCCAATTGCGGTGCGAGCAGGGCGATTACGGCGTCGTTATTCAGCTGGGGTGCCAGCCCACCGTTGCCGTCGGGCACGAAACCGAGCACCTCGGCGATCTGATCGGTGGTCAGCACGCCCTGAACGTCCTTGCCGGACACAGCGATCGGTGACGCGACAGCCGGTGTCGCGATGTCACGCAACGCCGCCTGCACGGCATCGGTCCGCACAGCTACGGGTGCGGCGACCACGGGCAGATCCAGTTCGCTGCTCGCGGCCCAGCGCTCGGTGATGGTGGCTCGCGCGCCGTCGGTGTCGAGCACCCGGCCCGGTACCGGCGCGACCGCGACGGGCCTGCCGTTCTCGAACCGCACCGTGCCTTCGACGGTCGGATTGTCGTGGACGCGGAAGTTCGCGAGCTGGGCGTCGAGAGCCGCGGTGTCGACGATGCTCGCCACCGGCACCTCGCGGGTGCCGAACAGGGAGATCAGCCGGCTCACCGGGTTCAGCGGCTGGCTGCCGACGGCGGCCCAGGTGCGGTCGTAGTCCACCGACAGACCGGCTGCGGCGGGCACCATGCTCGCCTGCACATCACCGATCTTCACGGGTAGCGGTCGTTCGGCCTTGGGTCCGAGCTCGGTGTGCAGCAGAGCGTCGGCTTCGGCCTGATCCATCCCGCCGATCTCGATACCGGCGACGACGACGCCGCGCGCCACCTCACCGGTGCTCAACGCGAGGTCGGCCAGGTAGGCGGCGGTGCCGACGGCCAGCACGGCGCCGACCGCGATCCCGATCCGCTTGACCAGCTGCTGGTTGTCCGGCGGGGTCGGCGGCGGTGTGCCTGCCGGGCCGGGGGTGGGTGACCAGCGATCGCGGGTCACGGTGTTCAAAGGCTGCGTGAGGGCGGTGGTGTCCGGATCGAAAGTGCGATTTGAATCGAGCAGCTTGCGTAATCCGACCTCGCCCCTTCGGTCGGCCGGTTGTCCGGCGGTCGACTCGCTGGGCACGGAGGTCCTTCCGTTAGGTTGGCCCCGATGTTTGCGGGGTCCGGCCCGAGGGTAACGCGCTTCGGCGCGCTCGGCAGCTCGGCAACCGGGTGAGAGGAAGCAGAAGGCTCCGCGTAGTTGCCGGGTCGGGGGTCTGGCAACTACACGGAGCCGATCTGTTTATCGTGCCCCGGAGCGGGGCGTTACAGCCCGTTCGGAAGAATTTCGGCGGGTGGGGCGACGCCGCCCTCCGGCGCGACGCGACCGCGCGAGACAATCGACGTGAGAATCGACACCACGGGGCCGGACAACGAGGAGAACTGATGCAGCTGGGAATGATCGGCCTCGGCCGGATGGGCGCCAATATCGTGCGCCGTATCGTGCGCGACGGGCACACCGCCGTCGGCTACGAGCGCCACCTGGGCCCCATTCCCGAGCTGGAAGCCGAGCTCGGCGACAAGTTCAGCGGCACGACCGACCTGGCCGAGTTCATCGGCAGGCTCGAGGTGCCCCGCGTGGTGTGGGTGATGATCCCCGCCGGTGCCACCGGTGCGGTGATCGAGAAGGTCGCCGAACTGCTCGAGCCGGGCGACATCATCATCGATGGTGGTAACAGCCGCTATCACGAGGACATCAAGCGCGCGAAGGCATTGGAGCCCAAGGGCATTCACTACCTCGACATCGGTACCTCGGGTGGCGTGTTCGGCCTACAGCGCGGCTACTGCCTGATGATCGGCGGGAACCAGGCCCAGGTCGACTACCTCGAGCCGCTGTTGGAGACCATCGCACCCGGCTACGAGTCGGCCCCGCGCACCCCTGGTCGTACCGGTGAGCCGTCGCAGGCGGAGAAGGGGTACCTGCTGTGCGGTCCGCACGGTGCGGGCCACTTCGTGAAGATGGTGCACAACGGCATCGAATACGGCGCGATGGGCGCCTACGCCGAGGGCCTGAACATCCTGAAGCACGCCAACGCGGGCTCGGAGTACCTGCACGGTGAGCACTCCGCCGAGGAGACGCCGATGGAGCACCCCGAGTACTACATGTACGACCTGGACATCCCGGCCATCACCGAGGTGTGGCGCCGTGGTTCGGTCGTCGCCTCCTGGCTCCTCGATCTCACCGCATCGGCCCTGGTCGCCGACCCCGACCTGGACTCCTACGGTGGCCGCGTCTCCGACTCGGGCGAAGGCCGCTGGACCGTCGACGCGGCCATCGACACCGCGGTCCCCGTCCCGATCCTCTCCGCCGCCCTCTACCAGCGCTTCTCCTCCCGCGGTCAGGCCCTGTACGCGGACAAGATGCTCTCGGCCATGAGAAAGGCCTTCGGCGGCCACAACGAGCTGCCGCAGAAGTAGCCCGCTGTACGCCCGCAACCGGCTTTCGTCGCGAGACGGAGGCCGGTTGTCGCGTTTTCGGGTGGATCGAAATCCTCGGATGTTACCCGTCCCGGAGAGTAAAACAACGATGTTCCACAAAATAGGAACACGTTCCTGTTTCTCAGGACAAGCGTCCAGTCCGACCTATACCTTGTGGTCAGAGGGGGGAATCCCACCTGATGAGGAATTCGCCCCGGCCGTCTCGGCTGGGGCTTTGGAGGAAAATCATGTTCCGGACTTCGCGTATCGCCGCGGGCGTCGCCACCACCGCTCTGGTCGTCGCCGGTGTCGGTGTCGGCCTTGGATCCGGCGTTGCCGCCGCCGATGCTGACTGTGCGGTGAGCAGTCACGCGCAGAAGAGAGATGCGAGCACCGTCGGCGTCACCCACGTCTACGACAAGGTCGCCAGCGCCGAGCAGATCGGCGTCGGCACGTCGGTCACCTACAAGGTGATCGTCGGGACCACCGGGATCGGCAACCCGTACGTCAACACCATCACCGACTTCCCGCCGGTCGGCTTCGGGGCGCCGACCAAGACCACCATCACCGCCTATCACGCGGTCGGCGGCCAGGTCACCGAGGACGTCACCGCCACGCCCAACGCGGGCGGCTGGAAGGTCACGAGCACCGGCTGGTTCGTCAACTCCGGCAACCCGGTCACCATGACCATCACCTACCCGGTGCCGAGCGGCATCAAGGCGGGCCAGATGGTCACCAGTGGTGGCGTCGGGGTGGCGGGCACCGTGGGTGTCAGCAATGAAATGCCCGGCCTCACCGCCTGTTTCACCGCGCGCGGCGCCAACGCGGGCGAGACCGTGATCGGCAGCCTCGGTGACAACGGGCTCGGTTCCGATGATGGCCAGCTGAGCTCAACCGGCTCGCTGAGCGACATCATCTCCGACGTGCTGCGCAATCTGATCGGTAGCTGATCGCGTAGCGCGTGGTGCGCCGGGACGTCTCTCGCGCTGCCGTCCCGGCGCACCATTTTCCCTGTAGCCCAAACTGTTTCGAACTCTGTGAGGACTCGTGTTCACCTGTATGCGGACGGTGCTGACCGCGCTCGCTGTCATCGCGCTGTCGGTCGCTTCGATCGGGACCGCCGGTGCCGACGGATCGAAACTGGACCGGATCGAACGGCCCGGCCAGCGGCAACAGACGCTGCACGTGTACTCCGCGTCGATGGACCGGGTGATCCCGCTGCAGGTCATCACCCCGCACGACACCAGCGAGCCACGGCCGACCCTGTATCTGCTCAACGGCGCGGGCGGCGGCGAGGACATCGCGAACTGGTACAACCAGACCGACATCGTGCAGTTCTTCGGCGACAAGAACGTCAACGTCGTCACGCCCGCGGCGGGCGCCTTCTCGTATTACACCGACTGGCAGCGTGACGATCCGAAGCTCGGCCGCAACAAGTGGCAGACCTTCCTCACCGAGGAACTCCCACCGATCATCGACGCCACCCTGAACACGACTGGCGTGAATGCCATCGCGGGCCTGTCGATGTCGGCTACCGCGGTGCTCAATCTGGCCATCGCCGCCCCGGATCGCTACCGCGCGGTCGGGGCCTACAGCGGTTGCGCCGCGGTCGACGACCCGATGGGCCGCGCCTACATCGACCTGGTCCTCGCCCGTGGCGGAGCCGACCCGGCCAATATGTGGGGCCCACCCGGCGACCCGGCCTGGCGCGCGAACGACGCCTATCTCAACGCGGAACGGCTGCGCGGCAAGGCAATCTATCTATCCAGCGCGAACGGCCTGCCCGGCCCCGCCGAAACTCTCCCGCCCGGTGCGACGCCGGGAAAGGTCATCGGCATGACCGACCAGATCCTCCTCGGCGGCGCCATCGAAGCCGCCGCCAACCTGTGCACCCAGCGCCTGGCCGCCCGCCTCGCGGAACTGAACATCCCCGCCCACACCGAATTTCGTTCGGCGGGCACCCATACCTGGCGGTACTGGGAACAAGACCTACACAAATCCTGGCCACTTCTCGCCGCGGCTATCGGTGCGAGCTGACATCCGAATAGCTTCTAACACTGGGCAATTCACGTAGTCAAGCCCCTGGAAGCTATGGATAACGCTCGGATCGAGGCACCCGATGTGGTTATTAGCTTTGCTCAGATTTACCCCCGAAAGGCTTGCTATGCATCGTCGAATGATCCGAGTCCTCGTCGCGACCGCGGCTGTCGCCGGTATCGCGGCGGGCGCGTCCCCTGCGCTCGCCGCCCCCGCCCAACCGGCCGTCGTCGCCGAATCGGGATCCGCCGGAACCGGTTCCGCTCTGGTCGACATTCCGCTCGGCTTCCTCAAGCTCATCATCTGCGGTCCGTGGGCGTCGCCGGAGCCGCATCCGAACGCGATGTGCCGCTGAGCGCTGACAACGAACGGCGGGTGGTCTCCGGATAACCGGAAACCACCCGCCGTCGCTGTGATCAGTGCGGACTAGCGCTCGATGATCGCCACCACACCCTGGCCGCCCGCGGCGCAGATGGAGACCAGCGCGCGGCCGGAGCCCTTCTCCGCCAGCATCTTCGCGGTCGAGGCGACGATGCGGCCGCCGGTCGCGGCGAACGGGTGGCCCGCGGCGAGCGAGGAACCGTTGACGTTGAGCTTGCTGCGGTCGATGGAGCCGAGCGCGGCGTCGAGGCCGAGGCGCTCCTTGCAGTAGGCGTCGGACTCCCACGCGGCCAGGGTGGCCAGCACCACGGAGGCGAAGGCCTCGTGGATCTCGTAGTAGTCGAAGTCCTGCAGGGTCAGGCCGTTGCGGGCCAGCAGGCGCGCGACCGCGTAGGTGGGCGCCATCAGCAGGCCGTCGGGGCCGTGGATGTAATCCACCGCGGCGACCTCGGAGTCCACCAGGTGCGCGAGCACCGGCAGTTTGTGCTCGGCGGCCCACTCGTCGGTGGACAGCAGCACCGCCGACGCGCCGTCGGTGAGCGGGGTCGAGTTGCCCGCGGTCATGGTGGCGTCGCCTGCCTTCACGCCGAACACCGGCTTCAGGGTCGACAGCTTCTCCACGGTCGAGCCGGGACGCAGGTTGTCGTCGCGGGTCAGGCCGAGGAACGGGGTGATCAGGTCGTCGAAGAAGCCACGGTCGTAGGCGGCCGCCATGTTCTTGTGCGAGAGGTAGGCCAGCTCGTCCTGCGCCTCGCGGGCGACACCGAATTCCTTGGCGGTGATGGCAGCGTGCTCACCCATCGACAGCCCGGTGCGCGGCTCGGCGTTCTTCGGGATCTCGATGCCGAGCATCGAGGGACGCAGCTGGCCGACCAGCTTGAGCTTGTCCTTGGTGGTCCTGGCGCGGTTGGCGGTGAGCATCCACTCGCGCATGTCCTCGCTCACACCGATCGGCGCGTCGGAGGTGGTGTCGGCGCCGCCGCCGATGCCGGACTCGATGCGGCCGAGGGCGATCGCGTCACCGACGGTGACGATCGACTGCAGGCCGGTGCCACAGGCGAGCTGCAGGTCGTGGGCCGGGGTGTAGGGCGAGAGCTTCGAGCCGAGCACGCTCTCGCGGACCAGGCTGTGCTCGCCGACGCGCTTGAGTACCGCGCCGCCGACGACCATGCCGAGCCGTTCGCCCTGCAGGCCGAACCGGCTGACCAGCCCGTCGATGGCGGCGGTGAACATGTCCTGGTTGGACGCCTTCGCGTACGCCTTGTCGGAGCGCGCGAACGGGATGCGGTTGCCGCCAACGATGGCAACCGGGCGCTGGGTCTTGGCGGCCTTGGCAGTGTTAGCTGCAGCCTTGGCCGTCGCCGAACGGGCTTTGCTTGTCACTCGAGTTCTCCATGGTCTCGTCGGTTCCGGGTAACGCCGGCCGTGGAATAGGCCCCCGTGCGGGTACAGCGTCGTATCGGTTTACATTAAACTTACTCCGGAGTAAGTTCGTTGTCGACACCGTACCCGCAAGTGTGCGCTCACACGGGGGACACTGGGCGGAGCACGGTCACACAACTCGTCGACCACAGAGAAGGTAGGAACAGTGGCAGCCAAGAGCAAGGGTGCACCGAACCTCTACGGATCTTTCATCCACTCCGCCCCCGGCGCGTTCCTCGCGAGCAAGCTGGGCCTCCCGCAGCCTGCTGAGCTGCGCCGCTACAAGGCGGGCGAGCCCGCCCTGCCGGGCCCGGTACTGCTCGGCGGCAAGGGTCGCCTGGCCGAGCCGGTCCGCGCGCTGCTGTCGGATTACACCGTCGCGGACTCGCTCGACTCGGGCACCAAGTACGGCGCGCTGGTATTCGACGCCACCGGCATCGACTCGATCGACAAGCTCGCGCAGCTGTTCGAGTTCTTCCAGCCCGCCATGCGCAACCTCGCCCCTTCGGGCCGTGTCGTGGTTCTCGGCACCACCCCCGAACTGGTCGGCTCGGTCGACGAGCAGATCGCCCAGCGCGCGCTCGAGGGCTTCACCCGTTCGGTCGCCAAGGAGCTGCTGCGCGGCGCCACCGGCCAGCTCGTCTACGTGCACCCCGAAGCGGGCGCCGCCGCGACCGGCCTCGAGTCGACCCTGCGCTTCCTGCTCTCGGGCAAGTCCGCCTTCGTCGACGGCCAGGTCATCCGGGTCGGTTCCGGCGACTCCGTCGCGCCGGCCAGCTGGGACAAGCCCCTCGCGGGCAAGGTCGCCGTGGTCACCGGTGCCGCGCGCGGTATCGGCGCCACCATCGCCGAGGTGTTCGCCCGTGACGGCGCCACCGTGATCGTCGCCGACATCCCCGCCGCGGGCGAGGCGCTGTCCGACACCGCGAACAAGATCGGCGCCACCGCGCTGGCCCTCGACGTCACCGCCGCCGACGCCGCCGAGCGGCTGGCCGAGTTCGCCGTCGAGCGTTTCGGCGGCATCGACATCGTCGTGCACAACGCCGGCATCACCCGCGACAAGCTGCTCGCCAACATGGACGAGGGTCGCTGGAGCTCGGTCATCAACGTGAATCTCGCCGCACCGCACCGGATCACCTCCGGCCTCGTCGCCAAGGGTGTGCTCAAGGAAGGCGGCCGCGTGATCGACGTGTCCTCCATCGCGGGCATCGCGGGCAACCGTGGCCAGACCAACTACGGCACCTCCAAGGCGGGCGTCATCGGCATGGTCGACGCCGAGTCCCCGCTGCTGACCGCGAAGGGCATCACCATCAACGCGGTGGCGCCTGGCTTCATCGAGACCGCGATGACCGCCGCGATCCCGGTCGGCACCCGTGAGGCGGGCCGCCTGATGAGCTCGCTGCTGCAGGGTGGCCAGACGATCGACGTCGCCGAGACCATCGCCTACTTCGCGAGCCCCGCGTCGAACGCGGTGAGCGGCAACGTGGTTCGCGTCTGCGGTCAGAGCCTGATCGGCGCCTGATGACCCAGACCATCACCCTCACCGAGGTTCCCAAGAACGGCGGCCTGTACGCCAAGGCGGCGCTGGGCGCCATCCCGCTGCCGTCTCCGCTGTCGGCTCGCAGGCCGACTCTGCCCGACCGTCGAGTAATCCTCGAAGGCGTGCGGGTCGACCCCGACCACCTGGCCGCCTACTGCCATGCCACCGGCCTGCGGTTCAGCGACACCCTGCCGCTGACGTACCCGTTCATCCTGGCGTTCCCGCTGGCGATGCAACTGGTGGTTGCACGGGATTTCCCGTTCAGCGCGATCGGTTCGGTGCACGCCGCGAACGTCATCGAACGCACCCGCGAGATCTCGGTCGCCGAGCCCCTCGATTTCTCCACCCACATCGAGAACCTCCGCGAACACCCGAAAGGCCTTCTGGTGGACGCGATCACGGAGATCCGCGTCGGCCGGGAACTCGTCTGGCGCCAGGTGACCACCTTCCTGCACCAGCAGCGCACCTCGCTCTCGGGCGGCCCGAAGCCGGTACCTCCCGCCGACGAGGTTCCGCCGCCCCCGCTGCGCGTGCAGCGCGTCGATCAGAAGATGATCAACCGCTACGCCGCCGCCTCCGGTGACCACAACCCGATCCACGTCTCCGGAATCGGCGCCAAGGCAATGGGTTTCCCGCAGCCCATCGCCCATGGCATGTGGTCCGCCGCCGCGATCCTCAGCACCATCGAGGGCCGCGTCCCCGAAAAGGCCACCTACGCGGTCAAATTCGGCAAGCCGATCTTCCTTCCGTCCTCGGTGAACATCTATGCCGACCAGGTCGGATCCGGCTGGGACCTCTCCATCCTGCACGCCAAAAAGGGCTACCCTCACCTCACCGCCACCTTGCGCTGAGGTCTCCACCGACAAGGTCCGCACACTCCAGGGGGGTGTGCGGGCCTTTGTCGTATTCGGGCATGGCACCACTGCGGATTATGTTCGGGGCCTTGCACTTTCGGGCCCGCCGATCGCAATCCCGACAGGTGTCGTTACGTAGAATTGCTGTGACTTTACTCATCGCCCCGAATAGGTTCGCTGTGCAATTGCCATCGAGTGTTCGCATCGCCATTCTGGTCTACCGTCCGGTGTTTTCTTCTGCTTGCTAAGAAATTGCTCGAGGTACGTTGGGCTGACTTTGTGGTGTTGCCAGGCTGCCAATATCAAGGGCTCGTGTTGCCGGGCAACTATCCGGCATCTGAACACTGTGATGGCCGAATTTCGAGCATTTCCGATCCTCTGAAACGCGTGTAGAACTTCTCTTGCCCAGCGATCGTTCGGTCGCTTCGGCGGCTTCACCTGATCCAGATCCGTGGCGAGAAGTGTTGTGGAGGAAGCGTTGTGAACAAGATCAGTCTTTCGAATCGGGGGATTCTTCGGGCGGTGGCTGTCGCGGGGGCGGTGCTCTCGCTAGCCGCGTGCGCCGGGACGGCCGGCGCGGACACCGGTAGTGGCGAGACCGGGAGCGGGGTAATCGACACGGGCAGTGGGATTCTCGGGGATCTTCTCGATGCCGGCAGCGGAATCCTCGGCGGTAGCGCGAGCGGCGGCTCTTCGGAGACCGTGCAGCCGTGCAACCGGTCGACCAAGTCGGGTGGGGCGGGCGTCACCAACACCACGCACCAGCTCGGCGTCACCGGACCCACCTCGTTCGTCCTCGCCTACGAAACCCTCAACATCCCCGACCGTATCCAGGTCTTCTACGAAGGCGGACAGGTGCTCGACACCGGCTACGTCGGCGACAACACCAACCAGGGCACCGGATCTCGGGTGGTTTCGCTGCCCGCAGGGTCATCGTCCACGGTGAGCGTCCGGGTCACGGGTCCGAACGACACCCAATGGGAGTACACGGTCAACTGCCCGTCGTAGCGATCCGTCCACCCGAGGAGTGGGGCCGCACGCTGGAAAAGGTGTGCGGCCCTGCGTGACAGCTATCCGGCAGGGAACCGGCAGCACATATCCAGGCAGCCGCTCCCTGGAGCGGGAAGCCATGAATGGCGATGCGCCGCAATCGGTTACACACGGGACTCTGTTACATGTTTTCCTGGTGATATCAATCATGGATTAAGCCGTGTATTAACTGGGTATACAGCAAGGTTCGGCACAAGCGTGCAGCTTCGCCCTCGGCCTTTCCCCACGGATGTCTCCATGTGGTGCGTGCGATTGATCGATTGTCCAGCGGTAATGATCTTGTTCGAGGCCGCGCCTTCGGTGCTGAACGAGGATCCTCGAGCAATCGATATGAGATCCCCGAAGCGGAGCTTGCCCAATTCCACGCCGATGGCAACCATGTGGCAATCGATCCGCGAATGCCCCGAATGTCTCGGGCTAGGGCAGCGCCGCTGACGCGTGTTAGAAACTTTCAGTCGGCAACAAAGTCGACAATCATGGTTAATACCAAGGGGTTTCACTTCATGAAGAAGATTCGCACGCTCAGCTTCGGCATCGTCATCGCAGCCGGGATGGCCATGTTCGGCACGGGCATCGCCGCCGCGGAGGAAACCCCGCCGGCAACCACCCCGCCGGCAGCCGGTGGCACCGAGGACGAGGCCACCACCGGTTCGGCCGCGGGTCTTGCCGCGCTGATCAAGGCGCTGACCACCGGTTCGGCCGCGGCCGAGGATCCGGCGGACACGGACGTCGACGCGGTCGCTGACGAAGTTCCGCCGGCAACCGGTGGCACGGAGGACGAGGCCACCACCGGTTCGGCCGACAGCCTTGCCGCGATCCTGAAGGCGCTGACCACCGGTTCGGCCGCGGCCGAGGAAGAGCCGGTCGAGACGACTCCGGCTGCCTGACCCATGACCCAACGACAAATGCCCCGCCATGAGCGGGGCATTTGTCGTTTGGCTCAGCTGTGCCTGGCCGCCCGAAGCCCGTTGACGTAAGCGGCGACAATCCGCAGATCCCCTTCGGATAACCCGGAGAGATCGACGATTCCCTCGGCAGGTTGCGGCCGAGCCGGCTCCGTTTCGACCGGGTCCAGACCGGCCTGTGTCAGCAGTGGCTCGGCATCGAGCCCGACTGCTTCCGCCATGGCCTGCAATGTTTCGGCCGTGGTGCTGGCCTGGACCTTCCGGCCGCGCTTGTACTGGGTTCCGTTCTCGACCTGCGTCCACAGACTCGTACTGATCCGTGCTGCTTTCGCGGCGCGGTCCATCGACATCTCGCGCTCCTTGCGAGCAAGCCGCAGGGTGGCGCTGACCTCGGACGGGACCACCGCGCTCCGTTGTCTCACCATGCATCGAGGGTAGCAGATTGTTTGCACTGATGCATGAAGTGCATGTAGTCACCAGCTGCGAAGTTGCGAATCCGACTGCGTCGCAGATTGTAAATCGTAACAGGGATGGATGAGATTGTTTGTGCGAACTGGTGACTGGGTAGGGCGGCCTGCCGACTCGGCTTGACAGGCTGGTTGCAACAACGTTGCATACAACGTGTGTCCGATTGTGGGTCCCAGTAGGAGCCACTCGTCGACACCGCCCCGGGCGCGCCACCCATTTTCGGCCGCGTAGCAGGGTACGACCGGGGCTCCGGCCCGCTATCGACCGAAGGAGCAAGTACATGGGCACAAACGATGCCGTGCCGGCGTCGAACCGCATACGTGAGGATTCATGCGGTGTGACCCCGTTGGACAGGTGGGCCGACGACCACCACCTGTACCTGGATCGAGAAGCCGCGCGGGATCTGGCCAGGATGCTCGGTGACATCCCCGACCTGGCAGAGGATCTATCGGATGCGCGCACGCGCCAGACCCGATTCGGCACGGTGGACTACCGCACGCGCAATGGCGCACGGGAACAACGACTTCCGTTCAATCCGGCGGCCGCTCGCGCGGCCGACCATCTCCAGTCGGTCTTGGTGGCCTGGGTTCGGTTGGTCTGCGAACAGCGCGGTGTCGATTACACCGGGGTCGCGAGCATCAGCGGCATGGCGGAGTGGTTGCAGCGCAACATCATCGCGCTGGCGATGACGGAAGGTGTGGAGACCGCACCCGCTGAGATCGCCGCGGCGATCGAGGCCGCAGAAGCGGTGGTGTGTCCGCCAGTCGATCTCGCTCCCGCCGACGCGGCTCTGGTCTTGCGCGCCAGGGCTGTTCGCCTTCATGCGGCCGCGATCGGCAAACTCGCCGAGGAGCTGGGTGACGGATTCCGGAACCTCACTACTCGGCGTGTGCGCACACTCCGCAAGGCCGGTCTGATCAGCCCGGTCCCAGGGCCCTGGTCGCCGGACTGGCCGGAGCTCTTCATCGTGGGTGAGGTTTTGGATGCGCACCGTGCCCTTCCGGCGCGGCAACGGGCGAAAGATGCATAGCGAACAGAGTGACCCAGCGGGGCGTCGGCAGATTGTTGCCGGCGCCCCGCTGGCGTTGTCGGCACCCGACCCGGCTGGATTCAGGCGCCCAAAGGGCTTAGGCCGCACGATATTCGGGCCGACTTCGCCGCCACCCGGTATCGGAATACCTACCGCTACCTGGGATTCAGCGTCGCCTGAAAGTGAGTGTTGACAAGTTGGGGCCGATGACGCAAACTAGTGCCAGCGGGATTCGTCGTGCCCAAAAGTAGTTAGGCACACCGCGATTCGATGCCAGCGAGCGCTGACTCCGCAGATCCTGACCGGGATCTGGGTTCACGTCAACGCTAGAATGGACGCGTGCTCTCGACCGAGAGTCTCGACATTTCGGCTGCTGGGTGAGGTTCTTCTTGTGTCAGATGCATTCGATGCATTTCCTCCCGACGATACCGGTAAGCCGATCGGGGAGAGGTCTACTCGTGAAGGCGGGCGGCCTCGAGTAGACGACTCGATACCAGGTAGAAGGAACCGCATCGGCCATGTCGACCTCTCCGACATCTGTGTAGAAGACCTCCAAGTCGTCGCTGGTGCGGTGGATCGTTGGCGTTCGCTCCGGCCGCCGACCACTGTGACGCGTCCTACCACTCGGTGACCTGACATACGGCATCTGACACCGTCTCCGGTGGTGGTGATGTGACGGGTTGTGGTCAGTTCCGAGTTGTGAGAGTTGTGTATTGCCATGGGTGATGAAGGTGAGTCGGATGCTTCGATGCCTGACCGACAAGATATCGCGGTGCAGCGCAACGGGTTCAATGCCCAAGAATCTGCGTTCAACCAAGGAATCCGGGTCGATTCGGCCGTGGTCTTCGACTTCGTGTCGTATTGGTCCGTAGCCGACCGCGCGGTCCTTATCCAAGCGGACCTGTCCGGTCACGTACGAAACGAAGTCATCGCACACGCCGTCGCCCACATCGAGATGGCCGAATCACGTGAACTGGCAGCAGCGCTCGACGGCGAGCGGTGGCGAGGCCGGATCGAGATGCAGGTCCACGATGTTGTCGCGCACCGTCTCATTCCTGTCGCCGACCTGCGTGACTCGCTGGAGGTCGGCGACAACCTCACCGATGTCGCGGCGCTCCTCGGGGTCACCGAGTTCCTGCTCGGTTGGCGATTGCAGCACCTGGCGAACGAGGAATTCGCGGTGATACCGGTGCACCTGCTGAACCGCCTGGGTTGGCTGCCCGGGATGCCATCGGAATACCCCTATCGGTGCTTGTGGCCGACATCCAGCTCGGGCGAGATGCTTCGCCAGCTGGCGCCCGGCCGACACCACCGGTAATCACAGTCCTACTGAGCCCTCGTTCCGTGAAAACGGCACGGGGGCTTTGTCGTTGGCGCTTTCCGCTGACTTCGAACTCATGCGGCAGGCCCCCGGACACGAACACTTCGATCCAGCGGGTTCAGAGCCCGCCGCATGCCCGCCCCTGACGCGCCCGTCTCCCACAGCTCGCTGTGGTCGAAAGGCGTTGTCGCAGCGCAGGGGCGCATCGGTCCCCCCCCGGGGGGGCCCGCCGCCACCACTCCCCGGCGCGCGGCCCTGGCCAGCCGGTCAAAGAGGACGACTCAGCGGAATGTTGACCCAGCTCGGCGCGCTGGGATCGAGGAGCAGATGCTGTGGACGCAGCTGGGTTTCGATCAGCAGTGCGGGTATCGGGAGGCCCTTGGGCATGTTCGACGCGTACACGTCGACCCTGAGCCGGTGCCCGGGTTGCAGGACAGCGTGGACGCCGGTCAGGCCGATGTCGAGGGTTGTCGCCTGGCCAGGGACGGTGGGCAGACGAGTTTCGAGGGTCAGGTACTGATAGGGGTCGATGTAGTCGCCGGTAGCCGACTTCCGGCTTCGGCCCTCGTCGATCGCCCGCAGCGAGGCGGTCAACTGCCCGGAGGTCATGACCTTCGAATTGCCATCGGGGGCAACATCATTGAGCGTGACGCTCCAGTAGCCGTCGGTGACGTCGTGGACGGTGTTCAGATGCACCGCCACGGGCCCGGAGACCAGGGTCGGCGCGTCGACGGCTTTGCTGGTGAATGTCAGCGCCGCGACCTCGGAGATCCTGGAGTCCTTCGCACACCCGTCGATGATCGCCAGCACTCCCGCCGTCGCCTGGGCCGCATCGCGCGAACACAGCGTCGAAAGGCCGGGAGCGACCGTGAGGTCGGCCTTTTCGACCGGAACTTCCGGTGTGAGGGAGCCGTCGTGTGCGACGATCCCGGTGGTGCCGCTGGGGACCGGAGACAGGTACTGCCGGGTGTGGGTCATGCCCGGCAGCGGGTAGTCGCCGCTGGTCCAGCCGCCGCCCTGCTGGAACAGCGTGGCGGGGCCGAACTCATCGATACCGTTGTCGATTCCCTTGAGCCACTTGTCGTACCAAGCGCGCTGCAACACATCCAGCCGGGGCGGCCCGCCGGGGCGGCCGGCGCCGGAGCCGACCGACACGTGGTAGCCGTCGTTCATGAAGATCTGCTTCTGCCCCGGCGGCAGCGGGATCTGCTCGTAGCTCTTCATCTGCGACTGGCCGAAGAGGTCGTGATATCCGCCGACGAGGAAGGTGGGCACCTTGATCTTGTCGGCCGACCGTTCGATGCCCGCGCGCAGATCGCTGTTCGGCGCCAAGTGCTCGGCGAGATGCGGTGGAATCGCGTCCACCGAGAACACGAAGACGGCCTGGATCAACTCCACCAGCCAGGTGGCGGGACTGGCCGCTCGATCGGCGAGCCATTTCCAGTCGAACGTGCCGTTGAAGATCGATGCCAGGTCGGGCAGCCACTTCCCGGCGTTGATCGCCGCCATCCAGGCCGGGGTGAACACCGGATTGACCGCACCGCCCGGGAGCGCGTACGAGCGCACCAGATCACTGGCTCCCACCGCGGGGAAGATCGCCTTCAAGGCGGGCGGATTCTGCTGAGCCGCTTGCAGCTGATTGATGCCCGAGTGCGAGATCCCGCTCATGCCGATATTGCCGTCCGACCACGGTTGGTTCGCGGCCCAGTCGATCATCTCGAGGGTGTCCTGAGTTTCGCGCTCGCCGAACATATCCCAGGTGCCCTGTGAGAAGCCGGTGCCCCGGATATCGGCGACGACATAGGTGTATCCGCTCTTGATCAGTTTGTCGTCGGCCGAGAACAGCCGGGCCGCCCCGCCGGAGGTCACACCGATCAGATCACCGATACCGGAGAACGGCGTCCCGGTGAGGTTGAACAGGTTGAACCGGTTCATCACTGTGGTGAACAGGTCGTAGAGGACCGGAATCGACAACGCCGAGGAGGCGAGCATCGACGCCAGTTTTGTATACGGCGTCATGTTGAGGATGGTCGGTGTCGGAGTTTCCACGATGCGACCGGAGGCATCCATCGGCCGGTAGACATTGGCCTTGATCACTGTGCCGTCGCTCATCGTGATCGGCACATCCCAATCGATATGGATGCCCGGATACAGCGGCGGGCCGTCTGCGGTCGCCGTCCATGCCACGCCCTGCGCGCCACCATCGGGTTGCGCCTGTGTAGCGGGCACTACCAGCGCCGACACGGCGATCGTGGTCGCGGCAACCACCGCCCCCGCCAACCACCTTCTGGAGAACAACCTCATCGAATCCCAACCAGCCCTTCGTTGAACGCTTCCACTCCAAGATAGGTACACACTCGTTCCCATCAGATCGGAACTGTAACGTACCTAACATTCGGCCGCAATGAGCGACACACGTCACAGCTCTTCGGGCGCGGGAACAGCGCATTGGGACACCGTGAGCAGGCCGACGATGGCCTCGATACGATGCGGGTATGAGTGTTGTCGCGCCGGCGTCCTCGGAACCGCTGCCACCGGGACCCAGCGCGATGAGCCGCGACGAGGTACTCGCCTCACAGCGCGGCCGAGTCGCCTGGGCGGCGTTGCAGGCGGTCTCGGAACTGGGCTACGGGCCGACGACCGTGAGCGAGATCGTCAAGCGCGCGAAGGTGTCTCGCCGTACCTTCTACGTTCTGCACCGCGACAAAGAGGACTGCTATGTCGCCGCGTTCGAGATGATCGTCGAGGTCGTGGACAACGCGCTCAACGCCAAGCTCGAGACCTTTCGCGACGCCGATTGGAAGGTACTGCTCCGCAAGTCGCTGGAGGAGTATCTGGCCCTGTTGTCCGCCGAACCGGATATCGCACGTGCCCTGCACGTCGAAGCACTCTCGGTGGGACCAGCACTGGCCAGACACCGCGTGGAAATGAAGAAGGTGTTCGCCAACCGGATGCTCGGCGCGCACCGCCGCGGTGTCGCACAGGGAGAACTGCACACCACTCCGCCCGAGGGCATCATGCTCTTGCTGATCGGCGGAATCGACGACCGGATCCGCGATTGCCTCAACGAAGACGGCCCGGAAGGTCTACCCGAACTGATCCCGGACCTCTACGCGGCATCCATCGCACTCATCCAGAATTCCCCCAGCAGCTGAGAACATGACGTGGCACAGCGGCCGGCAGGCGGAGGAGTGTTCAGGGGCACGAATTTGTTTTCGCGACAAACCATCTCGGGCACTTCGCGCTGGGTGCTAGCTAATCGATTGGCGATGCAGGAATTCGGTGACAGTGGTGACGTAATAGTCGGTGCGGCTGAGCAGTAGCTAGTCGCCGCCGTCGGAAAACACGCGGTATTCGGAGTCCTGGTGCATGGCCCGCAGTCGGCTGGTGTGCAGGTCGGTGATGTGCGGGCAGGGATCGGTCAATTCCTCTCTGCGCCGGACTGCACGCGGTAGCGTGACTGGTCGTCGCCGCTGCCATTCTGATCGAGTTCGCCCGGAGGTAGTCCTCATGCCCAGACCCGGACCACGTCGACCAGTGCTCGCATTGCGCATGTCCGACGACCAGATCGCAGCCCTGGATGACCAGGCCATCGCTGAGGAGCTGCTCACCAAACAGGGCGAGCCGAACCGATCCGAGCTGATCCGGATCATGGTCGAGTACGCGCGCGAGAACATGCCTGCATCCTGGCGACCGGAGGGCTGGACCTACCGCGGCTGATCCAACGCCACTGCGGCACAAGAAGTTCCGGGATGTACGGCTCCGCACCGGCGGCAACGATGCCTGGAAGCAACCGAAGCGAGGACAGTGGATGTCGCGGTCGTCAGCCGAGCCGTCCTACGCCTGGATAACCTCGATCCCCACCAATGCGTTGAGTGAGTCGCAGCTGGCCCAGGACTGGTTCTGCCCGTACTGCGCGGGGCCGTACTTCCAGTAGACGAACGGGACAGGCCATGCAACGCAAGTGAGCTTCACTTGATGCCAGGTCGGCAGCTCGCAATTGGCCATCCCGCCGGTGTTGAAGATGTTGTACACGTGACAGTTGGCCTGCCACACCGGCACGTCGGCCTGGGCTACGCCGCCGACACCGACGAGCGCAGCGGAAGCAGTGGCGGTAACAACGACGGCACTCGCAGCAAGTCTCTTCGCAGAAAGCATTCGAACCTCCTGAATCGATGTTGTCTGGAAGATCGCTGGGCGATCGAAGATGTTACTCAGGCCACCCATGACGCTTGCGTCCATTCGGCCATGCTGCGATCTGCGCGGCCGGAAGTGTCGAGAAAACCGGCGGGTGTCTATTCCGGCCGTTCCGGGTCGGCCCGCAATCCGCTGAGCAGGGTGACGATGACGGTTTCGACGTCGTCGGCGGTCCGGCCTGGGTCGTGTCCGGCAGCGATGACCAGGACCGCGTTGCAGTAGACGCTGAAGAGGATGTCAGCGGCGGCGGAGACGGGGACGGGTTTGGCTTCGCCGGTTCGCATGGCCTCGGTCAGGGTTGCCCGGATCAGTGGCAGCGACAATTCTTCGTCGAGTTCGCGCACACGGTCCCATCCGAGCACGCTGATCGCCTGCCTCAGCAGGGTCCTGGCGTCGTCATCGTCGACATAGCTCCGCAGAAAAGCGCGGGTGGCCTGTTCGACGCGTTGCCAGGCGGTGGCGTCGGACGGCATGGCAGCGACGGCGGTTTGCATGATCGACGCCTGGCTGGTGCGGAAGAGCTCGGCAAAGATCTCCTGCTTGTCCCGAAAGTGGTGGTACACGGCGCCGTTGCTGGATTGCGAGGCGCGGGCGATCTCGTCGATCGAGGTCGTCTCGAAACCCTTGCTGATGAACAGGGTCCGTGCCGCGTCCAGCACTGCCGTTCTGGTGAGGGCCGCACTGATGTCGCGGCGGCGGGGCTTGACGTCACTCATAGAGCCGACCATACTCGCAGACCATGACTCGGTAACAGAGCGCGACTCTGTCAATGATCGGACGAAGGTGTCTGGAGGCGGCATGGCATGCCTACACATTCGTCAGCGAGGACCAACCCGACACCCTCGCCCGTGAACTCGTCTCGTTCATCGCCGCCACCGGCGCGGCCCGGAACCCGAACCCGAAGAAAGGCACCCTGCGATGACCCCCACTACGCGAACACCCAGTGCGTCAAACGATTTCACCGACCACGAAGTGCCCGCCGAGGCCGCCGTGCGACTGCGTCGCGACGTCGAACAACTCGTCGGTTTGGACCGACGCACGATTGGCCGGGGTGAACGCGAATCCGCGCACTACCTCGCCGACCGGCTAGCCGAGATCGGCGCGAAGGACATCACTACTACGACATTCCGTACTCAATCATCCTGGGCACCAGCGCATCTGGCATATCTTGCGGTCGGGGCGGAACTGGCACTGCTGTCGCATCCTGCCGCGCGGGTGGCCGGAGCAGCGGTGGCTGCGGCCTACGAGCTGGAGGTCTCCGGTCGCCTGAATGTGGTGAAGCGATTGTTGCCTGCCCGCCGCGGAACTTCCGTGTGGGCCAGGATCCCCGCCGAGGGAACGCCCCGGCGAACCTTGGTGCTCGCCGCCCACCACGACGCCGCGCACATGGGCATGGTCTGGCATCCGCATGCGGTCGCAGGCAGCCGCTTGTTGGCGAAGTCGACCGGCCGCGCGCTCCCGAGCCACGCGATGCCATTGGCGGCGTTGGCGGCGGCAGCGATGCCTTCCCGAAAGGTTCGCGCCGCCGCCGGGGTGATCATGGCGACCAGTGCCGCATTGATGATCCAGTCGATGCGCAGCCCGACAGCGCCGGGCGCCAATGACAACGCTTCCGGTGTGGCGGCGGTCCTCGAGGTGGCACGCCGGCTGGTGCTCGACCCGCTGCCCGACACCACTGTCGTGATCGTGTTTCCTGGTGGCGAGGAAGCCGCCAACGGCGGCATCCGGGACTGGCTGCACAAGACACGACGACACCTCGACCCGGCAAACACGCTGGTCGTCAATCTCGATGCGGTCGGCAGTCACGGCCCGCTCGGCGTTGCCCGCCGCGAGGGGCTGACGAACCGCTCCCACGCCGGCGCCGTCGACCGGGCGCTGCAGGCCGCGGCCGAATTGAACATTCCGATCGACGAAATCGCCATCCCTAACGCGACAGACGCCGCCGTGATGACCGTCGCCGGCCTACCGACGGTGTCGCTGCTGTCAGTCGAGAACGGATGGATCAGTAACTTGCACCAACCCTCGGACACAGTCGACAACGTCGACTGGACCACCGTGCACAACGCAGCGCGACTGACCGGACACATCGCGCAGACGTGGGCGACAGAACACGGCCGGACCCGCATCGGGGGTCGCCCCGTCCACGGTGTCTGAGCATCGAACAACAACCGTCGCGTTCACCACCATTACGTCAGAAGGAGTCATCCAATGCCTGGCTACCGCGCCAACGAGGTCGCCGTCTTCGGAGCGACCGGCTACACCGGCAGACAGATAGTTCGCGAACTGCTCGGCGCGGGCCGTGACGTTGTCTGCGTCGGCCGCGACCGCGACAAGCTCACCGCCCTCACCGCCGCGTTGGGTCGGCCCGTTCCGATCGAGGTGGTGGAATTGACCGATCGTCCTCGGCTAGAGGCCATTTGCGCCACAGTGACCACCGTCGTCAACGCCGCGGGTTCGTTCGTCGAGACGTGCGAACCGATCGCTCGCGCCGCCATCGCCACGCGAACCCACTATGTCGACATCAGCGGCGAGCAGAGCTCGATCCGCTTCGCTTTCGACAACCTGCACGAACCCGCCGTCCGCGCCGGGATCGCGGTGATTCCCTCCGCAGCGTTCTATGCGGCGCTCGCCGACATGCTCGCGTCGATCACCGCCGCCGACTTCGACCACATCGACACGGTTGACATCGCCTACGACATCACCGGCTGGATCCCCAGTGGCGCCGCCTACACCAATTTCCTGCGCGGCATCGGCGAACCCATCACCCAGTTCGATCACGGCTTCATCGACGTCGCGACGCCCGCCTATGGCACGGCCGACTTCGGCCGACCGCAGGGAATACAGCGCACTTTCACCTACCCCGCACCGGAAGTCCTCACCCTCCCACGACACCTGAGCATCGACCGCATCCGGACATCGATGACGACGTCCACGTTCAAAACAAGAGTTCCGGACCGACTCGCGCCGACCTTGACCAGAGCGATCGGAAAAGGGTTGCGCAGCCCGGTCGCTCCACTTGTGAGAAAGGTTTTGAGCGCCACGACCGGCTCCTCACACGACAGGATCGATGACGATCCCACCCGCTTCCGGATCGCGATCACAATCCGGACCGACTCGATCGTGCGAACAGCAAACCTCGCCGCCGAGGGGATCTTTGACATCACCGCACCGATCGCTGCCAGAATCGCCGAGCTCACCCTCCAAGACTCATTCGAGGCAACCGGTGCGTTAGCCCCTGCGCAAGTAGTCGAACCGAACACCTTTCTCAACGGGCTAGCTGCGCAGGGCCTTTCGTACCACCTAGGCCCTGCGGAAGGCGGTTTCGTCTAGCGTGACCAGCAGGTCGGTCGCCGCGGAGTGGGGCACGAGCCCTTTGACAACGATTGTGCCGCCGATCCCCCGACCCGTGGCGCTGCCGTCGGCTAGTCGTCAGGAGATGCGCGGCGGTTGCGTTTGGTGACACCGCGCCGCTTCTTCGCGGAGATGCGACGTTCTTTCGCTCCACGCGAGGGCTTGGTCGCGCGGCGAACAGGTGGCGGGGCGGCCGCGGCGTCACGCAGTAACGAGGCCAGGCGTTCGCGGGCGGCCGCGCGGTTCTGCAACTGTGCGCGTTGCTCCGACGCGGCGATCGTGAGCACCCCGTTGACCAGGCGGGTGGCCAGGCGGTCGAGCATCCGGGTGCGCAGCCACTCCGGCACCGAGGGCGAGTTGGCGAGGTCGAACGACAGCTCTACCCGGCTGTCGGTGGTGTTGACGTGCTGTCCGCCCGGACCGGACGACCGGGAGAACCGCTCACGCAACTCGGACGCGGGTATCACCAGCACCCGAGTCACGGTCAGGTCCTCTGCCATGATCCGACGCCGCTCTTTCCCATTCGCGAGTCGACTTGGCCAGGTCGGTCCAGCTGCGACTGAATGCTGACCTTGTCGTTCATGATAGCGATGCTTGGAGACCTGTCCTAGCGGAGTTCGTCGGCAAGCTGTCGAGCCCGATCGCAGTTCTGCCCTTCGGTCAGGGTGCTGATAGGGGGGACATCGACGTACACCACCTTGTCGCCGAAACGCACCAGCACGCCGTTAGCGGGGTCGTCGTCGTCCTTGGTGACAGTGCAGAACGCTTCGTCGCCGTACCGGATGTCGTACAAGTAGAAGGCTCTCAGCGTTTGCGCCTCGTTGGGGTCGCGGGTGAGGGATTTTGCCCGCTCACGCTGAAAAACAGCTGGCGCATCGCTTCCGGTCTGCGTCCTCGCGTACACCATGCTGTTGCCCACGCGATCGCCGTCCTTCCATCCGCTGACATATCTAGCGCAGATGTCTCCTTCCGCCAGCACGTTGCTGTCCAGGTGCGGGGCCGAATCGCCGGAAGGCGAGGGCCGGTAATTGAACCCGTCAACCGTCGTTCCTGCGTCGAACACATCGATGACGTCCGCATTCGACAGCTTCTTGCACCCATCGCTGAAGTCGGAGATCCGGGGGATGTCACATGCAGTAGCTGCCATCGCCACAGCTATCGCGACCACCACTGCCGATGTCGCTGTTCGCAGCGTCATTACGCGGCCGGTGCGTTTGGAATCCATCGGTCCCCCTTGCGGCGCTTCGTGTTCGGCTAGCACCTAGAGCAAACCATCAGTTCCGGCGCCTTGCATCATCGTTCCACAGCGTTGTCGGCCACCCACCGAACGCGAGCCGTTGCTCGATACCGACCATGGAGCCGGGACCCTGCGGGAGCGGACTCGATCGAGAGACATGACCTAGGCGAACCGGGTAGTCAGCTCGGCGGCGATCTCGTAGTGGCGCACGAGGAACGAGCGTTCGTCGAGCTTTTTGCGCCGCAGCCAGCCGGTCACCTCGGCATTGCACTTGCTGGCGTTGCATGAGCCGCACGCGGGCACGACATTGCGGAGCGTGTAGCGACCGCCGCGCGAGATAGCCTGCACGCAGTCCTTCTGCAGCGAGGTGACCGGGGCGCCGCAATACGCGCACCCGCCCCACGACGTCTTGAGCGCGTCCCACTGCGCGTCGGTGAGGTCGTGGGTGACCTGAGCCATCCGCTTCTTGCGCTTGCGCGCGGCGCGAACCTGTTTGCTACCACCAGTCGGCACGAGGGGTGACAGTACGCGTCGCGATAGTCGACAGGTCGGAGGCGAGCACAGTTGGGCTCTACCCACTGGATTCGTCAATGCCAGGTGTGGTGGGTGTCGTACCACTGATCGCCGGCCGGCTCCCCGGCGAGATTCCAACTCCAGGACTGCACGGGTGTGATTCGTAGGTAGTAACCAGGTCCCACCATGCCTGTTCGCTCGACTGGCGGTTCGGCGCGACCGTAGACGCGCAGGCCGCGGGCGATGAACGGGTCGAGCGACAGCAGGTCATCGACGACCAGTGCCACCTCGCCGTTGCCCGCCGTGACATTGCGTGCCTTGCGCGTCCTGGGGAAGGTCGCACCACCGCCAACCCAGAAGTAGGTTCCGTCGAATTCGAACGCGACCGGGACGACGTCGGGCTGTCCGTCCGCGGTGCGGGTGGCGAGGCGAGCGAGCGGTTGTGACCGGAGGTAGCCGACTTCGGCATCGGTGAAGCTCATACCATCGGATTATCCCTAGAGCGTGTCTCATGTCGCCGATCGGGCCTTCGCCAGCTTCTTGTAGCAGGTCAACGTCGCCGCGAGGGTGAGGAAGGCGCAGAAGTGCATCAGGAACCAAACGCGACGACAATTTGTCGGTCGCGACCGAACATCATGCACCACACCAGATTCCGGTCAGATCGCGACAACCCACCTACGACATGGGACATCCGCTAAAGCGCATCATCGCCTGTTGACTATCGCTTGCGCCAACCGGGTCGTCGAGGGTGAGGTCGCCCCACAAGAAGCTCGCGAAGGATAGGTGGGCGGCGACAGGTTTCTCAACCTTGCAGGAGGCGTAGTTAGTCCGTCGACGAAGATCGCCTGACAAAAGTCAATCTTGTCCAGGCGGGTAAGTCGATCCAGACGAAATCGTGCCTCGAGTTCCTCGTCGATCAGCCGGCTCGATCAACTCGCACGACTCGTAGGCGCCTTCTGAGATGAGAAGGCTGAATCTTCCCTGGTCGTCGACGGGGTACTTGATCACACTGCCTAACCGGTCAGCCATGCAACGATAATTTCATAGAGTCCAGACCCGTGCGGATGAGTCCGCTGGCCGAGAAACCAGCCGCCGCGACATATCGTCCACATCAGAAGTGTTGCAGCACAACCGATCACGATGTTCCGCCGAAACGAACCACAACGACATGAGACACGCTCTCAACGGACCACGCATACCGAATCAGTTGGGTTCGCTCGGGACGTACCCCTCCTGAAGTGCAACAGGGCGTGCAGTCACGAACGTCCACTCATGCCGATGAGCGTGAAAACGTGTGCGTCGGTCCCGCCGCATACGATGCCGTCGTGAGTGATCAACTTTTGGCCGAAGCACATCGATTCCTCGACTGGGCCAGAGGAGAAGATGCCAACCTCGACGGGACCGATCCGAGCGTCTTTTTCGTTCAGGGAGTCGTCGAATCGATGGCCGAAGACCCCGACGAAGAACCTTCCCTCCGCGCGGTCAAGGTGTTGGCGTACTCGGTGTACCTAGCCGAACTACTTGCCAAGACATGTTCCGGTGTCCGGTGCGTCATCGATGGCGAAGGTATGCGTCTCGATGACGTCCGCGCAGTCAGTGACACCGGAGTCACACAGTTCACGCTGAACTGGATCTACAACTGCCTCGAGGATCCAGATGCAGACAACCTCGGGTTCAAGCTCGCCGGTGCGCTTCGTGACTTCGGCGAGCAGGACCGCGCCCACTACTTGACCGAGCTACTCGACTGCCGCGGTTGAAATCTCGACTCTCGGGTCAGGACTTTTCAAACGTCCGCTCATGCCGCTTGCAAGCCTGCTCGGACCGGCCAGGCCGCCGTCGGCCGAATGCAGTAATGCGCGCGCATGCAGAGCGTGATGTCCGAAGGCTGGCACTCATCGCTCGCGTGCCGCGTAATAGGGAATGCTGGTGTCGTGAGCGACCTACCGCGACGCTGGGATCCGATGACTTCGGTTCAGCGCGATCTCAACGATTCTGTCTACCACGGTGACAAGTGGCAGGACCGGCATTGGATGAACGTGCCAGGTCCCTTCTACACGGCGCAGACCGATACCTGTTGGACCGGAAGGATTCACGCGCCGCGCCACGTGCTCTACGGCGGTGAGTACTACAACGAGTTCGTCTATCGTCAGCCGAAGTCGCCCGCTGAGGTCGAATGCATGCTGGAGGCAGCGGACGCCGACCCGTTCGACGGTTACGCCTGTGATGGGGACTCGCGTTGGACTGCTGCGGCCGTTCGTGCGTGGTGGAGTGGTCGCGGCAGGGTCGCCGAGCACCTTGCGCAGTTGCTCACCGAGTACACGAGGGAGGGCGCTGACACCCCGGCAGGCGATGCGGCAGAGGGCGTCCGGGACTTTCTCACCTATCTGGCCACCGACGTCGAAACCGATCTGCGGGAGTATGTGTTCAGGTTGGAGAACGGTCGATACCCGGCCGCCGACGACGCGCTGCCGAACCTGTAACAAGGTCCTTCCAGGACATCCGCTTTTGCCGCTGGGCGCGCGGTCACGAACGTCCGCATCTGCCGATGAGCGCCCGTCTGGGCTGCGCCTCAGAAAGCCTCCACCGTTGCGGGATGGGCGAGCGCTGGATACATTGACGCCGTGATTCTTTCAACTGGGAAGGGCGTCGTGCGCCTCAGTCAGTGATCCCCCGCAGGGCCCAGACCCCCGACGCGCACCGTCGTGCGGGTGTTGGGTCGATCACCCGAGGTCGAAAGCGCTTGCAGCGCAACCGTTTGACAACAATCAGCGAGATCGGGTTCGATTATCAGCTAGGACCGCCCGGACCTACCGATGTCCACCAGATCATGCCCCGCATCGATACGATCCCTCTTACCGATCTCATCGACACCTTCGAAATCAGCGCCGACATGGAGCCTGTGGGCGGCGCTTACGGTGGCCTCGTACCCCTGTTCGTCCGGTTCGAGTCAGCGATGGAGCATTTTCACGGATCCTCTCCCCTCACCATGGGACAGAAGACTCCCGTACTTGCTTGCAGTTGCGGGGATTTGGGCTGCTGGCCGCTGCTAACGCGCATAACCTTGACCGGCGACCTTGTCGTGTGGGACCACTTCGAACAGCCGTATCGCACCACTCGTGACTGCGCCGCATTCGGCCCATTTCTGTTCGACCGCAATCAGTACGACAAAGCTGTCCAGGGCCTCGACGCCGCAATCGCCGCCCACGAATGACATGCTGAAATCGCCGTTGACCGGTGAGCAAGGTCCACCCCCCTGTCGAGTGTGATGTCATCGAAGTCAGGGGCAGCCACCTCGGATTTTCGCGGATGACTCCTCACCACAGATGCAAGAAGCTGCGGACATCGTCGTACCCGTCCAGGGCCCGACCGTCAACATCCGAAGGATCGGCTTCGGCACGCACCGCTAACACCTTCGCTAGTCCGAGGGCTTCGTCGCTGAGGTGTCCGAAACGACGAGCGGTGTGTCCCAGGCACAAACCGGCGAGGCCCAGCAACGGACTACCCGAAACCGCCCGCGTTCCGACTTGAATGCACCAGCGCTCGACGAACTCTGCTTCCTCGCAGTTCAATGCCGTCCCGACCAGGGCAGTCGCAGCCTCTGATTCGGCCGCTCGGTCACGCAAAGCCCGTTCCAACGTCTCGATGACCTCGGAATGAGTCATCGCAGGAGGATTCTCGAAACGTCGACCAGAGTGCACTTCGCGAGATTACGTGCATGATGCGCGACGTATCAGATCCAGCGTCGGTCACCGCTACGGACATCCTGTATTGCGCTTACCGCGTGGTCGCGAACGTCCTGCGTCTGCCGCAACCCGCGCGGTTCGGCCGGCCACCGAGGCTTGGCCCAACGCACGATAGTGCCGAATACCGCGCTGACAGTGCTGGCCACAGACCGCAGTGGCGGGTTAGATCCGTTGCGGCTCAAGGACATCATGAACGTGGTCTACGTTGCGTTCGGGCAACGTCGGATTCCGGCCGGTGGTCGCAGCGACTGTCAGACTGGCTGGATGAACCCTGATGCACGGGCACGGGCACTGTCCTCGTTGCGTGGTTTGGCGGTAGGCGACGCGTTCGGGGCATGTTTCGACGACGCGATCAATCACAGTGCGTTGCGGTCGCGAACCCTGTTGCCCGGGCCGTGGTTGTGGACCGACGATACGCAGATGGCGTGCTCGATCTTCGCTGTGCTCAGTGCCCACGGTCGAATCGAGCAGGAAGTGCTGGCCCGTTCCTTCGCCGAGCATTACGACATCTATCGCCGATACGGGCCCGGGACGAGCCGGATCCTGCGGCTCATGCGCCAAAAGGGTTATCACTGGCATGAACTCGCTCAACAGGCACGTGAGAGTCGGGGTTCCTGGGGCAATGGTGCGTCTATGCGGGTGGCGCCGCTGGGTGCGTGGTTCGCTGACGACCTGGACCGGGTTGTTGAAGAGGCGACAGCGTCGGCGGTGGTCACTCATACCCACCCCGATGCTGTAGCCGGTGCGGTCGCGGTGGCTGTCGCTGCTGCCTTGTTCTCGACGCAACCGCAGCAAAATCGTAGT
This sequence comes from Nocardia sp. NPDC058518, assembly GCF_042719655.1. Lineage (NCBI taxonomy): Bacteria > Bacillati > Actinomycetota > Actinomycetes > Mycobacteriales > Nocardiaceae > Nocardia > Nocardia sp. NPDC058518. Next base: position 81,229 of record NZ_JBHXNJ010000003.1, read on the forward strand.
CAGTTTCTCGAAACGGTCGCCGCCTGGACGCCTACCGGTCCGGTCCGAGACAAGATCACCGATGCCCAGGATGTTCGCGATGCTGTCACTGCGGCTGTGGAATTGGGAGTCGGACACGACACCTCCGCGCTCGATACCGTCCCGTTCTGTCTCTGGGTCGCGGCTCACCACGGGCATGATTTCGCCGACTCGTGCTGGACAGCCGCCTCCGCAGGTGGTGACAGTGACACCACGTGCGCGATCATCGGCGGAATTATCGGTGCCAGCCCCGTCCGCGAGGTAGTGCCGCCCGAATGGTTCGCGCGTTGCGAGCTGCTACCTGAATGGGCAACCGCGGCTATACCGCTCGCCTCAAAGCGCGCTGTAATGCCGCGGCCCGCGTGATCCCGAGGGCCGGGGCACCAGCCGACGAACGCACTCAACTGCCGAGTTCCGTGTGTACCCAGCGCCTGGCATGGTCTTGTGAATGGGTATTTGGACAGACCAATTCCTCGCCCCGTCCGAGGCATACCTGCCGGAGGCGGCAGGCTTCGCCGAGTTAGCGGCGAGCATGATTCGCTACCAGGTGGCGTGCGCGCCCTGGACGCTGGTCGCCGGAGACCTGTCCGCCAATGCCGAGCTGCCCAATGTCGGGATTCTCGGCGATATCCGATGGAGTATCCGCGACGGTTCGCTGACCGTGGGCGGCGTGCGGGCCACCGACACCACCGAACGCACCGGGTGGGAGGAGAAACAGGTGCCGCCGTGGGGTCAGGCACTGGAGGCGGGTCGGGTGCTGGCTACAGGGAGCGACTCGTCGGATATCGCGCTCGCACTCTCCACCGCCCCGTACGGGCGCGAGGACATCGCCATCGTCTTCGACCAGCTCGAGTTCGGCAATCCCGAAGTGCTGAACCACTTCTGGCGCGAGGACAGCCGAATCCAGTTGACTTGCTTCGCACTTGCCCGACCACAGTATCGACCGTTGTCCGCCAATACGCTCGCTGATTCGGACAACGGCCCGGTGCACCCGGTGCAGGCATTCGTGTCAGTCGGCTACAAGCTCGGCGACGGCGGCCATCCCTGCCCGGCAATCGAGGCTGTCGTAGTGCGAGTCCTAGGTCCAGGTCTGGTGGTAGGTCAGACGATCGGTTGAGAGCGAAAGGAACTGGTCGCCGCCGGGCGATCAGGCCATTGGACAAACCTTTCGCTGAGCATCCTTTACTGCCGCGAACCGCCCGTTCGGCGGACGAGACCGCTGAGACCCAGGACATCCCGTAACGCCGAGTTGAGTGCGTTTGTCTGGTTCTTGACCCACCGGCCGTTGTAGCCGCAGCCGTCCGTGGGCGAGTTCACTCATTCGGTTTCGAGCCCTGATGCCCGCGGCTCACCAGTCTCGCCCGGCGATCAGTTCCGCGGAATCCGCCTCCGTGAAGCCGTAAGCCGCGGCGATCAAGCAGAAATCGTCGGCGATCAATTCGCGCGCGACCGTCTCGATTTCGCTACCGGCCGCCTCGAACTCCGCCTGCAGGTCGTTGAATTCCGCCGTCGCGGCTTGGGTAAGCACGTACAGGGTCGCCAGATCCGATGGTCGTTCCGCCTCGATCGTCTCGCACAGCCGCAGCAATACCGCCCTGCACTGGTCGAGCACGGCATCGGGAAAGTAGGGGTCCTCGTACATCTCTTGCAGGAACGCATGCCCTTCGGTCTGATGGTTTGTGATCGGCATGGCGCTTCTCCGTCTCTCGGTGTGACGCGTCGATCATGCATGACACCACCGACAGCTGCGCCGTCACCGATGCTCTCTGACCCGCTGTCCGAACTGACCACGGAGCGTCAGCGACATGCACATACGGTACGAAGCGCATTATCGCCCCAGGATCGGCATAGCCGCGCTGAAACTATCGTGTCCTCGAACGCACAGAGATGCCACTGTGCGCGCTAAGCGAAGCAGCCATGCCGACGTGTCTGGTGGACGTTCCCGGACCTGAGTCCGGGCGAATTACGATCATCTTCGTGGCATCGGCCGAACATCCGCTTCTGCCGCTCACGGTTCGGTTCGGACCTGCCAAGCCTGCCGAGCCGGAGGTCGGTCAGTACGCACCACAATGTCGATGTGCGTGTATTCGCCTTGGCGACCTCATCGGTCATGATTGGCACATGTCCATGCTTACGATGTACTGGCCACGTGGTTCGGCCGGACAGTCACGCCCAGCAGAATTTCCGTACGACAGAGATTGGATCACTGTCGGCTGGTACGGAACTCGGCTGAAGTTGCCACCTCGCCGATTCCTGGCAGGTTGACTGCGTCGGCGCGGCATCGACTGGACGCCACTGCGTGAAGACGAGTTCCGCTGGTGGAATCCACCAGCGGACTGTCCCGGCCCGCTGCCACCCATAGGGACTGTGGTCGAGATCCATAGTGGCGCGTTGCGACGACTTGGATTGCACCCTCGCCAGCAGAGCGGGTTCGAGGTGGCCCAGCTAGGCATACCTGGGCCTTGGCCGAGTGAACGGTTGCCCTGGGGCCAGATCGAAGTCACCGCCGCCCACTGGTGCTGGCACGGAGTAGCGGACAAGCACGGCGGCGCATGGTCCTACGGAACAGGTTATGACTGGTGGGGGCTCTACTCCACGCCCTGCTCGGATCCGCCGACAGCGGCCGACGATGAATCCACGGAGTGGCCGTTCTCGATCTACCAATGATGCTGCCGCCAACGCACTGCATTGCCGCATGCCGCGCTGCTCGAACCGCAGGCCCGAAAATCAACGGCTCGACATGATCTCGGGCCGTTCGAGTGCACGGCAATCCCTATTACCGGTCAATTGTGTTCGCTTCTTGGGTCGTATCGCGGACTGGGGTGCTATGGAATGCCGGCCAGATGAGGTTGATCGGAAGTGATGGGTACGGCATAGAGCTGGGAGTTGCGGGTTACCAATTCCCAGATGCCGTTGACCCACAGCAGCGGCGCAGCTGGCTGGTCATCACCGGGACTGCGCACTCCCCGCAGGGAACATGGCCTTTTCGTTGGCAGGCGTTGACCCCGGAGGACGCCGTCGCCTTGGGGCAGTGGCTTCACCATGCGTCGGACATATCGACCGACAACGAATGCCGAAGTGCGCGAATTAGTTTCACGGAACCGAACTTGACTTTCTCCTACGTCACGGCCCAGGCGGCACTGATCGATCTGAGTATCGGTCTGGATTTGGAGTTCTCGCCGCCGTGGCGACGGCATGCCCGTGCGGGCGATCCGTTCGTCATCTCGTGTCGGGTCGATGCCGAGGTCATGTCGACCGCGGCGGACGATTGGACCGCCGAAATCGGCTCGTATCCACCTTGAGGGCCGCGCGATCATCGAGTACGAATACCCTTGGTGAATGGATTCGGATCCCCTAGTGGCGATTGAACTTTCGGAGGCCGAGCGTGAAGTACTGCGGCGCGGGTTAGGTGAATGGTTCGGCCCGGCTCGCTGTACCGAGGCGTTGGCGATCGCGATGGACTTCCTGAGCGTGGCCGACCTGCGTGAGCAGGAGCGGCGGATACGTTCGGCGCTGGCGGCCAACGAACCGCTGAGCGGTCGAGACTGGCGGCGAGCGTTGGTGGCCACCGAGTTCGTTTTCGCCAGTGATGTTTTCGGGTCAGGAGTGGAGTGGTCGACTACCACGGGCTTGAGGGACGAGGAGACCATCCATATTCTTCGCCGTTTGCAGCGCAAGTTGGCTCGTGCCGTGCCCGAGGCGCTCTACAGCCATCGCCGAGCTGAGTGACCGCCTGACCTTGGACACAGCTCCGGCGCTCGCACACAGTCTGCCTCGACACCGAGTGTGCGAGGGTGGAGGACATGACGGTAGAACGGTTCGAGGTCCAGCGGCATGTCTCCGCGTCACCTTCGGAGATCTTCACGCTGCTGTGCTCCCCCGAAGGGCATGTAGCCATCGACAGTTCGGGCATGCTGCAATCGGCGGAGGGAAAGCCTGTCGCGGGTGTCGGCGACGAGTTCATCGTGCACATGGACCGCGAGTCGCTCAATGACCTGCCGATGGGCAAATACGATGTGACAGTGATCATTACCGAGTTCGAGCAGGACAAGCGGCTCGAATGGACGATCTCGGGCACCATCAAGCCGCCGATCGAGCACCGGTACGGCTATCGCCTGGAGGCCGACGAGACCGGCACACTGGTCACCTCGTACTACGACTGGAGCAAGATCGCGCCGCGCTACCGCGAGGCCGCTATCTTCCCGATCATTCCCGAGTCGGCACTACGAGCCACCCTCGGCATACTCGCCCGTACCGTCCAGAGATAGTTCATGGCTGCGTCGCGGTCCATTCGCGGATCGCGGCGACGAACTCCTCGGGCGCGTCGGATTCCACATAGGTGCCTGCGCCTTCGACGATGACGGTCTCGTGGTCGGTGAACGTCGCTTCCAGGCGCTCACGTTCCTGGGGGCGGAAGGCGATGTCGGCGTCGCCCCACACGATCAGTGTCGGCAGGTGGGCGAGGTCGGTGAGGCCGGCCTCGACTTCGGCGAAGAAGTCCCGGCTGGCGAGGACCCGGCCGGGGAGTACCGCGGAGGCCTGGCGCCGCCCGGGGGTGTCCAGCGCCCGGCGGTAGTGGGTCATCTCGGCTGCTGTCGGCTTCCGCCTGCGGTGACCGGTGGGGATGAACGTGTTGACGAGGACGTTGAATCGCCGGATCAGGAAGCGGCTCGGGAGTCCGCCGATGATGCGGGAGAAAGCCTCGAAGTGGAGGACGCCGTTGACCGGCCACGCCCAGGTGTTGGCGAGCACCAGCCGATCGAAGACGCCCGGCCGCCGCTGCGCGACCGCAAGGCCGATCAGGCCGCCCCAGTCCTGCCCGACCAGTGTGACCTCGTCGAGGGCGAGCGTGTCGACGAACCCGGTGACCACGTCCGCGTGCTCCTCGGGCAGGTGACGGTAGCCCGGCTTCGGCGTCGACAGCCCGAAGCCCGGGTAGTCGAGGGCGACGCACCGGAAGTCGTCGCGCAGCGCGCGGATCACGTCGCGCCAGAGGAATGACCAGGTCGGGTTGCCGTGCAGGAACAGGAGTGTGGGACCTGACCCCTCGTCGATGTAGTGCACGGTGTGCCCGTCGATATCGACGAATCTGCTCTCGAACGGGAACAGATCGTCGTCGACCCAGCCGGGCCGCACACTCTTGGTGATATCGGCCATGGTGGCCCCCTCTGAGCTCGGCATCGAAGGTATGCTTGAGCATGTCACGCGCACTTGAGAATTTCAAGCGATTGTAGGAAATGATGCGTAGCTACAGCCAGTACTGCGGGCTCGCCCGATCTCTCGAAGTCGTCGGCGACCGGTGGAACCTGCTCATCGTCCGCCAGCTCCTGATCGCCCCCGCCCGCTACCGCGACCTGATCGACGGCCTTCCCGGCATCGCGACCAACCTGCTCGCCGACCGGCTCCGCGACCTCGAGGCCGCCGGCGTGGTCGAGCGGCGACTGGCCGGCGAGGGAAGCATCGTCGAGTACGCCCTCACGCCGTGGGGCGCCGAGCTGCGCCAGCCGATCGACAGCCTGATCCGCTGGTCCACCCCGTTGATGGTCCGCGGCCCAGCCGACGATGATTCCTTCCGCCCCGGGTGGCTCGCCCTCGCCGTCCCCGCACTGCTCGACACCCGGGTCGAGGTCCGCCCCTCGGCGACGGTCGGCCTCGAGATCGGCGGCCCGCCCCTCCAGCTCCGCGCGACGCACTCCGGCTTCGAGGTCGGCCCACACGACGGCCACGACCTCGAGGCGACCGTCCGCGCCGACCCCGCTTACATCCTCGGCCTCGCCGCGGGCGCCCTCCCCCTCAGCGACGCCCTCGTCCTCGGATTAGTCGAGATCGACGGCGACGAGTCCGTCGTCCGCACCGTCTTCGCCGCCTGACCGGGCCGCTCCGCACAGTGGCAGCATCTGTTGTCGCCCAACGCATACCGGATCGTGCGCGGGATCGGTCCGAGCCGGCGGGTGCCGTCCAGGCGTGCTGCGGTGTGATGATCGAAGTCGCACGGAATGGGCAGTCGCCGTAAGAGCCACGGGTTCAACAACGTTCACCGCGTGGCAAGATCGGCGAATGTGGAAGGACCCGATCCGAGAACTCTATGAGGATGCGGAATTCGGACCGGAAGCTTCCGGCACGGAGATAGACCAGGCCGAGGGGCGTTTGGGGCAGGCCGTGCCGAACGAGTTGCGAGATCTGCTGCGGCACACGAACGGTGTGCAGGCCGAGTGGGGATCCGGGCTGGTGTGGTCGGTCGAGGAGATCATCGATCAGAACACCCAGTTCCGTCGTGATGCCGAATTCGCGGAGCTGTACATGTCCTTCGACCAGCTGATGTTCTTCGGCGACAACGGCGGTGGTGACCAGTTCGCCTACGTCCGACTGCCATCGGGACACAACACCGGCGTGTATGTATGGGATCACGAAACCGATGACCGCAAGTGGGTTGCCGGTTCGTTGACCGACTACTTGCAACGGCGAGCAGGCGCCGAGGGCGACAGCTGGTACAAGTGACCGCGCCGCCACCCTCGAGCGCCCACGATGCCCGGCTACTCGGCGCCGCGACCGGCGAAGTCGAACGACCCGCCGTCGATGCCCCAGGAGATGATCCGTTCGGGATGAATTCGGATGATCGTGCGTTCCTGGTGCGGGAACGGTGGTTCCTCGTCATCGAGCACCTCGGCCTTCCCGCGTACCTCGATCCCGCGAATCACGTAGGGCTCCAAGGAAACCTGTTGGTCGATAACGAACGACACCCGGCTGCCCGCCTCCACATTGCGATACTTTCGACTGGCCCGCATCCGCATGCCCCCGATATCGATCGTGCCGTCGGCGTTCACCCGATAGTTGGTCGGGTTGTTCTGCACAACGCCCTCTGGTGACACCGTGGCCAGTCGGCCGATCCCGGCCTCCGCGAGGAACTGCTGTTCATTGATGGTGAAGGTCATGACGATTACTCCTCGGTGAATTCGATTTCAGGTGCGCCCCGCACCGCGTGCTCGGAGATCAGAACAGGATCAGCGCGGCGCACAGGCCTGCGATGGCGATGAACTGCAGGGTGACCCGGTACTTCAGAATGCTGTCCCACTTGTCCTGCAGCGCACGGGCATCGGCCGGAATGATGCCGGTCTGGGCAGCGGCGGTCTGCTGGGTATTGATCGGTTTCGCGATGCGAACGTAGAAGGCGAGCCAGGTGAGCAGTGCCGCCACCGTGATCCCTGCCGCGACAGCGGCACCGATCCGGCCGGCCGCGATCGCGATCACCAGGGTGAGCACCGCGGTGACCACACCGCCCACCCCGAAGACCGGCATGCGTTTGTCGCCGTAGTAATGGCCCCAGCCCGCACTCACGGTCACGGTCGCGTCATCGAGCTTGCGGTACACGGACCGCATGATCACGGCCCCGCAGACATCGGTGCCATAGACGATGGCGTTGGCGAGAACGGCGACGGCGGCGATGATCTGGCCGGTGACAATGAGCATTTCGGCTTCCCTTCCTACTATCTAGCATCGCTAGAAACTGGAGCAACGGTAACACTTGCCCATCGGCCTGTCTAGCGCTGCTAGATTTCAGATCGCCGCCGTGGCGGACCCTCATGCCTCGCCGTAGAGCTGACGGAAGTCTTCGAGGGTGCCCGTGTAGTACTCGTAGTCGTCGACGAGGTGTGCCCGGGTGATCCTGTCGGGCTGCTCGCACGCGAACTGTTCGACGAGATCGGACCAGAATGCCTCGGCAGGCAGCCTGTCCGCGCCTTCGGGCAGATCCGGCCGAAGCACGACGTGAGCACGCGAAAACCTGCTTGCGGCAGGACTCAGGGGTGCCACACAATGGGCGACCGAGGCCAGGACCTGTGGAAATCCCGAATCGTCGAGACGCATGCACACGCGGCGGCGCTGGGGCGCGGCGACTGGATGGGCGAAATTGGGCGAATGGGTGGTTCATGTTCGATGTGATCATTGCCGGGTGTGGGCCGACCGGTGCGATGCTGGCCGCCGAACTACGGCTGCACGATGTGCGGGTGCTCGTTCTCGAGAAGGAACCCGAGCCCGTGGCGTCGTTCGTGCGCATCGTCAGCCTGCATATTCGCAGCCTCGAACTGATGGCGATGCGCGGACTGCTCGATCGCATTCTCGAACGCGGACGACAGCGTCCGGTCGGCGGCGTCTTCGCCGCGATCGCCAAACCCACGCCCGAGGGCTTGGATTCCGCGTACGCCTATCAGCTGGGTATCCCGCAGCCGATCATCAATCATCTGCTCGAAGAACATGCGATCGACCTGGGTGCACAGGTCCGGAGCGGTTGTGCGGTGGCCGGTTTCGAGCAGGACGACGAGGGTGTGACAGTCGAGCTCGCCGACGGGGAGCGGCTGCGGTCGCGGTACCTCGTCGGCTGTGACGGCGCGCGCAGCACGGTGCGCAAGCTGCTCGGCGTCGGCTTCCCCGGCGAACCCTCGCGGACCGAGACACTGATGGGCGAGATGGAAGTGGGTGTGCCGCAGGAGGAGGTCGCCGCCAAGGTGACCGAGATCGGCGACAAGCGATTCAGCCTCAGGCCCTTCGGCGAAGGGGTCTACAGCGTCGTGATCCCCGCCGCGGGAGTCAGCGAGGATCGCACGGAACCACCCGCCCTCGAGGATTTCGCACAACAGTTGCGCGCTGTCGCCGGAACCGATTTCGGCGTGCACTCCCCCCGCTGGCTGTCCCGCTTCGGCGATGCCACCCGGCTGGCCGAGCGCTATCGGGTCGGTCGGGTGCTGCTGGCAGGCGATGCGGCGCACATCCACCCGCCCGCAGGCGGTCAGGGCATGAATCTGGGCATTCAGGACGCAGTCAACCTCGGCTGGAAACTCGCCGCACAGATCCACGGCTGGGCGCCGGAAACATTGCTGGACACCTACCAAGCCGAACGTCATCCGGTCGCCGCGGACGTCCTGGACAACACTCGCGCCCAGGTGGAACTGTCGTCCACCGAACCGGGCCCGCAGGCCGTGCGCAGGCTGCTCACCGACCTGATGGACATCGATGAGGTGAATCGCTCTCTGATCGAGAAGATCACCGCGATCGACATCCGCTACGACTTCGGCGCGGGCCCCGCCCTGCTCGGCCGCCGCCTGCCCGACCTCGACCTGAAACAGGGCCGCCTCTACAAGCACCTATATCAGGGCCGCGGCCTGGTACTCGACCGCACCGAACGCCTGACCGTCGACGGCTGGTCCGACCGGGTCGACCTCATCACCGATCCCACTGCGGCACTCGATGTTCCAACGCTGCTGCTGCGCCCCGACGGCCACATCGCCTGGATCGGCGAGCACCAGCAAGACCTGAACACCCACCTCTCCCAGTGGTTCGGCGAGCCCACCAACTGATTTCACCGGTGCAACAGGCGCGGACGATGACCACGCTCAGCGCATCCTCAGGCATGTCGACAATCAGCGCATGGTCGATCGCGACGCCAGCCTCGTCCAGCGCGACCGTTGTCCACGGTTGCCGGAAGCGGGAATCTCGACCCGTCCACACCGAGCACGCTGATCCTCAAGTGCGCTCAGCACCGTTCGGCCACACCACATCGACCTGAAGTCCCCGCTCACGCGCCGAAACGACGACCGTCCCGGTACCGGCGCGCCGGCCTTCCTTCCCGTCCCACACTGCGATCATCCGATCGGCCTCGCCGATGAGGACCTCGTTGGCGGCCTCGTACGCATCGTGGCCAGCGGTGTCGAAGTCCATCACCCGAACCGTCGTCGCCCGGTCGACCAGCGCGTCGAACTGCGCCAGGTGGTCCGGCGGCACCTTCGCCTCGCGGTAGTCGCGCGAGGGCAACACCACCTCGAGGTGTCCACCCGCGTCGAGGATCGCTTCGGCGAAGATGCTGTCGGCGCCGCGGGCGAGACAGGAAATGCCGACCAGATTCGGCGTGTCGGCGATCAGGTCGGCGATCGCCTCGCGAACGATCGGGACCGTGTCGGCGGCGAGGTTCATGTGCCCGGTGATGCTGATTCGCATTGCGCCATGATGCCGGATCGATCAAACAGTTGAGCGGATCCGCGGATAGCCGGGCTCTACTCCGGTCCGGCCAGGCTCTCGACGTATTCCGCACCCCACTGGTTCAACTCGGTGACGAAGCCGCGCAACGCTTTCCCGGTCGGTGTGAGCGAATACTCCACCCGTGGTGGGACTTCGGGGAATGCGTGTCTGCTGACGATGCCGTCTTGTTCCAGCTCGCGCAGCTGGCGGGTGAGGACCCGTGGGGTCACCTCGCCGACCTTGCGGCGCAATTCGCCGTAGCGCAGGGGCTCGTCGAGGAGGTATTTGACGATCGTCATCTTCCAGGCGCCGCCGAGTACGGCGATGCTCACTTCGACGGGGCAGCTACGCATCGCTCGCACGATCGGTGCCCGGACTTCGACCTCGGTAGTCATACGCTCGATGGTATCCAATTCGTCCATATGGACAAGATTGTGCATACTGTCGATCCCGACCGGTGGTTGATAGAAACGAGCGTAAGGACGTCGAGCAACGCGAAGGATTCCGGTGAGTATTTCCGAAGTCGATATCGACCAGCGCGCGATCGGGCGGGCGCCCCGTTTTCACCCGGCGTGGACGATCGTGGCCGTGACTGCTCTCGCGCTAGTCGCGGCGGGAAGCTTCGCCACGATCGCGGGCCTGATCACCGAACCGCTGGTCGAGACGAAGGGGTGGAGTCGCACCGGGATCGGTGCCGCGGTGGCGGTGAACATGGTCCTCTACGGGGCGGTCGGGCCGTTCGCGGCGGCCATGATGGACCGCTACGGCATCCGCCGCGTCACGTCGTACGCGCTGATCACGCTGATCGCGAGTTCGGTTCTCACCGCGCTCTTCACCCCGTCGGTGTTCTGGTTCGTGCTGTGGTTCGGCTTCGCCATCGGTGTCGGGACCGGGTCGATCACCACGGTGTTCGCCGCGACTGTGGCGAACCGGTGGTTCTACCGCAAGATCGGTCTCGCCACCGGATTGCTCACCGCGGCAAGCGTATTCGGACAGTTCGCGATGCTGCCCCTGCTGTCGGTGCTACTCGGGCGCGCCGACTGGCGCGCGCCCGTTCTCGTGTGCGGCGCCCTGGCCACGGTGGCGCTACTCGCCGTCCTGCTCTTCCTGCGCGAAAGCCCCGCCGCGGTCGGCACCGTCCGGTACGGCGCGGATCCGGGCAGCGAAACGGTCGGCGCGGATCGCCGGATCAACCCGTTCGCCCGCACCATCACCGCCATGCGCAGCGCCTTGCGTGATACCCGATTCTGGGTCCTGGCCTCGATGTTCGCGCTGTGCGGGGCGACCACGAACGGGCTGATGTGGAGCCACTTCACGCCCGCCGCCCACGATCACGGGATGGCCGCCACCGCCGCGTCGGGCCTGCTGGCCATCATCGGTGTCGCCAACATTCTCGGCACAGTCTCGGCGGGCTGGCTCACCGACCGGATCGAACCGCGCCTGCTACTGGCCGTGTTCTTCCTCGGCCGTGGCGTGTCGCTCGCCCTCCTTCCGGTTCTGTTCACCAGCGGGTTGTCCCCCGACCTTGTCGTCTTCGCCGTGGTATTCGGCATCCTCGACGTCGCGACAGTGCCACCGACACTGACCCTGTGCCGCCACTACTTCGGCGCCGACAGCGCCCTCACCTTCGGCTGGATCAGCGTCTTCCACCAACTCGGCGCGGGCGCGATGGCCCTCACCGGCGGCCTGATCCGCGACATCAACGGCTCCTACACTCCCCTCTGGATCACCGCCGCCCTCGCCTGCCTCACCGCCGCCGCCCTCGGAACCACCGGCTCCCGAATCAGATGAGTCATGGCGTTCATGACCTCACTCGCCGCGGTCGTCGAAACCATCGGCCCCGTTCGATCAGATAAGGGCCCGGTGCTTGCTGATACGGCTGCGCACATCGCGCATCATCGCATTGGTGCCGGCGAACCTGATGAACTTCGGGATGAAGCGGTTGACGAAGCCGACGAACTGGAACAGGTGCTCGAATCGGCGCTGATCCGCCGTGCTCCATTCGATCGCCATCTGCTCACGGAAATGCGGTGGCAAAAAGCCCGCCGTCAAGAACCGCAGGAGGCTGCCGAACACCACCCGGATGGACCAGTGGATCATCCGCAGGTGCAGCAGATCGTCTATATAGGCGCGGAATCCGTCGTCGCACACCACCTGCTTGCACGCCTCCAGCCAGTACTCATCGAACTCGGCCCGCGTCTTGGGCCACATGTCGGGGTGTACCTGCAGGGTGGTGCCGAAGGTATCCGAGCCCTCGAAGAACGCCTCGAGTTCGTCGTCGGTCATCTTGCCGCACAGCAGTTGATGGGTGTCCTCGAAACCGATGTAGATCGCCGCGGCCACGTACATCTGCAAGTTCCGGTCGAAGGCGTTGTACTTCACCTTCGAATCCGGGCGCGACCTGACCTGGCGGTGCGCGACATTGACCGCCTCACGCATCGCCGACTTGTCCTCGTCGGTGCCCAGAACAGCCACCGCGAGGTAGGCGGAGGTGGTCCGCAACCGCTTCCACGGATGCACCATGAGCGCACCGGATTCGACCGGACTCTCCATCACACCCGCCGCGACTCCCTGGTGGGCGAACTGCATCGCCACGTTCGCGGCGGCACCCGCGAACATCCAGAAGTCCAGGGCATCGGCCAACCGGGCGGGCCGTTTGCGTGGAGACCGGTGGGTGTCGGGAATATGGAGGCGAACCCGATCGAGCGTCAGCGCACGCTCGGCCGCAGCGGGTTCCACCGCCGGGGTGGCCGACCGACGCCACGCGGGTCCGGCACCTTCGTCGACGTAGGAATCACTGTGTGGGTCGACGTAATTGGGTTCGCCAGGCCTGATTGCCGTGCTCATCGTCATCCTTTCCCGGAGATGTACCGCGCGACCGAGCAGCCGAGGCGATGCACAGCAGCCCGGCGTACCTCGCGAGCGCGGTTCGGTGCCAAGCGGACCTCGACACCCTCGATATGTTACTGCCCATTCCTCACATAGAGAGATATTTTCAGGAACCAGACGATCGGTTTCACAGGTGATTGACAGCCCTACTCGCGATCACTAAGTTGATATCCATTCATCAATGGTTGCGGAGCGGGCATGCTCTGCGGCGCCGTGGTGGACAGGACCGCCGCCGACAGGCGGCATTCCGGGAGTTCACTCCCGGAGCACAAGGCTCGCGGCACGGGATGTCCAGGCCCTTTGCCCCCACTGCCGCGAGTCTTGTGGCCCACCCCAGATGGAAGGAGTCCGCCCGCGATGAAGTCCGCGGCATCCCAGACCGGATCTTCGGCAGGTCCACTCCTGCGCAGGCATCTGGGTGATCGACGTTTTCTGCTGATGCTGCCGCGAGCAGTCGGACTGCAGATCCTGCACCCGTCGATCGCACCCGCACTGGTCGAGCACGCGTCGACTCGCCTGTGGGAGCACAAGAAGCGCGCCGTTCTGCAGATGATCTACCTGGCTTGCGCCGGCCGCGACACCGCCTCCGCGATACGTTTCGCCCACGAACACGTCAAGGGAACCGACGACCTCGGCCGTCGCTATCACGCCCTCAACCCCGACGTCTTCCTCTTCCAGCACGCCACCTACGTCGAGACCCTCATGACGGCGGCCGACGTGTTCGGCCCACCGTTGTCGGAGCAGGCCCGCGTACAGCTCTACCAGCAATGTTGTGATTGGTACCGCGGCTACGGAATCAGCGATCGGAATCTAGCGCCCACCTGGCCCGAGTTCACCGAGTACTTCGCCGACGCGTGCACGCGGAATCTCCGAAAGAGCCCGGCGGCAACAGAACTGGCCGATCAGGTCCTGCGCCCCGACGCCTGGATCGTCCGGCGCCTGCCCACCGCGGCGGTACGGGCAATGCAGCACGAGCGTGCCGCGCACCTTCTCGGTGTGCGACAGCGCGATTCGGATGACGCCGCATTGCGTGCCGTTGCCGCGATGACCCGAGCAGGGTTCGCGACGGTTCCGCGTCGAGTCCGCTTCGTGAGCCAGGCCGGGCTCTGACACTCGATCTGCGACACACCGCGACGACCCCGCCCGCCGACCTCATGTCGTGTCCGGCGGGCGGGGCGTCCACCGACGCGTTCTCAGAGACGTTCGATGATCGTGGCGTTGGCCAGTCCACCTGCCTCGCACATGGTCTGGAGCCCGTAACGACCGCCGGTCTGTTCGAGATGGTTGACCATCGTCGCGAGCAACCGGGTTCCGGAGCCCCCGAGCGGGTGCCCGAGCGCGATCGCGCCGCCACGCGGATTCACCTTGGCCGGGTCGGCGCCGAGCTCGTGTTGCCAGACGAGCGGAACCGGGGCGAACGCCTCGTTCACCTCGAAGGTATCGATGTCGTCCACAGTCAGGGAGACCCGGTCGAGCGCCTTGCGCGTCGCCGGGACCACGGCGGTGAGCATGAGCGTCGGATCGTCGCCGACAACAGCGAAGGAGTGGAAGCGGGCGCGGGGGGTCAACCCCAGCTTCGCCGCCATCGCCTCGCTCATGATGAGCGCCGCCGACGCACCGTCGGTGAGCGGCGAGGAGTTGCCCGCGGTCACCGACCAGTTGATCTCCGGAAACCGGTCGAGGAGAGCGGGATCGGTGAAGGCAGGGCGCAGGCCTGCCAAACCTTCAACAGTAGTGCCGGTGCGGATCGTCTCGTCGGCATCGAGGTCTCCAGCGGCAACGAGCTCGGCATCGAACCCGCCAGATGCCGCGGTGGCAGCGGCCAGTCGATGCGAGCGGGCCGCGAACTCGTCGAGGACCGCGCGGTCCAGTTTCCAGCGGGCAGCGATGATCTCGGCCGCGATCCCCTGCCCGATCAGGCCGGCCGGATAGCGAGCGGCGAGTGGGCCACGCAGCGAGTCTTTGCCCTGGGTGTTGGAGAACATCGGCGTGCGGCTCATCGACTCGACGCCGCAGGCAATCGCCACGTCGTACGCACCGGCGAGCACACCCTGGGCGGCGAAATGCACGGCTTGCTGGCTCGAACCACACTGTCGATCAACCGTGGTGGCAGGTACCGACTCCGGGAAGCCCGCCGCCAGCACCGCGGTCCTGGTGATGTTGTTGGCCTGTTCACCGCTCTGGGTGACGCAGCCGCCGATCACGTCGTCGACGAGGACCGGATCGATCCCGGTGCGCGCGACCAATTCTGCCAGCACACCGGCCAGCAGGGTGGCCGGATGCACCGACGACAGCCCTCCGCCGGACTTACCTCGACCCGACGGTGTACGAACCACATCGATGATGACAGCTGACATCATGAACCTCCTGCACGGTCGCCGGCCACGCGGCGACATCCATCACGTAAGTTAATGCCCATTCTTATCACTTGCCATCAGATGGTAGCCAACTAAACGGTTTCCATGGTCCCGCATTGCCGATTTATGTTACTGTCGATTCCGCAGCATCACGAGTTGGGGGCATGATGCGCGGGCCGCATCGGCACCGGCACGCACCCCTCAGCGGCGTCCGGTGCCGTTGCGATGACCCCTCCCCTCGCAACAGCCCGCGCCGACTCGCAGGCGGGCGACCGGCGAGAAGGGCGCCGCGGGCGCGACCTGCGACGGCACTCGATTCGGCGCCCTATAGGCAATCCCGAATCTATGAGATATGTTACCGGTAATTCTCATCACAGTGATGAGAATGAGTAGTAACTTGATCTTCGATGTCGGCCTCTCGATCAGCAGAAGTCTCAGTACTTCTCGCACGACTCAGGGGAACTCGCTCGCTCTTCGGGACCACTCCCAGAAGAACGATCGACAACAACATCGCTCCGCCAACGACGGCGGCCAGCAGGCCTGACGTCGTCCAAGGTCCCGAGGAAGGACACCGGTACCACCATGTTGCGACGGCTGGACAGGTTTCTCAGCTATGAGATGAAGGTGTCCGAATTTCTCGGCACTCTCATCATCATCGGCATCCCCTACGGACTGGTGGGGGTCATCTGGACATTCACCCACACCAGCCACCTGCGTGACCTCCACGGGGCCGACCTGATCATCTCGTTCCTCGGATCGATCGTGTGCTGGCCCGTACTCGTCTTCGCGAATGTGACGATGACCTGATGATGGCGCTGGTATGGGTCATCGACATCATCGTGATCATCGTCAAGATCCTCGGCGGGCGGACACAGGTCAATCCTGTTCTCCGAGTGGGCATGTGGATCGCGCTGCTCTGCGTCATCGCCCTGTGTCTGGCGGTCGTCGGCGCACTCGTCGTCCTCCTCGAACACTGGCTGAGCTCGCTCTGAGCAGCCGGGAACACATTCCCCCGCAGCAAGAAAGGATCGGTGCAGCGTGACGCCGCAACCGGCCACCGAACCGTCCGAGATCGGACGACTCGTCGACAGTGCCACCGGGCTCTGGCGACGGCATCCCCAACAGTCGATCGAGACCCTCGGCAGGCAGGTCCTACTCGGTCGGGCAACGATCGCGCAGTTGTTCCTGTCTCTGGTGCAACGGCGGTTTCCGTTCCAGGAGTTCATCAAACAGTGCGCGTTCATGGCCAACGTCTCCGCGTTGCCCACCGTGTTCGTCGCGATTCCGGTCGCGGTGGTGGTCTCGATCCAGGTCGGCGCGCTGGTCAACCAAGTCGGCGCCACCACCTTCATCGGCGCGGTCGCCGGGCTCGGCATCATCCGCCAGGGCGCACCACTGGTCACCTCGCTGATGATCGCCGGCGCGGTCGGCTCGGCCATCTGCGCCGATCTGGGCTCCCGCACGATCAGGGAGGAGATCGACGCGATGAAGGTGATGGGCGTCGACCCGGTGCGCCGACTGGTCGCCCCACGACTGGCCGCCGCGGTACTGGTGAGCATGCTGCTGTGCGGGTTCATCGTGTTCGTCGGCTTCGCGACCGCCTACTTGTTCAACGTCTACGCCCAGCAGGGCACGCCGGGATCGTTCATCAGCTCGTTCGCCTCGTTCGCGGTGGCAAACGACCTGATGGTCGCGCTGTTCAAGGCGGCGATCTTCGGTGCACTCACCGCGATCATCGCCTGCGACGTCGGACTGCACACCAAAGGCGGTCCCGGCGGCGTCGCGAACTCGGTGAACTCGGCGGTGGTCACCTCGGCCCTGATGCTGTTCGCCACCAACATCATCGTCACCCAGCTGTACAACAGCTTCTTCCCCGCGAAGGTGGTGTGAGATGGCCGCCGAGTACATCCCGCCCGCACTGCGGCCGGTCCGCGCAATCAGCGCGACGGCCAAGATTCCCGTCCAAGCCAATCAGCGCCTCGGCCACCAGGCCATCGTGTTCTTCCAGGCCCTGCTCGCTATCCCGTTCACGCTGCGTCACTACCGCAAGGAAGTCGCCCGTCTGGTCGCCGACGTCGGCTGGGGCAACGGCTCGGTCATCGTCGGCGGCGGCACGGTGGGCGTGGTCGTCGTGCTGTGCGCGTTCGGCGGCATCACCGTCGGAGTCGAGTCCTACACCGCGTTGAACCTGCTCACCATGGGACCGCTGACCGGCGCTATCTCCGGCTTCGCCACCACCCGTGAGATCGCGCCGATCCTGGGCACGCTCGCCTTCGCCATCCAGTCCGGTTGCCGATTCACCGCGCAGCTCGGCTCGATGCGGATCTCCGAAGAGATCGACGCGCTGGAGTCCATCGCGATCCGCCCGCTGCCCTACCTGGTGACCACCCGGATGATCGCGGCCACGATCACCATCATTCCCCTGTACACACTCGGCCTCGCGGTCGCCTACATAGCGACCAAGCTGTCGGTGCTGTTCCTTGGCGGAACGACCGCAGGCACCTACGACCACTACTTCTTCCAGTTCCTGATCGGCGGGGACGTGTTCTTCTCGATCTTCAAAGTGGTGGTGTTCGTCCTCATCGCGGCGTTCATCCAGTGCTACTACGGCTTCGTCGCCTCCGGCGGACCCGAAGGCGTCGGCGTCGCGGCGGGCCGGGCCATCAAGATGGTCATCGTCGTCATGGTCTTCACCAATCTGTTTCTCACGCTTGCGATCTGGGGCATCGACCCCGGATTCCGGATCTCGGGATAGGTCGATCGAATGATTCTCGATCTCAGCGGCCGCGGCCCCAAACCCCTGCAGCTCACGCTCGCGGGACTGGCGGTGATCACCGCGTTCGCGGTCGCGCTGTATCTGCTCGCACTGCGCTACAACGGCGAGTTCGAGGACACGGTGGTAGTCGGTGCCGACCTCACCAGCACCGGCGACGGGCTACCCCAGCGCGCCGACGTGAAGTACCGCGGCATGCTCGTCGGCGCGGTCGGCTCGGTGGAGATGGTCGCCAAGGGCGAACGCCAGCACGCCACCTTGGAACTGAAGCCGGGTCTGGCACAGACGATTCCCAACACGGTCACCGTGCGCGTCATACCCGACAACATCTTCGGCGTCTCCTCGCTCCAGCTCGTGGACAACGGGGGGACCGCCGAGGGGCTGCGCGAGGGTGCGACCATCCGCGAGGACACCAGCGAGGCCACGATCCAGCTGCAGACCACGCTCAACACCCTGCGCGACGTGCTCGACACCATCCAGCCCGAGAAGCTCGGCCGAGTGCTGGCCACCCTGTCCGCAGCGCTCGATCCGAGCAGCCGCGTACCGGGTTCCACGGTGGAGCGTCTCGACACCTGGCTGACCACCATCCACCAGATCCCCGAAATCGGCCACCTGCTCGGCAACTTCGGTCAGGCGGCGACAGCATTGAGCCAGTCGGCACCGGAACTGGTAGGGGTACTGGCCGATTCGGTGACCTCTGCGCGCACGCTCAACGAGCACCGCACCCAAATGGTGGAGCTGCTCACACAGGGCAACTCCACCGTCGAATCCGTCAATGCCCTGTTCGCCGCCAATCCCGATTCGGGCAAGGAATTGGCCTCGGGCCTGGACCAGCTGCTCGGTGGCATCGCCAAGGATCCCGGCGCGCTGCAGTCGACGGCGGCCAACCTCAACAACTCGTTCCGCAAGTTGCAGCAGGTGTTCAACTTCGGCCCGCGCAACCAGATGACCTGGCGCATGGACGTGACGTTCACACCGTTCCAGCAGTACACCGCGAAGGACTGCCCACACTACGGCGACATGGCCGGTCCCCGGTGCGGTGGGCCGACCGTGCCCGAAGTCGCACCGCCGCAAGAGTATCCGGCCCAGATGCTGCCGAAGCGGCTCGAGTCCGCCGGACCCGCACCGGTGCTGACGATTCCCGGCCTGCCCGCGCTGCCGAGCATCACCGTGCCGACTGTTCCCGGCCTGCCGACGATCCCGGGTCTGCCGGCCATTCCTGGACTGCCCGCCATTCCGGGGATCACGGCACCCGCCGCATCCCACGACCCCGCGCCCGCCGCCATCCCGGCGGCGCAGCCTCGGCTGAGCGGCATCGCCGCGGTGTCGGCACTGGTCGGCGGTAAGCCGACGTTCAGTCAGTTGCTGCTGCTCGGGTCGATCCTGGGCAACATTGCCATCGTCCCCGACACCGAAGGTGGTGTCCAACAGTGAAATCCACCAAAGCACTGCTCGGGTTCAGCTTCTTCGCTGTATTGGCGACGTTGCTCACCTACACGATCTGGTCGACCCTGCAACGCAGCGTCCCCGGCCACACGACGAGCTACTCAGCGGTCTTCACCGATGTCCTCGGATTGCGCATCGGCGACGACGTCCGGATGGCGGGCGTACGGGTCGGCCGGATCGACAAGATCGATTTCACGGACAACTACCTCGCCAGGGTCGACTTCCAGATCGAGGCGCGCCAGCACCTGACCGATACCACCAAAGCCCTGGTGCGATACCAGAATCTGATCGGTCAGCGCTACCTGGCGCTGGCGCCGGGCACCGGCGAGGGCACCGTTGTCCCCGCCGGCTCGCAGATCCCGCTCGAGCGGACCGAGCCCTCGTTCGATGTCTCGGCGCTGCTGTCCGGATTCGAACCACTGTTCAGTGTGCTCCAGCCCGACCAGATCAATTCGCTGTCGGAAACTCTCATCCAGGCACTGCAGGGCAACGAGGTGTCGTTGGCTGCGCTGATCACCCAGGCCGCCCAGTTGGCCAGCACCTTCGGCGAACGCGATCAGATCATCGGCGATGTGCTGAGCAATCTCAGCTCGGTGATGGCCGGTCTGGCCAACCGCAGCGATGAGCTGGAGACCCTGATCACGCAGACTCGCAGTTTGATGGACGGGCTCTACACCGAGGGCGAATCGTTGAAGAGTTCGGTCGAACGGGTGGCGGGAGCGACGAACGGTTTGGTCTCACTCATCGAACAGGTCAAGCCCGGCCTGGCCGACGCGCAACGCAACGCGACGACAGGCGTGATGATGCTGCTCTACAACGGCGCCGCCCTCGATCGCGCTGCGGTCGAATTCCCGGACTTCCTCAACGGCGTCGCCCGGTTCACCCAATACGGGACATACGGCAATGCCTACATCTGCCGCCTGGACGTCTCCCTGTGGGGCGTTCTCCTGCCCGAGGGCTTGTTCTCCCAGGTCGGCGGCACCTCACAATCGGAAGTGTGCCGATGATCAAACCACGCGTCCCAGCATTCCTGCGGCACAACCAGCACCTGCGGCTCGGCCTGATCGCGGCCCTCGCGGTGCTGGTATTGCTCGGCGGTTCGAATCTGCTCAATCAGGTCCGACTCGGCGACAAGACCGTTCACGCCGAATTCGCCCAGGCCGCCGGACTGCGGCCGGGCGCGACAGTCGATGTCTCCGGCATCGAAGTCGGTGAGGTCAAGGCGGTGAAGCTGATCAACGACCGGGTGGAGGTCGCGCTGCGGATCCGCAAGGACATCCGCCTCGGCGCCAACGCCCACGCGGCGATCAAGATGTCGACCATCCTCGGCAGGCTGCACATCGTGCTGCGCCCCGGTGACGGAAAAGAGCTCCCCGACAACAGGATCCGGCTCGACAACACCGAAGTGCCGTACAACCTGAGCAAGGTCATCCAGGACCCGAAGTACACCTCCTCGTTCGAGCGGATCGAACGGATCGACCCGGCGAAACTGCGCACCGCGCTCGATGTGTTCAGCGCCCAGCTGGGCGATTCACCCGCCATGGCGGTGCAGGCCCTCGACAGCATCGGCTCGCTCGCCCAGGTGATCAACAGTAGGCGCGACGAGGTCGACACCCTGCTCGAGAGCATGGATCAGGTCTCCCAGCTGGTCTCGGACAACCGCAACAGTGTGTTGGTGCTGCTCACCAGAGGCGAAGCGATCGGGGCGGCCGTGCAGAAGCGCCAGACCCTGCTCACCCAGCTGCTCGACAACGTCGCCGACATGTCGAGGCTTCTGCAGGACATGGGCATCGAGAACAACGGTGAACTCGGACCGCTGATCGCCAACCTCAACACGATGGCCGACGGCCTGACCAAGAACAAGGAGAACCTGGACCGGATCTACGAGTACGCCCCGGTCACGTTGCGCCAGTTCAACAATCTGCTCGGCAACGGTCCCTACGGCGAGATCTGGGCACCGTGGATCCTTCCGGACAACTGGCTGTGCTTCGCGCAGGCCGTACAGGGGTGCAACTGATGAGGACGAAACGCACGAGCAAGCTGGCGGCGGTCTGCTTCGCCGCAACGCTCGCCTCGGGCTGCGCCCTGCTGCCCGACAGCCTGACCGGCCTCGGTAATCAGGTGCTGGGCGAGCAGAAGCGCATCAGCGCCGACTTCGAAAACGTGGCCGGGCTGTATGCGGGCAACGAGGTCTCGGTGCTCGGCGTGCCGGTCGGTGTCGTCGATTCGGTGACACCGCGCGGCAGCTACGTCGAAGTGGTGATGTCGGTCGACCGCGACGTGCGCATCCCCGCGGATGCGATGGCGGCGCTGGTGTCGCCACAGCTGATCACCAACCGCCATGTCGAGCTCGCCCCGGCCTATACCGGCTCAGGGCCCGAGCTCGCCGACGGTGCCCATCTTCCGCTGACTCGCACCAGGACACCGGTCGAGCTGGACCGGATCCTGGCCAACTTCGATCAGCTGGGCGAGGCGCTGAAGGGCGACAGCCAGAACGGGCCCATGGCGAGCCGGGTGCTCTTTCCCCTGCTCGACGGCAACGGTGACCGGTTGCGCGAGACGCTCGACGAACTGTCGGCCGCCTTCGAGCTGACTTTCGCCAACAAGGATCAGATCGCCAATACCATCATCGAACTCGGCGAGATCACCCAGATCGTCGCCGACAACGATCAGACCGTCCGTGATTTCAGCGGTCGCATCACCGAGCTGGTGGCGTTGTTCGGGCAGCAGTCCCCCGGTCTGCAGGCGGTACTGACCCAGCTCGACGACTTCATCACCAATACCTCCTCGGTGGTCGGCCAGAACCAGGATCAGCTCGCGGGCGCGCTCACCAAGTTCGTCGCGATCGCCGCCCAGATGCGGGCCAATGCCCGCAATCTGACCGAGATCATCGACGTCGGCCCGCTGATGTTCCAGAACTTCGACAATGCGATCAGCCGCGAGCACCAGGCTCTGCGCCTGCACGGTCTGCTCGACAAGATCGTGCTCGACAGCGAGGTGGTCTCGCTGTTCTGCGAGCGCGTCCAGATGCGTCTGGACGGCTGCCGCACCGGCAAGATCTCCGATATGGGCCCGGACTTCGGGCTGACCGCCGCGCTGTTGGGACTGACGAAATGACTCTGCGCACAACGTTGGCCGCGGCCTTCTGCGCCGCCGCCGTGGCCGCATCGAGCAGCGGCTGCTCGATGACCGTGGCCGAACTGCCGATGCCCGAACCGGGCATCGGTGGGCCCGGCTATACCTTGCACGCCACTTTCCGGGACGCGCTCAATCTGCCCGATCGCGCCCACGTCAAGATCGGCGGCACCGACATCGGTGTCGTCACCGGAATTTCGACGACCTCGTTCCTCGCCGATGTCGAGATGCTGATCCGCACCGACATCCAACTGCCGCAGGGCACCACCGTGGAGCTGCGCCAGGCGACCCCGCTCGGTGACATCTTCGTCGCCATGACTCTGCCGAGCGCCGAGGCCGCCGGGCCGCCGCTGCGTGAGGGCGCGACCATCGGCGCCGAGCACACCGCATCGGCCGCCTCGGTCGAGCAGTTGATGATGTCGGTGTCGATGCTGATCAACGGCGGCGGACTCAATCAGGCAGCCGAAGTCACCTCCGAACTCAATTCCATCTTCGCGGGCAAGGCGCCTCAACTGCAGCACCTGATCGGGGAAATGACCTCGGTCATCGCCGCGCTCAACGCACGCACCGGCGACCTAGACGCGACGCTCACCGGGTTGTCGGTGCTGACCGGCGAATTGGCTCGGCGCAAAACCGAACTCGGCGCCGCGGCCGACAGCTTCCCGCAACTGATCGGGCTGTTCGCCGAGAACAACCAGGCCATAGTCGACCTGATCAACAAGGTGGCGGTGACCATGGACGCACTCGGCGACTTCAGCGCCACGAACGGGCCGCAGTTCGTCAGCCTGTTCCAGAGCATCCAGAATCTGATGTCCGGGTTCGCGCAGATGGGCGATGACCTCACCGGCACGCTCGAGGGCTTCCACCAGGTCTACCCCTCGGTCATGGACAGTATGCAGGGGCCGACCCTGGCCGTCGGAGCGATCCTGTCCTACCTCGATATCGGTGCGATCACCGATCCGGCAGGCAGTCGCTGGCCCGACGGCACCGATGTGCCTGCGTTCATCGGCAGCATCACCGACGTGATCGCCAAGGTGACCGGCCGCCTCAACAGCACGCCGCAGGCGCCGACCCAAGAGGGGCCCCGATGAATTCACCGTTGTGGGAGTGGCTGGTTCGCCGTCGCGTGGCGGTCGCCAATGCCGGTTTGGTCGTCGTCCTGCTGCTGGGCAGCCTGTACCTGGGCGGCGCCGTCCTGCGGATCGACCCGACGAGTACGCGCTACGTCGTCACCGTCGAACTGGCCATCTCGGGTGGACTCACCGTGGGCAGCGATGTGACCTTCCGTGGCGTTCGGGTGGGGCGGGTCGATGACGTGCGAGTCGCCGGTGACGGGGTCGCGGCCGTGGCCGAGATCGAGGAGGGCACCCGGATTCCGGTCGGCGGCACGGTCGCTGTCGCCCGCTTGTCGGCCGCGGGTGAGCAGTACCTGGATTTCCGCCCCGAGACCGATAGCGGACCGTATCTGCGCGACGGCTCCGTCGTCGCCCGGGCGGACACCGCCGTGCCCGTGCAGGTGCAGTCAGTGCTGGCGAACGTGTCAGGCCTGGTCAGTGGTTTGAACCCCGACCGCCTCAATGTCATCGTCAACGAGCTCGACAAAGCGCTCGCGGGCGGACCGGACGGCTTGCGCAACATGATCTCCGGGATCAGTCGCGCGATGGCGGGTCTCACCGATCTGCTGCCACAGACCGAGCATTTGCTGCGCAATCTCGAGGTCATCGCCGCGACGACCGCGCACGCGCAACCCGACCTCGGCACCCTCACCAACGCGGGTAGCGCCCTGTTCCAGCAGTTCTCCGCCGCCGATGCCGAATTGCGGCACCTGCTCCAGGAGGGGCCGGGCCAGCTGGCCACTCTCGGGGGCTTCATCTCCCGCACCCACGACCCGATCACGGACCTGGTGACGAACTTCGTCGCGATCACCCGGGCGGCCAAATTGCGTCAACCCGCGATCGAGCTGCTGTTTCCCACGTTGAGCCGCTTCTCCGAGGCGGTCGGGGTCCCCGCCCACGACAATGCCTTCTTCACGCTCGTCGATCCGTGGCCGCGACCGACCTGCGACTACGACACTGTTCCGATCCTGCCCACCCGGGCCACCGCCGATACCAGGGTGCGGCTCTACAACTACTGCGTCACCGACAATCCCGCGCTGCAGATCCGTGGGTCGGCCAACGCACCACGACCCGCAGGACCCGACAACGGTGCGGGACCGCCGCCCGGCGTGACCGGTGACGAACTGTCCCAGCCCTCGGTGCCCGCACCAAGATAAGGAGCACGAAAAGCGATGACCAACGACGAAACACCCACCAGCACAACACCATCAGAAGGATCGGCGGACATGGTCGCTGCGACGACCTCCGCCGAGTCCAGGTGGTGGGCGATGGATCGCAAGACCCTCGGCCTGCGCGGCGCCACCGCGATCGTCCTCGGTATCTCGGTGGCGACCTCGGTGTTCCTGTTCGTGGAGAACAAGAACAGCACCGAGCTCCTCGAGGCCCAACAGCAGGCCCGCGAGGCCGCGTGCCACTACGCGCCGGCACTGGCCGAATACGACAGCAAGAGCCTCGACACCTACTTCGAGGCTGTCCTCGCGGGTGCGACGGGTGACTGGAAGAAGCAGTTCGAATCCACCAGCACCGAGCTGCGCGACGCTCTCACCCAGGGTGAGGTCATCTCGAAGGTCACCGACACCCAGTGCGCGCTGCGCTCCGGCGACGAGAATTCCGCCGAGGCGATCGTGGTGATCGGGACGACCATCTCCAGCCTGGGCACCGAGCACAAGGCCAAGCCGAGTCAGCTGTCGATGGTGTTCAACTTGCACAATGACGACGGCCGCTGGCTCGTCGAGAAGGTGAACTCCCCGTTGACCTCGCCTCCCGCCCAATGACCCCGGTCCGGCGGATCGACCTCGCGCCACCAGGCGATAGCATGACAGGCAAGATCATCGGGAACTCACTGTCCCCGCGCGGAACAAAGGGTAAGACGACGAGCAGCCAGGCAGACGAATCCCCCGCGGATGCGCCGACTCGCCAAGTCAGGCGCAGGCCGAAGAATCGTCGTGCCCAGATCGCGGCAGAATCGGCCGCCGCCTTCGGCGCGCACGGATACCACGGTGTCAGCATGGACGACATCGCGCGACGCCTCGATATCAGTTCCACCGCGCTGTATCGGCACTTTCCGAGCAAATACGCGCTGTTCCGGGAGGAACTTCTGCGATTGTCCGGGATTGCGGTAGGCGCGGTCGAGCTACCCGGCGAGGCCGTCGACTGGACGCCACGCCAGCGCGTCGATCATGTGCTCGACGCCGTCATCGGCTTGACCATCGCCAATCGGCCGACCGTGGCGCTGGCCCGCTGGGAGCGCCGCTATCTCGAGCCGGTCGATCTCGAGGAGTTCACCGATCAATTCGCCGCGGCCATCACCACGCTGCGCAAGCTGATCGGCGAGGTAAGACCCGAGTTGAACGGTCGAGACCGGGCGGTGCGCGCAGTCTCGATCTTCGCTGTGGTCAGCAGCATCGGCGACCACCACGCCACCGTACCGGCGAAGGCTCTCGCCCGGCTGCTCCATACGACCAGCTGGACGTTGATCGACGCTGATCTCAGCGGACCGGACCGCACGAAGCCTGCCGGTTCGAAGGGCGCGCAACCGCAGCCGTTCAAGCATGATCTGCTGCTGGGCAAGGCCGTCGAGCTGTTCCACGAACGCGGCTATCCGAATGTCAGCATGGAGGATATCGCCGCCGCCGCGGATCTGTCGGCCGCATCGGCGGTGTACCGCTACTACCGCAGCAAGAGCGATCTGTTGGTAGCCGCGTTCCGGCGCGCCGCCGACCGGGTATCGGGAGCGATCGCGCCCGCGATGGCCGCCGCGGACACTCCTGCCGAAGCGCTCGGCACACTGATCCAGCTCTATGTCTCCGGTTCGTTCGCCGAGCGCGCGCTGACCTTCGTCTACTACGCCGAGTTCAGCCATGTCGACCAACCCGATCAGGTGACCCTGCGCCATCTACAGCAGTTGATCATCACCGAATGGGCGAAGTTGGTGGTGGAGGCAAGGCCGGAGCTGTCCATCGGCGAGGCCCGAATCCTCGTGCACGCGGCCTTCAGCCTCGTGGTCGACCTCGGGCGCACCTTCGGCGACCATGGAATCAGTCCGCAGGAGACTGTGATCCGTTTGCTGGAGACTATTCTGCTCGGTCAGCCCCTGCCGCGGTAGGCACCGAGCGACCTGCGCCGTCAATAAAGGGGGGGGGGGGGGGCGCGCGCGCGGGCGGGCGCCCCGCGCCCCCGGCGGGGGAGAGGACCGGGCTGTCTGGCTGTTTGGGGGGGGGGGGGGGGGTCGG
>NZ_JBHXNJ010000003.1:108212-132463 GCF_042719655.1 Nocardia sp. NPDC058518
CCGTTTTTTTTTTTTGGTGTGGGGTCGTTGTTTTTTTTTAACCCCACCCGGCCAGTTAATTGTGGGGCCTCCCCCCCCACCCGGGCCCCCCCCCCCCCTTTCCCCTCCGTGTCAGAGACCGAACGTCTTACCGATGATGTCGCGCTGGATCTCGCTCGTTCCGCCGAAGATCGTGGAGACCAGGGCACCACGGACATGCTTTTCCATGTCGAACTCCCGGGCGTAGCCGTACCCGCCCATCATCTGCATACCGGCCAGTGCGACCTGTTTGGACGTCTCGG
The DNA here is from genome assembly GCF_042719655.1 of Nocardia sp. NPDC058518. Classification (NCBI taxonomy): domain Bacteria; kingdom Bacillati; phylum Actinomycetota; class Actinomycetes; order Mycobacteriales; family Nocardiaceae; genus Nocardia; species Nocardia sp. NPDC058518. Next base: position 108,494 of record NZ_JBHXNJ010000003.1, read on the forward strand.
TGGCCTTGAGCTTGGCCATCGATGCTTCGCGCGCGAAGGTCTTGGCCGGGTCGGCGTCGACCGCGGCGGCCACGCTGTAGACCAGCAGTTTGGTGCACTCGATCTCGGTCGCGAGGTCGGCTACCCGGTGCCGGAGCGCCTGGAAGGAACCGATCGGCCTACCGAACTGCTTGCGCTCACTGATGAACTGCAGCGTGTCCTCGAAGGCGCGCTCGGCAGCGCCGAGGCTCATCGCGGCCAGAATGAGCCGTTCGAAGTTCAACCCGGTCATCAGCTGACGCCAGCCGTTGCCCACCTCGCCGACCACTGCGTCCGCGGGGAGCAGACAGTCGGTGAAGTACAGGTCGTTGGTCTCCTTCTGGTTGCCCATCAGCTCGATCGGGCTGATCTTGAGCCCCGGCGTGTCGGCGGGCACATGGAACATGGTGAGTCCCTCGTGCTTGCCGCCACTGCGATCGGTGCGCACGACCAGCAGGATGTTCTCCGAGATGTGCGCGTTGGAGCACCAGGTCTTCTGACCGTTGATCAGCCAGCCGTCGTTGGTCTTCTCCGCTTTGGCGGTGATGTTGCCGACGTCGGAGCCCGCCTCCGGTTCCGACATCGAAATCGACTGCGACGCACCACGAACGATGCCGCGCAACACCGTGTCCTTCTGGGCATCGGTACCGAACTTGGCGTAGGCACCACCGGTGATGAGGGTCGGCCCGATCGCACCGATCGGCAGCATGCCGCGCAGGCTCTCTTCGAGCAGGATGCACATGTCGACCATCGTGGCGTCGGAGCCGCCGTACTCCTCGGGCACGGTCAGGCCGAGCCAGCCCAGTTCGGCCATCTTGCCGTAGACACCCGCGTTGTGCTGTTCGGCATCGTGGTCGGTGAGCGCGTCACGCTTCTCCCGGGTGCCCGCCTCACGCTTGGCGAACGCGGCGACCGCTGCCGCGAAATCCTGCTGTTCCGGGCTGAATTCGACGCCCATAGTGGTTTTTCTCCCTTGTTTCGTTGGATTGAGGATCAGCTACCGGCGCGGTAACGCATCGTGGTGACGCGGCGGATGAGCCGCATCGTCGACGCTGTCCGTGCGAATGACTGCAGTGCGACAGAGTTGATGGCGAACCGCTGACGAGCGATCGAATGCGTTCGAGTGAACTCGCGCAGCCCCTGCGCACCGTGGATGCGCCCGATGCCGGATTCGCCGACGCCGCCGAACGGCAGCGCGGGAATGGCGGCGTAGGCAGCGGGTGCGTTCACCGAGGTCGCGCCGGCGCGCAGTTGCCGCGCGATCTCCATGCCGCGCTTACGCGAGTAGACCGAGGAGGCCAGCCCGTACCGCGAGGCATTGGTCAGCGCGATCGCCTCCGCGACATCGGCGACCCCGCGCACCGTCAAGGTCGGCCCGAAGGTCTCCTCACGGACTGCGGCCGAATCCTCCGGCGCGTCGAGCAACACCACCGGTGAGACGAATGGCGCGCGTACCGAATCGCGACCACCGAACACAGCCGTCGCACCGCGCTCGAGCGCGTCGTCGATGTGCGCGGAGACCACGTCGATCTGGGCGGGCATGGTCATCGGACCGTAGGAGGACGACTCGTCGGATCCCGGCACCAGCGTACTGACGATCTTGCGAACCTCCGCCAGGAACTCGTCGAGCACCGAAGCCACGACATAGCACCGCTCGGTTCCGACGCAGGTCTGGCCGGCGTTCGCCATCGCGTTCCACACGACGCCGTCGGCCGCGGCGGCGACGTCGGCATCCTCGGCCACGATTGCCGCGTCCTTGCCGCCGCATTCGAGCAATACCGGGGTCAGCGTCGGCGCCGCGGCGGCCATGATCCGCGCGCCGGTAGCCGTGGAGCCGGTGAACGCGATCTTATCCACCCCAGAGGTCACCAGCGCAGCTCCGGTCGCCCCGTAGCCGGTGAGCACGCTCAGAATGCCTTCGGGCAGTTCAGGATTGGCAGCGGCGAAGGCTTCGACGTACCAGCGTCCCACTCCGGCGGTGTACTCGCTCGGCTTGAAGATCACGGTGTTGCCCGCGGCCAGTGCGTAGGCGATCGAACCGTTGGGGGTGTACACCGGGTAATTCCAGGGGCCGATCACGCCGACCACACCGAGCGGTCGATACTCGATCACCGCCTCGTGGTTGGCCATCATCAGGCCGGGGAACACGCGCTGGGGTGCCAGCAGCTTGCCCGCGTTGCCCGCAGCCCATTCGAGGTGTTCGACGGCGGTGATCACCTCGAGGAACGCGTCGTCGAGCGGCTTGCCGTTCTCCCGGTGGATCAGGGCGCAGAACTCGTCGATGTTGACGATCAGATGTTTCGCCCAGCGCCGCAGCGCGGCCTTTCTGTCCTTGGCGCCCAGTCCCGCCCAGCCCGGTGCGGCCGCGCGAGCGCGTGCGACGGCGTCGGCCACGGCGGCCTCGTCGTCGATCGGCCAGCGGCCGAGAACCGCACCGGTCACAGGATGGTGGGTCTCGAGAAACTGCTTGTCGACGGCCTCTGCGACCAGGGATTCAGTCATCGGCGACTTCTTTCGAAAGGAATCGGATCGGTCCCGTCTCCGCACACCCGATCACTGGATCGATCAGGGCGGGCCCAGCGGTTTTCGCGCTCGGCCCGAGTTCGTTGACAGGAACGCTCCAGCTCGGTTAAGTTAACACCCATTCTCAATAAGTTAATCACGATTCTCGCCGGATGCAAAGAGGCCATGGGTTTCCTGCCACCGGCGCAGAACTCCCGAGCGGAGAGAGGCTCAATGCTGCGCACCCGATTCACCGAGGCATTCGGTGTCGAGCACCCCATCGTGCAGGGCGGGATGATGTGGGTCGGCCGTGCCGAACTCGCGGCCGCGGTCTCAGAGGCAGGCGGTCTCGGCATCGTCACCGGTCTGACCCAGCCGACTCCCCAGGCGCTGCGCGAGGAAATCGCTCGGACCAGAGATCTCACCGACAAACCGTTCGGCGTGAATCTGACGATCCTGCCTTCGATCACACCGCCGCCCTACGCGGAGTACCGCCAGGCGATCATCGACGGCGGCGTCCCGATCGTCGAGATCGCCGGCGGCAACCCGGCGACCCACCTGCCCTACCTCAAAGACGCGGGCATCAAGGTGCTGCACAAGTGCACCAGCGTCAAGCACGCGCTCAAGGCTCAGCAAGTCGGCGTCGACGCCGTCAGTATCGACGGCTTCGAATGCGCCGGTCATCCCGGCGAGAACGACACACCGGGCTTGGTCCTGATTCCCGCCGCCGCTCGCGAGATCGAGATCCCGATGATCGCCTCCGGCGGCATCGCCGATGCTCGCGGGCTGGTCGCCGCGATGGCGCTCGGCGCGGACGGCGTCAACATGGGCACCAGGTTCCTGTGCACGGTCGAGTCGCCCATCGCGCACGTGGTCAAGGAACAGATCGTCGCCAACACCGAACTCGACACCAAGCTGATCTTCCGGACCTTGAACAACACTGCCAGAGTCGCCGACAACGCCGTCAGCCGCCAGGTCGTCGAGATCGAGCGCGGTGGCGGCACATTCGACGATGTGCGCGAACTCGTAGCAGGCGCTCGCGGCCGCAAGGTCTACGAGGACGGCGACCTCGACGCGGGCATCTGGAGTGTCGGCCAGTGTCAGGGCTTGATCCACGATATTCCCACCTGCGCGGACCTGGTGGCGCGGATCGTGCGCGAGGCCGAGACGCTCATCGCAGGTCGCCTGGCCGAGTCGATCGTCGAAACGGTGGCCCGATGAGCGAGAGCATTCTGGTCAAGGAAGAAAGTGGCGTCCTGCGCCTGACGATCGACCGGCAAGCACGGCTGAACGCGATCGATCTCGAAGCGATGACCGAACTGGGCGATCTCATCAGCGCTGCCGCGGCCCGGCCCTCCGTTCGGGTGATCGTGCTGACCGGTGCGGGCAAAGCGTTCTGCACCGGCGCCGACCTGGCCGCGGCCGCCGCCGCGGGCGGCAACGAGGCCTCACCACAGGTCGTGATGGACACCGCCAACGCCCTGATCCGCGCGATCATCGCTGCACCGACTCCGGTGATCGCGCGGGTCAACGGGCCCGCCGCCGGCGTCGGCGCCTCGATCGCGCTGGCCGCCGATCTCGTCTACGCCGCCGACAGCGCGTACCTGCTGCTGCCGTTCACCTCCATCGGCCTGATGCCCGACGGCGGTGCAACGGCGGTCGTCGCCGCCGCCATGGGTCGTGCCAGGGCCGCGGAAATGGCGCTGCTGGGTGCTCGATTGCCCGCCGCCGACGCCGCTGCGGCGGGCTTGATCACCCGATGCGTACCCGCCGCCGCACTCGACGATCAGATCGACGCCGTCGCCGCCCAACTCGCGGCGGGTCCTCGTCGCGCGCTGCAACTGACGAAAGCTGCCATCAACGCGGCGACGCTGACCGAACTCGACGCCGCACTCGCGCGTGAGAAGGACGGACAGATCGAGCTGCTGACCTCCGCGGACTTCCTCGAAGGAATGACCGCGATGCTGACCCGTCGCGCGCCGAACTTCACCGGCGCCGTGCATCCGATCGCCGAACCGGCCTAACCCTTTCCGCGCCTTCGAGGAGACGACGATGTCCACAGAACCCCTGCGCTCGCGCCGCAATCACTGGATGAACCAGATCGCGATCCATGCCACCACCATCCCGGACGCTCCCGCCTTGCGTTACCTCGGCAAAACCACCAGCTGGGGTGAACTGCACTGGCGGGTGGGCCGGTTGTCCGACGCGCTCGACCGCCGCGGCGTCAAGCCCGGCGACCGCGTGATGATCCTGATGCTCAACAACACCGAGTACCTCGAATCGGTGTTCGCGATCAACACGCTGGGCGCTATCGCGGTGCCGGTGAACTTCCGGCTGACTCCGCCCGAGATCGCCTTCCTGGTCGCCGACAGCGGCGCCACGGTGATCATCACCGACGCGGTGCTCGCCCCCCTCGCCGCAGCGGTAGCCGTCCAATCCCCTGACCTGAGTACTCGGATCGTGGTCGGCGCACCGAGCGGCGACGGCACTGTCGGCTACGAGGACCTCATCGCCGAGACCGGCGAACCGCACGAGCCACGCGATATCGCCGAAGACACCGCCGCACTGATCATGTACACCTCCGGTACCACCGGAAACCCCAAGGGCGCGGTCCTGACCCACCTGAACATGAGTTCGCAGGCGCTCACCTGCATCCGCGCCATGCGCTACAGCGCCGACGACATCGCCTTCTGCGCGTCGCCGCTGTTCCACATCGCCGGTTTGGGCAGCGTCGCGTCGTGTTTCGTCCTCGGTGCGTTGACGGTGATCCATCCGCTCAAAGCCTTCGACGCAGGTGAAGTGCTCGATGCCTGGGAGAGCGAGCGGGCGACTTCGGTGTTCCTCGTGCCCGCCCAGTGGCAGGTGGTGTGCGCCGATCCGACTGTCGCACAGCGTGATCTGCGGCTGCGGGTGATCAGCTGGGGCGCTGCCCCGGCCTCCGACACTGTGCTGCGCGCCATGGCGGAGACCTTCCCGAACGCGCTCAACGTGGCGGTCTTCGGGCAGACCGAGATGTCGCCGATCACCTGTGTCCTCGACGGCGAGGACGCGATCCGCAAGCTCGGCTCTGTCGGCAAGCCGATCCCCACCATCGCCACCCGGGTCGTCGACGACGAGATGAACGATGTCGCCCAGGGCGAGATCGGCGAAATCGTCTACCGCGGACCGACTTTGATGCGCGAGTACTGGAACAACCCGCGCGCGACCGCCGACGCGTTCGCGGGCGGCTGGTTCCACTCCGGTGATCTCGTCCGCCTCGACGAGGAAGGCTTCGTCTACGTCGTCGACCGCAAGAAGGACATGATCATCTCCGGCGGCGAGAACATCTACTGCGCCGAGGTGGAGAACGTGCTGTTCGCGCACCCGCGGATCAGAGAGGCAGCGGTGATCGGCCGTGTCGACGACAAATGGGGCGAAATCCCGGTCGCGATCGTGGCCGTGGAGGACGCCGATGACATCGGTCTCGCCGACCTCGAACCGCACCTCAACGCCCATCTCGCCCGGTACAAGCACCCGAAGGACCTCGTGGTGGTCGACGCCCTGCCGCGCAACGCGGGCGGCAAGGTCGTCAAGCACGAACTGCGCAAACTGCACGGCTCGACGGGCTTGACACCCGCAGCCACCAGCTGAGTCAACCCGATTCCGCTGCGAATTCCGGCGGTGGTCTCCTCGGCAGCCGAGCCGTGGAGACCACCGCCGATTTGTATGAACTCCCACAGCGTCACTGATTCGATCACAATAGATTGCCGGTTATTTGTGTCGATTAATCGCTGAATTCGACTGCGCATTCTCACCTTGGAGTCATCGCATCGAATGATGCTACTGTTCATTCCGCATCGAGAATTGGAACATGATGCACCCGCACGAGCGGCCGCCGACGTAGCCGGTTCGCTCGTGCGGACCCACCTCCCCTACCGCGCCCGATAATTCGCCACAGCTCCACCCATCGCTTTGCTCTAGAGCAGCCGGCCGCTCCGGCGTCTGGTCGGCGCGGAAAGGGATACCATCGATGACAATCCCCTCCGACAATGCCGAATGGCGGCCATCGCTGCACGATGTGGCATCGTTGACCGATCAACTCGTCACCCATTTCATCGACGATGTGGCGCAGTGCGATGTTTCGCCCGGCACGCCGATGGCATCGAGAATCGTAGCGATCACCCGGATATCCCTCGAGATCGCGCAAGGAATGCTGGAGGGACGCGATGTCACACACGAACTCGGAGAACTCGCCATAATCGCCGCGGGATTGGCGTGCGACAGCGTACCCATCGACCTCGTCCTGCACGGTTTCCATGAAGGCGTGCGGATCGTTGTCGGCCAGTTGTTCGTCCAGTACCTGGATTGCACCCGCGAGACTGTGATCGATGGATTCCAGATCGCCATGGCCATCAACGATCAACTCTGCATGACAGTTACGCACGCGTACATCGGCGAGCACGGCGGAGCGACATGCGGACAGGACGCCGAGCGGACCCTCACTTCCGCTCTGCTGGCCGAACAATGGGCACCCGCCACAGCCCGCACATGCGGCATACCTATCGCTGACACGTACTCGGTGCTCGCCATCGCGATGCGCGCGAACCCGGACGCGGGGATTGCCTTGCACTACCTGCACAGGTTGCGGAAAGCTCTGACACAACACAGCGACGGGCAGGGTCTGGCACGGCTGTCGATCGACGGCGGGACCGTTCTCATCCCGACCGAGGCGGTCGCCGAGCACGAACTCGACGCGCTGGTCGCAGCGCTGGCGGAGGCGGCGCGCGTCGAGCTCGTCGCAGCGGTGGTGACCGCGCCCGCCGCCGACGTCGCGTCAGCCGCGAAGACCGCACACGAAATACTCGATGTCGTCGAGCGACTCGAATGCGCACCGGGCCTCTATCGTTTCGGTCAACTCGCCTTGGAGTACCAGCTTTCCCGGCCAGGTCTTGGCCTTTCCCTGCTCGGTGAGTTACTGGCGCCGCTGGATGAGTATCCCGAATTGTGGAAGACCTTGCGGGTGCACATCGCCAACAACCTGAACCGGGTGCAGACCGCGCGGATCTTGAATATCCACACCAATACCGTCGACTACCGACTTCGCCGAATTGCCCGGCTCACCGGGCTCAACCCGGCGCGGGCATCGGATCTGTGGCAGTTGCGGTCGGCGATGGTCGCGCGAGAATGCCGCGATGACAACCCCAGATAATGATGGAGCCTACGGAGATGTTCAGCAGCATCGGGTGGAGCGAGACGATCATTCTGGTCGTCGCCGCCCTCATCATCATCGGCCCGGAGCGGCTGCCGGGCGCACTGCGCTGGACGGTCACCAGCGTGCGCCGACTACGCGACTTCGCCGGTGACGCGACAACACACTTGAAACAGGAAATCGGCCCGGAGTTCGAGGAATTGCGCAAACCTCTCGCCGAGCTCGACAAGATGCGCGGCATGTCCCCACGATCGCTCGTCACCCAGCATCTTTTCGATGGCGATGATTCGATACTGCGTGACATCGAGAACGCACTACCCACCACCGAAGATCTCAACGTTGCCGACGGGCCCGCTCCCGGTCCCGCGGCGATCGAACCACCGACCTCGTCGGCGCCGCCCGGGTGGCAGACCACCGACTACACCTGAAAGGCCGCAACTCATCCGGGTACCTAGTCGAGTGGGATCAGGGTCATTCGGAGAGATTGTTCATTTCCCGGACGGTGGCAGCGGATCAGCCGGAATCAGCGGATCGGGCGCACTCAGGTCCGAAGCCGTCTCGTCGTCGAGCAGACCATCGCCGTCGGCCACGTCGCGCCTGCGGCGGCGCTTGTCATTGATTCGAGCGAACTGCACCGCGATTTCGAACAGCACAGTCAACGCGACAGCCAGAACCAGCATCGAAATCGGATCCTGCGGCGTGACGACCGCGGCGAAGACGAAGAGACCGAAGATCATTCCGCGCCGCCATGCCCGCAGCCGCGCGTAGGTGAGCACGCCGATCACGTTCAATCCGATGATGATCACCGGCGTCTCGAAGCTGACACCGAAGATGATCAGCAACTGGATGATCAGGCCGAAGTATTCCGACCCGCTCAACGTGGTGATCTGCGCCTCGTTGCCGATTTCGAGCAGGAAGCTCAACGCGTGTGCGACAACGAAATACGCGAGTACCGCGCCTGCCGTACGGCCCGAGCAACACATCACCCAGGCTCTGGATTCCGAGAACTGCATGCGCGTACCAATAGACTCCGAGCGCAGTCGTGACCGCGACAGCGGCCATCGAGATCAGCAGCCTGGCACGCAACTCTTGGAGATGTTGGACCAGTGACATCGTGCCGTCAGGATTGGCCCGGCGCTTGGCGCGGAGCGAGTCGATCGACATTCGCATGGTGGTAGGGCCTTTTGCGTTCTCGGCTCGGTCGACGACAGCGGGGTACCGAAGTGAGCAGTCGCCCACTTCGGTACCGGCACAACGCTCAGAGCGTCTTCGTCGGGCGAACTACCGGTTCGGCGAAGGGCGTCGCCGGTGCTTGCGCCGTTGCGGGCAGCCCTATGTTCTCGCGGGCCGACCGCTCGTTCGCCGCGTCTGCGTCGTCGGACTGCATTCGACTCACCTCGCTCTTGAAGATCCGTAGCGAACGCCCCAGCCCGCGAGCGGCATCCGGCATACGCTTCGCACCGAAGAACAGCACGAAGACAGCTGCGACTATCAACCAATGCCAGGCGCTGAACTGACCCATCATTACCTCCTATATCGACATGCTGGACTGGGAACCGACGCAAAACTGCCGACTCACATCGCATTCCACGCGAGCGCAGGAATCTGGTCAGGCGTTGCCGTGCCGACCACTCGATGCCTGTCGCACGATGACAGTGCGGCCTGCACTATTTCTCCTGATAGTTCGCCTTACGCACGACCAGCGCCGATTGCAGATACCAGAGCCCATCGGCCGATGAAGGATCGAAGCCCGTCAGTTTGCGGATACTTTTCAGCCGGTAATCGATGGTGTTCATATGAACACTGAGCTGTCGCGCGGTTCGGCGACGGTTCAGATTGTTTTCGAGGTGCGTGCACAAGGTTTCCATCAGGATCGGATGATCGTCGAGGGGGTTCAGAATCGCATCGAGATGCCTGCGCACGGCAGATGGCCTGGTCAGCTGATATTCGACCGCCAGATCAGCGAAACGGAACAGGCCAGGTGGGCGCTGAATTCTCTGGACGAGATCCAAGAGTTCGCACAGCTGATCAACGGTTTCCGGAACTTTCGCAGGCGGCGACTCCGCGCAGGTCGCGGTCACATCGACGCCGGCCGCCGCGGAGAGCACAGCCAACAACGTGTCGAGGTCCCGCGTTTCAGCCGACGGAATGAGTATGACACCACCGCGCACATCGAGCCGCGACAACGCACGCACCGAACCATGGCGATCCAGGGCCGCCCGGATATTTCGGATCATCCGCCGGACATCCATCTGCGTAACAAATGTGTCGGACTTGTCGTCAGGTCCGGATGGAAAATGTACCGCCAGCACGGAATAGCTCGCGGCGACCTCGAAACCACTGCACCGCGTCACCGTCGACGTTTCCCGCCCTGCGAGCAACGCAACCGCCAAGGCGTTCCTCACCCGTTGATCCTCGACGACCTCGGCCTCGAGATGGTCGGTGTACGCGAGTGATATCGCCGCCGTCACGCTGTCGAGCATTTCGTTCGCCAGTTGGCGCACGACCGTGAGCTTCTGTTCTTCGGTGCCGACCACGCCCGACGCGATCCGCTCCAGACTCGTGGTGAATCCCTGATCGATCGCCTGATCGATCACTTCGCCGGGCACCTCGGCACGCGCCCGTGTCGACCCAGCGATGCGATGTCGAACGGTATCGCCGCGTCCACGGGCCGGAAGTGTGGCCAGGACACCGCCGTTGACGCCACCGGGGCGCGTAGCCATGCTCTCGAGCATTCGGGAGACCAACTCGTCGGCGAGTGCCCGGACTCTGATGGAGGACTCCGCCGTGGCCACACGGGGCCGCGCAGAATCGATTCGGGGTGAATAGTCGGTAGTCATCTTTGACTTCCTCACTGCGTTCAACGTCGCCTCTCGGCGGCGATGGCTGGCAAACAGTCTCCCATGCCTGAGACACCAACACAAGGTTATGTTAATGCCTATTCCGAACAATTGAGGTCGGTGTTTGTCGACAACCGTCCACCGTGCGCACCCCCCTCGCGCACCCCGATGCTGGTGGCGGCCTCAACTCAGCCAACTGAACTGCGTATAGCCAGGCCAAAGTCAGGCAAACTGCAACGCGAGGCTCCCCGAACAAACTGCTTCAAACCCGAGACAGGCTGGCTCATCGGCGATAAGTTACTGCCAATTCATAGCAGCCGGGTGCCTCCGGCAACTGTCACCGACCACCTTTAGGTGACGTTCGCGAAACGAGGACTCCCACCATGGACGAACCGGATCGACGCAGCACGTCTGCATCCGACAACGATGCCGATGCATCGCGTGAAAGCCCGCCGCTCTACGAGCGGATCGGCGGTCACGATGCCGTGGAGACGGTCGTCGACGACCTCTACCGACGCGTCCTCGCCGATGAGCTGTTGTCGCCGTTCTTCGCCGGCACCGACCTCACCCGCATGAAGGGTCGGCAGGTCGAATTCTTCGCTGCGCTACTCGGCGGACCCGTGCCCTACGTCGGCGCATCCATGCGAACCGTTCATCGAGGCCGCGGCATCACCGTAGGCCATTTCAGCCTGGTCGCAGGCCATCTCACCGATGCGCTCATCGCAGCCGGGCTCGATCGAGAACTGACAGACCACGTGATCAGTGCGGTCGCACCGCTGGTCGGTGACATCGCCACGTCTCGGCAGTCACCCACCCCGCCGTGAACCACGGGTGGACGAACACAGAGGAAGACGCGGCCCGGACCTCACTGCGGATCGACGCTCTCGAGCTCGCGACGAAGCAGTTTGCCAGTGGCATTGCGTGGCAACTCGTCTACGAACACCACATCCCGCGGGACCTTGTGTCGAGCGAGGGTCGCTTTCACGTAATCCTTTACCTGCTGTGCGTCGCACGACGCACCGGGTGCGGGCACGACGAACGCGCGCAGGCGTCTTCCGAAGTCGCGATCGTCTACCCCCACAACGGCCGCCTCGAGGATGTCCGGTCGTTCTACGAGCAGGTTTTCGACCTCGAGCGGAAAGACGTTCTCCCCGCCGGAAACGATCATGTCGTCGTCGCGACCATCGATGAACAGTCTTCCCGCCGAATCGAAATGGCCGACATCGCCACTGGACTGCATTCCGTCGACGATCTCCTTACCGGTGCCGTCGGTATAGCCGCCGAAACTCAGTGCGCTGGCAACGAAGATGGTGCCGACCACGCCCGGTTCGGTGATCCGACGGCGGTCGTCATCGTAGATCGCGACCCGACAGCCCACGGGTGGACGGCCCACGGTGCCAGGCGCTTCCCGCATATCGCCGGGCGTGGCGACGGCTGCCACCGCGACCTCCGTCGAGGCATAAAGATTGTAGAGCACCTCACCGAACGCCAGCGCGGTGCGCCTGCTCAGGTCGGGCGAAATGGCGGATCCGGCCGCGAAGATCACCTTCAGCGAGGAGGTGTCGCATTCGGCCAGCGCGGACTCGCCCAGATCGACGATGCGCTGCAACATCGTCGGTACCAGGACCAGTGTGCTCGCGCGATGGCGTTCGATATCGGCCAGCGTGCGGCGTGGGTCGAATTTGCGCTGCTGCAAGATGATCGTGCTTCCGAGCGCCCAACCGAGGATCAGCTGCGAGAGACCGGTGCCGTGGAACGCCGGTGCCGCGAGCACAGTCGTACTCGCCTTCGGCAAGGGGATCCGGTCGAGGAACTGCGCCGATTGCAAGGGCGACACTTTGCCTCGCGGTGCACCTTTCGGCGTTCCGGTCGTGCCGCTGGTGAGTACCACGATCCCGCCGGGCTGTGTGGGACTCGCCGGCGGTCGGGTGGGTCGGCCCGCTCGGACATCGTCCAGCGTGGGCTGCCCGTGGTTCACCCAGCCGTCATCCATGGTCAGAATCATTGGTAACTTATTGGGAAGATCATCGAAGCGGTGGAGGAACTCGGCGTCGAGCAGGATCGCACCCACGTTTTCGCGCTCGGCTACCGACACCAACTGCGGGCCTGCCATTCCCGTATTGAGCAACACGATTCGCGCACCCAGCTTGCCCGCGGCCAGCAGCGACAAGACCATCCCCCGATGGTCCCGACACAGTGCGCCCAGCACGGTGCCACTCGTGATCCCCCGCGCGGCAAGGCCGTTGGCCACCGCGTTCGACATGCGATCGAGCTCCGCGAAGGTCAGCGGCCCCTGCCCGTCGACAATGGCCGTGGCGGCACCGTCGCGGCGAGCCGCGTGCGCGAACGCGGTGGCGACAGGACCGAGCACTGCCGCATCCCTGGCGGTTCGCAGCAGCTCCACCGGGTGTCGCAGTTCGATCGCGCCACTTCTGCGCAGGACTCCGACGGCGGACAAGCCGTCAGCCATCGTTCTGATCAGGGCCACAGGCATGCTCGGGATCACCGGCATGGGTACCTCCGAAGGGTTCGAGTACTCGGACAAGCGATCGGAATCCAGGCACCGACGGCCGATGACGATCGTAGACTGCCCAGGAACCATTAGTAACTTAATCCGACCGAAAGTGCCGAAAAGCATTGTGGAGGTCCAACCTCTGGTGAGAACATGAGTGCGTGATTCTCTCATTCTTTCGAACCGGAGGTCGGTCATGACCCGTTCAGCAAGAGCTGGTCGGCCGCACGATGTCTCCGACGACATCGCGCGCCGACACCGCTACCTCAACGGTGTCGGCGCGTTGCTGGGCGGCCCGGCGAACGTGATCATGCAGCTGAGCCTGCCGCCGGTGGGGCGCGGCGTAGTGGAAAGCGTCGTCGAATCGGGCAGCTACGCGACACGGCCGGCCAAGCGCGGCCGGACCACGCTCACCTACCTCGCTGTGGCGATGATCGGAACCGACGAGGATCAGGCGGCATACCGTGCCGCGGTGGGCACCGCGCACCGTCAGGTGCGCTCGGGACCGCACAGTCCTGTTCGGTACAACGCCTTCGACCCCCAGCTGCAACTGTGGGTAGCCGCCTGCCTGTACCGAGGCGTCCTGGATACGGTGAACCTGCTCTTCGGCGGGATGAACGAGCAGGATGCCGACGAGATGTATCGCGATGCCGCCAGGTTCGGGACAACGCTGCAGATGCCGGCCGAACTGTGGCCGGCCGACCGCGCGGCCTTCGACCGATACTGGGACTCGATGCTCGGCGATCTGTCCTTCGACGACGAAGTCCGCACCTACCTGCTCAACTACGTGGTCGAGTTGGCGGCATGGCGTCGGGGCGTCCGCGTGGCGTTCGGTCGGGCGAATCGCTTCTTCACCACTGGGTTTCTGCCACAGCGGTTCCGCGACGAGTTGGGCCTGCCATGGAGCCCACGCAGGCAGCGCGTGTTCGAAATCGTGATGCGCACGCTCGGCCGGCTGCTCGAGGTGCTGCCGGACGCTTGGCGAGCTCAGCCCTTCGAGCGCTACCTGGACGACATGCGTGAGCGTCGATCTCAGGGCAAGAATCTGATCTGAGCAGAGGCAAACGTTGCATCGGGCCAGATCCTCGGTCGCTTTCCCTCATCGCTGCGGCGATTTCGTTGTCACTCTGCCCGAGGCATTCCAAGCGACGGTATCGCTGGGAGGGGATGCCACAGCGTTGCGGAGTCACGACCGAACAGCTCAGTTCTCCTGGCGGCAATATGGAGACGCTGTGCGTGACATCGCGTGCGGCCTGCTCGAACTGTCGGTCGAGAAGGGTGAGACGATCGGCCTGATGTTGGCGAACAGGCCGGAATTCCACTTGGTCGACGCGGCCGCTCTACATGTAGGCGCCACGCCGTTCTCGATCTACAAAACGATGGCTCCCCAGCAGATCGCCGAAGTGTGTGCCAATGCCGAAAACCGGATCATCGTCACCGAGAGCCGGTTCCTGCCCGCGCTCCGGCAAGCAGGGGTGACATTCGAGGTCATCGTCTGCGTCGACAGCCCGATACGCGGAACGCTGTCGCTGGAACGACTCGCCGGAATGACAGCGAAGGCGCATATTTTCGAGTCGGTCTGGCGCGACGTCCGACCTGACGACCTCGCGACGATCAGCTACACCTCCGGTACGACCGGCTCACCGAAAGGTGTGGAGTTGACGCATGCCAACGTACTTGCCCAACTGACAGGGCTCGCCGGACATCTGCCCGTAGGTCCTCAGGATCGGATCCTGTCGTACTTGCCGGCCGCCCATATCGCAGACCGGGTCACCGCTCACTACGGCGCGATGGTCCGTGGTGTTCAGGTCACGACCCTCGATGACCCCACACGCTCGGCAGAGGCGATGTCCGACACGCGCCCGACGATCGTGTTCGGGGTTCCGCAGGTGTGACAGAAGACCAAATCCGCGATAGAGGGTGGAATCGACGCTCATCCGAGCGCGACAGTCCGAAAGATCAGCCGTTGGGCGCTGACTGTTGGGCAGCGCTCAGCGACCGCGCGCATCGAAGGAAACCGACCCGGTCCAGGGCTGCGAATTCGGTCCCGATTGGCCGATCGGTTCGTGCTGCGTCCGGTTCGACGGGCAGCGGGCATGGATGCCGTCCGTTTCGCGGTTTCGGGTGCCGCGCCGTTGTCCCGGGACACGATCCAGTTCTTTCACGCACTCGGAATCCCCTTGACCCAGGTCTGGGGGCTCACCGAGGCCACCGGTGTCTGCACCACGACTTCGTCGGCCACTCTGCCGGCAAGCTCGGTCGGGACGCCGTTGCCCAGCATCGAAATGCGACTCGGTATCGATGGCGAGATCGTCGGGCGCAAGAGCGAGATGATCATCACCGATGAGGGCGACAATATTTCTCCGGCCATCATCGAAAATGCCATCGCCGCCGCGTCTTTCCTGATCGGCCATGTGATGGTGATCGGTGAGCAGCGGCCATATCTGACAGCGCTGATCACGCTGGACGAAGAGGCTATCGCCGCCGATGCCCGACTGGCGCAGGTCGAGCCGGCAACGCTTGATGTTCTCTGCGAGAGACCCGGAGTTCGCGAAGCGGTATCCGAGGCCGTTCGCGCCGCGAATTCCACAGTATCGGGGCCCGAGCAAGGCCATAGAGGTAGCACCACCGCCATGAGTCCGAACCGCGCTCGTTCCCTCGGACCCAACAGGCGATGGGCGGCCGATCATGCTCGCCACAGCTGACTCCCCGACCGGGATACGACGATATTGGGGACGACGGCGTTAGCGGAGAGCCGAGTGATGGCCAGCACCAGTTCAGCGATATCGCCGGTGGTGAGCATCGCCGCGCGGTCGAGTTCCGCGCGTTTCCACGCAGTCATGTCGGTGTCGACATAGCCGGGTGAGATCGCTGTCGCGCTGACGCCGTTCGCGGATTCCTCCAGCGAGATGGTTTCGCAGAGTGACACCAACGCGGCTTTCGACGCCCCGTAGGCGGCCAAGCCCGGCTCGCCCGCGACGCCGGTGATCGACGCCAGCGCAACAATTTTCGCACCTGCGCCGGGGTTGTCCTTCGCCGTCTTGCGCAGCAATGGCAGGCAGTGCTGCACAAGGGTCAGGGGGCCGCGAACGTTGATGTCGAACATGCGGTGGTAGCCGGCGGTGCTCATCGTCGCTACCGGACCGGCGGTGCCGGTGCCTGCGCAGTGCACCAAGACGTCCAGACGACCGAACCGGTCGGCGTGAGTATCGGTGAGCTGCAGCAACTGGTCGGGATCGTTCATGTTCGCGATCACCGTCTCCACGTCGACACCGTGGTCGAGGCGCAGCTCTCCGGCAATGCTGTCCAGGACCGCCTTGTCGCGGGCAGCGAGCGTGAGGTCGTAGCCGAGTTCGGCCAGGCGCCGTGCGACCTCCGCACCGATTCCTCGCGAACCACCGGTGATCAGGGCACAACGCCGATCCGTCATCGCTGCGGACATTTGTGACTCCTCACTCGCTGCCGCCGACGGTCGGCGACCAGTCTCACAAGTTAATCATGATTCTCGTACATCCGGCCGGGACGCCCGAGATTCGAAATGCGCGGCGTATCGTTGCACTTTTGCCACTAAGTTAGTCATAATTCCTGATAGTTTCCTTCGTCGCCTCGCGCTCTCCGGCGGATCGGCCATACAGAGAAGCAACCCAGGACCCAACCTGTCACAAGTACACACCCCTATACAGTGCGGTTTCTCTTCAGCATCGGCCCGAGGCAACAGGACTCGACACCCGCCGACCGGAGTCAGCGGCCCGGCTCCACGCCACACTGTCTATCCAAGTTACTCACTATCCCTGCAACATCGACCCTTTGGCCGGTGACCGGCCCGACCGTACCCGAGCCCGGTATACGCCCAGCGAGATCGGAAGAGTCCACAGGTCAGAGGCTCCTACTCAATACTTCACACCGCGCCTCACCCCTCGAGCCCGAACCGCAATCAAGCGCCGATCCGCATAACGTGGACACAGCGCTCCCCCCCTGTTAAGTTACTCACTATTCTAGGCTGTTCCAGTGAGCGAATCGAGTGCTCGCGCTGCGGCCTGGGAGTCTGATCGTGCTCAATGAGGAGTAATGTCATGGATGGACTCAATAGGCGTAATGCGCTGAAGGCCGGCGGAATGCTCGGCGTTGTCGGCACCATCGGATTGGGTGCGACCGCACGGGCAGCCCCGTGGACGTGGTCGCCAGAAGGATCGGTGGCCGGATCCGGATCCGGTGCCGACCCGTTGACGGTATGGGATCCCGAAGCCGACGAGCTCGTCGCCGGACTCATCGATCGCGGCGAAGTCCCCAAGATCAACGAACAGTTGCGGACCTGGACCAAGAACGGTCAGGCACTGCCCGCCGGCTTGCCCTCGGAGTTGCGCGACTTCATGGAGTACGCGCGCCGACTGCCGCAGTGGACCGACCAAGGCAAGTTGGATACCGCGATCGCGTTCAACAAGAAGCGCGGTCTGTATCTCGGTGTCCTGTACGGATTCGCCAGCGGCATGATGAGCACCGTCATCCCGAAAGAGGCGCGTGCGGTCTATTACTCCAAGGGCGGCCACGATCTCAAAGACCGCATCACAAAAACAGCGAAACTCGGGTATGACATCGGTAGCGCGAATGCCTATGCCGCCGACGGGGAAATGATCGTCACCTGCGTCAAAACCCGACTGGTGCACGCGGCGGTGCGTCACCTGTTGCCGCAGTCCCCGCACTGGGTGCACTCCGCGGAGGAGGACATCCCGATCAGTCAGAACGACATCATGGTCACCTGGCACAGCCTGCCGACGACCGTGATGAAGCACCTCAATTCTTGGAAAGTGCCGATTCCGGCACACGAATCGGAAGCTTTCCTGCACTCCTGGCAGGTCGCCGGGCACCTGCTGGGCGTACGCGACGAATACATCCCCAAGTCATGGCCCGACGCCAATTCCCAAGCGGCGCAAATCCTCGATCCCATCATCGCGCCGACGCCGGAGGGCGCCAAGCTGGCGGATCGGCTCCTCAGCCTGGGCGCCAACATCGATCTGTCGATTCTGAGTAAGCCGGTACTCGGCGCATTCACTCGTTTCCTGCTCGGCGACAAGATCGCTGACGGGCTCTCGATTCCGCGGGAACCGGTCTGGGATCCCCTGCTCCAAGTCGCTTGGGGTCCGTTCATCGCCGTGCGTGAAGGACTGCTCACCGTGGTCCCGCCGCTCGAGGACCCCTACTGGCTCCTCGACGAATTCCTGCGCAAGGCCGCCCTGATCTATCTGGCCGAACTGCGCCTGCCGATCAGCATCGAACTCCCGACGATGAACCGCGATATGAGCAAGCCACCGCGCTGATCTGTCGGCGAATTCTGCACCAACCCAATTTCAGGGAGTTCCCACTCCCCAGCAAGGAGCACGAAATGCGCAACACCCTTCGTATCGCCGCAGCCTCGGTCGCGGTAGCAAGCCTCGTCGGAGCCGCGGCGGGCACGGCGGTAGCCGAGACAGGCTCATCGGCAGCCGACGCGGGCTCTGCCGCGGCGAACTCGGCCGCGCTACTGGCCGGGCAAGGTGACATCATCGGATTGATCGTCCTGCTCGGCGTCACTCCGTTTCAAATCCTGACCGGTGGCGTCTGCGATCTGGCGACAGCGACAGGTTCGGCGAGCCCGTGCACGCCGGGAGCCAAGCACTACTGAAAAGCTCCTTTCTCGAGAACCGACAATGCGAGACAGTTCAGTCGCACGCGCAGAAGCACCGCCATGGATGCCGAAACCGGTCTCGGCGTCCGGGATTCGCGAAGTGCTCGATTACTTCGGGAAGTGCCCGTCTTGCGGCTATCCGGCGCGGGCCAGCACGCACACCGTCTACTACAGCGACGGATCGACCACCGCGATGGTGACCGGCATGTGCGAGTCACCCTGCGGTTGGACCGGGCCGGTCGAACTGACCACGATGACCGACCGGCGCCGGTTCGAGCAGCCGGATTGACGACACCGACATGATGCCGCAGACATAGGTTCGGCGCATCGGGCGCGATGCATCGCACCCGGTGCGCCGAACCTGTTACCTCTCAACCAACTCCGGCCTCTCTCGCCACGGCCGACCCCGCGGACCGCCGCTGACGCCGACCGAGCCGCGCAGACAAAGTTGCCCGATGTCGTGGCACCGCAATGTAGTCGGACTACGCTGGCCGCCATTGCCGCCCATCGATGAATTGAGGGGATCAGCGTGACCAGCAGCGAATTCGCGTACACCGGGTGCGACAACCTGGAGGCGATGACCGAAGCGGTCAACTACAACAAGTTTCTGATCGACTGTGTGGATAAACATGTCGCGTCGCCGGATCTGCGCATACTCGACTTCGGTGCTGGTCGGGGCACCTATGCCGATATGCTGGCCGAGCGGCGGATCATCCCGGATTGTCTCGAACCCGACGCCGAGTTGCAGAAATTGCTGCTGTCGAAGGGCTACAAGGTCGTCGATTGCGAGGCCGAGCCGTCCGAGTCCGAAATGTACAGTCTCATATATTCTTTCAACGTTTTCGAGCACATCAAGAACGACCAGGAAGCCTCGGAACACCTCACCTCACTGTTGCGGCCGGGCGGGACGCTGGTGATCTATGTGCCCGCGCTCGAGATGCTGTTCACGTCGATGGACACGAAGGTCGGGCACTACCGGCGCTACCGCCGGACCCAGCTCGAGCGCATTCTGCGCAATGCGGGCCTGGAGATCGTGGAGTCGCGCTACTGCGACCCGATCGGCTTCTTCGCCACCTTGGCCTACAAGATCGTCGGCAGCGACGACGGCACGATCAACACGCGAGCACTGAAGTTCTACGACCGGGTGCTGTTCCCGCTCAGCAAGCTGTTGCAGGTCGGCACCGGCAAACTCTTCGGTAAGAACATTCTCGTCGTCGCCACGAAGTCCTGACCGCCGGGCCGAGGAGGCCACGCGCGAAAATCCGGTCGGTTCGACGGCCATCCGAGTCGGTGGGCCAGCCGAACTCCGTTGCGTCCAAACCAGTGCGGCTCCCGCCGCCTCGACGGAAGTGACGAAAAGACCATGCGATCGATGCGCAGTGCCCTCATGGCGGCAGTACTCCTCGGCTCGGTGCTCGGCGCCTCTGCCTGTGGTTCCGACGACGACTCGAGCACCACCGCACCCACCTCCTCCGCGCCGATGACATCGGCGCCCACCACCTCCGGCGCTGCCGCCGCTTCGGGCCTGGTCGGTCAGGGGTGCGCGGAATACGCCGCCCAGGTTCCCAGCGGTCCCGGCTCGGTCAGCGGAATGGCACAGGACCCGGTGGCCACCGCCGCGTCCAACAACCCGATGCTCACCACCCTCGTGGCGGCGGTCTCGGGCAAGCTCAACCCCGAGGTCAACCTGGTCGACACCCTCAACGGCGGCCAGTTCACCGTCTTCGCGCCCGTCGACTCCGCCTTCGCGAAGATCGATCCGGCCACCATCGAGTCGTTGAAGACCGACTCGGCCACGCTCACCAAGATCCTCACCTACCACGTGGTTCCCGGCCAGATCGCCCCGCAGTCCATCGCGGGTACGCACAAGACCGTCGAAGGCGCTGATGTCACGGTCAGCGGTTCGGGCAACAGCATCAAGGTCGGCGACGCGAACGTGATCTGTGGTGGCGTCGGCACGGCCAATGCCACCGTGTACATGATCGACAGCGTGCTCATGCCGCCTGCAGCCTGATGTCGGCGATGATGGCGCCGCTGAAGCTCGTAACATCGGACGAGAAATATCTCGGCGGCGCCCATCCGGACGTGTGGGCTGGCCGAAGTCCCTCTTATGCCGATGCGAGCAGGAACCACACGATGACGAACCGGCCGGGCTCCTCACCGATCCGCCTGCGAGCGGTCGCCGATCCGGCGACCGCTTGCCCGGCGGGTGCCAAGCCCGACTATGCCGCCCAAGCCCGGCTGGTAACACTGCTCGGTGACGTCGCGGCCGGTGATCGTGCGGCGTTCGCCGAGTTCTACCGTGCCACCAGCTCCCGGGTGTTCGGTCTCGCGCTGCGGGTGGTGCGCAACCACGGCGCCGCCGAGGACATCGCCCAGGAGGTGTTCCTGCAGGTCTGGTCGCTGGCACCGGACTACGACGCCACCAAGGCCAGTCCGATCGGCTGGCTGCTGATGCTGACCCATCGGCGCGCGGTCGACCGGGTGCGGGCCGAGCAATCGGCCACCAGTCGCGACCTCGTCTTCGGCCATGCCAACCTCGGCTGCGACCACGACATCGTGTCCGAGGAGGTGATCCAGCGGCTCGACGAACAGTCGGTGCTGGATTGCCTGGAGACCATGACCGAACTGCAACGCGAGGCGGTGGCGCTGGCTTACTACAGCGGGCGCACCTATGTCGAGGTCTCCGAGACCTTGGCCGTGCCGTTGCCGACGGTGAAGAGCCGGATCAGAGACGGCTTGAAGAGACTCGAAAATTGTTTGACCGGAGGGAATTTCCGATGAGCGAGACAGATCGGCGGACCCCTTGGTCATGGATGGACGAGGCCTACCCCTACGCACTGGACGCGATGGACCCCGAGCAGCGGCACGCTCTGGACGAATGGCTCCTCGCTGCCGGACCCGACCGCGCGGCGGAGTTCCACGCCGCCGTGCGCCGCATTCAGGAGACCATCGCGGCGCTGACCGTGTTCGACTCGGTGCCACCGCCAGCGCGACTGGAATCCGCGCTGATGCTGGCTTTGGACCAACACGATTCGCGCAGGCATCCACTCGCGCGCCGCGGCGGTCTCGGCCGGAGCTGGCATGTGCGGTGGTTGACCGTCGCGGCGGCGGCCATCGTGGCTGTCGGCGCCGGGGTCGGCATCGCGGCCGTGATCGAACGCGCGGATGAGGGGTCGAAAGCGGTCACGGCACAGCAAGTGATCGACCGGCCCGACAGCCGCGAGTCCTCGGTCGGTGTGCCCGGCGGCGGGTCGATGACGGTGTCCCAGTCGAAGGAGCTCGGCGCCGCCGCGGTGTCGTTCAGCGATATGCCCACGCTGCCCGCCGACCGCACCTACCAGCTGTGGTTGGTGCCGCCCGCGGGCACACCGAAGTCCGTGTCGGTGATGGATGGTTCGGCCTCGGTCGTCACCGCCGTCGATGCCGCCGACACCCTCGCGGTGACAGTCGAGCCCGCCGGTGGCTCGCCAGGTCCGACCACACCGGTGATCGTCAGCATGACTGTCGGCTGACCCGCTCCGGCGGGTCGTGCCGGCACTCGATACCTCAGGAGTGACAGCATGATTCGCCGCATCGGGTTCACGCATCGGCCGATGAGCCGCACGGCGGCGGCCGCCGCAACTACGGCTGCCGCCGCCGTCGTCCTCGGGGTCGGGCACCTCGTGGCCGCCTTCATCGATCCGGCTTCCTCGCCGTTCTTCGTACTCGGCGCGACGGTGGTCGACCGGACGCCGAAGTGGCTCAAGGACAGTGCCATTCGCTGGTTCGGTACGAACGACAAACTGGCACTGGCTATCACGATGGGTGTGGTCATGGTGGCGGCGGCCGCGCTGATCGGCCAGGTGACCCGCCGCAAGCTCGCGCTGGGAGCTTGCGGCCTGGGCGGTCTCGGCCTCGTCGTGGCGGTTCTGGCGCTGTCGAGGCCGACCGCCACGCCATTGTTCGCCATCCCCGCCGTCGTCGGTACGTGTGCGGGGATCGCGGCGCTGTGCGCGCTGTTCCTCGTTCCGGCCGATGCCGGTCGGCAGGCGGGGCCCACCCGTCGCGGGTTCCTGCTGGCGCTGGGAGTAGTGGTTGCCGGTGCCGCCGCGGCGGGCACCGCGGGGCGGATCATCGGTCAGCGACTGCGCGATATCGGCGCCGACCGAGCGGCTTTCGTCCTTCCCCGCGTGGCCGATCCCATCCCGCCGGTCGCGCCCGAGATGGATCTCGCGGTTCCCGGTTTGACCCGATTCATCACTCCGGCTGCGGATTTCTATCGCATCGACACCGCGTTGCAGCTTCCGTCATTGACCCGCGATCGGTGGCGGCTGCGTATCCACGGGATGGTTGACCGCGAAATCCGGCTCGACTTCGACGAATTGAGCGCCCGGCCTGCCGTCGAATCACTCATCACGCTCACCTGTGTCTCGAACGAAGTCGGCGGCGGCCTCGCCGGAACCGCGACCTGGACGGGCTACCGCCTCGCTGATCTGCTGAGGGAAGCAGGCCCGGCTCGCGATGCCGACATGCTCCTGTCGCGCAGTATCGACGGATTCACCGCGAGCACCCCGTTGGCCGCCATCCTCGACAATCCTGACGCACTGCTCGCCGTCGCGATGAACGGCGCCGCCTTGCCCGTGGCCAACGGCTACCCGGCACGGATGATCGTGCCCGGTCTCTACGGCTATGTCTCGGCCACCAAATGGGTGGTCGACCTCGAACTCACCCGCTTCGACCGCGCCGCGGCGTACTGGACCGAACGTGGCTGGGCCGACCGTGCGCCCATCAAGACCGCGTCCCGGATCGATGTCCCCGCCGCGTTCGCGAACCTGCCCGCCGGACCGGTGACCGTCGCCGGCGTCGCCTGGGCACAGGGCCGCGGTATCACCGCCGTGGAAGTCCAGGTCGATGACGGCCCCTGGCAGCAGGCCACGCTCGGCGCCGCGTACTCCATCGACACCTGGCGCCAATGGACCTGGGTGTGGAACGCCTCCCCCGGAACTCACGCGCTGCGAGTGCGCGCCGTCGATGCCACCGGCACGGTGCAGACCGACGTTCGGACCACACCGTTCCCCGATGGTGCCACCGGACGGCATTCCCGGGTGGTGACAGTGCGCTGACCCCGAGGCACGGCACAGACACGAAGTGCCGGGTGGCCCCGGGGCGGGGCTAGGGGCGCGGTGTTGGAAGTTGGCCGGGGGGGGGGGGCGTTGGGGGGGGGGCCGCCCCCCCCCCCCCGGCACCCCCCCCGGTGTTTGGTTGG
>NZ_JBHXNJ010000003.1:132473-154994 GCF_042719655.1 Nocardia sp. NPDC058518
CGCGCGACCCCCCGCGGGGGGGCGCCAGTGGGCCCCACCCCGACACCGCCCCCGCGCGCGCCCCCCCCCGCCCCCCCGGGACTCGTTGTTGCACTTGCCCGGCGGTGGACTCAGTTCGTCCGGCTGCCGACCGACTGCGCCAGGAACGGCCACGATGTTTTCAGGTCGTCCTCCCAGTAACCCCACGAGTGGGTGCCTACGGGTCGTTCGTCCAGCGTGACCGGAATGTTCAGCTCGCGCAGGCGGTTGGCGAGGTTCATCGTGCAGAAGTGCACCGCCGCTTCGATGGGTCCACCGAGGGCGATCTGGACCGGGAGCGGGATCCTGCCCTCCTGGACGCGTTTGTCGGCGGGTGTGTCGTGGGGTGCGGCGGGGAGGCCGGTGCCGGTGCTCAGGTAGACCTCGGTGCCGCGCAACCTCTCCGCGTTGACGAGCGGATCGTTGGCTCGCCACAGTGGGCCTGTGCGTGGCCCCCACATGTTCTCGATGCTCTGCCCGCCACCCCAGTTCTCGACCGTGATCCGGACGAATTCCTGGCCGATGGGGTCCGAAGTCTGCGCGCAACCGCTGTAGGAGGCCACGCTGTTCCAGAAACCCGGCTTGGCGATCGCCAGGTTCAGCACCGAGGTGCCACTCATCGACACACCCACCACGGTGCGGTTGCCGTCGGCCCGGAGGAATCCCTCGATCACCGACGGCAACTCGTCGTTGAGGAATGTCTGCCATTTGTTGCGGCCGAGCGCGGCGTCGTCGCGCACCCAGTCGGTGTAGTAGGAGCTGGCACCCCCGACCGGGGACACGACATTGACGTCCTTGCCGCTGAGGAACTCCACGGCATCGGTCTGCGCGTCCCATCCGCTCTCGTTCGGGCCGCCTTGGGAACCATTGAGCAGATACATTGTCGGCCGCGGGTTCTCGGTGTCGGCGGCCCGGATGACCTGCAACGGGATCGGCTTGTTCATCGCCGGGGAGAAGACGGTCACCAGCTGGCGCCTGCCGTCGATGTCGTCTGCCGAGACCACACGGGCGGTCTCGGGCTCGGCGGCAGCGACCCCGGCAGGCAGCGCCAGCCCGGTGAAGGCCAACGCGCCCACCAGCGCGGTGTGCGCCGTTGCCGTACGGATCGATCGGCGTGTTCGTCTCACTATGCGGAACCTCTCGTAGTGCGGGTCACCCCACGACCGTGCGTGAGGCATGAAGAGAGGTTCGGTCTGCCCCTTCCGGCGGTTTGGTCAACCGCTGTCGGAGTCCTCGAGTACGGGTCGGCGGCCGTGGTCAGCGGCTGAGGAACTCCTCGATCGCGGGCCAGGTCGTGTCGGCGGCGGACACCAAACCCAGGTGGCCGCCGCTGACCTCGACGAACTCGACCTGCGCGGCGTTCGGCAGCACCTCGAGGCCGCGGCGCACCGAGGCAGCGGGCACCACCACGTCGCCGCGGCTGCCCGCCAGCAGCACCCGGCAGGTGACCTTCGACAGTTCGATCACCAGGTCCGACCTCAATCGGATCGATCCGCTCGCGAGTTCGTTGCGCAGGACCAAGCTGCGGTGGATTTGCCAGTACGAGCGGCCAGGGTAGCCGGGCATGGTGGCCATGAACCGGTCGGTCGCCTCCATCTTGGCCAGCGCCTCGGTGTCGAAGGCGTTGCGGGCCAGGAACATCGGTTTGACGAGCTCGCGGTCGAAGGCCTGGATGCGGAAGCCCAGCCGGACGAATTCCTGCGGGATGCCGCCCATCAGTTTGGTCGCCAAGGCCATCTCCCGGCCACCGGTGATCTTGGCGAACAGGCGCAGCGGGATCAGGAACGCGGTGCGGGCCTGGTCGATCGGTGCGGCCAGGCAGGTGATGGAGGCGATCGGCAGGTCGGCGTGGGAGGCCGCGGTCAGCAGCGCGAGCACCCCGCCCAGTGACCAGCCGATGATGTCGACGCCACTGCCGTCGTGTTCTTCGGAGACCCGTGCGATCGCCTCGGGCAGGATGTCGTCGATCCAGTCCTCGAGGCCGAGATCGCGATCGGCGTAACCGAATTCGCCGTAGTCGATGACGTAGGGCTGCCTGCCCTGGTCGAGCAGGAAGCGCACCAGGCTCTGCCCTGGACGCAGGTCGAAGCACGCCGTGGTCACCGCGAGCGGCGGCACGAGCAGCACCGGATTGCCCTTCGCCGACGTGGTGCGGTCGTAGCGCTTCAAGTGCCGGTGTGCGCCGTCGTACACCGTCGTCGACGGCGCGGGGCGGTAGGACTCGAGTCCACCGCCGAACGACACCGACCACACATTGCGCACCGCGCGCGGCAGCTCGGCAACGATCCCCATCGGTAAACCCCTTACCTCACCAGTTACTGCCTGCCGGCAGACCCAATATCTCGTATCTTACCAGCGAGTAAGTTATGGCCTCATGCCGCGCGACGAGCTCTGCCCACCGTGCGACCCCTGCCGTGACCGGTCGCCGAGGCGGTGATCGGACGCCCGAACAACGCCTGTAGCGCGGCGTGCGCGAGGGCGCCGAGCCCGCGACGACCCGCGGGCAGCGCGAGCACGCTGCGCACGGTGCGGGTTTCCGACGGCGTCACCGCTACACCGGCGAATCGGTCGCCGAGCCAGTTCAGGCTCAACGGCGTCGACAGCGGCAGCAAGGTGATGTGTTCGCTCGCCCGGTCACGCAGGTAGGTCACATGCGCGCCGAGCTCGCGATAGCGCAGCACGAGCGCGTCGATGTCGGCCGCCGCGATGATCTGGTCGTGCACGGCTTGCACGACCAGCAGCGGTACCGCGGGCGCCCGGTCGCCGAGCGTGAGATCGGCGAAGACGGCCAGCATCGCCTCCATCGCGAGGAGCTCGGCGATCGGGGTACCGCTGTGCCGGTCGACGTTGTAGCGGGCCAGCCGCAGGACCGCGGCAGCGGTCGTCGACTGGGCGGCCTTGTCGAGCACCGCGCGGCCTTCGTCGCTGAAATGGGTGGCGACGAGCTCCTCGAACGCCGGATACACCCGGCGCAGCGCGGCGACGACGAGCGTCGGCAGCCCGGCGTGCAGGCCGCCGTTGAGCCGATGGAAGGTCGACACCAGATCACCCACCGGGGAGCCGAGCACGGCACCGACGATGTCGAGTTCGGGCGCGTAGGTCGGCGCCATTTCCGCGGCCCATGCCGTGGCCAGACCGCCGCCCGAGTAGCCCCACAGGCCGACCTGCGCCGACGGGTCGAGCCCGCCGGGTTCGAAGGCCAGTGCCGCGCGGATGCCGTCGAGTGCGCGGTAGCCCGGTTCGCGTGGCGCTCCCCACGCGCCGAGCATGCCTTCGTGATCCGGGATCGAGATGGCCCAACCCCTGGTCAGCGCGTCGACGAAGCACAGAAGCTCGACGTGGGCGAAGGTGCCGATGGCACGGGAGCCACGCTGCAACGCGTAGGACGGAAACGCCCGCGGCGAGATCGCGTCGATCGCGCACTGGAACGACAACAGTGGCGCACCGGCCGCGACACCGCCCATCGGCGCCACCACGGTGGTGACGGATGCCTCGGGCATACCGTTGAGGTCGGTCGTTCGATACAGCAGCTGCCAGGCCTGCACCTTCAGCCCGATCACCCCGAACGCGGCGAGTTCCACCGGTCGAGAGCGCAGGATCGTGCCCTCGGCGAGGCTCTCGAACCCGGGCCGCGGCGAGAAGAACGGATCCTTGTCCGGGAGCACGGCGTGCGTGGGCGCCGGCCAGCTTTCGGCCCTCATACGGCCCTGCGCGCGGGCTCGCTGCGGTAGCGCGACACCGGTCCGTCGATACCGAGCAGACGCCACACCCGCTTGGCGACAGGATTCATCAGGCCGATATCGGTCGTGAGCGCGCGAACATCGGTGAACACGTCCCGCTTGACGTGGCGCGAGTAGGGATTGCGCCAGTACGCGTCTCGAATGACCTCGCCCGGAATGCCGAACTTCTCGGCGAACTGTTTCGGCGGTGTCGCGATCATCGCCAGCATCACCCGCATGATGATCGGAAACGCTATCGACAGTACGGTTTTCGACACGAAGTTCATCGAGGGCACGTTGGTCCGAAGGTATTCGTGCGCGAACGAGATGTGCCTGGCCTCCTCGGCCACATGGATCTCCATCACCCGGTGCACCATCGGATGCGGGTCGGCGTCGCTGCGCAGCAACGCCTTCTGCAGGTGATCGATCGGCTCCTCGCCGCCGAGCACCAAGGCGAAGAAGAACCCTGGAAAGAACTTCACCGCGGGCCAGATGATCAACGTGAGCTTGCGATCGACCGAGCCCATGCCGATCACATCGCGATAGCCGATGCGGTTGATCATCTCCTGGAACATCATCGTGTGGTTGCACTCTTCGGCAGCCTCGTGGGTGATGTAGCGGAATTCCGGATCACCGTTGGGCACCGACGGCAGATACTGCATGAGCCCGCGGATGAGCAGCTGCTCGAAGTCGATACCCACCTTCGCGATGCAGGCCTGGCGCCACAGACCCATCGCGATCTGCTTGTCGACCGGCTGGGCTTTGTACCAGGGGTGGCGGCCGAGCGGGTCCACATCGGGCAGGATCCAGCGCGGGTCGTCGGAGTGCACGGCGAACTCGGGCGAGTCCCAGTCGATATCGATGTAGGGATCGAAGTGTTTGGTCACCGAGCCCTCGGACAGGCTCTGCAGGGCGTCGTGGTAGCTGGACAGCGTCATCGGTGTCTCCTCGGTGCGGTTCCACACCCAGTTTAGTGGTACCGGAGGTACCACACAAGGGTTGACGCTACTGCGTGTTACATCTAGTTCTCCGCCGTCAGTTCGGCGATCGACGTCCGCGGATCGAGCGTGACGCCGACCTCGCGCAGACTGGCGTCGATGATCGCCCAGATGGCGACCTGTAGGTAGGACGACAGTTCGCCGGCGTCCATCGGCTGCATCGACCGGCTCAGCCACCGGTTCACACTGCCGTCGACGAAGCTGACCAAGCCGAAGGCCATCGGCTCGGCGACTGCCACCGGCGCGGACTGTGCCCGCAGCGCGCTCACGAACACCTCACGGACGGTACCCGCGATGGCGATCTTGGTCCCGGACACGATCGGCGAGGCGTGATCTTTGCTGCCGCCCGATCCGGCGCCGAGGAAGTAGTGCAGGCGCGGGTTGGTCGCGATCCAGCCCACGTAGGCGTCGACCGAGCGCGCGATCGCCTCGGTGACGGTGCCCTCGGGGTTCAGGGTGGGGGCGAGTACTGCCATCAGGTCGTCGACGATCCGGGTGCGCAGTTGTTCGTCGAGGTCTTGGCGGTCTTTGAAGAGGCGGTAGAGGACCGAGCGGGGCACGCCGGCCAGGTCGGCGATCTCCTGGACTCCGACCGAGGCGCCTTGGGACTGCACGGCCTCGAGGGCGGCGGCGAGGATGAGTTCGCGGCGGTCGGCGCGGTGGCGGTCCCAGCGGCTGGCTCTGCCGTCGGTGCTCTGTGCGGTCACATCTCTCCCTTCACCGGGTTCATGGGGTCCGGAGTGGCGGTTTCCGTGTACTACGAACTGTAGTCCAGGGATTCCATCCCTCCGGACCGCAGGGGCGCGGTGATCGGCAGGTCAGGCGATCGCCCCGGCTCGGCGGAGACGGTCGGTCTCGTCGTCTCCGTAGCCGAGGTCCCGCAGTACCGCGCTGGTGTCGGCACCGGTTGTGCTGCCCGGCCGTGGGGTCGGCGCTGGGGTGCGCCCGAATCGCGGGGCGGGTGCGGGCTGTCTGATGCCGCCGACCTCGACGAAGGCGTCGCGGGCCTTGTTGTGCGGGTGCTCGTGTGCGTGCCATGGCGAAAGCACCGGTGACACACAGGCATCCGAGTCCGCGAACACCGCGGTCCACTCGTCGCGCGGCTTGGTGGCGAACACCGCGGCCAGCGCGTTGCGTAGTTCCTCGGCGCTGTCGAGGTCGTACTGCGCGGGCAACTCGGCCGATGCCAAACCGAGCCGGTCGAGCAGTTCGGTGTAGAAATGCGGCTCGACCGCGCCGACCGCGACATATCCGCCGTCGGCGCAGCGGTAGGTGTCGTAGTAGGCGCCGCCGCCGTCGAGCAGGTTCTCGCCCCGTTCGCCTTCCCACAGGCCCGCGGCGTGCATGCCGTGCAGGAACGAGGTCAGCAGGGCCGCACCGTCGACCATCGCGGCATCGACCACCTGGCCCAGGCCCGATCGCGTCCGTTCCTGGAGCACGGCGAGCACACCGACGACGAGAAGCATTCCGCCGCCACCGAAGTCGCCGAGCAGGTTCACCGGCGGGGTCGGCTGCTGTCCGGCTCGACCGAGCAGATCCAGCGCCCCGGCGACACCGATGTAGTTGATGTCGTGACCGGCGGCGTTCGCCAGCGGGCCGTCCTGGCCCCAGCCGGTCATCCGGCCGTAGATCAGTCCGGGATTGCGGTGCGCGCAGGCGTCGGGACCGATACCCATGCGCTCGGCCACGCCCGGCCGGAACCCTTCGACGAGGATGTCGGCGGTTTCGGCCAGGCGCAGAACGACTTCCCGGCCCTCGGGCGATTTCAGGTCAACCGCGATGGACTTGCGTCCGCGATCGAGCACACCCGACGGGGCGAGCAGCCCCGCCGAGTCACCGACGCGGTCCACGCGGATCACCTCGGCGCCGAGATCGGCCAGCACCATGCACGCGAAGGGTCCCGGTGCGAGACTGGCGATCTCGATCACCCGCAGACCGGCCAGTGGCCCGCCTGCCCGAGGGCCGGGAGTGCTCACCCGTTCACCGCCGCGTCCCGTGGCAGGCCGAGCATCCGCTCACCGATGACATTGAGCTGGACCTCGGTGGTGCCGCCGTAGATGGTGGTGGCACGGCCCGCGATGAGCTGTTCCATCGCGTGGTCGCTGCGCTCGCCGGGCACCGACACCACACCGGCGACCCCGAGTTCGGCGACGATGTACTCCGAAATCGCCTGACCCAGACCCATTCCCAGCAGCTTGGCGACGCTGGAGGTGGTGGACACGTCGATGCCGGACAGCTGCTTGAGCACCACCCGCGAACCGATCACGTCCACCGCCCGGCTCTCCGCCACGAGTTCGCCGATGTGATAGCGGGCCACCGGCGAGAGGTCGCGGCCGATCGCGAACCGCAGCAGGTCGGTGTCGGTGGCGTAGGCCTCCATCTTCTGGCTCAGCGCCACCCGCTCGCCCGCCAGCGTCGTGCGGGCCACGTGCCAGCCCTCGTCGACCGCACCGACCACGTTCTCGTCCGGGATGAACACGTCATCGAGGAACACCTCGTTGAACAGCGCCGATCCGGTCATCTCCCGCAGCGGGCGCACCGTGATGCCGGGCGAGGACATGTCGAGCACGAAGTAGGTGATGCCTTCGTGTTTGGGCTTGTCGGGGCTGGTGCGCGCGATCAGCATCGCCCAGTCGGAGAACTGGGCGACCGTGGTCCAGATCTTCTGTCCACTGATCCGCCAGCCACCGTCGACCTTGGTGGCCTTGGTGGTCAGGCTCGCCAGGTCCGAGCCCGCGCCCGGTTCGCTGAACAGCTGGCACCACACCAGTTCGCCGCGCAGCGTCGGCACGACCAGTTCCTGCTTCTGCCGTTCGTCGCCGTGCGGGACGAGCGCGCCGACCGCCCAGGTGCCCATCAGCAGCTGCGGCATCTGGATGCCGGAAGCCTTGATCTCCTGCGCGATCACGACCTGCTCGAGCGGCGAGGAGGAGCGACCGTAGGGGCGGGGCAGATGCGGCAGGTTCCAGCCGCCGTCACCGAGGGCGACGAGCTGGTCGTCCTCGTCGTCGATCGCCGCGATCTCGGCGAGTTCGGCACGCACCGCGGCGCGGATCTGTTCGGCCTCGGCGGGCAGTTCCAGTTCGCTGGACAGGGTCAGTCCCGACAGCGCGTAATCCGCCACCGCTTCCGCCCGTTCGTCGCGCGCACCGAGCTGACCGCGCAAGGCGAGGGCCCGTCGGTAGTACAGGTGCGCGTCGTGCTCCCAGGTGAAGCCGATGCCGCCGTGCACCTGGATGCATTCCTGGGCGACGTGCACCGCGGCGTCCGGAATGATCAGCGCGGCAACGGCTGCCGCGTAATCGGCGGTGTCGTCGTCGCGATCGAGGGCGAACGCGGCGTCCCACAGCACGGCCCGCGCCTTCTCCAGGGCGATACCCATCTGGGCGCACTTGTGTTTCACGCCCTGGAACTGGCCGATCGGCCGACCGAACTGCACTCGGGTCTTGGCGTACTCCGAGGCGGTCGACACACACCACGACATGACGCCGACCGCTTCGGCACCGAGCACCACCGCGGCCACCGAACGCACGCGGGCCGAACTCACGTCGAGCACCCGATCGATCGATACCTCGACCGAATCCGCCCGCAGCCGGGCCGAACCGCGCAGCACGTCGATGCTGTCCTGCGCGGTGATCGTCAGATCGATGTTCTCGAAGGCCACCCACCGCTGTTCGCCGGCCACCGCGACCGGCGCGATGATGACGTCGGCGGTGAGCGCGCCCATCACACCGTCGGCGGTGCCGCTGACGGTCAGCACGCCGTCCGAGAGCGCGCCGGTCAGGTTCGAGGCAGAAGCCACCGCACCGGTTCGCGACCCGTCCGCCAA
Organism: Nocardia sp. NPDC058518; assembly: GCF_042719655.1. Taxonomy (NCBI): domain Bacteria; kingdom Bacillati; phylum Actinomycetota; class Actinomycetes; order Mycobacteriales; family Nocardiaceae; genus Nocardia; species Nocardia sp. NPDC058518. The sequence goes on from NZ_JBHXNJ010000003.1 coordinate 141,038, forward strand.
ACCGGCCAGAAGCTCTTTCGACTTGTCGTGGGCACCATCGGCATTCGCTGCCTGAGCGAGCACCGCGCTGGCGAGAACGGTCGACACGAAGGGCCCGGTGTGCACGCCACGCCCGAGCGGTTCGAGTGCGACGGCGAGGGTCAGCAGACCGGCGCCCTGACCGCCGAGGTCCTCGGCGATGTGCAGACCCAGCAGGTCCTGGGCGACGAGCGCGTCCCAATGCGGCAGCGCTTTGCCCGCATCGGTGGACTCGACCGCGGACCGGACGACCTCGGCCGTGATGGTTCGTTCGACGAAACCGGCGACCGCGTCGGCGAGGGCCAGATGATCCTCGCTGACGCCGACCCCGAGCTCATAACTGTTGCGCGCCATGGCTAGTTGGTCTCTTTCAGCTGGGCGGCCACCTCGTCGATGGTCCACGGTCCGTCGGTCTCGACGGTGCGCACGTCGTGCCAGCCGGCCAGTTCGACGATCGCACCGCCCTGGACGGCGAACACCTTGCCGGTGAGCGCGCAGTCGGCCTCGGCGAGGTGGGCGACCAGTGGGGAGATGTTGGCCGGGGCGAACGCGTCGAACTCGCCCTCGGGCACCTCGGCGGCGAACAGCGCGCCCATACCGGGGGTGGCCAGGGTCAGGCGGGTGCGCGCGATCGGGGCGATCGCGTTGACGCGCACGCCGTACCGTTCGAGCTCGTCGGCGGCGACCAGCGTCAGCGCGGCGATGCCCGCCTTGGCCGCACCGTAGTTGCCCTGTCCGGCGTTGGGCATGAACGTGCCGGAGGCCGAGGCGGTGTTGATCACCGAGGCCGACACCGGGTTACCGGCCTTGGACTGCGCCTTCCAGTACGCCGCGGCGTGGTGCAGGGTGGCGGCGTGGCCCTTGAGGTGCACCGCGATGACCGAATCCCACTGCGACTCGTCCATGCCCGCGATGAACGCGTCGCGCAGGATGCCCGCGTTGTTCACCACGATGTCGAGGGTGCCGTACTCGCCGATCGCCTGGTCGACCAACGTTTTCGCGCCGTCCCAGGTGGCGATGTTGTCGGTGTTGGCGACCGCGGTGCCGCCGGCGGCGACGATCTCGTCGACCACCTGCTGGGCCGGGCCCGAGTCGGTGCCGGTGCCGTCGTTGGCGCCGCCGAGGTCATTGACCACGACCTTGGCGCCTTCGCGGGCGAACAGCAGCGCGTGTTCGCGGCCGATGCCGCGACCGGCACCGGTGATGACCGCGACGCGACCGTCGAGTTTTCCCATGAGTCTTGTCTCCTAGTTGATTTCGACGCGGCCGTCGGTGATCGCGATCTGGCCCGCGGCTTCGGTCTCGAAGGCGTAGGCCCGCACGCCGGGATCATCGGATTCGGTGGGCCAGATGGTGGTGGTGATGTCCTGGCCGGGCAGCACCGGCTTGGCGAACCGCACGGCGAGCCTGCGCAGGCGCGCGGTGTCGCCGTCGGCGAGTTCGGTGAGCGCGGCCCACGAGGTGAACGCCATGGTGCACAGACCGTGGTTGATGATGCCGGGAAGCCCGGCCATGCGGGCGATCTCGTCGTCGAGGTGGATCGGCATCGGATCACCCGAGGCCGGTGAGTAGCGGAAGGTCTGGTCCTCGTCGATGTGGGCGGTGACCTTCGCGGCCGGATCAGCTGCCCGATCCTCGTCGGTGATCCGGTGGGCGGGCGCGAGTTCCCCTTCACCGGGGCCCGCGTCGACCTTGCGGAAGAACGCGGTCAGCCACTGCTCGTTGACGAGCTCGCCTGCCGAATCACGGGTTTCGGCATAGACGACCACGGTCGAACCGTTCGGGCGGCCGACATAGCCGATCGGCTTGGCCCGCACCACCAGCTCGTCACCGGCCCGGATCGGCCGGTGGAACAGGAAGTCCTGCTCACCGTGGACCAGCTTCATCAGCAGCTCCACCGGCGCGACCGACAGCGCGGCGGGCGCCATCGAGGTGAATACCGGCACCACCGCGAAGACCGGCGGCGCGATCTCGCCCGACAGGTGCGCGGCGATCGGATCATTGGTCGCCGCGGCGTATTCCGCGATCCGCTCGGCGGTGACCGAGAACCGCTCTTCGTCGGTCCACTCCCCCAGGCCGGAGCCGTCGAAGACGACTCCGGCCGATTCCGAGGTGGTCATGCGGCCGAACCCACGAGCTCGGTGAACTTGCCCATCGACTCCTTCAGATCGGCTTCGGCGTGCTTGGCCACGGCCTTGCCGATCGGGCCGACGATCATCGCACCCTTGAAGCTCGCGTCGAACGCGGCTGAGGAGCCGGTATCGGTGGCCTCCACCTTGAGGACGAATTCGATGGTGACGCCGGCCATTCCGGCACCGGTGATGCGCAGGAACGAGTTCGGGACGACCTCGGCGACGGTCCACTCGATCTTGTTGGCCATGTTCATCACCGACACGACCTCGGTGAAACGCGAGCCCGCGGCGAGCTCGGCGGGCAGATCGCCGCGCCAGCCCTGGTGGATGGTCAGCCATTCCTCCCAGTTGGCGAGATCGCTCAGCCGGGCCCACGCCAGCTCGGGGGCGACGGGAAGTGCGGTGGAAACGGACACAGATGCCATGGGTTACTCCTGGTGTGATTCGGTGGGGATGTTCAGCGGACGGCGGGGCGGTAGGCGGTCACCACGACCGCGCCACCGAGACCGATGTTGTGTTGCAGGGCGATTCGCGCGTCGGCGACCTGACGGGCGTCGGCGTCGCCGCGCAGCTGCCAGGTGAGTTCGCTGCACTGGGCCAGCCCGGTCGCGCCGAGGGGGTGTCCCTTGGAGATCAGGCCGCCCGACGGGTTGACGACCCACTGGCCGCCGAAGGTGGTGGCGTTGTCGTCGACGAGCCGACCACCCTCGCCGGGCGCGCACAGGCCGAGGGCCTCGTAGGTCAGCAGTTCGTTGGTGGAGAAGCAGTCGTGCAGTTCGATGACATCGATGTCGTCGGGGCCGATTCCGGCCTGCTCGTAGACCTTCAGCGCGGCGGTGCGCGACATGGAGGAACCGACCAGGTTGATCGCGGTCGGGTCGGTGAAGGTGGACTGCAGGTCGGTGACCATCGACTGCCCGACGATTTCCACGGCCCGATCGGCCAGGTTGTGCCGGTCGACGAAGTCCTCACTCGCGAGGATCACCGCGCCCGAACCGTCCGAGGTCGGCGAGCACTGCAGCTTGGTGAGCGGGCCGTAGATCTGCTTCGCCTCGAGGACTTCTTCGAGGCTGTATTCCTGCTGGAACTGCGCGTACGGGTTGTTCACCGAGTGCTTGTGGTTCTTCACGCCGATCTTGGCGAACTGCTCGGCGGTGGTGCCGTAGAGCTCCATGTGCTCCTTGCCCGCGGCACCGAACATGTACGGCGCGGGCGGCATGGCGAACTCCTGGAGTTCGGCCAGCGCCAGCAGGTGCTTCATCATCGGCTGCTCGCGGTCGTCGTAGGTCGAACCGAGCGAGCCCTTCTGCATCTTCTCGAAGCCGAGCGCGAGCGTGCACTCGGCGAGCCCGCCGCGAATCGCCTGTGCCGCGAGGTAGAGCGCCGTCGACCCGGTGGAACAGTTGTTGTTGACGTTGACCACCGGAATGCCGGTGAGCCCCAGCTCGTAGACCGCGCGCTGGCCCGAGGTGGACTCGCCGTACACGTAGCCGACGTAGGCCTGCTCGACCTGGTCGTAGTCGATTCCGGCATCGGCGAGCGCCTTGGTCCCCGCCTCGCGGGCCATGTCCGGATAGTCCCACTCCAGCGAACCCGGCTTCTCGAACTTCGTCATGCCGACGCCGACGACGAACACCTTCTGTGTCATGAACGCACTCCCGTGTGCCGTGTGTCCCGGATACCTGAGACACGGTGTCCATGTAATTTATGTTGGACACGGCGTCCAGGTCAATACCCCGGGGAATACGGCGCGAACACGACAAGGGCCGCACCGAGAACGGTGCGGCCCTGGTGGGTCGTGCTGGGTGAGTCAGCTCTGCTGGCCGAACCGGCGCGGCTTCTTCGCGCCCATGATGTCGGTCCACCACGATTGCAGCGGGCTCGGTTCGGGCCAGTGGACGGTCGGGTCTTCTTCCTCGGGGTCGGCGGGTGTCATGTCGGACGGGTCGTCGTCGAGATCGCTGGTCATGCGGATTCTTCCTCGGATCGATCGACGGCGCCGCAGCGGGGAAACGAGAGAAGGAACGAGAGCCGGTGACTCGAGGCCGAGTGCGGCGACGACGCGTTGGTCGCCGCTGGTCCACGGCTGACCTGGATCTGTTCAACCGTACACGGCGAGGGTAAACCCGCGGTCTCGATTCATCCGCTTCGGCACAATGCGAGTCACGTTCTGCAGCAACCCGTTTCGTGCACTCGCCGGTTCGCACTGCTAACGTGTCCGCATCGCCGAAGCGCCGGGCAGCGAGCCCGGACTCGACCGAACTCGCGCGCGCGGTGCCGAATCATGGTGCGGCGCAGATGGTGTGAGGGCAGGTATCGGCGAGAAGTCTCGTCGGAGAGACCGGCGAGGACCCGGCCACCACGGCTCTTCGGTCGGTACAAACGACAAAGGAACCGATGACTCCGACGCTCGCGGTCTTCTTGTTCTCCATCGCAACCCTCGTCCTGCTCGGCGCGGTCGCTGTCGCGCTCCAGGCGCTGCGCAACGAACGTCAGATCCGCGCCCGCCTGGTGGTGGCCGAGCGCGACCTCCAAGCCAAAGACGCGGCGATAGCGCAGATGTCACTCGCCCACGACGACGAGCTGCGTGCGCGAGAACACGAGGCGGCACTGGCCGAACGGGCCGCCGAAGACCACACCACGGCGCAGGTCGAGGCAGCGCGGGAGGCGACACGCGCCCAGGTCGCCGCCGACGCCCGGTCCGCCACCAGCAACGCGGTGCGCGCGTTCGGTACCACCGTGGTCAGTCTCGGTGCCGACGTCGGCCAGGTCGTGAGCAACGCGCTGCGGGAGAACCGCAACGACGAGGTCTACGCGACGCTCACCCGGATCGACCACACGGTCCAGCAGATGATCCGCCAGGCCCAGGCCTACGTCATCGTCTCGGGCGGGCTGCCCGGCAGACGCTGGCCGCAGCAGACCGTCGGCGACGTGGTGGGCGGCGCCACCGGGCGCGTGCGTGATTATCTGCGCGTGCGCACGGGCAACTGCGAACTGGTGGTGATGAGCCGGGCGGTCGAACCGCTCGTGCACACGGTCGCGACCCTGCTCGACAACGCGCTGCGCTACTCGCCGCCGTCGTCGTTCGTCGACATCTCCTACCAGCAGGGCCACCACGGCGTCACCGTGATCATCGACGACGCGGGCGTGCGGATGAGCCGCGAACAGATGGAGGAGGCACGTCAGGTGCTCTCGGGTGAACGCGTCGTCGACATCAACGCGCTCGGCCCGTCGCCGCGGGTCGGGTTCCCCGGTGTCGCCGCGCTCGCGCGCCGCTACGGCTTCGCCGCCTATGTCGACGGACCCAATATCTACGGCGGCACCAGGGCGATGGTGTTCGTTCCCGCCGCCCTGCTCGTCGCGGCCACCGAGGTGCACCGACCCAAACACGCCGAGGCACCGGAACCGGTAGCACCACAACCCGTTTCCGAGATCACCAGGCAGGCGCCCGAGCCGGAGGTGGCCGAGTACGACCGGACCACCGGTGGGCTGCCCAAACGAACCCGCCGCACCGTCGCCCCGGTCGACGAGCGCGCGGGCACCGCGGAGACGCTCGCCCGCCCCGAGCTCGCCGCGGCCTGGCACAGCGGCTCCCGACACGGTCGCGCCGCGGCCGCGCGTTCGACGAAAGGGCACGACAGCTGATGAGTACTCCGATCGCCAACAGCACCAACCGCCTCGCGTGGCTGCTGGACGACCTGGCTCTCGACGGCGTCCGCTTCGCGGTGTTGTTATCCGAGGACGGCCTACGCGTGGCGCATTCAGGCGCCATCACCACCGATGACGCGGAGCGTTTCGCGGCCGCCGCGTGCGGGCTGCGCTCGCTGGGTAAGGTTCTCGGCGAGTTCTGCGGCGGACTCTCGAATACAGTGCGCCAGAACATGACCGAATACGACGAGGGCATGGTCCTCATCACGGCCGCGGGCGCGGGCACCCTGCTCGGCGTCGCCACGACCGGCGATGTCGACCTCGCGCTCGTTGCCCATCGCATGAACGAGCTGGCCGCCAGGGTCGGCCACGAACTCGGCGCGTCGCCGAGGCACCGATCGTCGACTCAGGAGTACACGCTGTGACACTGGATGTTTCGCCGGACTCGCGTAGCGGCCAGGACCGGGTGCCGCTGTACTCACCGGAGTTCGCGGCCGATCCGCAGAGCACCTACCGCGCCATGCGGCACCGCTTCGGTTCGCTGGTGCCGGTCGACCTGGTGCCCGGGGTCCCGGCCACCCTCGTGATCGGCTACCGCACCGCGGTACAGATTCTCAACGATCCCGACCATTTCCCCGCCGACCCGAAGATGTGGCAGCGCGACATCCCCGCCGACTGCCCGGTGCTTCCGATGATGCGGTACCGCCCCAACGCGATTCGCACCGCGGGCGCGGAGCACACGCGCCACCGGCAGGTCACCGTCGCGGGCCTGGCGGGTGTCGACCTGTACCAGCTGCACCGCACCGTCGAGCAGATCGCGATGCCGGTGATCAACTCCTTCTGCGCCGACGGCAGCGCGGATCTGCTGAGCCAGTACGCCTTTCCCGTCATCTTCGCCACCATCAACGCGATGCTCGGTGTGCCCGCCGATATCGGCGGGCACATCGCGACCGGCATGGGGCAGATGTTCGAGGGCGGCGACACCGCGGCCAGCGGCACGCAGATGATGGAGGACGCGCTCTACGACCTGGTGCGGCTCAAGCAGAGCGAGCCCGGCGACGATGTGACCACCCGGTTGGTGCAGCATCCGCAGCGGCTCACCGACGAAGAGCTGATGAACCAGGTGCTCACGATGTACGGCGCGGGGATCGAGCCGATGCTCAATCTGATTCTCAATACGGTGCGGCTGATGCTCACCGATCAGCGTTTCGCGGGCAGCCTGCTCGGCGGCAGCCTGTCCACCCGCGACGCCCTCGACGAGGTGCTCTACACCGACCCGCCGATGGCCAACTTCTGCACCACCTATCCGCGTCAGCCGATCCTGGTCGACGACGTGTGGTTGCCCGCGCATCAGCCGGTCGTCATCAGCATGGCCGCGTGCAACAACGATCCCGCGATCGGGACCGGCGATTTCCTCGACAATCGCGCGCACCTGGCGTGGAGCACCGGCCCGCACGGCTGCCCGGCGAAGTCCCCGGCCTACCTGATCGCCCAGGAGGCCATCGACCAGCTCCTCGACGCGCTGCCGGAACTCGAACTGGCGGTCCCCGCCGACGAATTGGTCTGGCGGCCGGGTCCGTTCCACCGGGCGCTGGCCGGGCTGCCGGTGGTGTTCCCCAGCATGGCCCCGCTGGTGGTGCCCGGTAACTGACCCCTTGCTCGGCCGACCGACCGGGTCGGCCGAGCAAGTTCGGTGCTACGCGCCGTGCACGTAAGCGGGCAGGTGGCGGTGCCCGTTGGAGATGAAGCTGGGCACAGTGCCGAGTTCGGTCACGGGAGCGGCCAGCTTCAGGTCGGCGAACCGTTCGAACAGGGCGGGCAGCGACACCAGCGCCTCGAGGCGTGCCAGCGGAGCACCGAGGCAGTGGTGGGCACCGTAGCCGAACGCCATGTGCGACTGCTTCTCCCGCGTGGGATCGAACTCGTCGGCGGTCTCGCCGTGCAGCTTCGGATCACGACCGGCACCGGCGTAGCTCGCCAGAATCGGGTCACCCTTGGCGATCCGCACCCCGTCGATCTCGATGTCGTCCACCGCGAAACGCAAGGGCAGATGCGCGACCGGCGACTCGAATCGCAGTGTCTCCTCGACCAGATCGGGCCAGGTGATCTCGCCTGCGCGCACGCGCTCGAGCACATCGGGCCGGGTGAGCAGCGCGGTGATGGCCTGGTCGAGCAGATTCACGGTGGTCTCGTGACCGGCCGAGATCACCAGCAGCAGGGTGCCGACAAGCTCTTCCTCGGTGAGCTGGCCCTCGTCCTCGTCGCGCTGGACGATCAGCAGGCTCGTGATGTCGTCGCCGGGCTGTTCGCGGCGAAGTGCCACCAATTCACCGAGGATCCGGTACATCTCCATGTAATTGGCCTGCGACTGCTCCGGGGTGAGCGAGGTGTCGAAGATGCCGTCGATGCACGTCCGCAGCCCGGGGTTCAGCGATTCCGGCACCCCCATCAGCTCCGAGATCACCTGGATCGGCAGCGGATACGCGAACTGCTCGCGCAGGTCCACCGGCTGACCGGCCGGGGTCTGGGCCAGCTCGTCGAGCAGTTCGGTGGTGATGCGCTCGACCTGTCCGCGCATGGCCTCGGTGCGGCGCGCGGTGAAGGCGGGCGCCACCAACTTGCGCAGCCTGCGATGATCGGGGCCGTAGGCGGTGAACATGTTCGGCGCCGAAACCCACAGGTACAGCGGCCAATCCGGGGGGATCTCACCGGCCACGAACGCGGGCCAGTGCTGGCCGGCATCCTTGGAGACGCGGGGATCGATGAGCAGTTTCTCCAGCAGCGCGGCATCGGTGATCGACCATGCCTGTACCCCGCCCGGCAACTCGACCCTGGTGGCGGGACCGTGCGCCCTGATCTCGACGATCTCGCCCTGAATATCTTGCCCAGTCGGATCCATTACGACCCGATTCGTCACCGTTTCCACTGTGAAACCTCTCGATCACCCGGTGCCCCGTGGACCCCGGTTCTCCGCGATCGCAACGAAACATCTTGCTGGACTAGACCTTACGGTCCGTTAGCGATGCTACCGGCGGAACGTGTTCGTCGCAGTGAACACTTGGAATGTCGATCGCAACGCGAACTCGGCCTTCCACCGCCCTCAGCCGGGATATCCACGGCGTCCAGCTGTCGGCGCGGCGGGAATCTTGTACTGTCGCAGCCAGATCAGATGCTATGTCGCTGGTGGTTCTCCCTGGGCGGGCGCACCACTGTCAAGTTACAGAGGAGCAAGGCTCATGTCCGACGTGCAGACCCCGATGATCAGGACCGATATCCCCCATTCGGCACGGATCTGGAACTACTGGATGGGCGGTAAGGACCACTACGAGATCGACAAAATCGCCGGTGACGCCGGGCTCGCGGTCGACCCGGACATCTCGACCATGGCCGTGCAGTCGCGGCAGTTCCTGATCAGGGCCGTGCGCTTCCTCGCCAAGGAACGCGGCATCCGCCAGTTCCTCGATATCGGTACCGGGCTGCCGACGATGCAGAACACCCACGAGGTCGCCCAGGGTGTCACCGCCGACGCCCGCGTGGTGTACGTCGACAACGACCCACTGGTCCTCACCCACGCGCGCGCACTGCTGACCAGCACCACCGACGAAGGCGTCACCACCTACATCGACGCCGACTTCCACAATCCCGAGCAGATCGTCGCCGACGCGCGCAACGTGCTGAACTTCAACGAGCCGATCGCCGTGATGTTCATGGGCGTTCTCGGTCACGCCAAGACCTACGACGACCTGCTGCGCATCGTGCGCACGGTCGTCGGCGAGGTACCGTCGGGCAGCTACCTGATCATGTGGGACGGCACCGACGACAGCCAGGCCTACGTCACCCTGTGCGAGAACTACACCGGCACGGGCGGCACACCGTACGTCCCCCGCCCACAGGCCCAGATCCGCGGCGTCTTCGACGGTCTGGAGGTCGTCGAACCCGGCGTCGTCTCGATCACCGAGTGGCGCCCGGAAGCAACCCAGGTCGGCGAGGTCCGCCCGATCTCGGCCTATGGCGCGGTCGCCCGCAAACCCTGACCCACGCCGCGAACGGCGGCGGACACCGCTGCCGCCGAAGTTCCCGATCCGCCCCGTTCGATACGTGCTCGAACGGGGCGTCGACGTTGTTCCGGTGACCGCCCAGCAGTGGTTTACCTGCGGATTCGGATGACTCCGCGAGAACAGATAAGGTGATACGGGGAGTTACACATAGTTTTCTCCTGTCGTCGCGACGTATCCGGAGAATTCACATGGGCCCCCTGTCTGTTGCACTGCGCAACGCGGTCGCACTCTTGCGCGACGGTGTCGAGCCGTACGCGCCGACGCCGTCGGACATCGTCTACGACGAACCGCACCGCAGGCTGCTGCGCTACCGGCGCTCCACCCCCGCCACGGGCGATCCCGTGCTGCTCGTGCCGCCGCTCGCGGTGACGATCTCCTGCTACGACATGCGGCCGAGCCAGAGCCTGGTGCGCTTCCTGCTCGACCTGGGGCGCGAGGTCTATGTGCTCGACTACGGCGAGATCACCTACGCGGACCGCGATCTCGGCTTCGAGGAGTGGGTCGACGACATCGTGCCGACAGCGATCGACGCGGTCAGCACGGACAACGATCACTCCCCTGTCGACCTGATCGGCTGGTCGTTCGGTGGCACCATCAGCGTCCTCACCGCCGCGGGGCACCCCGACCTGCCGATCGGGTCGGTCACCGCGGTGGGGACCCCGTTCGATCAGCGCCGCAACGGCCAGATCTCGGTGGCTCGCAGGTTCGGACAGCTCACCGGCGGCCGCGAGGTCACCTTTCCGGTGCGCGTCGCCGGTGGCGTGCCGAAGTACGGGGTGCGGGCCGGTTTCCGCATCCAGTCGATCGACCGCGAACTCACCAAGCCCTGGTACATCGCCCGCAATATCGCCGATACTGAAGCACTGGCCCGCATGCAATCGGTGGATCGGTTCATGGACACCATGCCCGGCTACCCGGGCCGGTTCTATCGCCAAGCCTACCGGCAACTGATCATCCGCAACGAAATGTTCAAGGGCACAGTGCATCTGGGTCCGGATCGCGCGATCGATCTGACCGGACTCACCGCGCCGACGCAGCTGATCGGCGGCACCAAGGACGCCCTGGCCTCGTCGGCGTCCGTCGCGGCGGGCATCGGGGTCCTCACCGGCGCCTCGGAGGTTCGCTTCACCGAGGTCCCGGGAAGCCACCTCGGCATCATCGCGGGGCCTGCCGCCCGCGACACCACGTGGGCGACGATCGCGGACTTCCTCGACAGTGTGCGCTCGCCCAGCAGGACCCCCTCACCCACCCACTGACCGGACGTGTCGACGAACTGTGGTCAGCGAACAGCCGCGCCACCGTTCATCGAGACGCGCCGCTTACGGCGCGGGCATTACGCGCCGCGCATGGCCCGATAGACGGCCGAGCCGACGAAGGCGCCGAGATCATCGGGATTCCACTCGTCCTGGTTGGCGAACAGGGTTCGGACCGCGCTTTCGGCGGCCGACACCCACAGCTCCACCAGAGCGGGTAATTTACGCTCGGCGTCGTTGATGCCCCATGCCTGCAGGGTCGGACGCAGCAGCGCCGTGCAGCGCTCGACGGCAAGCCGCCGACCACGACCGAACGAGCCGGCGACCGCGGGGTCGGGGTTGCCGTAGATCAGTCGCCAGGCGTCGGGACGATCGGCTGCCTTGTGGAGCAGCGTGCGGAACCCCTCGACGAAGACCGTCTCGTCGGCGTCGGTCGCGCGCGGCGGTAGCACGTCGAGCACACCGGAGATCAGGAAACTCTCCTCGCGCTGGATCAGCGCGTCGATCAATTCGACCCGATCCGGGAAGCAGGCGTACACCACCGGGCGGGTCACCTTCATGTAGTCCGCGACCGCGCCCATCGTGACCGCGGCGACGCCGTCGTCGGCGGCGATGGCCAGAGCCGCGTCGAGCACCTGCGGCCTGCGCCGCTCGGGGCCGAGGTGCGCGGCCCGCCCTCGCCGCTGCACTACCGACTCGCTAACCATGAGCCCACAATAGCAACCCATCCGGTGTTCCTACATCGATGTACGAAAATGCTACAGTGACGAATGAAGCGTCCCGACCCTGCCGGACGCCCGCAGGAGGAGCGACGATGCCCCAGGATTTCTTCAACCCGAACACCGCCGACTTCGCCCAGTTCGATCCGCAGACGCGCAGACTGTTGCGCGCGACGGTCGACTGGTTCGAGACCCGCGGCAAGACCCAGCTGCTCGATGACGATCGATCCCGCGTCTGGCCGTCGGACTTCCTCGACTTCGTCAAGCGCGAGCGCCTGTTCGCCACCTTCCTCACCCCGGCGGCTGAGGCAGGCGGTGACCCGGACAAGCGCTGGGATACCGCACGCAACGCGATGCTGAGCCAGATCTTCGGCTTCTACGGCATGACCTACTGGTACATCTGGCAGGTCACCATCCTCGGCCTCGGCCCGATCTGGCAGAGCGACAACACCGCGGCCAAGCAGAAGGCCGCCGCGCAGCTCGACTCCGGTGAGATCTTCGCCTTCGGCCTGTCGGAGAAGGAGCACGGCGCCGACGTGTACTCCACCGACATGATCGTCGACCCGCAGCCCGACGGTGGTTACACCGCCACCGGCGGCAAGTACTACATCGGCAACGGCAACCTGGCCTCGATGGTGTCGGTATTCGGCCGTCGTTCGGACAAGCCGATCATCGACAGCGCAGCGGCATTGCGGGGCAAGCCGACTCAGGAGGATTACGAGGGGTATCTCTTCTTCGTCGCCGACTCCCAGCACGAGGCGTACAAGCTGCGCAAGAATGTCGTCAACAGCCAGATCTATGTCGCCGCTTTCGATCTGGAGAACTACCCCGTCGCCGAGGAGGACATCCTCCACCGCGGCGAGGACGCGTTCCACGCGGCGATGAACACGGTCAACGTGGGCAAGTTCAACCTCGGCTTCGGTGCGGTCGGCGCCTGTGAGCACTCCTTCTACGAGGCGATCAACCACGCCGAGAACCGGATTCTGTTCGGGCACAAGGTCACCGAGTTCCCCCAGGTCCGGGCGCTGATCACCGATTCCTACGCGCGCATCGCCGCGATGAAGCTCTACAGCGCCCGCGCGGTGGACTACATGCGTTCGGCATCGCCCGACGATCGTCGCTACCTGCTGTTCAACGCCATCGAGAAGATGTCGGTGACCCGCCAGGGACAGCGCGTGATCGAGGACCTCGCCGACGTGATCGCCGCGCGTGGGTTCGAGAACGACATGTACTTCCCGGTCGCGATGACGGCCATGTTCGGCCTGCCCCGGCTCGAGGGCACCGTCCACGTCAACATGGCGCTGTCGCTGAAGTTCATGGCCAACTACATGTTCCACCCCGCCGACGCGGGCCTGGCCGCGATGCAGTCGCTGCCGGGTGCCTCGGTGGCATCCAAGGGAACCACCCGCGCGGTCGCCGGTGCGCTGAGCTGGTCGAGTCGCAAGATCACCCCGCGCCTCGGCGCGGTCGTGAAGCCGCTGCGTGCCGAATTCGCCAGTGCCGCTTACGCTCCGGTGCCATCGCGGCACGACACCGCCGACGACGAGTTCCTGTTCCGGCAGGGCCCGAGCAGTGGTCTCGGCCGGATTCGCTTCGCGGACTGGCGACCGGTTTTCGAGAGCTTCCGCGAGGTACCCAACGTGGCGGTGTTCCTCGAGCAGGTGCTCGCGCTGCAGGCCCTGCTCGCGGTTGCCGCACCGACATCGTCGCAGCAGCAGGACGTGGACTTCCTGTTCGCGTTCGGTGAGCTGTTCACCGCGGTGCCCTACGCGCAGCTGGTGCTGGAGCAGGCGCGCATCGACGGCACCGATCCGGCGGTGATCGACCAGATCTTCGACGGCTTCGTGCGCACCTTCTCCGCGAACGCGCTCAACCTGCACAACAAGCCGACCGCCACCCCCACCCAGCAGCGCCGGGCCCTCGACCTGGTTCGTCGTCCCGTGTTCGACGACGCTCGTTTCGAGCGCGTGCTCGGCAAGGCACGCGCCCTGGCCGGAACCTACGAAATGAAGGTCTGACCCAGCGCCGACGGGGGCCCGCCCCCCCGGGAGAGGGGGGGGGCGGGGGCGAAGAGAGTGGAGGGGCATGGTGGGGTGTTTGGGGGGCAGGGGGAGGCCCCCCCCCAACAG
>NZ_JBHXNJ010000003.1:155004-220207 GCF_042719655.1 Nocardia sp. NPDC058518
GGGGGCGCGCCCGGCCCCGCGCCGGGGCGGCAACCAACTAATTGTGGGTCGCCCCCCGCGCCGCGGGCCCCCGCGGGGGTGGGGCGGGGGGGCGGCCGGGCCTCAGTCGAGGGACGGCGCGTTTTCGGTGATAGTGGCCAAGGTCGCCGCCACCGACATATCGGGCTCGATGACGAGGCCCTTCTCTCGAAGAAAGCCGTCGAACAACTGGACGACGGCATTGGTCGTCCGATCGACGAACAGTGCCGTCGGTTCCGGTCGCGGGACGGGATCGGTGTCGAGCCACAGGTCGGTGACGGCCATGACGAAACCGACGATGCCGCGCAGCAGATGATCGATACCGTCGGTATCGAGTGCGACCGAGGACAGCACGCTGCGGCTGCGCTCGGCCAGATCGTGCGAGAGGCGCCGACCGATGTCCAATGGCCGAGCGGACGGGTCGGCGCTCGACACGCTCTGGGTGAGGACGAGGAACCGGAACACATCGGGGTGCTCAGCGATGACCCCGGCGTAGGCAGTGAGGAACCGATGGATCGTGGCCCGTGGTGGCTGCATGATCAGCGAAAGATCCGGCGCGACGGCGGCGTAGATCTGCGCGACGAGCCAATCCGAGACCGCGCCGTCGAGTTCGGACTTATCGGCGAACATGCGGTACAGACGCGGTTTGGCAACACCCATCTCCCGGGCGAGCGTTTCCATGCTCACCTGGGGTCCATCGCGGTCGATGCACCGCACCGCACCCGCGATGACTTGTTCGCGGGTGAGCAACCGTACGGGCGACCGGCGAACCGGTCTAGACGATGTAGTCACTGTTCTCCCTGATCCGCCCTTCGCGTACGGCCAGGATAGCGGCGTTCGGCGATGGATCGGCCGCCGTATCGCGGGCGGACTCAGGGGTCCTGTTGACAGCGACCTTCCAGATCCTCAATATATTTCTGGTACCACGCGTACCAGACAATGGTACCGACGGTACTATTGATCGTGCACGGAGCAACGTAGCCCCGTGCGGAAGGAGTCTCGTATGACGCGCGAAACCGGTAACGACCATCCCGGGGCAGCGTCATCCAGAACACATCTGGTGCGCAACGGCGACATCTCGCTGGCGGTCTATGAATTCGGCCCCGAGGACGGCATTCCGGTCGTCCTCGTCCACGGCTGGCCCGACACCCACCACCTCTGGGACGGGGTCGTGGCGCTGTTGTCGGACAAATATCGGGTGATCTCCTACGACACCCGCGGTTATGGCGAGTCCAGCGCGCCGACCCAGGTCTCTGCCTACCAGCTGAGCAAGCTCGCGACCGACTTCTTCGCCGTGGTGGAGGCCGTGAGCCCCACCGAACCCGTGCACGTCGTGGCCCATGACTGGGGCTCGGTCCAGATCTGGGAAGCGGTGTGTGAGCCGGG
The DNA here is from genome assembly GCF_042719655.1 of Nocardia sp. NPDC058518. Lineage (NCBI taxonomy): Bacteria > Bacillati > Actinomycetota > Actinomycetes > Mycobacteriales > Nocardiaceae > Nocardia > Nocardia sp. NPDC058518. The sequence goes on from NZ_JBHXNJ010000003.1 coordinate 156,409, forward strand.
CGCGAACCAGTACGTCGCGTCGTTCACCTCGATCTCGGGCCCGAACCTGGACCACCTGGCCACCTGGATGCGTCGTGGCGTGCTGTCGGGAACCCCGCGCGGGATCTGGGGCACGCTCAGCCAGTGCCTGTCCTCGGCCTACACCACGTTCTTCATGCTGCCGATCCTGCCGGGCCTGTTCTTCCGGCTCGTCGGCACCGAGAAGATCTGGAAGCTGTTCCTCCGCGTGGTCGAGGGCACGCCCGCTGATCAGATCTCGCTGGCACCGACGCTGAAGCAGGACATGATCTCGGGGCTGCGCTTCTACAAAGCCAACATCATCGCCCGCATGTTCGGGCCACGGGAACGCCGCACGACCGTGCCGGTGCAACTGCTGGTCAACACTCGTGACATCGCCGTGCGCTCCGCGAGCTACGACGACACCGCGAAGTGGGCCGATCAGGTCATCCGCCACGACCTGCCGCGCGGGCACTGGCTGCCCTACTCCGACCCCGCCGCGATCGCCGAATACGCCGACGCGTTCATCCAGGCCCAGCCCAAGTAACGACGAATGAGAGAAAAGCCAATGCTCGACTTCGACATCGTCATTACCGACGGACTCTGGTTCGACGGCACCGGAGCCGCGTCCGCACAGCGCAATATCGGCATCCGCGACGGCATCGTCGCGGCCGTCTCCGTCGATCCGCTGCCGATCGGCGCAGGCACCGAGGTGATCGACGCCGAGGGCAAATGGGTGCTGCCCGGTTTCGTCGATGTACACACCCACTACGACGCCGAGATGCTGATCAAGCCGGAGCTGTCGGAGTCGCTGCGCCACGGTGTCACGACAGTCGTCGTCGGTAACTGCTCGCTGTCGACCGTGCTGGCGTCCAACGCCGACTGCGCGGATCTGTTCAGCCGCGTCGAAGCCGTGCCGCGTGATGCGGTGCACGACGCCTTGGACAAGCACCGCACCTGGTCGGATCCGGGCGAGTACGCGAAGGCACTGGACTCGCTGCCATTGGGACCCAATGTCGCCGCGTTCCTCGGGCACTCCGATCTGCGCACCCATGTGCTCGGGCTCGGCCGCGCGGTCACCCGCGACACCAAACCCACCGCTGCCGAGATCGAGCAGATGACCACCCTGCTCGAATCGGCGGTCGACGCGGGCTTCCTCGGACTGTCGTCGATGACGAACAAACTCGACAAGATCGACGGCGACGAATACCGGTCGCGGTCGCTGCCGTCGACCTACACGCGCGGCAAAGAGGTGCGCGCGCTCAACAAGGTGCTGCGCAAGCGCGGCCGGGTTCTGCAGAGCGCCCCGACGGTCAGCCTGAATCCCAACATCGCCAAGTTCTTCCTCGCCAGTGCCGGCATCGGCAGGCCGAGGCTGCGCACCTCGCTGCTGTCGGCGGCCGATTCCAAGGCCTACCCGCCGCTGGTGTGGTTCATGCTCTACGCCGCGCCGCTGCTGAATCGGTTCGCCCGCACCAACTTCCGGTGGCAGCACCTGCCCGTGCCGTTCACCGTCTACGCCGACGGCATCGACCTGGTGGTGTTCGAGGAGTTCGGCGCCGGTGCCGCGGCCCTGCATCTGAAGGACCAGGTCGAACGCAACGAACTGCTCCAGAGCGAGCCGTACCGTCGCTGGTTCCGCAAGCAGTACGACAACAAGTTCACCCCCCGCATCTGGCACCGCAACTTCTTCGACGCCGAGATCATCGCCTGCCCTGACGAATCGGTGGTCGGCAAGTCGATCGGCCAGGTCGGCAAGGACCGTGGCCTGCACCCGGTCGACGCCTACCTCGACATGGTGGTCGCATACGGTCCCGCGCTGCGCTGGCGCACCACGATCGCCAACGACCGCCCCGACTATCTGAACAAGCTCGCCGCCAGCCCCGGCGTGCAGATGGGGTTCGGCGACGCGGGCGCGCACCTGCGCAACATGTCGTTCTACAACTTCCCGCTGCGCCTGCTCGAAAGGGTGCTGCGCGCACAGGAATCCGGCAAGCCGTTCCTGAGCACCGAACGTGCCGTCCACCGGCTCACCGGTGAGCTCGCCGACTGGTATCAGATCGATGCGGGCCACCTGCGTCAGGGCGACCGGGCAGACCTGGTCGTGATCGACCCCGCCGGGCTCGACGACGAGGTGCACCAGCTCCACGAAGCCGCACTGCCCGAGTTCGGGCTCGACCGCATGGTGAACCGCAACGACCGCGCTGTCGTCGCGACCGTCGTCAACGGCCGCCGGGTCTTCGGCGCGGGCGAAGTGACGCCCGGCATCGGCGCGGACTGGGGAACCGGACGGTTCCTGCGCGCCGGCCACGACAATTCCGCTCCCCTCGCACAGGAGACCCGATGAAACGCCCGTTCCGTCGCGCGCCCAGGACCGTGCGCGCACCTGATGTCGCCCTGCAGGCCCGCAATGTGAAGTTCGACTGGACCTCGGCACCACTGCACTGGATGCCGTCCGAGCCGATCGCCTCGCACCTGGTGAACTCGCTGAACCTACTGCTGCCCGAGGGCGAGCGGATGTTCTGCGCCACCTACCGCGATGCGCTGCCCTACGTGCGCGACGCCAAGGTACGCGAAGCCATGCTGGGGTTCATCGGCCAGGAGTCGATGCACGCCGAGACCCATGCCAAGGTGCTCGACCAGGTTTTCACGGCCCACCACATCGACACCGCGCCCTACACCCGCCAGATGGAATACGTCTTCCGTAACTCGCTCGGCGCGCGCGAGGGCACCCCACAGGCGACACAGACCCGCCTGGTCGAACGGCTGACGTTCATCGCCAGCCTCGAGCACTTCTTCGCCTGGCTCGGTGACTGGATTCTCAACGCCGACCTGGAATCCCACGGTGCCGAACCGCGCGTGCTCGACCTGTTCCGCTGGCACGGCGCCGAGGAGGTCGAACACCGCAGTGTCGCCCACGACGTCGCGATCTACTTCGGGGCCGGGTACCTGCGCCGTGCGGGGATGATGCTGATCGTCATTCCGATCCTGCTCAGTCTGCTTGTGCGCGGCACGAAATTCCTGGTCAATCAGGATCCCGAACTGCCGAACATGGGCTATCCCACACTGATCTGGAAGATCCTCGGGGCGATGTGGCGCGGGGCGCTGCCAGGTATTCCCGCGCTGCTGATCAGCGCCGGGTCCACGTTCAACCCGCGCTACGACCCGGCGTCGGTCGGGTCGACCGAACAGGCGATCGCCTATCTGGCCAAGTCGCCTGCGGCGAGGGCGGCGGCACAGTGACCGTTCATCCCGCGCCCACTGTGATCCCGCCGGACCTGTACGGCAAGCACGATCAGGATCCGACCACCAGGGCGATCGACGCCGTGGCCAACCTGCGCATTCGCTGGTCGACGTTGATCAATCGCCGTCCCATCCTCACCAGGACCGACGACGCTCGCTTCCCGGTGGTGGTCACCGACCGGCTGTTGGTGGCCGAGGATCAGGCCGTCATCAATCTGGGGTTGCGCGCCCCCGATGGTGCGCAGCTGCCCCGGTGGGCGCCGGGCGCGCACATCGACATCGAACTCCCGTCCGGCCGCCTACGGCAGTACTCGCTGTGCGGCGATCCGGCCGAGACCGGGGAGTACCGCATCGCGGTGCGTCGCATCCCGCACGGCGGCGGCGGGTCGATCGAGATCCATGACGAGCTGCCGATCGGGACCGAGCTGGTGATCCGCGGGCCACGCAACGCGTTCCCGTTCGCGCCGCCCGGGCGTGGGTCTTCGGCGAAACGGCTGCACTTCGTCGCGGGTGGCATCGGCATCACCCCGATCCTGGCGATGGCCCGTGCCGCCGACCGGCTCGGCATCGCCTGGACCCTGGTCTATTGCGGGCGAAGCCGCGACACCCTGCCGTTCCTCGACGAGCTCGCCGAACTCACCGGACACGTGGTGGTGCGGACCGACGACGAGCACGGAACCCCGAGTGCCACAGATCTTCTCGACGGCGTCGACCACGACACGGCGATCTACTGCTGTGGACCCACCCCGATGACGGCCGCCCTCGTCGCCGCGGTGCGCACGATGCCGGGCATCGAGTTCCACTCCGAGAGGTTCTCCCCCGCACCGGTTGTCGACGGCACCGCGTTCGAGGTGGAGCTGGCGAGCACCGGCGAGGTCGTCCCCGTCGCCGCCGACCAGACCATGCTCGACGCGCTGCTGGCGGTGCGCCCCGACCAGCCCTACTCGTGTCGCCAGGGCTTCTGCCGCACCTGCGTGGTCCGCGTCGTGGACGGCACACCCGACCATCGCGACGGCGCGCTGACCCCCGACGAACACGCCGCGGGAGTCACACTGGCGTGCGTCTCGCGCTGCGCGGGAAAACGCCTGGTCCTCGATCTCTGAGCAGCGACTCCACATCGGAGAACACCACTGTCCGCGTAGTGTGCGATGGGCTGGTCGCCGTGCTCCGGCTCAGCCGGCCAGCCCCTCCGGGTCGACGAGCAACCGCTTGAGCACCTTGCCGGTCTCGCCGCGTGGCAGCGCGTTGAGGAAGGTGACATCGCGCGGAACGGAGAAGCGGCTGAGGCGGTTCCGGACGTAGGTGCGCACCATCTCCGGATCGAGCCCCGAGCCTTCGTTCTTCACCAGGAACGCGGCCAGCCGCTGGCCGAATTCGTGGTCCGGCACGCCGACGACCGCGACATCGGTGACCTGCGGCAGATGCGCCAGCGCTTCCTCCACCGGCCGCGGGAAGACGTTCTCGCCGCCGGAGATGATCATCTCGTCGTCGCGCCCCGCCACGAACAGTCTGCCTTCGGCGTCGAGGTAGCCGAGATCGCCGGTGTCCATCATGCCGTCGGCTTCCTCGGGCGGTGAGTCGCTGACATAGCCGTCGAACAGCATGTGATTGCCGACGAAGATCCGCCCCACCACCCCGATCGGCACCGCTTTGTGCGCGGCGTCCAGGATCGCGATCTTGGTGCCGAGCGGCGGGCGTCCTGCCGTAGTCGGCGCGGCGCGCAGGTCGTCGGGCCCGGCCACGCTGGCCCAGGAGACCTCCGTGGAACCGTAGAGGTTGTAGAGGACGTCGCCGTAGTCGTCGAGGAACCGGTCGACGGTGACCGCCGCCAGCGGTGCGCCGCAACTGATCACCTGCCGCAGGCTGCTCAGGTCGTAGCGGTTTCGCACCTGCGCGGGCAGGTCGACCAGGCGCTGCACCATCGTGGGCACCGCGATGAGCGTGTGCACCCCGTGCTCGGCGACACGGCGCAGGCATTCCTCGGCGTCGAAGCCCTGCGTCAGCACGACCGTGGCCCGCACCGCGGTGCTCAATTGCAGCGCCGACAACCCCCAGGTGTGAAACAGCGGCGCCGGGATCATCATGGTGCTGCCCGCGTGGATCGGGATCATCGACAAGAGCGCGACCAGCGTGTCGAAGCCCTTCGGGTGCGGGCGCCTCGCCCCCTTGGGGGTGCCGCTGGTACCCGAGGTGAGCACGATCTGGCGTCCCGGCATCGTCGGGACGGGGAACTTCGTGTGGCGGGTCGCGATGAGGTCTTCGATCGTGATCCGGGTCGGGTCGGCGGGCGCGTCGTCGGTGAAGAAGCGTGGCAGATCGGTGTGCAGGTACTGCACGAGATGAGCCAGCTCGGTGTCGACGAACAATGCCGAAAGCCGGTGGCGCTGTACGACATCCTCGATCCGCCGCCCCGAGAGTCCCGAGTTCAGCAGCGCGACGTCGACACCGAGCTTGCCCGCCGCGACCATGGATTCGACCATGCCGCAATGGTTTCCGGCCAGCAGGCCCACCGCGTCACCCGCGCGCAACCCGACCTCGTACATCGCGCCCGCCAACGCGGTGGTCCGCTTGTCGGTTTCGCCGAAGGTGGCGGTGCTGCCGTCGTCGATCAGCGCGACCTGGTCCGGGCTGTGCGCGGCACCGGCGGCGTATCCGCCCGCCAGGTTGAATCCCCACCGGTACAGCGACCGCAGCTGCCGGGCCGAGGTCAGCGGCGGCGACACCTGACCGGAGTGCACCCACCAGCGCACGAGCTCGGACTTGCGCCGCAGCGGTGCCCGGTTGCCATTGGCCACCACCGAGGTGCGCGCGCCACCCACGACATCGGCCGCGCGCCGCAGACCGTCCTTGACCCACCCGATGACCACCGCGTTCGTCACGTCCGCCAGCGCCGGGTGCAGCCGCGGCGCCGCGAAGACGGTCACGCTCACCCGCGTGCGCTGCTCGTCCCCGGTGAGCCGGATCAGGGCGAAACCGCCGGATTCGGGATTGTGCAGTTCGAAACTCTCGTACCAGCGCCCGATGGTCAGGACCAGCCCGGTTCGCCGCACACCGACCGCCCGGTCACCGATCCTGACCTCCCACACGGTGCTCCCTTCGGGATTCAGCAGCCGATCACAACCCCCGATCCCGGCCCACAACCGCGGGTAACTCTGGGGCTCGAGCAGCACATCCCACAGCTCCCGGCGCGAGACGGAGAACTCCACGGACACATCGACGACATCACTCGGCATTGCTGCGCGCTTTCCTCGGCCCGGCCACACTGCCGGGTAGTGCCCGCTCGCCTCGGCCCCCGTGCCGTGACGGTGCCCGTCGTCAGGCACTGCACCAGAAGTCATCGTCGGCCTGCCTGCCCGTGGGCAAACGAAGTATCTGCGGATTTCTGGCAACCGGACGAACACCACACCCGGGAGCTGTGAGAGGTGCCAACGTGATGCCGCACGCACTGGTCGAGGTGTTCGCCCGAAGAACGGCACAATGGAGGTCGATGAAACCTTGGCAGCGCGATCCCAGCACCGGTGACAGCCCGCTCGGCAACGGCGAAGGCGTCGGCTTCGACGATCTGCGCGCGCTGCGCGAGCAGTTCGTCGACTTCATGCTCGGTTACAAGTTCGCGATCGACGAGGTGACCACCAAGATCAACATCTTGCGTGAGGACTTCAACAACACCCACGAGTACAACCCGATCGAGCACGTGGGCTCGCGGCTCAAATCGCCCGAAAGCGTCCTCGAGAAGGTCCGTCGCAAGAATTACGCGATGAATCTGGCCGCCATCAGGGAAAACGTGCTCGATATCGCCGGGGTCAGGGTGGTGTGCAGCTTCATCTCCGATATCGGCACGATCAGGGACATGCTGGCCGGTCAGGAAGACATCACGGTCCTCGAGGAGCGCGACTACATCACCAACCGCAAGCCGAACGGCTATCAGAGCATGCACTTGATCGTGTCGATCCCGGTGTTCCGCTCCGACCGCACCGAACGGATTCCGGTCGAGATCCAGATCCGCACCATCGCGATGGACTTCTGGGCCAGCCTCGAACACAAGATCTACTACAAATATCGCGGCGAGGTACCCCCGAACCTGCGCACCGACCTCGCCCAGGCAGCCGAGGTCGCCACCCAGCTCGACGAGAAGATGGAAGCCCTACACCGTCAGGTCGACCGCAGCGCACGCCCGAAGAAGCCGGCCACGGACGCACTCGACCTCAGCATCCTGTACAACAACCTCACCGCCGGGCACCCCGTCTACCTCCGTCCCACCGATCCGCCGACCTGAGCGGTCGATATCGAACTCACAACCTCTGCGACCCCACCGCATTTCCGCCGTCCCCGCATCGGCGATCGACGCTACTGTCCGAGCAGAGCCATCTCGAACAGCGTGGCGCGAAAGGAACCCGGTGTCGCTCTCACGTCGAACGTTGATCACCGCGGCCGCGGTCGGCGGCACCATGGCCGCGCTCGGAATGCCCGTGGGGCACGCTGAGCAGCGTGTGCTCGGTGCGGGTGAGTTCCAGTCGCTGGCCGCGCGCGGGTACAACCGGCGATTCCTGGCTCAACCGGCGAAGATCTATGCGCCGACCAGCGCCGAGGAGGTTCGTCGCGCGGTCGCCCAGGCGGTGGGCGAGGACTCGAGGATCGCGGCGCGCTCGGGCGGGCACTGTTTCGACGATTTCGTCGACAACGCGCAGACGCGTTCGATCATCGACCTCGGGCGGCTGAACGCGGTGTTCTGGGACGAGGACCACGGTGCGTTCTCGGTCGACGCAGGCGCCGACATCGGCACCGTATACCACGCACTGCACCGCTGGGGTGTCACGGTGCCGGGCGGGATCTGCCTCGGCGTCGGGATGGGCGGTCATGTCAGCGGTGGTGGCTATGGTCCGTTGTCGCGGCGATTCGGGCTGGTCGCCGATCATCTGGCCGGGGTGGAACTCGTCACCGTCGATGCCGATGGCACCGCGAAAGTGGTGGTCGCGACCAAGGACGGCCCCGACCACGACCTGTGGTGGGCGCACACCGGTGGTGGGGGCGGAAATTTCGGTGTGGTGACCCGGTTCCTGCTCCGCTCGCCGGACTCCGACGGCTCGGACCCGGCGCACGCCCTGCCGAAGCCGCCGGGCAGCATGCTGAACGCGCGACTGATCCTGCCCATCACGACCGAGGATTCGTTCGTCCGGTTGCTCGGTAACTACCTCGGGTTCTTCGAACGTCACAGTGCGCCCGGTAATGAATTCGCCGGTCTGTACGCGCCACTGATGATCCGGACGACCGGCACCGGCGCGGCCGAGATGCTGATCCTGTTGGATGCCGAAACACCTGACGCGCGAGCCCGTTTCGACGAATTCGTCGACGCGGTGAGCGACGGCGTTTTCCCGCCGGGAATACTCACCCCGGTCACCCAGCTGTCCTACCCGGACACCCTGGCCCAGGTGTATTACGCCAAGGGCGTGAACACGACACGGGTCAAAGTGAAAGCCGCCTATCTACGCAAGGCCTACTCCCCCGAACAACTCCGGATCTTCTACCGCTACATCACCGATCTCGGTTTCCTCGGCGAATCCCAGCTCGAATTCCTGCCTTTCGGCGGCGCGATCAATGCCGTCACCGCCGGCGCGACGGCGATGCCCGCGCGGGATTCGTTCATGAAGATGATGATCCACGCATCGTGGCGACTGCCCTTCGACGACGACCGCTATCTGCGCTGGGCTCGCGCGATGTATCGCGACGTCCATGCCGACACCGGCGGTGTCCCGGTGCCGAACGAGGCCTACGGCGGCAGTTACATCAACTATCCGGACCCGGATCTGGCCGATCCCGAGTGGAACACCTCCGGCCTACCGTGGCATGCCTTCTACTACGGCGACAACTATCGGCGACTGCTTCGGGTCAAGGCCGCCGCGGATCCGGGAAATGTTTTCCAGCACCGGCTTTCGATCGGTCGACCGGACTGGTGATGCCGGTCAGGTGAGCGCGAGCACCCGGCACGGTCCACCCGTGCCGCCCGCGTGTTTCGGCGCGCCGATGACGACCGTCGCCCCGCTCGGCGGTACCGCGGCGAGGTTGGCGAGCATCTCCACGCCGTAGCGACCCGCACCGAGAAGGGCGGTATGCGCACCGTATTCGGGATCGGCACCACAATCCAGGCTCAGCGTGTCGACACCGGCGCCGACGATCCCGCATTGCGCCACCAGGTATTCCGCGGCGTCGGCGGAGAAACCCGGCGCGTGCGGCATTCCGCGCTCGTCGAGATTGAGGAAGGTCGACGGTTGGGTGAGGCGGCGTTCCCACCCGGAATACATCGCGACAAAAGCCCGCTCCGGGAGGTCACCGTGCTGCGACCGCCAGCTGTCGATATCGGCAACGGTCACCACCGCATCGGCGTCGGCGGCGGCCTTGGCACTGATATCGATGACGACGAGCGGCGCGACGAGGTCGTCGACGGCGAGGGCCTCGGTCGTGGTGGCGCCGGGAATCCGATGGGCGGGCGCGTCGAGATGGGTTCCGGTGTGCTCCCAATACCCGAGCGCGTACTGCCCGAACCCACCCGACGCGTGCCAGGCCACCGGGACCATGACCATCGGCGGATTGCCCGGCCACACCGGCAGTTGCGGCGTCAGCGTGTGGGTGAGGTCGACGACGCCGGATCGCGGCGCGGCGACGGCGGGCGCGGGCGCCGCCACGGCCAGCGCGGTGAGCCCGGCGAGGCCGAGCACGGCCCGCCGACTCGGCTGTGGCGCACTCTCATGGGCGAGACGAACGATCTCGGGCGAGCACATCGGACTCAAGATAGCCGAGCGAACCGGTTCGGCGCAGGATCAGGGCCGATGCGGAAGGGCGGGATTTCCGGGTGGACGGCGCGACCGTCGCCGGACTACCTGTCGGCGCGCTGGTCGCGGTCGACGGCGGGTAGCGGACTGTCCGTCGGCGCGAGGGCTTGGTACAGGTTGGCGGGCCCCAGACCGCGGGACAGACCGAGAATCATGGCGGCGCACCCGAGCCCGGACAGCACGAGACCGGTGGCGAAGAGCGTGGGGTATCCGGCCAGCTCGCCGACGATGCCGGCGGCCATCCCCGCCACGCCTTGGACGACGACGATCGCGCAGGCGAGCAGGGTGTAGTCGCTGCCCGCGTGGTCGGGTTCGGAGGCGTCCATCATGAGGGCGAAGACAGCGACCGTGGCGGCACCGCCGAACACGTGCTCGGCCAGACTCGCGGTGACGAGAAGTTCGAACCCGCCGAGGCCGAGGGCGGCGAACAGATACAGCGCGATGCTCGCGGTCTGGGTGACACCGCCGATCAGCAGCGCCTTCCGCCGGCCGAACCGGTAGGCCAGCCAGCCACCCAGAGCCGCACCCGCCAGCGCGCCCGCCGAGGAGAGAACACCTTTGATCAGGGCGATCTCGCCGAGGTCGAGGCCCGCGTCGGACAGGAAGGGACCGGTGAGCGCCGCGGCCATCGAGTCACCGAATTTGAAGGCGCCGATCAACGCGATGAACGCGATGATGCCGGGGCGGCGCAATCTGGTCCACCAGGCGCCGAGCAGCCGCGCGGGCTTCACGCGTGGCGGACGGTCGACGACCCGCTCCCGTAGCAGCCACACCGGCACCGTGGTGAGCACGATCAGTGCCGCCATCGCGAGGAACAGCGCCCGCCAGCCCGCCAGCGCGTACAACCACAGCAGGGCGCCACCGCCGACGATCATCCCGACCCGATAGGCACCGACCTGGATGCCGTTGCCCAGTCCGCGCTGACGCGGACCCAGCAGCCGCACCGCCAAACCGTCGGTGGCCACGTCCTGGGTCGCCGAGAGCAGGTTCACCACGACGATGCCGACGAACATCCAGCGCAGCGAGGACGACAGATCCATGCAGGCCAGCACCATCGCCACCGCCGCCGACAGCAGTTGCAGCACCAGCAGCCAGGTGCGCCGGGTGCCGTACCGATCGACGTAGGGCGCCCAGAGGAACTTCAGCGCCCAAGGCAGGAACAGCACACCCGAGGCGCTGATCGCCACCAGCGAATAGCCCGATTCGCGCAGCACCACCGGCAGCGCCTGGGTGAAGAAGCCGAACGGCAGGCCCTGCGCGAAATACAGCGACGACAACAGAACCAGCGTGCCCGCGGTGATCACACCCGGTCGGGTGGTGGTGCTCATGGGCACATCGTCGCAGAGACTGCGTCCCGACGCCGGGCACGGGCTCGGCGATCGGCCGTCAGAGCGTGGGCTGTGGGCTGCGAATGTGCTCGAAGACCAGACTCGTCTCGGTCGACGCGAATTCGCGGGTCGCGCTGAGTTCCTGGGTCACGAACTCGCGCAACGCGTCCGGGGAGGCCGCCGACACCTGGATCAAGAAGTCGACGGTGCCCGCGAGGAAGTACACGTTCACCACACCGGGCAGCGCGGCGAGCTTGGCACTCAGCTCACCGATGCGTGCCCGAGCCGCCGGTTGCACCTGCACCGAGATCATCGCCTGGAGCGGCAGCCCCAGTGCCTCCGGGGCGATGTCGGTGTAGAAACCGCGGATCGCACCGAGTTCACGGAGCCTGCGCAGGCGCAGCGAACACGTCGACGCGGCGATGCCGACCCGCGCCGCCAGGACATTGTTGGGAACCCGCGCGTCTTCGGCGAGTTCGGCGAGCAGCCTGCGGTCGATGTCGTCGAGGTTCGACGGCAACCCCCGGAACGGCCGCACGGGTTGCGGGCGGTGTTGCTCTCGCGACGCCATGATCGCAGGATACTCGGCTCCGATATCGATATCCGCCGATTGTGCAGGAGTTATAGCCGATGGCCGTACTGATCCTCGATCCTCGGATCAGAACTCGATCATCCGTAAGGAGCAGCTCCCATGCGCATCGCTGTCCCCAAAGAAGTCAAGAACAACGAATTTCGCGTTGCGATCACGCCGATCGGTGTGCACGAACTGGTGTCGAACGGTCATCACGTGATCATCGAAGCCGACGCAGGGGTGGGATCGTCGATTCCCGACTCCGAATACCTCGCCGCAGGAGCACAGATCCTCGCCGAAGCCGACGCCGTCTGGGCCGAGGCGGAGCTGGTGTTGAAGGTCAAGGAACCCGTCGAACAGGAATATCACCGCTTGCGTGAAGGGCTGGTCCTGTTCACCTACCTGCATTTGGCGGCAGACCGGCCGTTGACCGAACAGCTACTGGCGCAACGGGTTACGGCGATCGCCTACGAGACCGTGCAACTGCCCTCCGGCACACTGCCGCTGCTGTACCCGATGTCGGAAGTCGCGGGTTGCCTTGCCCCGCAAGTGGGCGCGCACGCGCTGATGAAGCCCTACGGCGGTCGCGGGGTACTGCTCGGTGGCGTCGGCGGGGTCGACCAGGCCGAGGTGGTCATCATCGGGGCCGGAGTCGCGGGCCAGAACGCGGCCAACATCGCCTTGGGAATGGGCGCACATGTCACGCTTCTCGACACCGACCTCGACAAACTGCGAATGTCGTTCTGGCGCTACAACAACCGCGTGCGCGGGTTGGCATCGTCGAAGCTGGCGATCGCCGAGCAGGTCCGCGCGGCGGACATGGTGATCGGCGCGGTCCTTGTCCCCGGAGCCGCCGCGCCCAAGCTGGTGAGCAACGAGCTGGTAGCGCAGATGAAACCGGGTTCGGTGCTGGTCGATATCGCGGTCGACCAGGGTGGCTGCTTCGACGACACCCACCCGACCACCCACGCGGATCCGACCTATCAGGTCCACGGATCGACGTTCTATTGCGTGGCGAACATGCCGGGCTCGGTGCCGCACACCTCGACCTACGCACTGACCAATGCCACCTTGCCCTATGTGGTGGCCTTGGCAGGCAAGGGCTGGGAACGCGCCTGCGCGGAGGATCCCAGTCTCGGACTTGGCCTGAACACCCACGCGGGCAACGTCACCAACGCCCCGGTCGCCGCCGCGCACGACCTCCTGGCACAGGTCGGGTAGGGCACGCGCGGCGGCGACAGCCTTATCGCGGGCCGGGTATGTCGAGCAGATCCGCCAGGCGCGACCGATGAACGCCACCTGTGCCGAAGGCGATCTGGTCGGCCTTGGCACGCTTGAGGTACAGGTGTGCCGGGTGTTCCCAGGTCATGCCCATGCCGCCGTGCAGCTGCACTGCCTCCTCACCCGCGAGCACGGCGAGATCGCCGCAGAACGCCTGCGCCACACCGGCTGCCACCTGGGTGTCGGCGTCGCCCGCGGCGAGGGCTGCCGCGGCGTATCTGGCGGCGGCGTTGGCGGACTCGACCGCGGTGTAGAGGTCGGCCAGCCGGTGCTTGATCGCCTGGAAACCACCGACCACACGCCCGAACTGGCGCCGCTCCTTCAGGTAGTCCACGGTCTCGTCGAGACACCAACGGGCAATGCCGTATTGCTCCGAAGCCAGCAGGGCGGTGCCCGCCTCGAGCGCGCGACGCACCGAGGACTCTCCGTCGGAAACGATCTGCTCGCCCGCGACGCCATCGAAGGTGATGTCGGCCAGCTGCCGGGTCATGTCGAGCGAGATCACCGGGGTGATCTCGGCGTGCTCGGCCGAAACAGCATACACGGCAATGCCATCGGCAACGCTGACCGGAACCAGCAGCAGGTCGGCCTCGAGCGCACCGGCCACACTGGTGATGCTGCCGGTCAGGCCGTCCGGACCGAGGGACACGGTGGGAAACGCACCGTGGGCCGACGTTGACAGCGGTGTCACGAGGGCCGCGGTCCGCTCCCCCGCCGCCACCTGACCGAGCAACGGACCGTCGGTGTCGAGGAGCACGGTGGTCGCCACGACCGCGCTGGTCAAGAACGGCACCGGCGCGACGAAGCGGCCGAGTTCCTCGAGCACCACCGCGGCTTCCCGCGCCGACGCGCCCGCACCGCCGCGGTCCTCGGGGACCAGCAGCCCGGCCAGACCGAGGTCGACGGCGATGTTCTTCCACAGGCTTTCGACCAGCGACCGGTCACCGTCGTAGAAGGCCGTCACCGCGACCGGATCGCAGTGCGCGGCGAGCACAGCACGCACGACATTGCGCAGGTCGTCCTCGATGTCGGTGTAGAGCAGATCCAGGTCGGTCATCGGGCGACCTCCTTCCATGGTCGGTCCTTGTCGGTCCGTGGCTCGGGTGGCAGGCCGAGAATCCGCTCGGACACGATGTTGCGCAGAATCTCGGAGGTGCCACCTTCGATGGAGTTGCCCTTGGCGCGCAGGTAGCGGTAGCCCGCGTCGCGAGCGTTGAAATCGACCCGGTCGGGCCGCACCATGGTCCAGTCCGAGTAGCGCAAGCCTTCTTCGCCGAGTATCTCCAGTTCCAGACCGGACAGCTGCTGGGCGACCCGGGCGAAGGTCAGCTTCATCGCCGCCCCTTCCGGACCGGGTCGGCCCTGAGCCAGCTTCTGCCGCAGCCGCATACCGGTGAGCCGACCGACCTCGGCGTCGACCCACAGGCGCAACAGCCGGTCGTGCAATTCGGGCGTGCGCTGGTCGGGATGCGCGCGCCAGGTCTCGGTGACCACACCGACGATCCCGGACTCGCGGTCACTGGTTCTGCCGCCGATCGCCACCCGCTCGGTGTTGAGCGTCGCGTTGGCCACCCGCCACCCGTCACCTTCGCCACCGAGGCGCTGGGCGTCGGGAATCCGGACTTCGGTGAGGAAGACCTCGTTGAACTCGGCCTCCCCGGTGATCTGACGCAACGGCCGGACCTCCACCCCGGGATCGGTCATATCGCACAGGAAGTACGTCATGCCACGGTGTTTGGGCAGGCCGGTGTCGGTGCGGGCCAGGAGGATCGCGAACTGCGCGAGGTGCGCGCCCGAGGTCCACACCTTCTGCCCGTCGACGACCCAGCCCTCGCCGTCGCGCACCGCACGGGTGCTGACATTGGCCAGATCAGAGCCCGCGCCCGGCTCACTGAAGAGCTGGCACCAGATCTCCTCGCCGGTCCACAGCGGCCGCAGAAAACGTCGCTTCTGCTCGTCGGTCCCGTAGGCCAGGATCGTCGGCGCGGCCATGCCGAGCCCGATCCCGTTGCCATTGGGGTTGTTGTCGGGTGCGCCCGCCTCCTCGAACGCACGGTCCACCTCGACCTGCCTGGCATGCGGCAGACCGAGCCCGCCGTGGCCGGGCGGGAAGTACACCCAGGCCAGCCCCGCGTCGTAGCGGGCGCGCAGGAAGTCCAGGCGCTCGGTGGTGGCCGGGTCATGGGCGGCGAGGAACTCCTCGATCTTGCGCCCGAGTTCGTCGACTGTCATCGTGCCTCCCGTTCACCGCGCGGCTCGCTGCCGGCTGGAGTGTTCTCGTCGACCTCGAAACGTAGTGCGGCGAGGCCGGTTTCGAGCAACGGTTCGACCGCGGCGCCGATGGTCTCGAAGCCCGCGCCCACGGTCTGGCCGTGTAGGTAGCGGTAGTGCACGCCCTCGAGGATCGCGGCGAGCTTGAAGGCCGCCAGCCCCAGGTAGAAGCCGAAGCGGGACATGTCGCGGTCGCTGCGTGCGGTGTAGCGCGCGATGATCTCGGCTTCGGACAGGAAGCCGGGCGCGACGGACGCGTCCGCCACGTTCGCGCTGCTCGAGGTGCCGGCTGCGAGGCGGCCGTAGACGATCATCAACGCCAGGTCGGTGAGTGGGTCGCCGAGCGTGGCCATCTCCCAGTCGATGACGGCGGCGGGTCGGTCGTCGGCATCGGTCAGCACGTTGTCGAGGCGGAAGTCGCCGTGCACGATCCCGACGGCCGACTCGGCGGGGACGTCGGCGGCGAGGCGCGCGTGGAGCTCGACGGCCGCGGGCAGCTCGCGCGTGTGCGATGCGTCGAGCTGCTTGCGCCATCGGGCCACTTGGCGAGCGAGAAAACCTGCCGGCCTGCCGAAGTCCGCCAGCCCGACCGCCGCCGGGTCGACAGCGTGCAGCGCGGCGAGGGTGTCGACCAGACCGGTCGAGATCGCCCTGGTCCGTTCGGGTCCCAGCGCGACCAGCTCCGCGGCATCCCGGTACGGCGTGCCGTCGACCCGCTCCATCACGTAGAACGGCGCGCCGAGAACGTCCTCGTCACGGCACAGCGCGTACATCTCGGGCACTGGGACGGCGGTCGGCGCCAGCGCCGCCATCACCCGGTACTCGCGCGCCATGTCGTGTGCGGTCGCCAGCACATGTCCCAGCGGCGGACGCCGCACGATCCATCGCCGGGTGCCGTCGGTGACCTCATAGGTCAGGTTCGACTTCCCGCCTGCGATCAGCTCACCGCTGATCGGCGAGTCGACGCCGGGGATTTCGCTACGCATCCACGACGAGAAGCGACCGAGATCGAGCCCGGGGAGTTCCGTCTGAATCGCCATCAGGTCACCACGAGCGACACGGTCTCGACCACACACGCCGGCTTGTCGCCGCCTTCGCGTTCGACGGTGACCTTCGCGGTGACCAGATGTCCGCCACGGCCGGGCTCGACCGAGAGCAGCTCGACACCGGCGCGAACCTTCGAGTCGACCGGCACCGGGGCCGGGAACCGAAGCTTGTTGGCGCCGTAGTTGACACCCATTGTGACGCCCTCGACCCGGTAGATCTGCCCGACGAGGTCCGGCACGAGCGACAGCGTCAGATAGCCGTGCGCGATGGTGCTGCCGAAGGGGCCCTCTGCCGCCTTCGCCGGATCGACATGGATCCACTGGTGATCGCCGGTGGCATCCGCGAAAGTATCGATCTGGGCCTGGGCGACGGTGTGCCATTCGGAGTAGCCGAGATGTGTGCCGACAGCGGCTTCGAGCTCGGCGACGCCATGGAAGGTCCTCATGCCTTCGGCCCACCCGCCACGTAGAGCACCTGTCCGGAGACGAAACCGGCGCCCTCGCTGACGAAGAACGACACCGCGTGCGCGATGTCGTCGGGCACACCGGTGCGAGCGACGGGGATCTCCGCAGCAGTCCCTGCCTTGAGGTCCTCGAACGAGATACCAACGCGCGCGGCCGTCGCGGCGGTCATCTCGGTTTCGATGAAACCGGGCGCGACCGCATTGGCGGTGATGCCGAACTTGCCGAGCTCGAAGGCGAGGGTCTTGGTGAACCCCTGCAACCCGGCCTTGGCGGCCGCGTAGTTGGCCTGGCCGCGGTTGCCGAGCGCCGAGGTGCTCGACAGGTTGACGATGCGTCCGAAACGGGCTGCGGTCATGTGCTTCTGGACCGCCCGGCTCATCAGGAACGACCCGCGCAGGTGCACGTTCATCACCGTGTCCCAGTCGTCGGCGGTCATCCGGAACAGCAGGTTGTCGCGCAGGACACCGGCGTTGTTGACCAGCACGGTGGGCGCGCCGAGCTCAGCGGTGACCCGCTCGACAGCGGCTTCCACGGCAGCTTCGTCGGCGACGTCGGCGCCGATCGCGATCGCACGTCCACCGGCGGCCTCGATCTCGGCGACCACCGGCTTGCCCGCGGCTTCGTCGAGATCGATGACGGCCACGGCGAATCCGTCCGCGGCGAGGCGGCGGGCCACGGCAGCGCCGATTCCGCGGGCAGCACCGGTGACGATGGCGGTGTTGGTGGTACTCATCGAGTCATTCCTCCTTGGTTCGATATGTCTTCGGCTGTCCGAGCCGATATGTCAGACGCCGCCGGTCAGGGTCACGCCACCGTCGACGACCAGCAGCTGGCCGGTGATCCAGGCGGCGTCGGCGGAGAGCAGGAACGCCACCGCGCCGGCGATGTCCTCGGGCACGCCGAGCCGTTTGAGCGGGTAGGTGTCGGCGACTTCCTGCTCGCGGCCTTCGTAGAGCGCGGTGGCGAACTTCGTCTTCACCACCGCGGGTGCCACGGCGTTGACCCGGATGTTCGGGCCGAGTTCCACGGCCAGCTCCTGGGTGATGTAGGTGAGCATCGCCTTGCTGGCACCGTAGAAACCGATGCCCGGCGCGGGCCGCAACCCGGCGACCGAGGAGACGTTGACGATCGAGCCGCCGTGCTCGTCCATCCACGCCTTGTGCACCTGCTGAGCCCACGACAGCGCGGCGAGGCAGTTGACCTCGATGATCTTGCGGGCAGCCTGGAGGTCCATCTCGATCATCGGCCCGTACACCGGGTTGATGCCGGTGTTGTTGACCAGCAGATCGACGCTGCCGAACGCCTCGATCGCACGACCGACCACGTCGGCCTGGTGCTCGATGTCGTCGGCGCGTCCGGCCACGCCGAGCGCACGCCCAGCACCGCCCAACTGCTCGACCGCGTCATCGAGCGCGTCCTGTTTGCGCGCGGTGATCACGACGGTCGCCCCGTCGGCCACCAGTCGCTCGGCGATGCCGAACCCGATGCCCCGGCTCGCCCCGGTCACAATCGCGGTCTTGCCCGCGAATCGGCCGGTCACGACAGACGCTCCAGCACCATCGCCATACCCTGGCCGCCGCCGACGCACATGGTCTCGAGGCCGAACTGCTTGTCGTGGTAGCGCAGTGAGTTGATCAGGGTGCTGGTGATCCGCGCACCGGTCATGCCGAACGGATGTCCCACCGCGATCGCGCCGCCGTTGATATTGAGTTTGTCCTCGGGAATGCCGAGCTCGCGGGCCGAGCCGATCACCTGCACCGCGAAGGCCTCGTTGATCTCCACCAGGTCGATGTCGTCGATGGTGAGACCGGCCCGCAGCAACGCCTTCTTCGACGCTTCGATCGGGCCCAGCCCCATGATCTCGGGAGACAGCGCCGAGACACCGGTGCTGACGACCCGGGCCAACGGGGTGAGCCCGAGCTCCTTCGCCCGGGTGTCGGACATGATCACCAGGGCGGCCGCGCCGTCGTTGAGGGCACAACAGTTGCCCGCGGTGACCGTGCCGTCGGGCCGGAACACCGGCTTCAGCGTCGAGACCGCTTCCAGGGTGACCCCCGCGCGCGGACCGTCATCCGTGCTGACCACGGTGCCGTCCGGCAACGTCACCGGTGTGATGTCGGTGGCCCAGAAACCATTGGCGATCGCCTTCTCCGCCAGATTCTGCGACCGCACACCGAACGCGTCCTGCTCGGCGCGGGTGATGCCGGTGTGCTGGGCGACGTTCTCCGCCGTCTGCCCCATCGCGATGTACACATCGGGAACCAGTCCATCGATGCGCGGATCACCCCACGTCGAGCCACCCGCCGCCCGTCCTTCGGTGCGCGTCACGGCCTCGGCGAAGAACGGATTCTGGGTGTCGGGCAGACCGTCGGCGTTGCCCTTGACATAGCGGCTCACGGTCTCGACTCCGGCCGAGATGAAGACATCGCCCTCCCCGGCCTTGATCGCGTGCAGCGCCATCCGGGTGCTCTGCAAGCTCGACGAGCAATAGCGGTTGACCGTCGTGCCCGGCACCGCGTCGAGACCGGCCAGTACCGCGACCACCCGGGCCATGTTGAAGCCCGACTCCCCCGCGGGCTGCCCGCAGCCGAGCACCAGGTCCTCGATCTCGGCGGGATCCAGCGCCGGTACCTGCGCCAATGCGGCCTGCACCATCTGGGCGGTCAGATCATCAGGGCGCATGTCTTTGAGCGACCCCTTACCTGCCCGGCCTATCGGGGAACGGGCAGCGGCGACGATCACGGCTTCCGGCATCGAATCTCCTCAATTAAGTAAGCGCTTGCTTAGTCAGCATGGTGCAACAGTCCGGCGACGGACGTCAATATGCGAACACTTGTAATCCACGTCACACCACCTGATCCGAGGGATGCGATTACGGGGCGAGATAATGAGCCCGCGATGACCGACATGACAGAAGCCCGCTCCGATGCGACCCGTGCGCGTCTACTCGAGGCAGCCATCGCCGCATTCGCCGAGAAGGGCTTCAACGGCACCACCACGCGCGATATCGCCGCGGCCGCGGGCTTGAGCCCCGCCGCGGTGTACGTCCATCACAAATCCAAGGAAGAGCTGCTCTATCTGATCTCGCGATCCGGGCACGAAGCCACGCTCGACCTCGTACTGAGGGGGGTCGAGTCGTCCGGCGAACCGGCCACCGCGCTGCGAAATGTGGTGCGCGCCTTCGCTGTTCACCATGCCAGAGGGCACACCGGCGCCAGGATCGTGAACTACGAACTGTCCGCGCTCACCCCCGAGCACTACGCCGAGATCCTCGATATCCGCCACCGGATCGACCGCGAGATTCGCGCACTCGTCGAGCGCGGCGTCGCGGCAGGCGTCTTCGACACCCCCAGCCCCCGCATGGCCGGGGTCGCCCTGCTCTCGCTCGGCATCGACATCGCCCGCTGGTACCGCGACGAGGGCGACTGGAGCCCCGAGGACATCGGCGACGCCTACGCCGACATGGCCCTACGCATCGTCGGGGCCCGCTGAGCTGACGCGGTTCAGCGATCCAACGGGTTCAGCGCGATCGCTACCCGCATGCCCGAGTACCAGAGCGTCGCCGCTGTCGAACGCGGCCGGACGCGCGCCTCGTGTCGCATGGCCGCAGTGAACTCCGCGGCGAATCCGTTCCTGCTGTGGCGGGCGTCGATGGCGGCGAGCTGACGCGAATCCAATTGGTAGGCACGCAAACCCGTGACATCCAGATGGGCGGCGTCGTGCAGCAACGCCGCTTCCGCGCCACGGTCACGCGGAGTCGCCGGGTCGAGGTGGCGCGCGATGGCGGTATGGACGCACTCCCCCAGCTCAGGCGTGGCGCCACGGTCGAGGACGAACGTGCGGGCCCGGTGCGCGCCGAGCAGAGCGAAACACCCCACCGTGGGGTCGGCGGGCTCGCCCACGGCGACGTCGTGCAGCACGCAGGCGAGGTAGAGCGCCTCGGGGTCGGGCCGCAGATCGTCCACTTCCGCCAAGGCGATGCCGAACTCCCAGCATCGCAAGCTGTGGGCGAGCAGCGCGGGAGAGAGCGTCTCGGTGGCTTCTTCCAGCGCCGACCGACACAGTCGTGAATCCGGCGGCATCGGCGCCACCCAGCCCGAACCGTCTCCCTCTCGACGCAGCCCCCGGATCAGACGCGGCAGGGCCACTGTCTGTACACCCAATGCCGAACCCACAGTGCGGATCTGCCGCAGTCGGCTCAGTTCGCCTTCACGCCTCATGGTCATCTCCTACGTGGGAAAGCAGATCGGCTCGGGCGATGCCGAGCATGGCTCGCAGGGTTGTCTCGTCGACCATCCGGCGCTGGAACAGCGAGTAGGCACCGTTCACCGCGGCCCACGAAACCATCACCAGCGCCTGGGGTTCGACGTCACAGCCCACCAGTCGCACCGCGGCGGCGAAGGTTTCGATCAACCCGCCGAGTGCGTCGTCGATTCGCACCTTCGCTGTCGTCGCCAGTTCGGATTCACTGACGTCGACGTCGGTCAGCGCGAGGATCCGCAACGCGAGTGGGTTCTCCCGATGGAAGGCGACGTAGCGGTCGAAGATGGCGGCGACGTCGCCGCGTGGGGTCGATCCACGGCCGATCGGTGCGGACATCGCTTCCGTGTGGTGGGTTGCTGTGCGCCAAGCCAGCGCGGCGTACACGTCGGCCTTGCCCTCGCGGAAATTGGCGTAGATCGAGCTGACCGCCACGTCGGCCTCGGCGGCGAGCATGTCGATGGTGGTGCCGCGGTAGCCCTCTCGAAGGAACAGGACCTGCGCGGCGTCGAGCACGGCGGTGTGGGTCCGGCGTTTGCGTCGGTCGGTCGGGGGTTCCAACGTCATACAAATACCGTAATTGTGTTCCGATATCGTAGTCAAACTCTGATAGAGGCCGGATGACCGGCGGGATCCGGTACTGCGGGCACCCCGCCCAGCACCTGGCACACCGCCGAACATCGGGCCTAACCTCGACATCATGGAGTCCCGCAATACCGCGTTTCTCGTCGCGTCCGCCTTCGCTGTCGCCGTGCTGTGCGCATGCGCCCCGAGCGACTCCTCCGAGCAGCCGAGCACCCGGACCGGCTCCTCCGAGCGCAACTCGACCGTCACCGATGAGCTCGATGCCCCGTGGTCGATCGCTTTCCACGGCACCACCGCACTGGTGAGCGAGCGCGACAGCGCCCGCATTCTCGAAATCGGTGCCGACGGAACGCAACACGAGGTGGGCAGGATCGACGATGTCGAGGCCGTCGGCGAAGGCGGCCTCCTCGGCATCGCGGTGCGTGGGGAGCAGTTGTTCGCTTACTACACCGCCGACGACGACAACCGCATCGAACGATTCGACCTCACCGGACAGCCGGGCAACCTCGCTCTCGGCGGTGGCACGACGATCCTCACCGGGCTGCCTGCCGCGGCCAACCACAACGGCGGCCGGATCGCCTTCGGTCCCGACGGGATGCTGTATGCCACCGCCGGCGATGCGGGCGACCGACGCACCGCCCAGGATCGCGCCATTCTCGCTGGAAAGATCCTGCGCATGACACCGGACGGGCAAGCACCAGCCGATAATCCCGTCCCGGGCTCACTCGTCTACAGCTACGGTCACCGGAATCCGCAGGGCATCACCTGGGCGCCCGACGGCAGGATGTTCGCCAGCGAATTCGGCCAGAACACCTGGGACGAACTCAATCTCATCGAACCCGGCGGCAATTACGGCTGGCCCGAGGTCGAGGGCATCGCCAACCGAGCGGGCTTCATCGACCCCGTTCAGCAGTGGCGACCGTCCGAGGCCAGCCCGAGTGGGATGACGAACACCGGCGGGTCGCTCTACATCGCGAATCTGCGCGGCGAGCGACTGTTTCGAGTCCCGCTCGACAACCTCACCGAATCGACCGAATATCTGGTCGGCGAGTACGGACGCCTCCGCGACATCGCCGTGGCGCCCGACGGAGCACTCTGGCTGCTGACGAACAACACCGACGGTCGCGGCGACCCGAACCCCGGAGACGACCGCATCATCCGCCTCGAACTCGACCGATAGCCGTCAACCTCGAACCGAACAGTGCTGCAAGCATTTACCGCTGCGGATGCAATACCAATACGGTGATCTCACTCGGCGCGAACACCCGCATCGGCGGACCCCAATACCCCGTACCGCGACTGGTGTAGAGCTGGGTGCCGTTCGCGTGCCTGCTCAATCCCGCGACGACCGGCTGGTCGAGCCGGACCAAATAGTGGAACGGCCAGATCTGACCACCGTGCGTATGCCCGGAGATCTGCAATTCCACCCCGGCCGCGGAACTGTCGACCACCTGCTTCGGCTGATGCGCCAGCAGAACAGTCGGCAACCCGGGGTCGGTGCCCGCGAGCGCGGCAGGCAGATCGGGACCGTGACCGGGCACGTCAGCGGTCGGATCATCGATACCAGCGACAACCAACCGATCACCGTCACGCTCGACAACCCGATGCGCGTTGTGCAACGGCTGCCAACCGATCGAGGCCATGTAATCGATCCAGCCCTGGGCGTCGTCGAGGTACTCGTGATTACCGGTGATGTAGAACCGGCCCAACGGCGCCTCGACACCAGCGAGCGGAGCGACCTGATCAGCCCGCTTCTCCACCGAACCATCGACGAGATCCCCAGCCAGACCCACGATATCGGGCCGCTGCGCATTGACCACCTCGACAACCCGTCGCGACCAACCCTCCCGATCGATCGCGGCGAAATGCGTATCCGTCAGCACCACCACACGCAACCCGTCGAGCCCGTCCGCCAAACCCGGGATCGCGACATCGACGGTCCGAACCTGCGGCACCCGCCGCGCCTCGTACACCCCGTACCCGGTGAGCACCACCGAAACCACCACCACCGCAAGCGCCACACCCTGCGTAGCGCGCACCCCCTTGACCCCCGCGACACCCAACCCTGCCCGGACGACCCCACCGATCACCGACCAGACGAACACCACCCACAACACCCCGAGCAGCACATCACCGACGATCGCCGCAGGATCGAACTGCGGCGGCCCGTGCCCGAAGAACAGAGCCACGGGCAAACACAGATACCCCACCACACACGCCACGGTCCCGACCCGAAACAATGTCCCACTACGCCCGGTCGGCGCGGCAACGAGCACCCACCACGGCACCACGAACATCACCGCCGGAACCAGCACGACCGATATCACCAGCACAACGGAGTTCACGAGATCCCGTCCTGAACAAAGGCCGCCCCAAGTCGGGCCGCACCACATCAGATCATTTCAGCCCGCACTCGGCCCAGCGTGAACGACCCGTGGCGATCTCGCCGGATGCGACACCACGGCCGACCCGATCGGTGAGAATCATCGCGACCGTGCGGCACCGACCGCCGCGAAATCCGCGAATGTGCGTGCGGGCCTTCCCAATATGTCGGCGACATCGGTCGTCGTCGGTGCCGCGTACCCGTCCGCGATAGTCGAGAACAGCCCGAGCAACGTTTCGACGTACTCGGCGTCCCAGCCGAGTTCGAGGGTGAATCGTTCGAACTCCGAGGGTGATACCGGCTCATAGCGTTCCACGCCGATACCCGTACCGGCGGTCAGCGCGGCCAACTCACGGAAGGTGAGCGATTCCGGTCCCGTCAACCCGTACTCGTTGCCCGCGTGCCCCTCCGCTAGGAGTGACTCGGTCACCACTGCCGCGATGTCGCGGGTATCGACAAAGCTCACAGCGGCCTCGGCCACCGGAAGCCGCAAGGTGCCTGCCCCGGCAGCGGCGATATCTCGCAACGGCCCCTCGGTAACGTTCTGGTGGAACCAATTCGGGCGAACGATCGTCCAGTCGATCGATGAGGACTGCAGCCGCAACTCCAGTCGACGCTGATCGACCGTCTCCGGCGCGTACTCCATCCCCAGTGCGGTCATGAGCACTACCCGTTCGATATTCGATCGTTCGAGTACGTCCAGGAAAGTGACCGCGCCGTCGCCCAGACCTCGGACGGAGCGGTGGCCGTCGTCACCGCCGGGCAGAACAAGGAACATTTTCTCGACGCCGGCGAGGGCCTGTTCCCAACCGTGCGGGTTCTGCCAATCGAACGGCGGGTCGGACCGGCGGCCTGCGGCCCGTGCCTTCACATCGCGGCGGCCGAGTTCGGCGAGTACCCGCGAACCCACTTTGCCGGTCGCGCCGGTTACCAGAACTGTCACTGCTGTACCCCCAGTGTGGTGGCGAGCTGATCGAGCAGAACCGCCCGAAAGCCGTCGATCTCCGGGTACGGCTGTTGCAGCACCCGTGGAAAACAGAGCCCATCGAGGGCGGCGACCACGAGGTCGATGACGGACCCGATGTCGTGTTTCGGATGGAACACGCCATTGTCGACACCGAGTCGCAGCGTTGTTTCGAAAGGCGCCCGGTAACGGGCCTGCAGGCCGATGCTGTGGGCCCGCAACTCGTCGTCGTGCGCTGCGGCAGTCCAGAATTCCATCAGCATCCGCCACACCGGCGTCGGGGTATCGATGCCCCGATCGATCAACAGCACCACCCGCTGCCACGGGTCCTCTGTGCTTTCACCGACTCGAAGCATCTCGATGACCTCGCCGTCGGTCGCCGCCTGTAATGCCTCGACGAGCATGTCTTCCCGCGATCCGAAGTACCCCTGCAGAGTGCTGATCGCGACCCCGCTCGCGTGGGAGACATCCTGGAAGCGGGTGTTGTGATACCCCCGCTCCGCGAGGATCTCGACAACGTTCCCGAGCACAGCCTGCCGACGTTCGCCACCAGCACGCCTACGTCGAGGTCTGGCACCTGCGGACACGTCCATCGCGAATTCCTACCGATCAGTCGACTCGGCATCAAACTACCGTATGACGATACGTATCACCATACGGTGAAAGGTTTCAGGGTTAGCAAGAGCACTGCTCTTGCTTTGCAAGCGCGGGTGTGTGACCATAAATCTCAAGAAAGAGCACCGCTCTCTAATCTGGGCGGTGCATCCCAAAAGGAGTGTCATGTCCCTTCCCCCGCTCGCCTCACACCCGGACCGTCGCGCCCGCTGGGGCGCCGTCGCCTTCGCACTCGCGGGGATCCTGTTCGTGATCTACGAGGCCGCCGCCCCGCGCGTCACCGACCAGACCACACTCGACAGCGCCGAGTCATGGACGAGCATCGGCTGGGCGGTGGCGCATATCGCCGCGATCGTAGGACTCGTCCTCATCCCACTCGGATACGGCGCACTGCGCGGCCAGTTCCGAGGCACCCGCAACGAGAGCACAGTCGCTGCGGCCGCGACGATCGGCTACATCGGATCGGCTCTGACGATCTCGTACTACGGCGCGGAGGCCTACGGCCTCAAAGCGATCGGGCAGCGGGCGGTCGCCGACGGGGACGCCACGATGGCCGAGGTCGGCGATGCGTTCCGGTCCGACCCGACCGCGATGAGCGTGTTCGCGATCGGCCTCGCGCTGATCGCGGTCGCGGCGGTACTTGCCGCGGTGGCGGTGTGGCGTTCGGGCACTCTCAATCGCTGGAGCGGTGTCCCGCTCGCGGCACTGCTGGTCACGATGTTGCCGCAGTACTTCCTGCCGCACACCGGCCGAATCGTCTGGGGTGCACTGGTAGCAGTCGCGGCACTGTGGCTCGCGGCCGAGATGTGGCAGGTCCGTGCCCCGGCCTCGCGCGACGAACTGGAATCCTGACCGGCGATCGCTGTCACGAGCGGGTCGAAACCGACAACCGGCCTCGATCCACAGCATGATGGTGGGATGGCCGAGATGATGAACGCATGCGCGCACTGCTGATACTGATCGTCGTGCTGATGATCGCGCTGGTCGTCGGCGATCGCGTCGGGGTCGTCATGGCGCAGAACGAGATCGGTCGCAAGATCGCCGCCGAGTACGACCTCCCGCAGCAACCAGGCGTCGAGATCGGCGGCTTCCCGTTCCTGACCCAGGCCGTCGACGGCAACTACCGCACCATCGATATCCGGATCGGCGACTGGAGTGGGCAGAACATCTCCGTCCACAATCTCGATGTCGCGCTGACCGACGTCTCCGCACCGCTGTCCGACGTGATCGCCAACCGCACATCGAACCTTGTCGCGGGCACGGCGACCGCGACTGCCCTGGTGCCCTACGACATCGTGCAGAGCTTCGCCCCGGCAGGCGTCGAATCGATCTCCTATAGCCCGGAAGGACTTCGCGCTACCGGGACGTTCTCGGTGGCGGGAATCTCGGTGCCGGCCATCGTCTTCGTCACTGTCGCACCCACTGACGCCGGCATCGAGGTCACTCCGGTCTCCGTCCGACCCGCGGCCGGTGGACCGACGATCTCCCTGTCGCTGCTACGTCAGGCCCTGACCTTCACCGTGCCGCTGCGACAACTGCCGCTCGGTGCGCGCCTGACCGCCATCCAACCGGGCGCGGATGGTCTCCACGCCACCGCCGTGGCCCACGACGTGCGGTTCGACAGCCTGCCGTAAAGAATCAGCTATCGGTGAAGGTGATCCGGACGGAGATCGGCGCACTCTGCAGCGCCCGGAAGGTGGCGGCGGTCAATCCGGCGAAAGCGGGGTGCGACGCGAAAGTGCGCGCGCGAGCGTCGACATCGTCGTCAGGCACCAACTGCGCGGTACCGGTGCGCCAGCGGCCGCCTTGCCGAATTCGCACCTTCGGGTCGGCGGTGATGTTGGCGGTCCATCCGGAGCGGGTGCCGTGCTGGGAGATCACCCAGGCGCCGGACTCGTCGAAGGCCGCGGCGATCGGGACCAGGCGAATCGCACCGCTCTTTCGCCCGATCGTTTCCAGCTCGGTAGCGAGCGCGGTGTCGATCCCGACGCGGCGCAGCGCACGCACGGTGGGGTTGGCGATGTAGCGTCCCACGCCACGCTCGAAAAGAAACTTGCGCCGGGCGCGCTGATCGATCTGCTCGGTCATCGTTGTAGGCCTCTCTGGTCCAGGTGCGGAGAACTTTCAGAGTTCGAGAAGTTTGACGAGGTTGGCGCCCGCGTCATCGAGCGGCTGAAGAGATTTCACGCTTCGACATTGAATGATCGCGCCTTCGATCGTGCTGACGATGACGCTGCTGATCGACGCGGCCGCAGCAGAATCCGTACCGGCCGAGATCAGGTAATCGGCCAGCCGACGGGTCCAGTCGGCGAAAACAGTCGCCGACGCCGCTTGCACGGTCGGCGAGTCGCTGCCGCTCTGCGCGGCGGCCACGATCGGGCATCCGGCGGTGAACGAGGAAGTCTCGAGTACCCGCTTCCAGACTTCGACGAGTCCGAGAACGACCTCCGCCGGTGACGACGATTCGGTGACCAGCGCGTCGATCATCGCACTGATCTGCTGCCCGGCGTGCAGAGTGGCCTGCTCCATGAGTTCGCTCTTGCCGCCGGGGAAGTGGAGATATATCGATCCTCGGGCGGTCTTGCTGTGCGCGAGCAGGTCGGTCAGTCCGGTCGCCGCGACTCCATGTTCACGCATCATGAGAATCGCGCTGCGGATGAGACGTTCTCGTGGCCCCGCCACTGTGTTCATCGGCAACCCTTCGCCATAGACCGATCAGTTCATCATACGGTATCGTCACCGAAGATAGAACGACCGGTCTATCGAGTGAGAGGGCAAGATGACAACCGCGACGCACAACCCCGAAACGCCGGATTTCGCCACCATGAGCGGCCTCGAACTGCTGCGAGCGGCGAGCACGATGCCCGATCGAGCGGGAATCGGCACGCTGCTCGGGATGCAGGTCGAGGAACTGGAATTCGGCCGGGTGTCGTTCAGTCTCGTCACCCGCCCCGATTTCGCGAACCCGCTCGGCACTACCCACGGCGGTATCTGTGCGACCCTGCTGGACTCGGTGATGGGTTGTGCGGTGCACACCGCACTGGACGCGGGAGTCGGATACGGCACGTTGGAGCTGAAGGTCAACTACATCCGATCGGTTCCGATCGACGGCAGACGCCTCATCGGCACCGGCACGACGCTGCATGTCGGCCGCAGCACCGCGACAGCGGAAGGCAAGGTGTTCGACGAGGCGGGCAAACTCGTCGCCCACGCCACCACCACCTGCATCATTCATCGCTGACGGGCAGTCGATGCCGGTCGAGGAGGCTCACGTGACAAGCGGCAGCGAGGAATGGCAGGCCACCGCCTGCATTCTGTGCGAGAACAACTGCGGAATCACCGTCAAGGTCGACGGACGGCGATTCGCGAAAATCCGCGGCGACAAGGCCCATCCCGCGTCCGCCGGGTACACCTGCAACAAAGCGTTGCGGCTGGACCATTATCAGAACGGCGGCGCCCGGATCACCGCACCGCTGCGCCGGGAGAACGACGGCACCTACACCGAGATCAGCTGGGATGTCGCGATCACCGAGATCGCCGACCGACTGCGCGCGGTGCGCGACACCCACGGTGGGGAATCGATCTTCTTCTACGGTGGCGGCGGGCAGGGCAACCACCTGGGCGGGGCATACAGCGGCGCGTTGCTGCGCGCCGTCGGCGGGCGCTATCGCTCCAACGCGCTCGCCCAGGAAAAGCTCGGCGAGGCATGGGTCGATGCCCATCTCACCGGCGGACACACACACGGCGACTTCGAACACGCGCAGGTCAGCGTGTTCGTCGGGAAGAATCCGTGGCAATCCCACGGCGTTCCGCGCGCCCGCACCGTGCTCCAGAACATCGCCAAGGACCCCGCACGCACCATGATCGTGCTCGACCCGGTGCGCACCGAAACCGCCGACCTCGCCGACATCCACCTGCAGATCAGACCGGGCACCGACGCCTGGTGTCTGGCGGCGATCCTCGGTGAGATCGTTCAGCAAGATCTGGTCGACCACGAGTTCCTGACCGCGCACACCATCGAGGCCGAGCCGGTACTCGCCGCCCTGCGCACCGTCGACGTCGACGCGTATGCCCACCTGAGCGGCGTCGATCCCGCATCGGTCCGCGCAGCCGCGCAGTTGATCGGAACCGCCGAGAGCGTGTCGACCTACGAGGACCTGGGTGTGCAGCAGAGCCCGAACAGCACCCTGGTGTCGTATCTGAACAAACTGACCTGGTTGCTCACCGGGAACTTCGCCGCACCCGGCACCATGCAGATGCACTCGTGGTTGGCGCCGCTGATCAATTATTCGCTGAAGACGAAGACCACGCCGGTGACCGCAGCGCCGATGCCCGGTGGTCTCGTGCCCTGCAATGTCATCGCCGAGGAGATTCTCACCGATCATCCGAAGCGGTTCCGCGCGATGATCGTCGAGTCCTCGAATCCCGCACATTCCCTGGCGGATTCGCAGCGCTTCCGCGAGGCGTTCGACTCCCTCGAGCTGAGCGTTGTCATCGACGTCGCGATGACCGAGACCGCTCGTCGCGCCCACTATGTTCTTCCGGCTGCGAGCCAGTTCGAGAAGTGGGAAGCGACCTTCTTCAACCTCGAATTCCCGGTCAATACCTTCCAGCTCCGCGCCCCGCTGCTCGAGCCGCTGCCCGGTACGCTGGCCGAACCGGAGATCTATGCCCGCCTCATCCGTGAGCTCGGTGTCGCCAACCCACTGTCGTTGTCGGTGTTGAAAGGTGCCTTGCGCCTCGGCCGCAAGGCGTATGGGCTGACACTGCTCGCTGTGCTCAAACTGGATCGGAAGGCCGCCGGCCTGGCTCCTTACCTACTCTACGAAACGCTGGGCCCGACCTTGCCCGGCGGGGCACGCGCAGCAGCGGTGCTGTGGGCACTGGCGCAAGGCGTCGCGCGTCGGCACCCGCAATCGATGCGCCGCGCCGGGCACGCGGACCCCGAAGCGCTGTTCACCGCGATGCTCTCAGAGCGATCCGGCGTCCATATCACTGTCGACGAACTCGACGGCGGCAGCTGGACCTACGTCCCCGAAGGCAATCGGCCGATCCCGCTGTCCATCACTCCGTTGCTCGAATCCCTGCGCGGTCTCGACCGCATGGAGTGGGCGCACACCAGCGGCGAATACCCCTTCGTGCTCTCCGCGGGCGAGCGCCGCGCGTTCACCGCGAACACGATCTTCCGTGACGACAGCTGGCGGCGCCGCGACGCCACCGGCGCATTGCGTATCAGCCCTGCCGATGCCGAGCGCCTCGGATTGGCCGACGGCGGGCGAGCACTGATCACCACCAACCGCGGCTCCGCCACCGCGACAGTCGAACTCAACGACCGAATGCAGGACGGCCACATCTCCCTGCCCAACGGTCTCGGGCTCGATCTCCCCGGAAGTGACCAGCGCACCGGCGTAGCGCCCAACGACCTCACCGACCTGCGGCGGCGCGATCAGTATTCCGCCACCCCCTGGCACAAACACGTCCCCGCCCGGGTCGAACCCGTACCGCAGACGTAACCAGGGCCGCATTCATCGATTGCGTTGTGGCGCTTCGGCATCCGCGTGCTGATCGGGGCGGCGCAGGGGTGCGCCGACGTGGTGCAGGTGTGTCAGTGCCTCGCGGTACGAGGAGATCAGCCCGGTTTCGTGGTACGGCACGCCGATTTCGGTGCAGTAGTCGCGGACGATCACCTGGGCGTGCCGCAGGTTCGGTGTCGGCATGCTCGGAAACAGGTGGTGCTCGATCTGATAGTTGAGTCCGCCGAGGGCGAGGTCGGTCAACGGGCCGCCGCGCACGTTGCGGGAGGTCAGGACCTGGCGACGGAGGTAGTCGGGGCGGTCGTCGCCGGTCAAGGTCGGCATCCCCTTGTGGTTCGGGGCGAAGATGCAGCCCATGTACAGACCGAAAAGACCCTGGTGAACAGCGAGGAACACGAACGCTTTGTCGGCGGGCAGAACCGCGAACAGCGCGGTCAGGTAGAGGGCGAAGTGGCCCAACAGCAGCGCGCCCTCCCATCCACGGTGTTTGACCGAGCGATTCCTGAGCGCACGGACACCGGCCACATGGAGATTCAGGCCTTCCAGTAGCAGCAGCGGGAAGAACAAGTACGCTTGCGCCCGCCCGATGAGCCGGGGCAGACCGTGGCTTGACCGTGCCTGCCGCTGTGACCAGACCAGAATGTCGGGCGCGACGTCGGGATCGAGCTCCTCGTGGTTCGGATTCGCGTGATGGCGGGTGTGCTTGTCCTGCCACCAGCCGTAGCCGAGGCCGATGCCCGCGTTGCCGACGATTCGTCCCACGAGCTCCGTCGGCTGTCGTAACCGGAAGACCTGGCGGTGCGCGACATCGTGCATCACGAGTGCGACCTGCGCGAACGTCACGGCCATGAACGCCGCGACCAGCAGCGTCCACCACGAATCGCCGATGAGGACGAACGCCGCCCAGCCGCCCACCAACGCGATTCCGACGAGACTGAGCCGCACGGCGTAGTAGACGGGACGCCGGCCCATCAGCCCCGCGTCGGAGATTCGACGCAACAGACGGGCGTAATCGCCGTCGGCGCCACGCCGCGGTGACCGTGGAGATGGCCCGGGGACCAGAGCAGATGTCGTCATGCCCCGAAGCTATCGGCCGGATTCTCGTCGGCCGTAATCCCTTGGTATGAGATGGAATCGGACTGCGGGGTGATATCCGAGGCTCCAGCGAGGACCCGCACAGCACCGGTTCTCGAGTTCGGTGCGCGAAATCCGAGGGTTCGACCGTGACGATCGTGGGTAAAAAGATCTCGATGCTGTTCGCGAATCCGGCGGACAACAACGTCCTAGCAGGCGTTTCACAGTGTGGAGAACAGGTTGCTGAAACTGATCGAGCTCATACGCAGACCGGCGCAGTCGACGATCCCGACCCCGCCCCCCACCGCGGCCGGGTCGCTGCGGGCAGGTGACATCGTGCTCACCACCAAGCGCAGCTACCGGGTGGTGAGCACCAGCTTCGCCGACGACGCGCGCCGCGCCGGTCGTGTGGTCGCCGACACGGTCGACCTGGTCACCGGACGGCTGCGCGTGCTCGACTTCCCCAGCGCCGACACGATGGTCACCGTCAAAACGGCATAGTCCATCAGACGGGCCGATGCCGGACGTCGGTCGGGTGTTGTAGGCGGCGGGTAGCGGATTGCTTGCCGTCGGCGGGAACCACCTTCTCCTCGACCACCTGGCGCTGATCGGTGCCGACGACACGCGTGCGTTCGACGAAGGCGATGTCCCTGGCACTGCGCACCGACAGCCGTCCCAGCGAGCTCGCGGCGAAGAACAGGATCAGCGCGCCGAGCCCGTAGAAGAACGTGAGCTGCAGCAGCGCACGCTTCAGATCCGAGGTGGCGACCGGCTCGCCGATGTCGCCCAGTCGCAGCAGCGCGGCCAGGAACGGCCCGATCACGAACCACACACCCGCTGCCACCGCCAGCCAGCCGCCGAAACTGGCGACCACCCGGTTCCGGCTCATCAGCATGAGCAACCCACCGACTATCGCGACGACACCCGGCAGCACCTGGAGCCAGCCGCGAGCGGCCGTCCAGACCCATGCCTCGTCGGGGGTGTACGCGAAATCGAAGTACGGACCGACGAACGGGATGAGTGCGCCCCAGATGCCGAGGAGCAGCACCACCAGCCCGCCCAGCGCGCCCCGGCTACGCGGAATGCGCATCCGTCCGCCCGCCCCTGTCGGGGCTTTCTCGTCGATATCCACCATGACGCCTCCGATCATCGAGAACAGACGTAGGTAGCGCATACCCCGACCCGGGCCGAATACGCACCGGATTCGAAATCATCCGATGACCGGGTAGCTCAGCTTCCTCCGATCTCGGTTTCGCCGAGGAATCCCGAGAGCTGTTCGATGACCGGGAGTGGCTGTTCTTGCTGGACCCAATGGCCTGCGCCGGGTATCAGTACGGAGCCGGCGAACCGAGCGCAGACGACTTCCGCCATCGTGCGCAGCGCGCCGGGCGATTGCCACACACCCCAGTCACACTGTCCGGCGATGAACTGCGTAGGTACCTCGATACGCGAGTCGCGCTGCGATGCGGGATTCGGCAGCGTGAGCGCCCGGTACCAGTTGAGTGCGCCCTGGAATTCGGTTCGGCCGAATTCGCGTGCGTAGAAGTTCAATTCTTCGTCGGTCAGCCATTCACAAGTGGCCCGCTGCGGTAGGTGCGGCGCAACTGTTTCCGGCATGCCGACGTCGGCGTCCATGACGTAGTACCGCGGCAGCAGTGCCAAGTCTTGGGCGGTGGATCCCGGGAGTTCCCTGGCGTCCGTGTTTCCCGGCCAGTCCGCGCTCTTCATATGGAAATACGCGCGCAGAAAGTCGGCGATCCCCTGTGGGGCCTGCGCGATGTCCGACGCGCTCGACGTCCCCGCGAAATAGTGCTGATAGTGCCTGCGCGGCGGTGACAGTGCCCGAAGCGCGCTGTCGAGGTCGGTCGAGGACTTGGGGATTCCCGCGCCGGCGAACGGCGCGCTCATCATCGTCAGCGATCGGACCGCGTGTTGGTCGCCGAGGGTGGCCCAGCCCGCGACGACCGACCCGAAGTCGTGCCCGACCAGATGAGCCCGGTCGTAGCCGAGTGCGCGAACGAGGCCGAGAGCGTCCCGGGCCAGATTGTCGGTGCGGAAGGATTCGAGGTCGGTGACATCGCTGCCGGTGGTTCGGCCGTACCCGCGCTGGTCAGGCGCCACCACGTGAAATCCGGCACCGGCCAGTGGCGCCAGGATCTTGCGCCACGAGTACGCCAGCTCGGGAAATCCGTGCAGCAGCAACACCAGTGGACGACCGGAAGTGCTGTGGCCGGATTCGAGAATATGCATCCGCAACCCGTTGACGTCGTCGACGAAACGGGACCTGACTCCGTCCGGCAGCCCCGGAAAGTCGACATCCTGGCCCATAGTGCCCTCCTCCGGCTGCGAATGTAGTTGCGCCGCATTCATACACGGGCGCGGAAGATCCGGCCAGCCGTTCGATCACCGCTCCGAACCACAGATAGGTGTAGCTCGCCACACCATCGACCCGGTGGACAGCTCGATCGAATTTCCGCGCCGCGACGACAACGATGGAGTCATGACCGAGACCCCAGCCGAGCCGACTCTCGTGGTCGACATCGTCGGAGAACCGACCGCCGCGCACGACGAACCGACCCACCCGTCACCGCGCCGGACCGGCCCGCTCGCCGCGGTGCTGCGCGCGCCGATCGAAGCCAGGACCTGGAAGGAGCTCGCCTATCTGATCCTGTCGTTCGTCCTCGGCTGCGTTGCCGTGTGCTACCTGTTCTTCGGGTTCGGCGGGGGGCTGTACGCGTCGATCCTCCTCATCGGCATTCCGTTGCTCGCGGCAGTTCTGCTCGGCGGGCGGATCTGGGGCCGGATCTATCGGTTCCTCGGCCGCGAACTGCTCGGCGCCCGGGTCGAATCACCACCGGACTTCACCAGGGCGAGGGGCTTTTTCGGCTTCCTGAAGAGCGCGTTCACCGATCGGCCGAGCTGGCGGGTCGTGCTGTTCCTGATCGCGCAGTCCATACTCGGTGTCGCGGTCGGCTACGTCGTGCTCGTGGTGATCGCGATGGTCGGATTCACGGCGATCTCCCCCATCCCGTGGGTGCTGTTCGATCCGGTCCAGGTCGACGACAACGGCATCGAGCACCACAGTCTCGCCCAGTTCGGTTCGTTCTACATCGACACGTGGCCGCGAGCGCTCGCGCTGGCCGGTATCGGCCTCGTGCTGTGTTTCGCGCTGCCGTGGCTGGTCCGGGGCGTCTGCTGGTTGCATCGGATGCTGATCGTCCACCTGCTGGCGGCGACACCGCGCGACCGGCAACTGGCGGAACTGCGTGCCAGCAGACGGGCCGCGGTCGACGATGCGACCGCAACCCTGCGCCGGGTCGAGCGCGACCTGCACGACGGCACCCAGGCTCGGCTGGTCACCATCGCCATGGCGCTGGGCAGAGCCGAAGAACGCCTGGCCGCGGGCGGGGACGCCCGCGACCTCATCGCCGACGCGCGCGCCAATTCCAAGGAGGCGTTGACCGAACTGCGCGAACTGGTACGTGGCATTCATCCACCCGCGCTCGAGCTCGGCCTCGGCCCGGCGCTGGAGACGCTCACCGCCCGCTGCGCGGTGCCCGTCGACCTGCGTGTGCACATCCCCCAGCGGCCGAGCCCGGCCATCGAGGCGATCGCCTACTTCTCCGTCGCCGAGCTACTCACCAATGTGGTCAAACACGCGCACGCGAACCGGGCCACGGTGTCGGTGCTGCCCGACAGCCTGCGATCCATCGCGGTCACCGTGTGGGACAACGGAATCGGCGGCGCACCCCGCCCCGGCACCCACACCGTGACCGGCAGCGGGCTGGCCGGACTCGCCGCCCGTGCTCTCGCCGTCGACGGCACGCTCACCGTCGACAGCCCCGCCGGTGGGCCTACCGTAGTGACCATGATCCTGCCGAACGAGGGCCCGCAGTGACCGCGGGCGGTGCCCCGCACGGACCCCTGCGGGTGGTGATCGCCGAGGACAGCGCCATCCTCCGCGACGGGCTGGCTGGGCTGCTCACCGAACGCGGACACGAGGTGGTGGCGATGGTCGGCGACGCGACATCGCTGAGCGACGTGGTCGGCGCCCACCGCCCCGATGTCGCGGTGGTGGATGTGCGAATGCCACCCACCTTCACCGACGAGGGCCTGCTGGCCGCCATCGAACTGCGCAGGAAGTATCCCGACACCGGCGTGCTGGTGTTCTCACAATGGATCGAAACCCGGTACGCGACAGAACTTCTCGCCGCCGGAGCAAGCGGCGTCGGCTACCTCCTCAAGGACCGCGTCGCCGACGTCGGTGACTTCGTCGACGCGCTACACCGAGTCGCCACCGGCGGCACCGCACTCGACCCCGAGGTGGTGAGTCAGCTGATGGGTGCCTCCCGGCAACAGGATTCGCTCACCCGCCTCACCCCCCGCGAGCGGGAGGTGCTCGAACTGATGGCCCAGGGCCTCACGAACAACGCCATCGCGACCTCACTCACCGTCACCGAGCGCGCCGTCGAAAAGCACATCGGCAACATCTTCACCAAACTCGACCTGCCACCCTCGGATACGCGCCACCGCAGAGTGCTGGCGGTGCTGCGACTCAAAGGGTGAACCGCAGAGTCTTTGATTTCCAGGTCAGTGGGTCAAGATGACCTTCACCGCTACAACGGTGGTGGCGGCGCAGCCGAGCACAACCGCCCCGAGCAGTGTCGAACGGTCAGGGCGCTCGCCCTGGAGTCGGCGGATAACGAAGACGATGCCGGCGATCCGCACCAGCATCGCCACTTCCGCGAGCACCTGGGCGGTGCGTGGTTCGATCCACCCGACGGCCGCGCCCGCGAGGATCACACAGGGCAGCACCGCCGAACTGAGAATGGGGCGTGAATCGCGCAGGTCCGTCCATCGCTGCGAGGTGGAGGGGCTGT
Organism: Nocardia sp. NPDC058518; assembly: GCF_042719655.1. Classification (NCBI taxonomy): domain Bacteria; kingdom Bacillati; phylum Actinomycetota; class Actinomycetes; order Mycobacteriales; family Nocardiaceae; genus Nocardia; species Nocardia sp. NPDC058518. Next base: position 193,733 of record NZ_JBHXNJ010000003.1, read on the forward strand.
AGCTCTGACGTACCGATTGACCGACGCTCTCGGCGAAGGCATGGGCGATGAACGTGGAAAGCGCGGTCCCGAGGACGACCGCGATCCCGACGTCCTCGGCGGACGGCGAGACCGGAATCAACGCGGCGAGGATCAGGACGTTGCCGTAGATGTACGCGGTGATCCGGCTGGCCGCGTTTCGGCGGTCGAGCGGGATGCTTCGGGAGAACAACGGCCCGTGCAGGAGCAGTCTCTTGTGTTCCATCAGTCCTCACCCGATCGTCGGCGGTGCGGCGCAGCAGTGCAAGAAGGCTCCGCCGAACTATATGCGCGGTGCCGTTCGGATGCCGGTACTGGTGCACGGAGACGTCGCGACGACGAAGGACTGCCGTCAGACAGGCCGGATCGAGGCGATACCGCAGTTCTACAAAACCGGACAAGTACGGATAGCGTCGGGAGCCGTGTCACCAGAAAATGTAGCGCAGTCCAGCCATCTCACCGCCGCCATACGGGTGGTGGCAGGTCTGCTCGTGCTCGCGTCCATCGTGCAGACGGTGCTGCGCGTATTGAATCCCTACCCGGTGGTGGCACCGCTGTTGTCCAGCGATACCTACGGGGTGCACGTCGACTTCGACACCTTCTGGAACTCGGCCGTGGCCCTCACCCACGGCATCGACATCTACGAGACTCCGGCGAAGCTGAGCAATCTCAACCCGCCGCTGGTCTCGATGCTGCTCACGCCGTTCGCCGCGCTGGATGTGGTCACGGCCTACCGCGCCTTCGCGGTGCTGACACTGCTCATGATGCTGGGCTCGGTGTTGGCGGTATGCCTGGAACTGCGGCTGCGCCCGGCTGTCACCGCACTGGCCACGCTGGCTGTGCTCGCGTCCTCGCCGCTGTACGGAACGCTGATGCTCGGCCAGATCTACCCGATGCTGTTGGTCGGGCTCGTTGCCGGGTGGATCGCGCAGCGGCGGGGGCGGCCGGTGCTCGCGTCCGTGCTGTTCGGCATCGTGGTGGCGCTCAAGCCGTCGCTGGCACCGTTATTGCTGCTCGCGGCCGTGCAGCGGCAGTGGTTGCCGTTCAAGGCCGGAATCGCAGGCGCGGCTGTCGCCTCGCTGATCGGGGTGCTCGTCGCCGGGCCGTCGAGCGCGGGGGGCTGGCTGCGCATCGCCTTCTCCGAGCCGGTGTCGGGCTGGGTGGACAACGCATCGCTGCCGGGGCTCGCCGTGCGCTTCGGACTGCCCTCCGCGATCGGGGCGGTACTCGGGCTAGCGGTGCTGGCAGGCACGCTGTGGTGGTGTGGGCGCCACCGCGACCGCATCGACCCGGGCGGCACCGCCATGTGGGCGGTACTCGCCGCGGCCCTGCTGTTCTCGCCCATCGCGTGGCACAACTACCTGATGCTGCTGTGGCCGGGCGTGCTCGTGCTGATCACGCTCGGCCGCGCCGAGTTCACCGCCATCGCGCTCGCGGTGCCGGCCTTCCCGCTGTCGTTCACCGTGGAGTTGCCGCCCCACAGCAGCGTCACCGCCGCCGTGACACACTCGATCTACTGCGCTGTCCTCGTGGGCTACTGGGTGGTTCTGGTGCGCGGAGCGACACTGTCCGCGCCGGGCTCCTCGCGATCGTCCGGCAGGGCCACGAGCAAGCCAGATGCGATCCAGCCGACGGTGTTGAACTCGATTTCATCGAGCGCCGCTGGTTGATAGTTCGTCCAATTTCACCCGGGCAACCTCGAACGCCGCATCGCGCAGCGGCGCCGCGTCACCGCCGAGGGCCCTGGCCTCGGCCGCCGCAGTGAATGCTGTGCGCATTTCCCGACCAGGTGTGGACCACACGTCGCTCCCGAGTGTCATGAACGCATGCGCAACGTGTTCACCGAGATGCACTTGACAGGCAAGCGCAGTAATTCGGCTCCCGGGGCTCGGGACTTCTGTCGCCGGAGCGGCCGCGGTCGGTGCCGGGATACCCTCGCGAAGAGCGATAGCACGAGTTCGCAACGCGAATAGGGCTGCCGCGTCGTCCGCGCTGAGGGGCGGCCACACCTTCCTGCGAAATTCGCCTTCGATGACAGCCGTGAGGTCTCCGGCGATGACGGACTGTACAAGCCCTGCTAGCGACCGATCCGATGTGCGGCCGCGTTGGATTTCGACACATTGGCGCGCTGTCCGAAGCAGATCGCGCGGCAGCCCTCCCGACCACGCGTAGCAGAACAAGCGCAGAGACGGCGGGAATCCGACGGCCCGGCTCTCGAGTATGTCGTCAGCTTCCTTCCAAGTCAGCATTTCGACGCCGATGATCGTGTCGAATGACGAGTCGAATGCATCACGCGATGTCAGCCCGCGTTGTTCGAAACTTCGTAGCGCATCTGTCGATACCGAGACCACAAAATGGACTCCCTCGATATGGAAGAGGTCCTTCAGGCTGTTCACCGTGTCGATCAGGTCATCGGTGTTGCTGATCTTGTCGAGTTCATCGATGATAATCGCGATCCGGCGGGCAGGGTTGATGATGTCCTTTTCGGCCGGTCGAACGAAGGCCAGCAGGAGTTCTCGGAGGTTCTTGACGAGGTCGGTCTGCGACAGTTCACGGTCCTTTCGAGTCCAGCTGTCCTCATCCTCGATCGTGAACATTTTCGAAAACAGGTCGAGTGTGTTCTTGCTCCGGCGGACTCGCTCCGACGTGAAACTTGTCTGGTCGAGAGCATAGTCGGCGAGCGTATCAGCCGAGCCGGCCGGCGCTGGGCGGGCCAGTCGGCGGTACGAGAAGCAGGCATACGAAGTCATCAAAAATCCCAAGAACGCGAGGAATACGCCCGTCCAGCCCAGCCCACGTAGGTCGGCGGTGAACTGCGCCGTCATTCCGACCTTTTCGGTGGCGATCAACACCAGACCAGCGAACAAAACGGCAGCACCGACCAGCAGGCGTTGGGCCTGTGTACGGACCGGTCGCCGGATCCGCCCACGACGGCGCGACCGCGAATCGGGCAAACCGGTAATCATCAGCGCAACCTCGCGATACAGCCGCCGAATGAAATCCGTAGCGTCATAGTGAACGGGCGCGGTCATTGCCACACAATGAGGCAGGAGAACCTCATCATTCTCCAATTTCCGCAGCAATGTCGACTTCCCGCTACCACGCGGCCCGGCGATCCCTATTGCCGAAGAATCATGTCCCGCAATGAATTCCTGTAGAACCGTCAGCGAGTGGGATTGAACGATTGTCGCCGCGCCGATTTCGACCAACCGTGGTGCCGTCGTTGGGAACTCGACCTTTCCTTCGGGTCCGACAACGGCGTTCACCACGCCGATGTACGCTTCCTCGATCGCGGCCGCGGCGCGTTCGTCGAACCGACGGCCCGTCGCGGCCATTTCTGCTTCGAGTTGACGCCTCTTCTCCTCATCCTCGCTGGCCGGCGCACTGAGTCGGCCGAGAAGCCCGAAGCCGACGATCACGACTCCCCAATAGAACGCCGACCTATCGGAGAAGATAGCGATCATGAGCGCCACGCAGAAAACGACGGCCATCGCCGCGTCGATACACCACGACCGAAACCTCCGGATTTTCCACCAAGGCTTTAGGTTTTCGTAATCGATCTGCGCTTTCTCCGCGTCTTGCCTCACCCGCTCGTAGTCAACATTTTCCTTGAGAGCCGGCAGCCGCTGCTCGAATTCTTCCCTGATCGGTTTCTCGTAACTCCGGTACGGATCGAACCGAGATGATTCCAACTCTTTGTCGAACATCTTCTGCAGGTAGTCGGGGTCCGTCGGGTCAGCTCCGGACGTTCCACAATCCCCGTTCGATACCGGCACCGAGTCAACCGCAACATTTCGATCTGTCTCTGCGCACACTGGACGACCTAACGTCAGGGGATTCGACTCATCCCGGGATTCGACGAGCAGGGTTCCTTGCGAAGTCGCACGCACAACTCTTCAGCACCCATCTTCCACCCCAGTCAGGTGACTGCACACATTGGACACGATCGTGTTGGCACCAGACAACACCCGCGATCGGGTCGCCTACCGCTTCGGCGCCTGCCATCAGCCCGGCTGGGTTCCCGAACACCTCCCGCACCGCTGCCGCGAACTCAGGCAGTCGCCGAGGACGCCTCCGAGTCACGCGGCTCGATCCGGTCGGTAGCCCGCAGTCGAGCGCCGTCGTAGGGCGCCCGAAGTCAGTGCGATGATTGTGAGAATGTGGTAGATCAATTCATGAAGAAATATTCTGGAGTGAAAGTTGAGGTGACCTATGGCGCGTGACGATAGCAACCACGACATAGAGACCTTCAGTCGTGAGTTGATAGAGTCCGGATTTGCAACGAGCGACTCGATCATAGGGTGCGACTCAGCAGAGATCACACAGGTCTATTCCGTCGCACCCGAAGGCTTCCCTATCCCCGACGAGTATCAGGCGTTTCTTGAATATATGGGCAAGAAGGCTGGCACGCTCTTCAGAGGAACTGACCTATTCTTTCCGCGGATGCTCGATGCCATAGAGGCGGCCGAAGACGTCTTCGGCAAGGGATTAGCGTTGGAGGGCAAGTTTTTCTTCGGTCATCACCAAGGTTATAAAGTGTATTTCTTTAAGCGCGGATCTGGTGCAGTCTATGCCTACCAGGAGGGTTCTTCCGAGGATCAAAAGCTTGCAGATGGGTTTATCGAATTTCTTCGGCAGTCCTGGCGTATCCAGCAGAAGACTCGCGAATCTACGGAAGCGATGCGTAGGGAGAGAAATCAAATGTAGGGTGTCATGAGGGAAATCGCAACAGTCCTATTTCACGAGGTCCGCACCGCTCGGTCTGTTCCCGGAATACCTCCGTGTCGCCGAGCTGCCCGGCACGGGCGCGGAAGTTCTCGATTCCGCTGTCGCCGCCAACGACCGGCCAGCTCAAGGTGAGCCAGCCGTCGCGGCGCGGTACGGCCTCCGCGAATACCCGGGAGAGAGCCCATCGAGCGATACAACGACCATGGTGGCGGCCAGGTCGTTGATCAGAGCGCAGCGGTCGGTGTCACTCTCCCCCGGTCGGCGCCGTCGCGGCGATACGGCCGACGATTCCCTTGGCGATGGAGGCGGTGACCCGGTCTGTCACCGCGCTCGTCGAGCGCAACAGCAGTTGCAGGGGCTGTTTGCCCTCTACGGCGAAGGTCCATGTCAGCCGGGTTCCCGTGGCGGTCGGGGCCAGTTCGATGTCCTCGGCGAAGCGACGGAGTCCGGGGATCGAGGCGAAGTCGACGGTAAAGGTCATGCGCTGCTGGTCTTCCCAGCGGTAGAAGCGTTCGGTCAGGGCGGCGATGCGCCCGAGGGTGACGACGCGGACCGCGCCGACGCCGAACGGTCGCGGCGAGGTCCACCGCATGCCGGTGACCAGCCCGGACCACGACACCAGTGCGTCGTCGGCGGTCAGGGCCGCCCAGACCTCCGACGGCGGGGCGGGAATGTCGAGGATGTGGACGAAGCGGTTCGATGCGCTCGCGAGGAATTCGTCGTCGGATTCGATCAAGGCGAATGACTGAGCCATGGTTATCGGTGTTCTTCCTGTTGTCGATCCACTGTCGATAGTCCGTTCCAGCACAGGGCGGACGCAGTGTCGACCGCGTCCTTTTTCGGGATCGGCCGCCCGGCCTCCAGCCAGTGGCCTGCCGCGAGGCGGCTGAGGCCGACCAGTCCCCAGGCGTGGATGTCGGCCCTGTTCGCGTCCACACCCGCTGCCCTCAGTTCAGCGCTCACCGAGACGGCGCATTCGCGCATCGCGTTGCGCACCCGCCATTCGACGCACGGTTCGCTAGGCACCGCCGATTCGAACACCAGCACATACCCGCCCAGGTCGTGTTCGACGAAATCGAAATAGGCCTGCACCGCCCCACGCACCCGGTTTCGTGGCTCGGTGCCCGCAGCGAGAGCCGCGCGGACCCCGTCGACCATCCGGTCCAGATGAAGTTGCAGCACAACGAGATACAGATCCAGCTTGCTCGCGAAATGATCGTAGAGCACCGGCTTGCTGATCCCGGACCTGGCGCTGATCTCGTCCATCCTGGCGCCGTGGTATCCGTTGGCGACGAAGACCTCTTGCGCGGCGACCAGCATCGTCTGCCGCCGGTGGGCCCGCGCGACGGGCCCACGAAGGTCGGCGGCAGAGCTGGCCGATCCCCCGGCACCCAGGGTCACCGGGTGCCGGGTGTCGCCGCGCATCGTCGTCATCGGAAACCGGTGCTCAACCGAGCGTTTCGCCTGCTGCGGCCTTGGTGCGCAACGACTCCGGGACCTCGAAGCGGGCGCCGTAGGCCGCGCGTAGCTGGTCGGCCCGCGCGACGAATCCGGCGAGGCCGCCCTCGTACTGGTTGATGTACTGGATCACACCACCGGTCCAGGCGGGGAAACCGATGCCGAAGATCGATCCGATATTCGCGTCCGGCACCGTGCGGAGCACACCCTCGTCGAAACACCGCACGGTGTCGATGGATTCGGCGAACAGCATCCGTTCCTGCATGTCGATGAACGGGATGCCGTGGTCGCGGGTGTACTTCTCGGCAAGTCCCGGCCACAGGCCGAGCTTCTTGCCGTCGGCGTCGTAGTCGTAGAAGCCGCGGCCCTCGAGCCTGCCCGGCCGGTCGAAGTCGTCGACCATCGCGTCGACGAGCGGGTAGGCCTTCGAATCGGTCCAGTCGCGGCCCTCGGCGAGCAGGTTCTCCTTCAGGCTGCGCCGGATCTTCTGGGCCAGTTTCATATTGATCTCATCGGCCAGCGCGAGCGCGCCGACCGGGTAGCCCGCCTGGGTGGCGGCCTGTTCGACGCTGGCGGGGTGCACGCCCTCGGCGACCAGCGCGATGGCCTCGTCCATGAACTGGCCGATGACCCGGCTGGTGAAGAAGCCGCGGCTGTCGTTGACGACGATCGGGGTCTTCTTTATGGCGAGGGTGTAGTCGATGGCGCGGGCGATCGCTTCGTCGCTGGTCTGGTCGCCGACGATGATCTCGACCAGCGGCATCTTGTCCACGGGCGAGAAGAAATGCAGACCGATGAAGTCCGCGGGTCGCTGTACGCCGGTGGCCAGGTCGGTGATCGGCAGGGTGGAGGTGTTGGAGCCGAGCAGGGCATCCGGGTTCACCAGCGCCTCGATCTCGCCGAACACCTTCTTCTTCAGGCCAGGGTCCTCGAACACCGCCTCGACGACGAAGTCGCAACCGGCGGCGTCGGCCGGATCGGCGCTCGGGTGGATGCGGCCGAGGATCTCGTCGTACTTGTCCTGGGTCACGGCACCCTTGCTCAGCGCCTTGTCCAGCAGCTTGGCCGAGTAGGCCTTACCGCGCTCGGCCGCCTCGATGGTGACGTCTTTGAGCACGACCTGCATGCCGGCGCGGGCCTGCACATAGGCGATGCCCGCGCCCATCATGCCCGCGCCGAGCACGAGGACCTTCTCCGGCGTGCGCACGGGGAAGCCTTCGGGGCGGCTGCCGCCCTTGTTGATCGTCCCCAGATCGAAGAACAGGGACTTGATCATGTTGGTGGAGACCTGGCCGCAGATCAGCTTGGTGCAGTAGCGGGTCTCGACGGCGAACGCGGTGTCGATGTCGACCTGCGCACCCTCGACCGCCGTCGCCAGCACCGCGATCGGCGCGGGCATCGGCGCGCCCTTGAGCTGCTTGCGCACATTGGCCGGGAACGCGGGCAGGTTGGCCGCCAGCGCCGGGCTCGACGGGAGGCCACCGGGGATCTTGTAGCCCTTCACATCCCACGGCTGGGCTGCCTCGGGGTTGGCCGCGATCCAGGCGCGGGCCTGCGCGAACATCTCCTCGCGGGTGGCGGCGACCTCGTGGATGATCCCGACCTGCAACGCCTTTGCGGGTTTCATCCGCTGGCCCTGCCCGACGACATTGAGCACGGCGTTGGTGATACCGAGCAGCCGCACGGTCCGGGTGACACCGCCCGCGCCGGGCAGCAGCCCGAAGGTGACCTCAGGCAAGCCGAGCAGGCTGCCCTTGGCGTCGAGCGCGATCCGGTGGTGGGCGGCGAGCGCGACCTCGAAGCCGCCGCCGAGCGCGGTGCCGTTGATCGCGGCGACCACCGGCTTACCCAGCGTCTCGAGTCGACGGAACGCGGCCTTGTAGGTGTCGAGGCCGAGCGCGATCTGCGGCGCGGTCTCCGGTGTCGCGTTCATCAGCAGGTTCAGGTCGCCACCGGCGAAGAACGTGTCCTTGCCCGAGGTGAGGATGACGCCGTCGAAGGTGTCCTTCTCCGCCTCGAGCCGGTCGACGGTCGCGGTGAGGTCGCGCGCGAACGCCTCGGTCATGGTGTTCGTCGACTGGTTCGGGTCGTCGATGGTGAGCACGAGCACCCGGTCGGTGCCCAGCTCCCAGGCAATCATGTTCTCGCTCATGGTCTTTCCTCTGTATCCGGGTCCGGCGCTCAGACGCGCTCGATGATGGTGGCGATACCCATGCCGCCGCCGATGCACAGCGTGATCAGCGCGCGGCGCGCTCCCCGGCGCTCCAGCTCGTCGACCATGGTCCCGGTGATCATGGCGCCGGTGGCGCCCAGCGGGTGGCCCATGGCGATGGCGCCGCCGTTGACGTTGATCTTCTCGTCGGGCACGCCGAGCTTCTTCTGGAAGTTCAGCACCACCGAGGCGAAGGCCTCGTTGAGTTCGAACAGGTCGATGTCGTCGACGGTGAGTCCCGCGACGGCGAGCGCCTTCTCGGTCGCCGGGACCGGTCCGGTCAGCATGATCGTGGAGTCGCTGCCGCTGACCGCGGAGGCGATGATCCTGGCGCGCGGGGTGAGACCGGCTGCGCTGCCCGCGGATTCGCTGCCGATGAGCACCAGCGCCGAACCGTCGACGATGCCGGAGGAGTTACCGGCGTGGTGCACGTGGTCGATCTTCTCGATGTGGTGGTAGCGCTGCAGGGCGACCGCGTCGAAGCCACCCATCTCCCCCATCGCCGCGAACGACGGTGTGAGCCCGGCCAGGCTGTCGACGGTGGTGCCCGGCCGCATGAACTCGTCGTGGTCGAGCAGCACGGCGCCGTTGATATCGCGCACCGGGACAACCGATTTGGCGAAGTAGCCGCCCGACCAGGCCGCTGCCGCCTTCTGCTGCGACCGCACCGCGAAGGCGTCGACGTCCTCGCGGGTGAAACCCTCGATCGTGGCGATCAGATCGGCGCTGACGCCCTGCGGCACGAAGTAGGACTGGTAGTTCGTGATCGGGTCGAGCGCCCACGCGCCGCCGTCGGAGCCGAGCGGAATCCGCGACATCGACTCCACGCCACCGGCGATGACGAGCTGCTCCCAGCCCGACCGCACCTTCTGCGCGGCGGTGTTGACCGCTTCCAGGCCCGAGCCGCAGAACCGGTTGAGCTGGACGCCGGCGACGGTGTCGGGCAGTCCGGCCGCGATCGCGGCGGTCTTGGCGATGTCGGCGCCCTGGTCGCCCACCGGCGACACCACGCCGAGGACGATGTCGTCGATCGCTGCCGGATCGAGGTCGGGATGGCGGGTCTTGAGTTCATCGATGAGCCCGACCACCAGGTCGAGCGGCTTGACGCCGTGCAGGGCGCCTGTCTTCTTGCCGCGGCCGCGCGGGGTGCGGATCGCGTCGTAGATGTATGCCTCGGTCATGGTTCCTCGAAAAGTGTGTGGGGTGATGCCGGGTCAGCGATGGGTGAAGTTCGGTGGCCGCTTGTCGACGAAGGCGTTCATGCCCTCGGTCTGGTCCTCGATCGCGAACAGCGAGTGGAAGACGCGGCGCTCGAAGCGGATTCCCTCGGCGAGGGTGGTCTCGAAGGACCGGTTCACTGCTTCCTTGGCGATCATGGTGACCGGCAGCGACTTCGCCGCGATGGTCTCGGCCACCTCTGCCGTGACGTCGAGCAGGTCGTCGGCGGCCACGATGCGCGAGACGAGGCCGGCGCGTTCGGCTTCCTCGGCGCCGATGGTGCGTCCGGTCAGCACCATGTCCATCGCCTTGGCCTTCCCCACCGCGCGGGTGAGTCGCTGGGAGCCACCGATGCCGGGGATCACGCCGAGCTTGATCTCGGGCTGACCGAATTGCGCGGTGTCGGCGGCGATCAGGATGTCGCAGAGCATGGCGAGCTCGCAGCCCCCGCCCAGCGCGTATCCCGCGACCGCGGCGATGGTGGGCTTGCGGAACTGCGCGAGCCGGTCCCAGCGGGCGAAGAAATCGTCCATGAACATGTCCATGTACGACTTGGGCGCCATCTCCTTGATGTCGGCGCCCGCCGCGAATGCCTTGGCGGAGCCGGTGATCACGACGGCGCCGACCTCGTCGTCACGCCCGAGTTCGTCGAGCGCGGCGACGATGTCATCGAGCACCTGGGTGTTGAGCGCGTTGAGTGCCTTTGGCCGGTTCAGCGTGATCCAGCCGACGCGGTTCTTGGTCTCGACCAGGATGGTTTCGTAGTCGTTCACGCGGTGGCCTCGCCGGATCGGTCGCGGATGTCGGTGACGATGGCGGAGAAGTCGCGATGTGCGTCGGTCTGGTTGAACCGCGCGTAGATCGCGGCGGCGAGTTCGCCGAGCTGACCGTCGATCCCGTTGGCCTGCAACGCGTTCGCGGCCAGGGTGAGGTCCTTCGACATCAGCGCGGTGGCGAAGCCGGGCAGGTAGTCGTTGTTGGCCGGGCTGGCGGGCACCGGGCCTGGCACCGGGCAGTAGCTGGTCAGCGCCCAGCTCTGGCCCGACGCGGTGGACACCACGTCGAAGAACGACTGGTGGCTCAGGCCGAGTCGCTCACCGAGCACCAGCGCCTCCGACAGCCCGATCATGGAGATCCCGAGCAGCATGTTGTTGCAGATCTTGGCGGCCTGACCGACCCCGGCGTCACCACAGTGCACCACCTTGCCGCCCATCACCCCGAGCACCTCGCTCGCGTCGGCGAAGTCGGCGGCCGCGCCACCCACCATGAAGGTGAGGGTGCCCGCGGTGGCACCGGCGACACCACCGGAGACCGGCGCGTCCAGCGGGCGGTGACCCGCCGTGACGGCCAGTGCCGCAGCTGCTTTCGCGTCGGCGACGTCGATGGTGGAACAGTCGATGAACAGCGTGCCCGGCGTGGCGGCGGGCAGCAGTTCGGCGTAGACGTCGAGGACGAGTTTGCCGTTGGGCAGCATGGTGATCACCACGTCACGGTCGGCGGCGGCCGCGGCGGCGGTGTCCACCACGGTCGCGCCGTCGGTGCGGGCCTGCTCCTGCGCGGCGGGCACCGGGTCGTAGGCGAGCACTTCGTAGCCCGCCCGCACCAGGTTCGCCGCCATCGGGCCGCCCATGTGGCCGAGCCCGAGGAAACCGATCTTCTTGCTCATCGCTGCGCCTTCGCTGTCGTCGAACCCAGTTCCGCCGCACCGAGATCGGCGAAGTAGGCCGCCACCTGGTCGTCGGTTACCTCGGCGAGCGTTGCCGGCCGCCACTGGGGATTGCGGTCCTTGTCGATCACCTGGGCGCGAATGCCCTCGACCAGGTCGTGTGAGCCGAGCGCGGCGACCGAGACCCGGTATTCCTGGTCGAGCACCGCCTCGAGGCTGGTCAGTTCGCGCGCAGCGCGCAGCGACCGCAGCGTGACCTTCAGCGCCACCAGCGATTTCGCCAGCAGGTCGTCGGCGGCCTTCGCGGCATCGGGTGACTCGTGGGCCCGCAGCCTGGCCGCGATCTCCTCGACGGTGTCCGCGCTGTAGCAGGCATCGATCCAGCTCTGCTGGGCGAGCAACTCCGAAGCCGGTGCGGGCGTGGCGAACTGCGCGATCGCCTCGTCGGCACTCACTGTGCGCAGCGCGTCGAGCAGGCCGTCGAGATCGCCGGAAGGCACGTAGTAGTCGGCGAATCCGGCCGCGATCGCATCGCCTGCGCCCATGCGGGCGGTGGTCAGCGCGACGTGGGTGCCGAGCTCACCGGGCGCGCGCGAGAGCAGGTAGGTGCCGCCGACGTCGGGGATGAAACCGATACCGACCTCGGGCATCCCGATCTTGGACCGCTCGGTGACGACGCGGTGGCTGCCGTGCCCGGACAGGCCGACCCCGCCGCCCATCACGATGCCGTCCATGATCACCACATACGGCTTGGGATAGCTGCCGATCAGCGCGTTGAGATGGTACTCGTCGCGCCAGAACCGCCCGGTCGGCGAATCAGCGCCGGCCGTACCGCCTTTCGCGTCGGCGTGGATGGCGACGATGTCGCCGCCCGCGCAGAGCCCGCGCTCGCCCGCGCCGGTGAGCACGACGGTGCGCACCGCGTCGTCGTCGGCCCAGGACCGCAGCGCGTCGGTGATGGCAAGGGTCATCGCGTGATTGAGCGCGTTGATGGCCTTGGGCCGGTTCAGGGTGATCAGGCCGAGACCGTCACGGACGGTGATCAGGACTTCGGGCTCGTCGGTCATGCTGCTCCGATCAGTGAGCGGGCGACGACCACCCGCATGATTTCGTTGGTGCCCTCGAGGATCTGGTGCACTCGCAGGTCGCGCACGATCTTCTCCAGGCCGTATTCGTGCAGGTAGCCGTAGCCGCCGTGCAATTGCAGTGCCTTGTTGGCGACCTCGAAACCGGTGTCGGTGGCGAATCGCTTCGCCATCGCGCACAGGGATACCTTGTCCGGTGCGTCGGCGTCCAGCGCGGCGGCGGCCCGCCACAGCAGGGTCCGTGCCGCCTCCAGCTCGGTGCCCATATCGGCCAGCTCGAACTGCAGAGCCTCGTTGCGCACCAGCGGTTTACCGAAGGCGTGGCGTTCGGTGAGGTAGCGGACCGTCTTGTCGAGCGCGGCCTGCGCGCCGCCGATCGAGCAGGCGGCGATATTGAGCCGCCCGCCGTTGAGTCCGTTCATCGCGATCGTGAAGCCGTCGCCCTCGGCCCCGAGGCGGTTGGCGACCGGCACCCGGGCGCCGTCGAGCAGGACCTGACGGGTCGGCTGGGCATTCCAGCCCATCTTCTTCTCATTGGGACCGACCGTCAGACCCGGTGTGTCGGCCGGGACGATCAGCGCCGAGATACCGCGCGGGCCGTCCCCGCCGGTGCGCACCATCATCACGTACACGTCATTGGCGCCGGCGCCGGAGATGAACTGCTTGGCGCCGGTGAGGATGTAGTCCTCGCCGTCGCGAACGGCCTTGGTACTCAGGGCCGCCGCGTCGGAGCCGATGCCCGGCTCGGTCAGGGCATAGCTGCCGAGCAGCTCCATCGACGCCATCCCCGGCACCCACCGCTGCCGCTGCTGCTCGGTGCCGTAGGCATCGATCATCCAGGTCGCCATGTTGTGGATCGAGATGTACGCCGCCACCGAGGGGCACCCGGTCGAGAGCTGTTCGAAGATCCGGACCGCGTCGAGCCTGCGCAGTTCGGAGCCGCCGACGTCGCCGCGCACCGAGATGCCGCCGAGCCCGAGCGGGCCTGCCTTGCGCAGCACATCGACCGGGAAGTGTTTGCGCTCATCCCAATCCAGCGCGTTCGGCGCCAGGAACTCGTCGGCGAACTGGCGCGCGGTCTCACCGATCGCGCGCTCGTCCTCATCGAGGGTGAACATCACCGCATCAGTCCATCGTCGGGATGACGAACGCGTTGGACTCCTTGAGCCCGGCAGGCCAACGCTGGGTGACAGTCTTGGTCTTGGTGTAGAACCGGATCGAGTCCGGGCCGTGCTGGTTGAGGTCGCCGAAGCCCGAGCCCTTCCAGCCACCGAAGGTGAAGTAGGCGATCGGAACCGGGATCGGCACGTTCACGCCGACCATGCCGACCTGCACGCGGGCGGAGAAGTCGCGGGCCGTGTCGCCGTCGCGGGTGAAGATCGCGACACCGTTGCCGTATTCGTGCTCGTCGACAAGCCGCAGCGCTTCTTCGTAGTCGCCCGCGCGCACCACGGTGAGCACCGGGCCGAAGATCTCTTCTTTGTAGATCCGCATGTCGGCGGTGACGTTGTCGAACAGGCTCGCACCGACGAAGAAGCCGTCCTCGGCGCCGTCGACGGTCAGTCCGCGGCCGTCGACCAGCAGCTGCGCGCCCTCGTCGACACCGATCTGCACGTAGTCGTTGACCCGGTTCACACCGTCGAGCCCGACCAGCGGGCCGAAGTCGGCGCCCGGGTCGTCGGAGCGGCCGACATTGAGCTTGTGCACGCGCTCGGTGAGCTTCGCGACCAGCCGATCCGCGGTCTCCTGACCCACCGGCACGGCCACCGACAGCGCCATGCAGCGCTCACCCGCCGAGCCGTAGGCCGCGCCGATGAGCTGATCGGCGACATCGTCGAGGTCGGCGTCGGGCATCACGACCGCGTGGTTCTTGGCCCCACCGAAGCACTGCGCGCGCTTGCCGTTGGCGGTCGCGGTCTCGTAGATGTACTGGGCGATCGGGGTCGAGCCGACGAATCCGACCGCCTTGATCCGCGGGTCGTGCAGGATCGCGTCGACGGCTTCCTTGCCACCGTTGACCACGTTGAACACGCCCGGCGGCAGACCCGCCTCGAGGAACAGCTCGGCCAGGCGCAGCGGCACCGAGGGATCACGCTCGGACGGCTTGAGCACGAAGGCGTTGCCGCAGGCCAGCGCCGGGCCCGCCTTCCACAGCGGGATCATCGCCGGGAAGTTGAACGGCGTGATCCCGGCGACGACACCGAGCGGCTGACGCATCGAGTACACGTCGATGCCGGTGCCCGCGCTGTCGCTGTACTCACCCTTGAGCAAGTGCGGAATGCCGATGGCGAACTCGATGACCTCGAGTCCGCGCTGGATGTCGCCCTTGGCGTCGGCGATGGTCTTGCCGTGCTCGGCCGAGAGCAGCGCGGCCAGGCTGTCCATCTCGTCGTTGACCAGGTTCACGAACTTCATCAGCACCCTGGCGCGCTTCTGGGGGTTGAACGCCGCCCACACCCGCTGGGCCTCGGCCGCGTTCGCGATCACCGCGGCCACTTCGGCGGTGTTCGCCAGCGGAACCCTGGCCTGGACCTGTCCGAGGTTGGGATCGAAGACGTCGCCGTAGGCGCCGGAAGTGCCGGTGACGTGCTTGCCGCCGATGAAGTGCGTGAGTTCGCGAACCATGCCAGTCCTACTCCGTTGATGTCGGTTGCGCGGTGCGCGCAGTTGGAGGTTATCCAATAGTTGGATGTCCAAGCAATTGGAACCTTCGCAGTACGGTTGATGTTTGTCAATGCCCTACCCTCACTATTGACAGATTGCCAACAGAGTGTCCACTCTGGTGCGCAGTCCATCGAAACAAGGAGAGGAACTCGATGAGCACCGTCGACACCGACGCCGAGTCGGAGCTGCAGGGCCTGGCCGAGCTGGCCCGCAACTTCTTCGTCAACACCGTCGCGCCGCACCGCGAGGAGTTCGCCGCGCAGGGATACCCCAGCCGTGAGGTCTACCGGCAGGCTGGCGAGCTGGGCCTGCTGTGCATGTCGGTTCCCGAGGAATACGGCGGCGGCGGTGGCACTTTCGCGCACGAGGCCGTGCTGTTCACCGAGCAGGTCAAAGGCGGCGACTCCGCGATGCAGCTGGGTGTGCACACCGGCATCGTGCCGCACTACATCCTGTCCTACGCCTCGGAGGAGAACAAGAAGCGCTGGCTGCCCAAGCTCGCCTCCGGCGAGTGGATCGGCGCCATCGCCATGACCGAGCCGGGCACCGGCTCGGATCTGCAGAACATCGCGACCAAGGCGGTGAAGGACGGCGACGACTACGTGATCAGCGGCGCCAAGACCTTCATCTCCAACGGCCGCAACTGCGATCTGCTGATCATCGCCGTCAAGACCGACCCCAGCCTCGGCGCCAAGGGCGTGTCGCTGGTGGTCGCCGAGGTCGCCGACGACACCCCCGGATTCGAGCGCGGCAGACTGCTGAAGAAGGTCGGCCAGAAGGGCCAGGACACCACCGAGCTGTTCTTCGACGGGCTCCGGGTGCCGCAGGCGAACCTGCTCGGCGACGCCGAGGGCCAGGGCTTCATCCAGCTCATGCAGCAACTGCCGCAGGAACGGCTGATCTGTGGGGTCGCCGCCGCGGCCGCGATCGAGGCCGCCGTCGACGAGACGCTCGCCTATGTCAAGCAGCGCAACGCATTCGGCAAGCCGCTGTTCGCCCTGCAGAACACCCGCTTCGAGCTGGCCGACTGCGCGACGATCGCGACCGTCGTGCGCACCTTCGTCGACGATGCGGTGGCCAAGCACCTGCGCGGCGCGCTGGATGTGAAGACCGCCGCGATGATCAAGTACTGGACCACCGATCAGCAGTCCCAGGTGATCGACCGGTGCGTCCAGCTGCACGGCGGCTACGGCTACATGGAGGAGTACCCGATCGCGCGCCTGTGGATCGACGGGCGCATCTCACGCATCTACGCGGGCGCCAACGAGGTCATGAAGGACCTGATCGCCCGCTTCCTCTGACGCGCCGGCCCGCGTCTACGAGCCGGTCACCAGAATCGGGACCACGTAGGCGCGGGCGAACGCCGCCAAGGCCTGTTCCGAGCCGGTATCGATGGTGCCGACCGGCTGCAGGATCAGCGAGTGCACCACCCGGCAGACCACTTCGACGCGCGCACTGAGATCGGGGATGTCGGGGAATCGACTGTCCTCGAGCACCTTTCGGATGATCTCCGTGGACGCGGCGACCGAGAGCAGGAAGAACGACGCGCCGTCGACGGTGAGCTGCGGCAGCAGCCGGTCGGCCTCCAGGGTCAGCAGCCGCTCGACCAGTGGGTGCGCCCGCCAGCGCGTGATCACGGTGGTGAAGATGTCGACGACGATGTCGTCGAAGGTGTCGTGGCGCGCCGGGATCTCCCCCAGGTCGGCGAGCAGCCTGCGCACCTCCCGTTCGAACGCCGCGCTCACCACGTCATCGCGCGACCCGATGCGCCGGTAGACGGTGGCGCGGTCGACGTCGGCGGCCCTTGCGATGTCCTCGATCGTCGTCTTGCGCACGCCGACCCGCTCGAACTGCACGAGGGCGGCATCGAGAATTCGTTCTTCGACCGAGTCGGCGGTGGGCGAATTCCCCGAGGTCGCGGCGGTAGAGAGCACGGTTCGACGGTAGCAGGCGCGGCGAGCCACGGTCACAGACGTGGATCAGATCACTGTGCAACATTGCGAAGATATTTGTTGCACTGTACGGTCTCCATATGGCTGATAACGGTGCAACGGCGCGCTCCTATCAGGAAGAAGCGCACGCAATTCACGCGCGGGATGTGCATTTCGACTTCACGTCGGTGCCCATGCACTACATCCCGGGCGAAGTACTCGCGACACATGTCACCAATGTGATGCATCTCGTACTTCCCGAGGGCGAACGAGCGATGGCCACGTGCCTCGCCGAGGCCCTGCCCTATATCCAGGACGAGCGGCTGCGGGAGGAGGTCACCGGGTTCATCGGCCAGGAGTCGATGCACGCCAGCAGCCACGAAGGCGCGCGGCGGCATCTGCAGTCGATCGGGCTCGATGTGGAGTCCTATGTCGCCAAGATCGCCTGGATGGTCGATCGGATCCTCGGCGACCAGGGCCTCACCGGCCGCGCCAAGGAGGAATGGCTCAAGGAACGCCTCGGCCTGTTCGCCGGGATGGAACACTTCACCGCCGTCATCGGCGAATGGCTGCTGGAATCGGATGTGCTGGCCGAGCTCGGGATGGACCCGACGATGCTCGATCTGGTGCGCTGGCACGGCGCCGAGGAGGTCGAGCATCGCAGCGTGGTGTTCGACGCGTACATGCACGTCGACGGCGGTTACGCCCGGCGGCTGCGCACCGGGCTGCTCGCCAGTGGCACCCTGCTGCCGCTGTTCATCGTCTCGACCGCCTACCTGTATCGCCAGGACCCCAGCAAGAACAAGGGACGCTCCTGGGCCAGGCAGTTCGTGAGCGCGACGGTGCGCGGAGTGATCCCGAACTTCACCACCTTCGTCACCGAGATGCCGCGCTACCTGCGGCCGGGTTTCCACCCCTCGCAGCTGGGTTCGATGGACAACGCCCTGCGATACCTGGCGCATTCGCCGGCGGCGCGCGCGTGAACCCTGTCGCCGATGTCGCGACGCCGAGCCTGCGAGCGCTCGGCGCCGCCGTCGACATCTACAAGAAGGTCTTCACCCAGCCCACGCTGTCGCCACCACATCCGGTGCGACACAACGGCTTCGACCTCGACGTCCGGGTGGAAGCGGTGCACGCCGAGGCCACCGATGTGGTGAGCCTGACCCTCGCCCACACCGAAGGCGCGAACCTGCCGTCGTGGCGGCCGGGTTCCCACATCGACGTCTTCCTCGCCTCGGGCCGCCAACGCCAGTACTCCCTGTGCGGCGACCCGCGCGACCGGCACCGCTACCGCATCGCGGTGCGCCGTCTCGCGGACGGCGACGGCGGATCGCGGGAGATGCACGCCCTGCGCTCGGGGGACGTGCTCCGTATCCGCGGCCCGCGCAACGCTTTCACCTTCGTCGAGACCGCACCGTCGTACCTGTTCATCGCCGCCGGGATCGGGATCACCCCGATCCTGCCGATGGCGCACGCGGCCGGTTCTCGCGGACGGCTGGTCTACCTCGGTCGGTCGCGGGAAACCATGCCGTTCCTCGGCGAACTCCCCGCGGGCACCGAGCTGCGCCCCGACGACGAGACCGGCACACCCGACATCTCCGCGCTGCTCGCCACCGCGGCTCCCGGCGCGGCGGTGTACGTGTGCGGCCCTCCCCCGGTTCTCGATGCCGCCCAGCGCGGCCTGTTCGCGCGCAATCCCACCGCCTCGCTGCACACCGAACTGTTCTCGGCGCGGCCGGTGACCGACGGCAAGGAATTCGACATCACCCTCGCCCGCAGCGGGGAGACCGTGCGGGTGGGCAGCACCGAGACCGCGCTCGAGGCGATTCGCCGGGCGCGCCCCGATGTCGCCTTCTCCTGCAGGCAGGGCTTCTGCGGCAGCTGCAAGACCAAGGTCATCGCGGGCGAGATCGACCACCGCGACCGACTGCTCCCCCCGGGCGAGCGCGCCGATCACCTCCTCACCTGCGTATCCCGTTCCGCCGGTGGCGCACTCACGCTGGACCTCTGACCGCGAAAGGCATGGTCCCATGACCACCTCCCTCACCTTCGACGTCCACAGTCCCGCGACCGGCGCCCTGGTCGGTTCCTATCCCCACCACGACGAGATCGACGTCGAGGCCGCCGTCGAGCGGGCCCACGGTGCCGCGACCTGGTGGCGCACAGTGGGTTTCGACGAACGCGCCCGTCGCCTCGATCGCTGGCGCACCGAGATCACCCGCGGCCGCGACGAACTCGCCCGCCTCATCGGCGCGGAGATGGGCAAACCGCACTCCGACGCCGCACTCGAGATCGTGATGGCGCTCGAGCACCTGAAATGGGCCGCGCACAACGCGAAAGACGTGCTCGGACCGCGCTCGGTCGCGCCGAGTCTGCTCACCGTCAACCAGGCCTGCCGGGTCGAATACCGCCCCTTCGGCGTGGTCGGGGTGATCGGCCCGTGGAACTATCCGGTGTTCACCCCGCTCAGCTCGATCTCGTTCGCTCTAGCCGCCGGCAACGCGGTGGTGTTCAAACCCAGTGAGTACACCCCCGGTGTCGGCGTCTGGCTCGCTGAGGCGTTCACCCGTGCGGTGCCCGAACAGCCTGTGCTGCAGGTGATCACCGGCGGCGGCGAGACCGGTGCTGCGCTGTGCCGCAGCCGGGTCGGCAAGATCGGGTTCACCGGTTCCACCGAGACCGGCAAACGGGTGATGGCCGCCTGCGCGGAACGCCTCACGCCGGTCCTCATGGAATGCGGTGGCAAGGACGCACTGATCGTCGACGCCGACGCCGACCTCGGCGCCGCGGCCGACGCCACGCTGTGGGGCGGCATGGCCAATGCGGGACAGACCTGCCTGGGCGTGGAGCGGGTCTACGTGCACACCGACGTCTACGACACGTTCCTCACCGAATTGCTCGATCGGGCAGGCGATCTGCGTGCCGGGCAGGGCACCGCGAAGATCGGTCCGATCACCATGCCCAAGCAGCTCGCGGTGATCCAGCGCCACATCGAGGACGCCATCGCGCGCGGCGGCCGGGCACTACTGGGCGGGCTCGACGCCATCGACGGCCAGTTCGTGCAGCCGACCATCCTGGTCGACGTGCCGCACGATTCGGCCGCGGTCACCGAGGAGACCTTCGGCCCGACGCTGGTCGTCACCCGGGTCGATTCCATGGACGAGGCGATCGAGCGGGTCAACGACTCCGAGTACGGGCTCGGCGCCACCGTGTTCGCCCGCCGCGACGGCGACGCGATCGCCGACCGCATCAACGCGGGCGGTACCTCGATCAACGCGTTCATCGCGCACGCCACCATCCCGGCGCTGCCGCTGGGCGGGGTCGGGGCCTCCGGCTTCGGCCGGGTGCACGGACCCGACGGCCTGCGCGAGTTCACCTACGCCAAAGCGACCACCCGGCAACGGTTCTCCTCGCCGCTGGCGCTCACGACATTCACCCGCAGCGCCACGATCGACAACGTCGTCGATCGCCTGGTGTCGGTGCTGCACGGAAGGATCGGCTGACCCATGCCCACAGAACACACGCACATCGTCGTGCTCGGCGCCGGATTCGGTGGGATCGGGCTGACGATCAAACTCCGCGAAGCCGGCTTCGACGACATCGTCGTGCTGGAACGCGCCGATGACCTCGGCGGCACCTGGCAGGCCAACACCTACCCCGGCTGCGCCTGCGATGTGCCCTCCCAGCTCTACAGCTACTCCTTCGCACCCAACGCGGAGTGGTCGCGCACCTACGGCAAGCAGGCCGAGATCCTCGATTACCTGCGCACCGTCGCCGAGGACAACGACGTGATCCGGCATGTGCGCCTCGGCACCGAACTGCTGGACGCGCGCTGGGACGACGAGCAGTCACTGTGGCGGATCGAGACCTCGCGCGGCGAGCTCACGGCGGACTACTTCCTTTCCGCGGCAGGCATTTTCGCCGAGGCCAAGTATCCGTCACTGCCCGGTCTCGAGACCTTCGAAGGCACGGCCTTCCACTCGCTGCACTGGGATCACGACCATGATCTGACCGGCAAGCGCGTCGCGGTGATCGGCACCGGCGCCTCCGCGGTCCAGTTCGTGCCGGAGATCCAGCCCGAGGTCGCCGCGATGACGGTGTTCCAGCGATCGGCACCGTGGATCGTGCCGCGGCTCGACCGGCCGACGATCGGACTCGAGCGTCGGCTGCTGCGTCAGATCCCGTTGGCGCAGAAAGCCGTTCGCGGCACCTGGTACTCGCTGATCGAGAGCTTCGGCCTGGTCGGGTTCGTCGACAACCGGTTCCGCCATCCCTACGAGCTGCTCGGCCGGATCCAGCTGCGCCGCCAGATCCGCGACCCGAAGCTGCGCGCCAAGGTGACCCCGGACTACATGCTCGGCTGTAAGCGGGCGATCTTCTCCGACGCCTACCTGCCCGCCCTCGACAAGGACAACGTCGATGTGGTGACCGACGGCATCGCCGAGGTCCGCGCGCGCTCCATCGTCACCCGCGCCGGGGTCGAGATCCCCGTGGACACCATCATCTACGGCACCGGCTTCACCTCAACGCCGAGTGTGTTCGACCGCATCATCGGCCGCGACGGGCATTCGATCGCCCAGCTCTACCGGAAGCGGCCGCAGACCTACCTCGGTGCGGCGGTCGCCGGATTCCCGAACTTCTTCTGCACACTCGGCCCGTTCGGTGCGGTGGGCAACCAGTCGGCGGTCTTCATGATCGAGTCGCAGATCGCCTACATCGTCGACGCGCTGACCACGCTGCGGACCCGCGGCGAGACCCGCGTCGAGGTCCGCCCGCAGGTGCAGGAGGATTTCGTCGAGGAGATGCGCGTGCGCAGCACCGACACCGTCTGGCTGACCGGCGGTTGCGACAGCTACTACACCACCGCCGAGGGCGGCAACGCCGGACTGTATCCGAGCTGGAGCTTCGAATACCGGCGCCGCACCCGGCGATTCGACATCGAGTCCTACGAGGTGTCGGCATGATGCGCCTGCCCGATCTCACACCGGCCGGCTGGTTCGCCCCCTCCTACGACGTGGCGGGCAAGGTCGTCCTGATCACCGGTGCGGGCCAGGGCATCGGCCGTGAGCTGGCCGCGATCCTGTCCCGCCGCGGCGCGCAGGTCGTCGTGATCGACATCGACGCCGCCGCGGCCCGCCGGGCAGCCGACGAGTTGGGAGGCGACGCCCATGGCATCGGCGCCGATGTCGCCGACCGGGCACAGATGTCGGCGGCGGTCGAGGAGGTGGTGCAGCGGTTCGGCACGCTCGACGTGGTCGTGGCCAACGCGGGTGTGACCCCGGTGCCCGCCACCGTGCGCACGATGGACCCGGCCGACTTCGACCGGGTGATCGGCATCAACCTCACCGGTGTGTTCAACACCGTGCATCCGGCGCTCGACCATATCGTCCGCGCGCGCGGACATGTCGTCGTCGTATCGTCGTGCGCGGCGTTCGCGCCGGGGATGGGCGGTTCGCCGTACATGGTGAGCAAGGCCGCGGTCGAGCAGTTGGGCCGGGCACTGCGCGTGGAACTCGCCGCGAGCGGGGCCAGCGCGGGCGTCGCCTACTTCGGCATCGTCGACACCGCGATGACCCACGACATGCTCGATGTCGACGACCTCGGCAAAGAGCTCGACGGAATGCTGCCGTGGCCGCTCAATGTGCGGATCACCGCCGAGTACGCCGCCCGCACGATCGCCGACGGCATCGCCCGCCGCGCGCCGCGCACCATCGCGCCGAGCGGCTGGGAGCCCTACGCGCTGTTGCGCGGCGCGATCAACGTCGTCCTCGATCACCGGCTCGCCGCCGACTCCACGGTGCACGCGCTGATCCGGTCGATCGAGCAACGCCGGTGACCATCGAACGCGGGTCGCTGCGGGCCCGCACCGTTCGGCAGGTCTCGGCATTCACCGTGGGCCAGCTGGCCGCGCTCACGCCGGTGAACGCCTACACGCTGCCGCCGTCGCGGCTGCTCATAGAACAGGCATTGCGGGCGGGCGCGCCACCGTTGCGCGCGACGACGACCGAGCCGGTGGACGAGGACGGGATCCGCGGCGAGTGGGTGCGTGGGCCGCGCGCCGACCGTTGCGACGCGGTCGTGCTCTACATCCACGGCGGCGGGTTCGTCGCGGGGTCGGCCCTCGGGTACCGCGGCGTCGCCTCCCGGTTGTCCACCGCGACCAGACTTCCGGTGTTCACCCTGGACTACCGGCTCGCCCCCGAGCACCCGTTCCCCGCCGCTCCCGCCGATGTCGCCGCCGCGTTCCGGTGGCTGACCCGGCGCTATCGCGCCGACCGGATCGTCGTCGCCGGTGATTCGGCCGGCGGCTTCCTCGCGGCGCATCTGGCCGTCGAGAACGCCCGCGCCGGGCTGCCCGAACCGGGTGCGCTGGTGCTGTTCTCCCCGATGGCCGACCTGAGTCTCGCCATCGCGATCGGCCACGAGAACGAGCACCGCGACGGACTGCTGTCCACCCAGATCGCCAGGCAGGCGATCGCCGCCTTCACCACCGAACCGTTCGAACTGCGGCCCGTCCCCGGAATGCGGTTGCCGCCCACCCTGATCCACGCCAGCGACACCGAGTACTTCGGCGCCGACGCGACCGTGCTGGCGAGTCGCTGGCGCGACACCGGAGCGCACTGCGAACTGCAGGTGTGGCCGGATCAGATGCATGCCTTCCAGACGCTGCCCATCGTCGTCCCCGAATCCAGAACGGCCTATCGAGCGGCGGCTCGCTTCGTCGCCGCTCATCTCGACACCGCACCCGCGGTCATGACCCAGAAAGTGCCTGCCTCGTGAGCATTCCCCGTTTCGACACCCTGCCCGCAGCTTTCCAGCACACCGCATCGATCGATCCCGCGGCGGTCGCTCTGCGTACCCCCGGTGACGCCAAGACGATCACCTGGGGCGAGTACGCGGCCCAGGTCCGCGCGGTGGCCGCCGGACTGGCCGGTCTCGGCGTGCGCCGCGGCGACACCGTCGCGTTGATGATGAGCAACCGGGTGGAGTTCTATCCTCTGGAAGTCGGCGCGCAGCATCTGGGCGCCACCTCGTTCTCGGTGTACAACACCCTCTCCCCCGAACAGCTCGCCTACGTGCTCGGCAATGCCGAAGCGCGCGTGGTGATCTGCGAGCCGCAGTACGTCAAGCTGATCGCCTCGTCCGGTGTCGAACTCGATCACATCGTCTGTGTGGACGAGGCACCCGAGGGCACGCTGTCGGTGGCCGATCTGGTCGAAGCGGGCCGCGACGATTTCGACTTCGACGCCGCTTGGCGTGCGGTGCGCGGCGATGATGTCGCGACCCTGATCTACACCTCGGGCACCACCGGCGCGCCCAAGGGCGTCGAGACCACCCATGCCGCGCTGCTGTTCCAGGTGCACGGCATCGCCGGCATCCTCGGCATCGAATTCGGTGACACCATCACCTCGTTCATGCCGACGGCCCATATCGCCGACCGGCTCACCGCGCTCTATGTCCAGGAGGTGCTCGGCACCCAGGTGACCTGTGTCGGCGACCCCAAGCAGATCGCCCCCGCCCTCGCCGACCTGCATCCGACCATCTGGGGCGCGGTACCGCGAGTGTGGGAAAAGCTCA
The DNA here is from genome assembly GCF_042719655.1 of Nocardia sp. NPDC058518. Classification (NCBI taxonomy): domain Bacteria; kingdom Bacillati; phylum Actinomycetota; class Actinomycetes; order Mycobacteriales; family Nocardiaceae; genus Nocardia; species Nocardia sp. NPDC058518. Next base: position 218,291 of record NZ_JBHXNJ010000003.1, read on the forward strand.
AGGCCGCTATCGAATTCAAGGTCGCGGCCGAACCCGACGAGACGCGCCGCCAGGGCATGGCATGGGCGATGTCGGTCGCCGCGGCACGCAGCGCTCACCAGCTGGCCGACGAACCGGTGCCCGCCGAGCTCGCCGCCGAATGGGCGCGGGCCGACGACCTGGTGCTGAGCAAGCTACGCGCGGCCCTCGGTCTGGACCGGGTGCGGTGGGCCATGTCCGGCGCTGCCCCGATCCCGCCGCAGACGCTGGCCTTCTTCGCCGGTCTGGGCATCCCGATCGCCGAGATCTGGGGCATGTCGGAGCTGTCGTGCATCTGCAGCGTCAGCCATCCCAGCGACGCCAAGCTCGGTGCGGTCGGAAAGTTGTTGCCCGGCATGGAGTCCCGGCTCTCCGACGACGGTGAACTGCACGTGCGCGGGCCACTGGTGATGAAGGGCTACCGCGGCCTGCCCGAGCAGACCGCCGAGGCGGTCGACGCCGAGGGCTGGCTGCACACCGGTGACATCGTCAACATCGACGACCAGGGCTACCTCCGCGTCGTCGACCGTAAGAAGGAGATGATCATCAACTCGGCGGGCAAGAACATGTCGCCCACCAACATCGAGAACGCGATCAAGGCCGCCACCCCGCTGATCGGCGCCATGGCCGTCCTCGGCGACGGCAGGTCCTACAACACCGCCTTGATCGTGCTCGACGCCGAATCGGTCGAGCCCTACGCTCGCGAGCACGGCTTGGCCGACGCCTCCGCCGCCGCGCTGGCCGTCGATGCCACGGTGCTCGCCGCGATCGAAGCCGGTGTGGCCGTGGGCAACAGCAAGCTCTCGCGAGTGGAGCAGGTCAAGCGCTTCCGCGTCCTGCCCACGTTCTGGGAGGCGGGCGGCGACGAGGTCACACTCACCTTGAAGCTCAAGCGCAAGGTCATCGCCGAGAAGTACACCGCGCAGATCGACGAGCTCTACGCCGAGAACCCGCCCGCCCATATCGTCAACGCCGGGTAACCCGTCTCCTCAGCCGAAGACCGAACAGCCCCAGCTGATCCCAGCTGGGGCTGTTCGGTCACTGTTTCACACCGATGAACAGGCCGAGGCCGAACGGCTCCGGCCGAACGAACTCCGCCGGACACCCCGCCGCCGCGAACGCCGCGAGGTACTGCTCGCGGGTGAAGAGCGCCAGCCGATGTCGGTCGGTGAGGTGGCGGATCCCGCGCTCCGGGGTTGCGACCAGGTAGTGCACGGTCATCACGACCGCATCTGCTTCCCGCACGGCATGGGAGAAGCGGGTCAGCGCACCATCGTCGTTCTGGATCAGATCCGTGGCCAGGTCGTCGACAGCGACAGAGTCCGGGAACGCCCATGGCTCGATCACCAACACTCCGCCGGAGCCGAGGTGCCGCCCCAGAGCGGCCAGCGCCCGGACCAGGTCGGGGTAGTCGTCCACATAGGCGATGGAGCTGTACATCAACGTGACGACATCGAACGTGCGCCCGAGATCGAAATTCCTCATGTCGCCCTGGTGCATGGTGATCTCGGGTAGCTGCCGCTCGGCCAGCGCGATCATTTCCGGCGACTGGTCCAGGCCGGCCGCGTCCGGGAAGTCCGCACGTAGGTAACGCAGGTGGCTGCCGGTCCCCGAGGCGACGTCCAGCACGGACTCGGCTTCGGGGTTGCGGGCACGGACGAGATCCGCAACAAGCCGGGCCTCACCCGCGTAGTCTTTGCCGCGGTCGGCCTGGATGCAGTCGTAGATTTCGGTGAGCTCGCCCTCGTACATCTCAGCGATCCTCTCGGTAGACGCAGGCCAGCGAGAATAAGTCGGGGGGGGGGAGGGGGCGGGGAGAACGCGCGGCCCCCCCCCCAGAAAGAATGTGTGTAAAAAAACAGGAAAATAGAGTGAAGAATGAGCAGAGAGAGAGAGTGA
>NZ_JBHXNJ010000003.1:220217-241469 GCF_042719655.1 Nocardia sp. NPDC058518
TCACCCCGGGGTTACTGGGACCCAGACGCCGGACCGACCCGCAGATATCGGGACTGCTAGAGACAGCCCTCGAGTTCGGCTGCTGCTGCCGCCGAGAGTTCGGTGCTCCCGCCCAGATTGCGGGTCAATTCTACAATCGTTTCATTGGACACGCCTGCCTCGAAAGCGCAACCCAATAGTTCACCGGTCACCTTGACGGTGGCGGCCTGCGCCATTCCCGCCCCGAAAACCGACACAGCGGCAAAGGCGACAGCGAAAGCACTTGTCTTGACGAACCGCATGTAATGCTCCTCAAATTCGTAGTCGTGTACTACATTTCGGAGACTGCATACTTGCGGCATAAACTTAACACGATGCCGAATAGGGTCAGCTCCTATTTTTTGTGAATTTCTGGCCACATAGGCATAACGTAGCGAACAATGAAAACATCCACGACTCCATTCCTGGCGGCATAACCGACGAAGTGGTCGAAATTCGGTCGAAATCCTCACCAATCGACCGGGATTGCGGCGGGCATGATCGCCATCCGGTTGGGATGCCATGGCACCTCCGACACCGGCACCGTCAGCCGGATGCCGGGCAGGCGGTCGAGCAGGACCCGAAATGCCGTGCCGGATTGGCAGCGGACCAAATGCGCACCCGGACAGTGATGACGGCCGTAACCGAAGCGCAGATGCGGGTTGGGCGAGCGCGTCGCGTCGAAGACGCCGGGATCGGCGAACGCGGCCGGGTCGACGTTGACCGCGTCCAGCGACAACAACACCAGGTCGCCTTCCTCGACGGACACCGAACCCAACTCCGCGTCCCGGGTGACGTAGCGCGGGATCGCATTGCCCAGCACGACGCTGTACCGCAGCAGTTCCTCCACGCACTGCGGCATCGTCTCCGGTCGGGCCCGTACCGCCCCGATCACCTCGGGCCGCTGCAGGAGGTTGAGCGCCCCTACCCCCAGAAAGCCCGCGAAATCCTCATAGCCGCTGACGAACAGGACCACGACGATGTTCGACAACTGGCGATCGGTCAGTCCGTGCTGTCGGGCGTTGAGATCGGCGAGGCGGTCCGCCAGGCCGCGCGGCCCGCCGGGGCGGCGGGCGGCCATGTGCGCCTGCATATAGGCGCGGATCTCCTCCCAGTTGCGGGCGAGCTCCTCCTGGGAATACGTCACCATCGTCAGGTCCGTGTCGGCTCGTTCGGCGAGCCACCTGTGGTCCTCGAAGGGCAGGCCGAGCAGTCGGCACAGGCACTGCCCGGCGACCCACTCCGCGAAGTAGCGCTGCAGATCGCCTGGAGGGCCCTGCTCGACCATGGCTTCCAAGCCGTCCCTGGTGATCTCGGCGACCCAGTCGGCGGGTAGATCGGGCTGGTTGCGGCCAAGCGCCCGCAGCACCTCCTCGCGCAGCCCGGCCCGCTCGAGGTGGTGCATGACGTCGAGCAACTCGGGCGCCAGAACCGGGGTGTCCTGAGCCGGACTGTCGGCCTCGGCCAGCACGGAGCGGGCGAACGCCCGGTCGCGCAGCACGTGCTTGGTCAGTTCGTAGCTGGTGACCAGCCATGCCTCGCCACCGGAGTTGGTGCCGACGCGGGCTACGGGACATCGGCTCTGCAAGTCGGTGAGTTCCGGGGCGATGCGGTCGCCCTTGGTGCTGAACGGATAGCGGGAATCGACGCTTCCCGCAGGACGTCCTCGGTCGGATTCGGTCACGGTGGGCAGACCTCTCTCTCCTGAAATCGTTGACGGGTCGGTTCGACCGGTCACCAGCGCACCGGCAGCCGTGCCGGGGCGCGCAGCGGGGTCGACTCGTCCCAGGGAATCGCATCGACCGGCACCGCGAGCTCGATGCCGGGCAGCCGCTCCAGCAGCACCTGGATCGTGGTGGCGAGCTGAAGCCGCGTCAGGTGGCCACCGGTGCACATGTGCGGTCCGTGCCCGAACGCGACATGCGCGTTGGGCGACCTGGTCAGGTCGAGGCGGTCGGGTTCGGCGAACGCCGAGGGATCGCGATTGGCCGACGCGGGCACGGGGACGACCGCGTCACCGGCGCGAATATGCTGATCGTGCAATGTGAAGTCCTCCTTCGCGACGAGGATGTTGATCGCGTTCATCAGCGGCACATACCGCAGCAACTCCTCCACCGCCGTGCCGATCCCCGACGGCTCCGCGCGCAGCCGCCGCAGCGCACCGGGGTGGGTGAGCAGGGCGAGGAGGGCGTTGCCCGTGTGCTGCATGTTGGTCTTGTAACCGGCCATGAGCATGGTGACGACGAAGCTGACGACGTCATCGCGAGTCAATTCGCTACCAGGGGAACGGCTTTCGGCGAGTAGCAGCAGGATGTAGTCCTCGCCCGCACCCTCCTGCTCCTTGCGGGCGATGAGCGCGGTCGCATAGTCCTGCAGCGCGTACAGCGCCGCCAGTACCTCCGCCATCGGCACCCCCGACGCGCCGAGCAGGGTGAGGGTGTGCGGCAGGTAGATGTCGCGGTCCTCGTGCGGCAGTCCGGTGGTCTCGCACAGCACCCGCAGCGGGAGTGGCTCGACGTAGGAGGCGACGAGATCCGCGGTACCGTCCGCGGCCCCCGCCACCATCGTGTCGATCAGTTCCTCCGCCATGGCCCGGATCCGCGGTCCCATGAACTCGAGCCGCCGTCGGCCGAACAGCGGCAGGACCGCGCGCCTCACCCGCTCGTGGTGCGCTCCGGTCATCTCCAGGAACGTCGGCAGGCACGGCGGTGGCGCCGGGTCCCCCTCGCGCAGCGGCCACGCGGACAGTAGCGGCCGCTCCAACCGGGGATCGGCGAACGCGGCACGCACATCGGCATAGCGGCTGAGCAGCCAGCCACTCTCACCGTTGGGCAATTGTGTTCGGACGACGGGCTTTTCGATGCGGAGCTCGGCATACTCGCACGGTGGTCCGGCGGTGCCGGGCTCGACGGCCGGTACTCCGGCAACCGCCTCGCTCATGCGCTGGTCACCGAAGGCTCGGCGGCGGGGCGCGCCAGGAAGCCGGAGGTGAACAGGTATTCCAGATAGCGGTCCAGCAGTGCGGAATCCACTGGTGGACAATGCAATCCGCTGCCGGACAGTGCCGCCTCGGTGTTGGCCCGCCCCAGTTTCGGGAACGTGTTCTCGAGGTACATCTCCTTGACGGACATGTCCGCCGTGCGGCTGCGGTCGACGCACAGGGACACGAACGGGGCTGTCGCGCTGGTCGGATGCTCGGCGACATGGCGCACCAGCTCGCCGACCCATTGCTCGTAGGGCAGCGTCCGCAGCACGAAGCCGGCCGCTCGCATCCGGTCGAGGACATCCGAGAGCATGGCGCGGCGCGCATTGGTGAGGTGATGGACCCGGCCCTCGGCAGGCTGGTGGGTGGCGATGTGGACGACGGCCTCGGCGAGGTGGTCCACTGGCACGAAGTCCATGGGCAGCTCGATGTCCGGGGCGAGCCCGGTCTCGGCGATAGTCTTGAACAGCGAGCAGATGGCTGTCTCGGTGTTGCACACGCCGTGTGTCCGGTCGCCTGTCACCTCGTACGGCCGGTAGACCGCCACCGGCAGACCCTGCTCCGCCGCCTGCCGCAGCACGCCCTCGGCGACCCACTTGCTCTCCGCGTAGCCCATGGTGAGTCCGTCCGCGTGGGCCAACGGCAGATCCTCGGCCACTTCGCGGACCCCGGCCGCGCCGAACCCGGCGACGACGGCGACCGTCGAGATGAAGTGCACCGGCACCCGACGTGGCGCCGCGATCCGGACGACCTCCCTGGTGCCGTCCACATTCGCCGCGCGCAACTCCGCGTAGGGATAGAGGAAGTTGACGTGGGCGCCGTTGTGCACCACCAAGTCCAGGGTGCGGGCCAGCTCCTGCGCGTGCGCCTGCGACAGGCCGAGCAGGGGCTCGGTCAGGTCGCCGGGAAAGCACTCCACCCGACGCCACGCCGCCGCCTCCGGACGCAGACCATAACGGGCGAGCGCCGTGCGCACCCGCTGCTCGGCGCGCGCCCGGCCGACCGCTCGCACCGGACAGTGGACACGCGCCGACGTCGAGCGCAATAGCCGGTCGAGGAGGAAGGCGCCGACGAAACCTGAAGCGCCCGTGAGCAACACCTCCCGAGGTGCGTGTGGGCTCGGGTCCGGGCCATGGGCCGAGGGCAGATCGAAGCCGAGCTCGGTCTCCCTCGCGAAGTCGACGACCTGCTCGGCTGCCGCGATGGTGCCGTCGCACGCCAGGCCGACGGCGGCCGCGTAGCCCTCCAGCGTGCGTGCGCTCAGCAGCGCCCGGATCAGGGCGGAGCCCCTGGCGGCGTCGAGGTTCAGGACGGCGAGGGTGCGGGTGACGGCCTCGGAGGCGAGCAGGGAGTCGCCGCCGAGGAGGAAGAAGTCGTCGCGCGGCGTGGGGCGCACGCGCAGCACCTGGTGCCACACCTGAGTGAGGACGCCGAGCACCCCATCGACCGCTGCCTGCTCCGCCGTGTCCATCGCGACGGCACCGGCCAGCAGCCGGGCACGGTCCACCTTGCCTCCGCTGGTCACCGGGAAACGGCCGAGGGGCACCAGCACCGGCACGGCCTGCGGCGGCAGCCACTGCGCGCAGTACGAGCGCAACTCCGGCAGCGGCAGTGCGCAGCCCGGCCGTGCGGCGGTGACGTATGCGGTCAGCGCCCCGTCCGCGGCCTCGACGACGGCCTCCCCGACCGCCGGGTGCGCCCGCAATCGGGCCTCCACTTCGTCGAGTTCCACACGCGCGCCGCGTAACTTCACCTGACGATCCAGCCGCCCACGAAACTCCAGCAGACCGTCGGCCCACACCGCCCGATCGCCGGTCCGGTACAGCAGCTCACCGGGTTCCACCGCGGGCAGCCGCACGAATCGCTCGGCGGTCAGCTGCGGGTCGCCGAGGTAGCCGAGGGCAAGCCCGTCCCCGCCGACGTAGAGCTCACCTTCTTCCCCGGGCGCGGCGACCGAACCATCGGCCCGCACGACGTGACAGGTGGAGGCGCCGAAGGGGCGCCCGAGAGGAACATGCGTCGCGTCCTCGGGCAGCGGGTGCAGCACGTGGGCGGTGGAGACCACCGAATTCTCGGTCGGCCCGTAGAAGTTGACCACGGTGGTGCCGGGGCAGGCCGCGAGGACGGCATTCGCCAGCGGCGGGTCCATCGCCTCCCCGCCTGCCGAGACGAACCGCAGCCCGGCCAGCGCCTCGGGGCGGGTGCGGGCGACGAGATGGAAGACGCTCGTCGTCAGGTACGCGAACGTCACATCCCGCGCGCGAAGTAGCTCCGCCAGGGCGGTGGGCGAGAGCAGTTCCTCCCGGTCCGCGATGACCAGGCACGCGCCGGTGAGCAGCGCGCTCCAGATCTCGATCGTCGAGGCATCGGAGGACAAGCCGTAGGCGTGCAGGACTCCGTCGCCGGGCCCGGGCGAGGGCAGTCGGTGGTCGGACAGGACGAGCCGGACCACGCCCCGGTGCGGAACGGCCACCGGCTTGGGGCGACCGGTTGTGCCGGAGGTGAAAACGACGTAGGCGGGATCAGCGGCGGAGGCGGCACGGACTTGCCTGCGCCGCGGTGCGCGAATGTCGCTGCCCGGCGCGTCGTCGTCGAGCCGGACGCTCACGCGCAGGCCGCGCACGCGACGCGCGCTGCCGGGGAGGACGACGGCGGCCCGCAGTCCCGCATCCTCGGCCATGGCCCGCAACCGGGCCGGTGGTAGATCCTCGTCGAGTGGTACGTACACGCAACCCGCCGCGAGGATGCCGAGCAGCGCGACCAGTGCCTCCAGTGAGCGGCTCCCGCAGACCCCGACCAGCTCGCCCGGCTCGATGCCCTGAGCGAGCAGCCGCGCCGCCAAGTCCTCGGCCCGGGCGGCCAGCTGCCCATAGGTCATGGCGCGCCCACCGTGCCGGGCCGCGGGCGCGTCGGGTCGGATGGCGGCCTGCGCCTGGAACAGCTCCGGTATGCACGAGTCGCGCGGATAGGCGGGCAGCGGTCCGTCGGCCGGGGATGCGTCACGCCGGCGTGACGCATCATCGATGTAGGTCACCAAGTCCTTCTCCGTTCGTACGGCTTCGGTTGCTCGGTGCGTGCGGTGTGCTGTTCAGCCGGTGCGGTCGTCGCGACCCGCTTCGGCGCCGGCTTACGCGAAGTCGGCTGCGAAAGCGGCGAAGTCGGCGGTGCGCCAGCGCTGCGGGCGCATCCGGATAGCGATGTCTTGCTCGAGCTGGTCCGCGGTCGCCGCCAGATAGGCACGCGCCTGCTCAGGGTCCAGATAGCGCTGGGCGAGGGCCGCGCGCACGTCCGGGTCGATCGGGTCCTCGACGGCCGTCACGGGTCCCTCGACACTGACATACCGGTACGGCGGCCGCTCGTCCTGCACACAAAGGCTGAACCGACCGGCGGCACGCAGCAATTGGGCCTTGATCGTCTCGCGGCCTATCTCGACCACGATCTCACCCGTCGGCTCGTAGCCGTACCAGACCGGTACCACCAGGGGAGCACGGGCGCCATCTCTGTGGTCGGTGACTCCGAGAATGCCGACGCGGGGGGCGGCGAGGAATTGTTCGCGCTCATCGTGGGACATGGCAGGCAGCATTTGTCGGGGGCTCCTGAGGTGTCATTTTTCCGGTGGCGGCGCCAACGATCACAATTAATCAACGACTCATCGAACCGGTCAGGATGGTGACGTTACTGGAAACCGTTTCGATCATGCCATACGAACGAATCACCATTTGCTTGCGAAACGGCGGCGCGCCCGAAACACGAGCACCTTTCGACGAAACGTCGCTGTGCCGTCGCCGACTGTGACAAATCATTGCGTTGATCTGGTGATTCAGGCGGTGCGGTGCGGGTCACCGACGATCGCGAATGCGAATTGTAGTCGAACTTCGGCGGCGATTACTTTGTGCGTGTTCGCCCCGAAGGAGGCTCCATTGTTCATTTCCCGGTCCCAGCGATCCCGGCGCCCCGGCCTGATTCGCGTACTCGTCGCCGGACTCGCGATCGCGTTGTCGATCAGCGTGTCAGGCCAGGCCGCCGCGCAGACACCGGCCCAATTCGTCGCCGAGAACGAATCCAGCCACAGCAAGCAGATGGAATGGTGGTACGTCACAGGGCATCTGAAGGGCAAAGACCCGAGCGGGAATGTCCGGGAGTACGGCATCCAGTCGACATTGTTCAAGAATCACCCAGCCTGGGGACTCGACGGCTACGCACACCACATGGCCGTCACCGACCTACAGCGCGGCACCTACACCCAGGGCAACAAGAACGGCGCCGGGTTCACCGACGATCCCAGCGGCGGTGGGTTCGACATCGGTTTGGAGGGTTGGACTTTCAAGGGCAAAGACGGCAACAACCGCGTCGCGGGCAACGTGAACTGGGGTGACTACATCCTCGATATCCGGACCTCGGCGAACAAGCCGGCGGCCCTGCACGGTGGTGACGGGTTCGTCGAGTTCGCGCCCTTCGATGACAGCGGCTACTACTCGTGGACCGGGCTCGATGTATCCGGCACAGTGAACGACCACGGCACCGTGGTGACCATCACCGGCGGTGAAGCGTGGATGGACCACCAATGGTTCGACGGTGGCACCACCGCCGGATGGGACTGGTACAGCATCCAACTCGACAACGGCACCGACTTCATGGTGTTCCTGGTGAAGGGCCCCAACGGGAGCTACAGCACGAAATTCGGCACCCGTGTCGAGCCGAACGGCAAGACGACCGAGCTGTCCGCGAGCGAGCTGTCGATGACACCGATCGGCTCGTGGAAGAGCCCGCGCAGCAATCGGACCTACACCAGCGGCTGGGAAGTGACCGTTCCCGGCGGTAGGTTCACGATCACGCCGAAGCAGCTCGATCAGGAGTCGAACCTGGCGGTTCCGAACCTCGACTACTGGGAGGGCGCGGCGACCGTCACCGGCACGGTCGACGGCAAGGCGGTAACCGGTAAGAGCTACACCGAGATCACCCCGGTGCAGTGCCTCTGCGGCTTCTGACGCACCATCGGCAACGGGGCCCGGGGTCGTAAGACCTTGGCCCCGTTGCTGTTTCGATGTTCCGTCAGTCCAGAACGGTCACCGTCCCCGCCGAGCCGTCGACCCGGACGCGTGCGCCGCCCGGCAGCAGGGACAGGGCGCCGTCGAGGCTGGTCACCGTGGGTATGCCGTACTCGCGGGCGAGAATCGCGCCGTGCGACAGGATCCCGCCTGTCTCGGTGATCAGGCCCGCGATGAGCGGGAAGACACTCGTCCAGCCTGGATCGATATTCGATGCGAGCAGCACCTCGCCCCGCTCGACCGACGCGAGATCCGGCAGTCCGGTGACCACGCGGACGACACCGACAGCCTGGCCTGCCGACGCCCCGAACCCGACCAGCGCTCCGTCGGCGTCCACGCCCGGCGCACTAGCCCTCCCCTCGGTCGGCACTCCGTCGAACAGGTAGGCCGCGGGAAGCCGCGACGCGAACCGCTCGCGATGGGCGCGCGCCTCGGCCACTTCGGCGGCCACCGCGTCCCGGTCGGCGTGGTCGTGACTCCACACCAGTTGCGAGAACGTCGCACCGGTGAGCAGGAAGACCTCGGACCGGTCCTGGAGAAATCCGCGTTCCGTGAGCCGGCGGCCCTGCTCGAGCAGCAGCTGGCGCAGATGGTCGAGAATGTAATCCAGGTGGTAGCGCTGGTTTTCGCGATAGACGGTGTAGTCCTGCACCAGGGCGACCAGCGGATCGAACACGGTCCGGCGGACCCGGCCGAGCTCGGCCCTGAGGCGACGTTCCTCGTCCATCCGGCGCGCTTGCGCGGCCACCTCGAACTCGGCGGGATCGGGGCTCGGTGCCTCCCCCCGCACGTGGGCTCGCACCAGCGCCAGCACTACGTCGGGCTGCTCGTGCCAGCGTTGTGCCGAGATCTCGCGGGTGGCGGACCGGTGGCCGTGCTCGGTGAGGAACATGTCGAAATGCCGCCAGAACTTCGAGTGGGCCGTCGACTCCCGCAGCTGGAGGTGGGGCGTGGCCGCGCGCAGCCCGTCGAGCAGAGCTGGGTCGTCGCGGCCGAGCGTGCCCAATTCCCATATGGCACGGTTGATCGCGGCCGTGTGGGTGCCGGGCAGTCCGCTGATCAACGTCTGCACGCTGTCTGCCGAACCCGTGAGCAACTTGCCGAGCAGCCCTCGAAGCACCGGACCGTGCTGGCCCATGCCCCATCGGATGACCCGGAAATGGTCCTGGCCGAAGCCGTCCGCCTCGGCGAACTGCGCACGCCATTGCTCGTCGGTGAGTTCGCGATAGTTCTGCCGGAGCTTCGGCACTATGCGCACCTCGACCGCTGTGCAATGTTGTTGCAACGCCGCGAGATTCGCACGAACACCGCCGCGGCGCCGGTCCTTCCGCGACGCAGCCAAGGTGCGGATCAACAGCAGCGGCTCGAACGGAACAGCCATCAAACGCTCGCAGAAAACCGGGTCGAACCAGGCGACGAGCGGGGTATCGGCTCTGGCATCCACCGGCACCGAACGGATCAGCTCGAGCGCGTAATCGCCGTTGAGGTAGATGTAGCCGTCGTGGCGCCGGAGTTTCTCCATCGCAACGATTTCCGGTCTGCCCTGTAGTTGCGCCACTTCGTCGATATTCGGGCCGACCAGCCAGGTGCCCATCAGGTCGTGGCCGAGCGGGGTAGTGTACTCGGCGAGGTATTCGTCGCCGAATCGTCTGCTCCAGACCTGCTTCGGTTCGCGCGGCGGCAGGCCGGTGATCGGCCGGTCCTGCAGGACGAAGAGCCGGTCGCCTTCGCTGGCCCATTCCAGATCCCGGCGCGGGCCGATCGCCGCCGACACCTGGACCGCGACGGTGTGCAGCGACGTCAGCTGCTCGTCAGTCAAGCAGCGGACCACGCGCCGGTCCTCGGGGACCGCGCGCTCGACGATCCCGTCTGCCCACACGATCTCGACCTGCTTGGCGCCGAGGCGGGTGTGCAGTACCTCGCCCGAGTTACGTTGCAGGACAATATGGTCAGGATCTGTGCGTCCTGAGACAACCGACTCGCCCAAACCCCAAGCTGCGTCGATGACGACCTCGTCGGCGAACGGGCGCAGCGGGTTCTCGGTGAGCATCACCCCGGCTGCGTCGGCCTCGATCATCCGCTGCAGGACGAGTGCGATGCCCGCGTCGGAGTTCATGCCCTGGGTGTCGAGGTATCGTGCGGCACGGTCCTGGGCGACCGACTCCCAGCACTTCTCGACAGCGCCCACCAGCGCGTCCAGCGAATCCACGCCGAGCACTGTCTCGTACACGCCCGCGAACGACGCGCCCCCGAGATCCTCGGCGACCGCCGAACTGCGTACCGCCCACCGGCTGTTCGGAAATTCGGTCCCGCGCCCGGCCCACCATTCGGGCAAGTCGGTGGCGAGGCACTGCTGCTTACGTTCCTCATCGAGGGAGACCTCCGCAGACAGCACCCAGGCTTCGGGGACGGTGAGTCCGACGGTCAGCAGTCTCACCAGTCCCGATGCCTTGCCCCCGATGCGGGCGAGTTCGAGTGGCGTACTCGCCGTGAGTCGTTCGATCATCGGCGCGAATCCTGTCGTGCACGCAGTGCCACCCGAGCGAGCCGGGGCAGCCGCTGGGCCACACCCGCCACACCAACATGGAACGCGTGCTCGACCACACCCTGTCCCTGCCGGATCCGGCCCCCGGTCTCACATTCGAAGGCGAACTGGGTTTCCTCGATGAACAGGCCGCGTTTGAACAGCGGCACGCGCCCCGCGGCCCGCCCGGTCACCACGTACACCCCGTTCTCGGTGCGGATCTCGATCCGTGCCGTCTGGGGCCGGTGCGGGTCGTCGCCGGTATAGGCGATGTCGACGGCTCGCACGGCACCGACGGGATCGGCTGCGGTGCTGTCGAATACGTAGCCGACCGGGGTTCGCACGCCGTCGATGTCGGTCAGCGTCGCGTTGAAGCTCAGGTCGTCACCGAACTGACCGACGATCCAGTCCCAGCCGCGGATCCCGTTCCAGTCGCGCACACCCCACGACTTGTCGCGCTGGCCGAGCCCGGACACCTCGGCCGCCCGACCGTGCACCGCGACCTTGCCCGTCACCCGCCCCGACTGCTCGAAATGGTGCTGCACGTCGGACATCGCTCCGGGGAAGCCCTCGTGGAAGTCGACTGCCGGGGTGAACGTCTCCCACAACAGGTCGACATGATGACGCCCCCGCAGCTCGATCCGCCATGAACCCAGCGGCGCGATCATGACGTACCGAAGGTCTGCCACCGCGAGCCCTTCGGCCATCGAGGTGCCGAGCAGGCCCGGCGGAATCCGTTCTCCCACAGCGGCATACACCAGCTCCGGCTCGCCGTCGCGCAACATCACCAGGACGGCGTCGGCCGTGCCCGCGTGATGGTCGATCCCGATCCTGGTGAAACCGAACGAGCGGCCGTCGTCGGTGGACCAGTTGAAGTAGTAGCTTTCCTGCCAGTGTGGACCGGAGCCGGGTTCGTGCAGCTCCTCGTCCAGTGGGGTGATCATCGGATTCCTCTCATGCGCTGTCCGTGAGCCTGGGTTCGGGAGTTTTCGACCAGTGGCATGTACTGACGCTATGGTTGATCGAAATTCGACTTCAACTCGCATTTTGCTGATTGGTCAGGGAGTGGCGATGCCGACGAGCAAGAGCGCGGGCACGCGGAAATCCCCGCAACAGGACCGTTCGGAGGCGATGGTCGGACGGATCATCGACGCCGGGTCTCGGGTTCTGCTCACGTATGGCTACGCGGGCGCTTCCACAAACCGGATCGCCGCCGAGGCCGGAGTGAGTCCCGGTTCGCTCTACTACTACTTCAGCGACAAAGACGGTGTGGTTCGCGGCGTCCTCGACCGGTTCCTCGTATTACTCGGCCAGGCGCTGTCGAACACGACCGCTCGGCTGGAATGGGCGGACCGCGCGGTATTTCTGGAAACCGCCGATTCCATGATGGACGTGCTGGAGGAGAACCGGAGACTGCTCGAGATACTGGTCGACGAGGCGCCCCAGCTCGTCCGGTCCGGGTCCCGGCTGGCGATCGAGGAACGCCTGCGCGAACACATGCGCACCGCTTTCCTGCTCCTCGGCACTCCCCTGCGTGGGGCAGAGCTGGACGCGGCGTGCTGGCTGGCGACCCAGCTCTGCCTGTCGGTACCGGTGCGCTACATCCTCAGCCGTCCACCGATCTCTCGCGAGACGGTGCTGAACGGACTGGCCGACCAGATCGGAGCCTTGGCCGGGCACGGCGGACAAGGTACTGGCAGGTGATCTAGTCCGCGTGCAGGAGCACCGGAACGGTGGCGTGCCCGTTGGAGATGAAACTGGGCACCGGCGCCAACTCGGCCGGGCTGGTGGCCAGGCGCATGTGCGGGAATCGGTCGAACAGCGCAGGCAACGCGACGGCGGCTTCGAGGCGAGCCAGCGGTGCGCCGAGGCAGTGGTGTGCCCCGTGGCCGAAGGCGAGGTGCTGCTCGCGGGTGGCGCGGGTGGGGTCGAACTCGGTAGCGGTGGCGCCGTGCACCTTTGGGTCACGACTGGCACCCGCATAGGAAGCCAAGATGGCCTCACCTTTGCCGATTCGGTACCCGCCCGCGATGTCGATGTCCTCGACCGCGTACCGCAGGGGCAGGTGCGCCACCGGCGCCTGGAAGCGCAGCGTTTCTTCCACCACGTCCGCCCATGAGACCTCGCCTTCGGCCACCGCGGCACGCTGCTCGGGATGGGTGAGCAGGGCGACGATCGCCTGGTCGAGCAGATTGACCGTGGTCTCGTGACCGGCGTTGATGACCAGCATCAAGGTGTCGACGAGCTCCTTCTCGGACAGATGGGAGTCGTCCTCGTCGCGCGTGCCGATCAGCACACTGGTGACGTCATCACCCGGATGCGCACGACGGTAAGCGACGAGTTCGCTGACCAGCCGGTACATTTCGAGGTAGTTGGCCTGCGCCTGCTCGGCCGTGAACGAGCCGTCGAAGAAACCGTCGACACACTTGTGCATCGCAGGCCCCAGATCATCGGGCACACCTACCAGCTCGGTGATGACCCGGATCGGCACCGGGTAGGCGAAGCGGTCACGCAGATCCACCGGCTCGCCGGCAGGTGTGGCGGCCAGCCCGTCGAGCAGGCCCTCGGTGATCTCAGCGATCCGCGGACGCAGTGCGGTAGTGCGGCGATGAGTGAATGCCGGGGAGACCAGCCTGCGCAGCCTGCGGTGATCGACGCCGTAGGCGGTGAACATGCTGTCGACGGCCACCCAGGGCAGCAAGGGCCACGCCTCGGTGATCTCGCCGTTGATGAACGACATCCAGTGCTGGCGAGGGTCCTTCGACACCCGAGGGTCGGCGAGCAGGCTTCGCAGGATCGCCTGATCGGTGACCGACCAGGCGGGCACGCCGCCGGGCAGCTCGACCAGCGCCACCGGGCCGCGCTGCTGAATGCGCGCCGACTCGCCTTGGATGTCGGCACCGGTCGAATCCAGCACGATCGGTTTCATGACATCCTCCTCGATACCGGGGACCCCTGTCCCGTAATCGACAGTACCGCAACATGTTTCACCATTGGTGGGAAAGCCGACCCTGGATCGCCGGGCTGCCTCAGGGGACGACAGTTCGAACCGGTCAGTGCTCGAGCGAGGGATCCCAGCGGTTGGCGAGCAGTTTGAAGCTCGGGAGATCCGCCAGCGAGGTCAAGGCCTCGTAGATGCGCTCGTACTGCGTCGAGGAGATCCGCCACGCGCCGTCCGCGTCGCGGCGATAGGTGTCGACGTAGTACCCGCCGCCACGGATCTGGATCTCGGCGCCCGGCACGAGGACGGTGTCCTCGAACGCCCAGGAACCCTTCGCGGTGTCGCCGTCGACATCGATCTCGGGGTGGTTGGCGATGTGGACCGTGACGATCCCGGGACCGAGGTTCTGCTCCATGAACGACACGACGTCGGCCCGATTGTCGTAGTGCAGCGGTTTGTCCATGGCCTGGGTGCCGTAGCGCGCGGAGATGTCCTCGGCGAGGCAGTCCGCGAACTCGTCCCACAGCTTGAGGTCGAGCGTGCGGAAGTAGCGGTGCTTGAGGCGCTTGATCTCCTCGATAGCGACAAGGTCCATCGCCGAATTGTAGAACGTGTTCTAGATCTGGCGTGGTGGTTACGGGATCGCCCTAAGGGAAGGTTAGGAACCGCCCGCGCGGCTTCCGTTCGGCTTGTGACAGCCGACACAGTGGTCTCCGACGGCGCATTGCCGCGCCGATAGAGGAGAGTCCAAGGTGACAACGACACAGGCCGGTGGTGAACGGCGAGTAGTGGCGAACGTGCTGCGCGGTTCGATCGGCAACCTCGTCGAATGGTACGACTGGTACGTCTACGCCGCGTTCAGCGTGTACTTCGCGAAGGCGTTCTTCCCGGACGGCGACCCCACAGCACAGCTGCTGTCGACAGCGGCGGTGTTCGCGGTCGGGTTCATCATGCGCCCGATCGGCGGCTGGGCGCTCGGGCGCTACGCCGACCGGTTCGGCCGCCGCTCCGCCCTCACCCTCTCGGTGACGGTGATGGCCGCGGGTTCGCTGATGATCGCGGTGACACCCAGCTTCCAGACCATCGGCATCGCGGCGCCGGTGCTGCTGCTCATGGCGCGGCTGCTGCAAGGACTGTCCGTCGGCGGCGAATACGCCACCAGCGCCACCTACCTGTCGGAGGTGGCGTCCCCGGGCAAGCGCGGCTTCTACTCGAGCTTCCAGTACGTGACGCTGGTCGCGGGCCAGCTCGTCGCGCTCGGAGTGCAGATCGTGCTGCAACAGGTGCTCTCGTCCGAGCAGATGTACAGCTGGGGCTGGCGCATTCCGTTCCTGATCGGCTCCGGTGGCGCGATCGTGGTGATGCTACTGCGACGCGGCATGGATGAATCGGACTCGTTCAAGGCCGCCGCGGCCGAGAACGGGACCGCCGAAGCGGCCACGAGCAGCTCACGCGGTTCGCTGCGGGTCCTGCTGCAATACCCCAGGGAATGCCTGCTGGTGGTCGGCCTGACCTTGGGCGGAACCGTGGCCTTCTACACCTACACGACCTACATGCAGAAGTTCATGATCAATACCTCGGGCATCTCCAAGGACACCGTGGCCTGGATCAACTTCGTCGCGCTGCTGATCTTCGTGGTGCTCCAGCCGATCGCGGGTGCTCTGTCGGACCGGATCGGGCGCCGCAAACTGCTCATCTTCTTCGGTGTCTCCGGCACCGTGCTGACGGTGCCGATCATGACGATCCTCGCGAAAACCTCCAACGCGTTCGCGGCGTTCGGCCTGATGATGCTCGCACTGGTGATCGTCACCGGCTACACCTCGATCAACTCGATCGTGAAGGCCGAGCTGTTCCCCACCAAGATCCGCGCGCTCGGTGTCGGTCTGCCGTACGCGCTGACCGTCGCCATCTTCGGTGGCACCGCCGAGATGATCGCCCTCGCGCTGAAGAAGGCGGGCCTCGAGTCCCTGTACTTCTTCTACGTCGCCGGATGTATCGCCATCTCGCTGATCACGTACTACTTCATGCGAGAGACCTCGGCCGAGTCGACCATCGACGCCGAAGTCGCCGTCGATGCCGATGCGGTCGAGCCGGAGCGGGCGATGGCCACCGTGCGTGCCTGACCGTCCGGAACACGGGCCGGTCCTTCCGCTGTGGGAGGATCGGCGCGTGCGGCTGGCGGTAGTCGAGGACGACGACGGAGTGGGCGATGCCCTGGTAGAGGCGCTCACCGCGCGCGGCTACCGGGCCGAGCGCATGCGCCGTGGCGCCGACTTGCTCATCGCCCACCGAGGCTACGACGCCGTGCTCCTCGACCTCGGCCTGCCCGATGCGGACGGGTTGCAGATCCTGCGTCAGCTGCGCGAGGTCAGCACCATCCCGGTGCTGATCCTCACCGCCCGCAGCGATGAACGCTCCATCGTGCGCGGCCTGCGCGGCGGAGCCGACGACTATGTGGTCAAGCCACCGCGGATCGCCGAGCTCATGGCACGGCTGGAGACAGTGCTGCGCCGCGCGGCAGCCGTCGCCCAGCAGGCAAGGACCGAGGTCGTCACCGGTGATGTCCGGGTAGATCTGCGCGCCAGGGTGGTCGAGGTGGGCGGCGCCCCGATCGCGCTGACCCAGAAGGAATTCGAGCTCGTCGAGGCGCTGGTGGAACGGCCCGGCGCCGCCGTGAGCAGGCAGCAGCTGATGGACCGGATCTGGGGCGATGCGTTCGTCGCGGTCTCGCGATCGCTCGACGTCCACATGACCGGACTGCGCGCCAAGCTGAACCGGCCAGGACTGATCACCACCATTCGCGGCTACGGCTATCGGTGGGGCGCGTGAGCGCCGGAGGACGAGCATGCGCCGCAGACTGCTGACCGCGCTCACCGTCTTCGCGGCGCTCGCGGTGCTGGCCTTCGCGATTCCGTTGTCGCTGACCGCCGCCACCAGCCGGACCCAGCAGCTCGTGCTCGGCCGTTCCGGTGACGCCGACCGTTTCGCGACCCTCGCCGACGCGGCCGCGTCGGCGGGCGGCGGGCGGGCGCTCGCCGACGAGGTCGGCCGCTACCACGAGCTGTTCGGGGAGAACGTACTGGTCGTCGACGCGCGCGGGGCGCCGATCGTCAACTCCGGGGTCGAGATGAGCGATCCGCGGATCAGCGCCGCGGTGGCCGCGGCTCGCCGCAACCAGCGCCCGCAGCAGGTGAATCGGCTGACGCCGTGGAGCGCACCGGTCATGCTCATCGCGCGTCCCGTCGGCACCGGCGTGCAGGTGAACGGCGCCGTCGTCATCGAGGCGTCGACCGCTGCGGCGCGCGCGGCGATCGCCAGGGTGTGGGCCGTGATCGCGCTGGGCGCGCTCGGCGCGATGGTCGTCTTCATGCTGCTGGCGCTGGTCCTCAGTCGATGGGTGCTGCGCCCGCTCGCGGCGATGTCGGACGCGGTCGCCGAACTCACCGCGACACTGCCCAAGCCGCGCGGCCGCACCCCCGCACCGATCACCAGACGATACGGCGGCCCACCCGAAATCCGGGCCCTCGCCGAATCCGTCGACGCCATGGCCACCGCCGTCGCCGATTCCGCCGACGCGCAACACCAGCTCGTCGCCGATACCGCGCACGCCATGCGAAATCCCCTCGCCGCCTTGTCGATTCGACTCGACTCGCTGGAATACGCCGTCCCCGACCGTGCGTCGACGACCTTTCGCGGTGCGACCGCGGAAGTGGAACGGCTGACCGCGCTCCTCGACGATCTGCTGGAACTGGCCGTGGCACAGGCGCCCGCGTCCTTCGGTACCGCGGCATCCACCGAGGAACACTGTGACCCGGCGCAGGTAGCGGCCGACCGCATCGACGCATGGGCATCAGCGTTCGACGAGGCCGGAGTTCGGCTGACCTCGGCACCCGCCGATCACTCCCCCGAGCCCGGCGATGACGTCTCGGCGACGCCTGTTCACACACTGCCGCCGAGCAACGAGACAGGTACATGGGCCGCGATCAGTTCGGCGGCTCTCGCCCAGATTCTCGATGTGGCGCTGAGCAATTCGTGCCGGTACGCGGGATCCGGCGCGCACACGGTCGTCGGTGTGACGGTCGAGCCGGGATGGGTGACGGTCCGGATCGCCGATGACGGGACAGGTGTCCCGCCGGAGGAACTCGACAAACTCACCGCCCGGTTCTTCCGCGGCACGACCGCGGCCGCAGGCGGAACGGGGCTGGGACTGTCGATCGCGCAGGCGTTGGCCAAGGCGCGGGGCGGGACTTTGACGGTCGAGGCGGTGCGGCCGCACGGCCTCGCCGTGGCAGTCGGTGTGCCTATGGTGACGCGATGAAGGGCGGCTCGCCGATGTCACGTCGCCGGATGCTGGCCCTGGCCGCACTCGCATCGGCGGGCGTGTTCGGTTGTGGCACAAATGATTCGGTGACGGTGCGCCTTGCCTCGGGCGAAGACGGCGGCTTCTACTACGCCTTCGCTCGACTCCTGGCGGCCGCGGCCGCGAACGAGACCGGCACCCTGCGCATCGAGCCGGTGGAAACCGCTGGATCGCAACAGAATCTGCGGATGGTCGCCGACGGCGATGTCGACATGGCACTCGCCCTGGCGGATTCGGCCGGCGACTTCGGGGGTCGAGTGGTGGCCCTCGGTCGCGTGTACGAGAACTACCTGCAGCTGGCGGTCCGCACCGAGGGCCCGATCCACGAGGTCACAGACTTGCGCGGACGCCGAGTCAATCTCGGCGCCGCGGGCTCGGGCGCCGCGGTCACCGGTCGGCGGCTGCTGGCGACTGCCGGTCTCGATCCCACCGCCGATGTCGTGGTCGAACATCGTCCCCTCCGTGACGCCGCACAGGCACTGACTGACGGCACCATCGACGCGTTGCTGTGGGCGGGCGGCGTGCCCACCGCCGCCCTCACCGTGCCCGACCCGATGCGACTGATCGACCTCGGCGCCCTCGCCGCGCCGATGCGAGAACAGTACGGCCCCGTCTACGACCGGGTCGCCATCCCCGCCGACGCCTATCCAGCAGGCCCGGCGATCCACACCATCGGCGTCGCCAACCTCCTGCTCGCCGCCGCGACCCTGCCCGACGAAACCGCATCCGCCATCGTCGACCTGCTGGTCGGGCACGCCGACAGCCTCGTCCCCGCCGAGGCGGCGGGCACTCAGTTCCTCGACGGCCGATTCCTGATCGGCACCGGAACCGTCCCGCTGCACCCGGGCGCCGTCGAGGTCTATCGCCGCTGGCACGGTTGAACCGAATCTCCGTGGCGGTCAGAGGGTCGCGGCCCGTACTGCGATGAGCACGATCGCGACAATCGCGAGGACGGCCGCCGGGAGCGTGCCCTGGTAGTCGCTGACGCGCAGGTGTGTGGCGACCGCGCCGATGAAGTAGAGCGCAAGGCCCACCGCGGCGGCTATTCCGAGCGGCCCCCACCAGAGTCCGATGACGAGGCCGCCCGCACCGGCGATCTGCGCGACGCCGAGCAACGGCAACATGCGGTAGGGCAGGCCGAGGGTGGACATCTGGTCGACGAGCCGCTTCGGCCGGGTGAATTTGGCACCGGCCGAGGCCAGTAGCACCACCGACATGAGTACAGCGACAACGGCATAGGTGATGAACATGGCGAAACCTCAACTGTTCGACGAGACGTTTGCAGAGGGCTCTGCATCCCTCCGACGCTAGGCAGCCGATAGGTACCTATTGGTACCTTTCGACTCATGAGCCTTCGCCCCGGAACCGTCCTCCTCGCCGACTGCCCCGCCCGGCTGGCCATCGAGATCATCGCCAGCAAATGGGCCGTGGTCACGCTCTTCGCACTGATCGACGGCCCGCTACGGCACGGCGAGCTGGTCGAGTTGATCGGCGGCGTCTCGCGCAAAGTCCTCACGCAGACGCTGCGCCGGCTCCAGGCCAACGGACTGGTCGAGCGGCACACCTACGCCGAAGCCCCACCACGGGTGGAATACAGCCTGACCGAGTTGGGGCGCACCCTCGAGGAGCCCATCACGAAACTGACCGAATGGGCGAGATCCCACGGTGAAGCGATCGTTGACTTCCATGAAACGGCTGAGGCGAACAGCGCCTAGCGCGACAGCGGTACGGACACTTCGCCATCGACGAGGCGGTCGGCAGGGATGGACAGTGGCGAGATCACCATCAGCGTTGGCGCACAGCATCGTAGGCCAGCGGCAATGCCTCGCCGGAATTCAGCGCCAGCAGCGCTTGATGCAAGTTGGTGCGCTCGTCCGGGTCGAGACAGTCGAGCAGATCGTTGTTCAGCGTGCGGACGAGCTCATCGGCCTGCTCGACCGTGCTCATCCCCTGCTCGGTGATCTCGATGAGAAACCGCCGGCGGTCGCGGTGATCGCGAATCCTGGCGGCGAGCCCGGCTGCCTCCAGATGGTCGATCGCGGCAACCATCGTGGTCGAGTCGATCCGCAACCGCGTTCCGAGTTCGAGCTGAGAACTCGCCTTGTCGCCTGCCAGCACCTTCAAGATCATGAAGTGCCTCGTCCGCAGCCCCAGCGTGGCGAGCCGATCCTCGCTCACGCGGAACATCACCTGCCCGAGCTTGATCAGCAGACAGGTGGTGTGGTCGGCGACCATCTCCGGGATCAACGGTTCGGTCACTGGCGGAAACCTCGATTTCTGGACTGGACAGCAGACCGATAGTAGTCGGGACCACACCCTCCATCGACAACCACAGGCCCGATAATCGCAACCAGTAATAGTTCGTACTACTGATAGTCTGCCCGGCATGGAGTCAGAATTCATCCAGAAGATCGACTTGACCGACAAGGTCGTCGTCGTCGCAGGCGGCACCAGCGGCATCAATCTCGGTGTGGCCGAGGACTTCGCGCGGGCGGGTGCTCGGGTCGCGGTACTCAGTCGCTCCGCCGACAAGGTCGACGCGGCGGTCGAACGGCTTCGCGCGCTCGGTGCCGAAGCGCTCGGCGGTAGCGCCGACGTCCGCGACTACAGCGCGACCGAGGCAGTCCTGGAATCGGTGCATCAGCAGTTCGGCGACTTCGACGTGATGATCTCCGGTGCGGCGGGCAACTTCCCCGCCGCCGCCGTCGGCATGTCCGCCAACGGGTTCAAGTCGGTGGTCGACATCGATCTGCTCGGCACCTACAACGTCCTGCGCGCGAGCTACCGATTCCTCCGCAAGCCGGGCGCCTCGGTCATCAATATCTCGGCACCGCAGTCGGAGTTGCCGACGATCACCCAGGCGCACGTGTGTGCCGCCAAGGCAGGCGTCGACATGCTCACCAAGGTCCTTGCGCTGGAATGGGGCCCGTACGGGGTTCGCGTCAACGGTGTGATTCCGGGCCCGATCGATGGCACCGAGGGAATGGCCCGGCTGGCTCCGACCGAGCAGGACCGCGCCCTGGTCACCAACAGCGTGCCGCTGCGCCGCTACGGCACTCCCCGTGACATCGCCAATGTCTGCCGATTCCTGGCATCTCCACTCGCCGACTACATCTCGGGAGTAGTGCTGCCGGCGGACGGTGGCTGGGTGCTCGGTGGCGCATCGCAGGCGATGGGTGTCATCGGGCAGCCGCTGCTCGATGCCGCGCATCAGGATTCCTGATCGCACGATCGCTCGGTTCAGTAGCATTTCCGCCGCTGAACCACGGCTGAGCTGGGCGCGGGGGGGGGGGGGGGCCCCCACAGGTTGGCCCCCCCGCCGACCCCCCCCCACCCCCCCCTGAACAAGTACGCGGGCGGAGAGGGGAGCCCCCCGCG
>NZ_JBHXNJ010000003.1:241479-245396 GCF_042719655.1 Nocardia sp. NPDC058518
GCAATCTGTATTCCTTGTCCATCGATGGCTGTTTGAGGTCGATTGGCGGCGGATGACCCTGGGGTGTCGGGGGCGGCGGCGGCGGGGTACCACCCGAAGGTGGCCCGCCGCCGAGACCGCCCGCTCAGCCCTCCTTGACCAGTTCCGGCGTCTCCTCGGCCATCACCGCTTCACCGCGCGCGACCATGCCCGCTTCGTCGGAGAGCTTCAGGTGCGGGATGAACAGCGCGAGTCCGAACGCGAGCACCGCACCGGGGATCAGGTACCAGAACCCGGGGACCAGCGCGTCGACGTAGGCGCCGACGATCGCGTCGTGCAGCTTGTCCGGCAGGTTCTTGACCACCGAGGGGATCAGCGCGCTCGGGTCGATTTTCGCCGCCATCGCTTCCTGCCAGTTCGCCTGGAACGCACCGGTGAGATTCTCGGTCAGCCTGCTGGTGAAGATGGAACCGAAGATCGCGATGCCCAGCGCGCCACCCATCTCACGGAAGTAGTTGTTCGCGCTGGTCGCCGTGCCGATCTGGTCGGGCGCCACCGCGTTCTGCACCACGAGCACGATGATCTGCATGATCAGGCCGAGGCCCGCGCCCATGACGAACAGCATGGCCGAGACCAGCCACATCGAGGTGTTCGCGTCCAGGCGGGTGAGCCACAGCATGTCGATGCCGATGAGCGCGGCGCCGATCGGCGGATACACCCGGTAGCGACCGGTTTTGGTGATCGCGTTCATCGAGGTGATCAACGTGAGCATCATGCCGACCATCATCGGGATCAGCAGCAGGCCCGACACCGAGGCGGAGGTCCCGCTGGCCATCTGCAGGTAGGTCGGGATGAAGCCGATCGCCGCGAACATCACCAGGCCGACGAGGAATCCGATCAGCGAGGTCAGCACGAAGGTGCGATTGCGGAACAGCCACAGCGGCAGCATCGGTTCCGCGGCCCGCGACTCGACGAACACGAAGGCCGCGACCACCACGACGAGAGCGGCGATCATCGACACCATCACCGTCGAGCCCCACTCGTACTGCTTGCCGCCCCAGTCGGTGATCAGGATCAGCAAGGTGGTCGCGCTCGACATGAGCACGATGCCGAGGTAGTCGGGCCTGAACTTGGGCCGGTGGCTGGGGATGTTCAGGTAGCGGAAGGCGATGAACAGCGCGGCGATACCGATCGGCACATTGATCCAGAAGCACCAGCGCCAGTCGAGGTGGTCGGCGAACAGGCCGCCGAGCAGCGGTCCGGCGACCGAGGTGATGCCGAAGACGGCGCCCATCGGAGCCATGTACTTGCCGCGGTCCTTGGCGGGCACAACATCGGCGATGATGGCCTGCGCCAGGATCATCAGCCCACCGCCACCGACACCCTGCAGGCCGCGGAAGGCGATGAACTCCCAGAACCCGGTCGAGGCGGCGGCGCCGATCGATGCGGCGGTGAAGACGGTGATCGCGAACAGGAACAGCCAGCGCCTGCCGAACATGTCGCCGAGTTTTCCGTAGATCGGCATCACGATGGTGGTGGCGAGCAGATACGACGTGGCGGTCCAGGCCATGTGGGAGACCCCGCCGAGTTCGCCGACGATGGTCGGCATCGCGGTGCCGACGATCATCTGATCGAGGCTGGCCAGGAACATGCCCGCGATCAGCGCGGAGAAGATCAGCCAGATCCGCTTCTGGGTCAAGACGATCGGGGTGGGCGGCGAATCGGCCGTCGTGGTCATCGGAGCATCTCCCTTGTGCTGTCGTCCGGCCGATCGAACAGCCGGGCGGCCATGGCGCAGTGCTCGTGCAGCGCTGCGGCCAGCGACCCGTTCGGTTCCGCGGCCAGCGACATCGCCGCCCGCGTCGTGATGGTCGTCATGATTCCCGCGGTGAGCGAGGCGAATTCGGGGGCGACATCGGCCCCGAGCCGGGCCGAGAGGAGCTCGGCGGTGGCGGCCTCCATCCGGGCACCGGAGGCGATGAACGCGGCGAGCACCCTCGGCTCGGCCATGACCAGTTTGGTGACCAGCGAGATCCCCTCGCGCACTTCGCTTTCCGGCTGGAAGCCCGCGGCGTGCAGCCAGGTGAGATCTTCGATGAGCACGCCGGTCGGACCGCCTGCGACGAATTGCCGCCGGGCTTCGGGCGTGCCTATCTCCTCGATCGGGCCGACCACCGCGTCGAGCTTGGTGTCGTAGTAGTTGAAGAAGGTGCGCGAGGAGACACCCACCGATTTGGCGATGTCGTCGACATTCGTCGCATCCAGCCCGTGCTCGACCGCCAACCGCCGTGCGGCGAGGCAGAGCTCGAGCAGGGTCCGTCGCTTCTTCTGTTCGCGCAGACCGACCGCGGCCTGCTCGACCGTATCCCGAGTCACACCTGAAAAATTAGCACAAACTGCAATATTTCAGAAACTGCAATCATTGCGGGCTGAGTAGTCGGCGCAGCGCGACAGGAGTGTGGCCGAGGTGCTCGCGGATGGTCCGGGTCAGGTGGGGCTGGTCGGCGAAACCGAGGTCGGCGGCGAGATCGGCGAGGCCGGTTTCGCCGCCGGTGAGCCGATCGATGGCGTGGCCGACGCGTACCCGGTTGCGGTAGTGGGTCAGTGAGACGCCCATGTGTTGCGAGAACACCCGGCTCAGCCGGTACGGCGAGACCATGAGCAGCCCGGCCAGCGACCGCAACCCTGCGGCTTCCGGCGTACCGGCGAGGATCGCGTGGCGCGCGGCGGTGACCATCGCCTGGTCTGCCGGACGGGGACGCGGGGCCGATCGGCCGGTGGCCACCGCGACGAGCCGGAGCAGTTCCTCGGTCAGCGCGTAGTCGATATCGCCGACGGCGGCGGCGCCGAGCAGCCTGTGGTGGGCGAGCTCGACGCGCGCGTCGATGTATACCGATCGCGCGGTCGCTGGTCCTTCCCAGAACTCGGGCGCGATGCTCACCGAGGTGCAGACGTCGCCACCGGCGGGGTGCGCGAACCGTTCTTCCTCTCCGGGTGCGCCCAAGTAGCCGAGGGTGGGGTCCAAGTCGGCGTCGACCCCGTCGGCTCGACGCCGGAACCTGCCGCGCCGCACGAGAACGAGGCGGTGATCACCGCACGCCTCCGGCGCCGACCATCGGGTGTGGTCGGCATGGCAGGTCACGGTGGTCACGGTGAAGTCCGGCCGGGCGGCAAGGGGAACGGCGCACAGCATGGGCCGACCGTACGCCGGGGCTACGACACGTCGACCCCGCAAAGATCTTCAAGACCGGGGCCTGGTCCGGCCTGAATGCTGAGTGGGCAGCAACTCACACCGGACATCGACCCGCCCCGCAGAACTCATGGTCCTCGCCGAGGACCCACCTGTTCTGTATCACCGCAGCCTGACCAGGAGAACACCATGGCATCTGTTCACAAAGAATTTCTCGTCGACGCCACACCGGACCAGGTCTGGGATGTCTTGCGCGACTTCGGCGCTGTGCACGAGCGCCTCGCTCCGGGCTTCGTCACCGACACCCGACTCGATGCCGACACCCGCACAGTCACCTTCGCCGACGGCACCATCGTCGCCGAACGGCTCGTCGACCTCGATCCCGTGAGCAGGCGGGTCGCCTACACCGTGGTCGGGGGAAGTCTGCATCCGTCCCATCACCATGCGTGGATGCAGGCCCTACCGGAGGACGAGGTCAGGACGCGTTTCATCTGGCACATCGACGTTCTGCCCGAACCTCTCGCCGCACCGATCGCGGAATTCGTCGAACACGGATCGACGGTGATGCGCGCGGCACTGGAGGCGGCGGCAGCACGGTCGACTCGTGTGGACGAACCCGTGCACGAGACCGCTCGATAATCCGAAGGGGGGGGGGGGGCACAGCGCCCCGCCCCCCGGGGGGTGGCAGGCGGGGGGGGGCGCGGCCCCCACCCCGCGCCCGCCCACGCCGGATCTCACGTACCCGAGC